>CAZUHP010000018.1:0-58910 GCA_964620595.1 uncultured Desulfarculaceae bacterium | reverse complement strand
GGGCCCGGGACCTGGTGGGCCAGATCCTGGCTTTCAGCCGCCAGAGCGAGCCCAAGCGGCGGCCGGTGGACCTGACCCGCCTGGTCAAGGAGGTGCTCAAACTCTTGCGCGCCTCCCTGCCCGCCACCATCGAGATGCGCGCGGTGCTGGAAGCCGGGGAAGCGGTGGCCGCGGTTGACCCCACCCAGATGCAGCAGGTGCTCATGAACCTGTGCGCCAATGCCTCCCATGCCATGAGCGACAAGGGCGGGGTGCTCAGCATCAGCCTGAGCCGGCTGGAACTGGACCAACGCCAGGCGCGGGAGTATCCCCCGGCCCGGCCCGGCTCCTACCACCTGCTCACGGTGAGCGACACCGGCCAAGGCATGAGCGAGGATGTGCTGGACCGCATATTCGAGCCCTTTTTCACCACCAAGTCCCAGGGCGAGGGCACGGGCATGGGCCTGGCCGTGGTGCACGGCATCGTCAGGGCCCACGGAGGGGCGATAAAGGTGTGGAGCGCGCCGGGCCAGGGCTCCCGCTTCGAGATACTCCTGCCCGTGGCCGATGGCCCGGCCCAGGCCGAGGAGGAAGTCGAGCCGCTGGTGGGTGGCGACGAGCGCATCATGGTGGTGGACGACGAGCCGGATATCGCGCGCACCCTGCAACGCACCTTGAAACGGCTGGGCTACCGGGCAGAGGCCTTCACCGACAGCCGCCAGGCCTTGCAGGCCCTGCGCGAGGACCCGGCGGGCTATGACCTTTTGTTCTCCGACCAGGTGATGCCCGGACTCACCGGCATGGACCTGGCCCGGGAGGCGATGGCCTTGCGGCCCGATCTGCCGGTGGTGCTCTGCACCGGCTTCAGCGATGCGATCGATGAGGACGAGGTGCGGGAGGCGGGAGTGCGGGGGGTGGTCATGAAGCCGGTGCTGGTGACCGACCTGGCCCGGGCGGTGCGCCAGGCCATTGATGGGGGGCCGGGCGCTGAACCCCGGGGCGGCCAAGGCGGGGACGGGGATGGATACGCGTGAGGGAGGGCGCGCCGTTGCGGACCCAGAAGGCCGGCCGGCAGGGGGGCGGGACGCCATACCGACCGGCTGGGGTTGCAAACAAGCCAGCGGACTTGGCCGAGAGCAGAGGGCGCTTTTCGATCGAGATTGCGGGCCGCTTGAAAGCAAAGGGTGGGTGGCGGCGTTTCGGTCCGAGAACGACTTGCCGCCAAAGCAAGTTTACTTATCCTACTTTCTCCCTTATCATAATTTTTAGCCTGCCCTGACTGGGTCTGGGTCGCAAATCCACAGCCTGGCGTCCCGACCGTCCCAGCATCCAGCCTGATCAGCTGTCAACAACCAAGGTTGCCACCTTTCTCCAGGCTGATCTTTTACCCGCCCCGGGCCTGGCAGGGCGCAACCCCGACACGCTACAGGCGGCAAATCGGACAAGGAGGGTTTTATGCGTAAGTTTGTTTGGGTCATGGCAGCCCTGGCCTGCTTGATCCTGGTGACGACTCCCGCCTCGGCAAAGTCAACCAAGTCCAAGAAGAAGATCTATCGAGTGGAGGCGCGCACCACCACCTTTGGCGGCTCCAGCTACATCCTGGGTTTTGCCATCTGCGACCTTTTGAACAAGCATTCCTCCTGGGTGCGGGGCTCGGTGCTGGAGTCCACCGGCACGCCGGAGAACATCCGGCTGGTGGGCCAGGACGCGCGCAAGCGCAAGCGCACCTTTTTCACCTGCTCGGCCGAGATGTTCGAAAAGGCCCGGAAGGGCCTGCCGCCCTATAACGACAAGCCCCAGGCCTACAAGGACCTCATGGTCATGGCCTACCAGCAGTCCCTGGCCGGCGTGATCATCACCCTGGACCCGGACATCAAGACCCTGGCCGACCTCAAGGGCAAGCGGGTGGCCACCTGGCCCAAGGGCACCACCAAGTTCGACCTGACCTATACCTTGATCGCCGGCGCGGGCAAGGATGTGGTGGACTCCATCAAGTGGCAGTTCACCGGCTACGCGGGTTACAATGACATGATCCTGGGCAAGGTGGACGCGGCCTTTTCCTTCTTGCCCGAGCGGGGCCCGGGCGTGTACACCACGGTGCCCAAGCTGAAGGAACTCATGAGCAAGCGCAAGGTCTACTTTGTCACCGCCACCAAGGCCATGCGCGAGCGTTCGGCCAAGCTCTTTGGCGCGGCCTACGGCTCCACCGCCACGGTGCCTGCCGGCGCCCTGGGCAAGGGGGTGCCCCGCCGGAAGGTCACCGGCTGGAACATCGTCCTGGCCTGGGCGGTCTACCCGGAGATGCCCGCGGAGGTGGTGTATGAAATCCTCTCCATCATGGACAAGTACCGTGGCGACTTGAAGACCTATCACAGCGCGGGCAAGAACTGGACCCCAAACCGCTACGGCGCCTACCCGGCCCCCAAGGCGGCTTGGCATCCCGGGGCCCGCAAGTTCTTCGAGGACAAGGGCATTCCCTATGGCCTGGATTACTTCCGGAAGATCTATCCCATGGAGTAGCGGCTCCCGGGGCCGGCCCTTGGATCACCCGTCCCCTTGAGAGAAGAAGAATCAGGCTGGGGAGGGGGATTGCCCCCCCAGCCGGTCTTGATTGCAATCCGGCCGGCGCCGGCAAAGGACCCGGCGCCGGCCCCGAGAGCGGGATGCAGTTTGCGCGCTAGGATCCTGGACATCGCCATTGCGGCAGTCGCCTTTGCCATGGCCCTCTACCACCTGGCCAACGTGTACGTGTCGCTGGTGGGCACCATACAGCACCGCATGATCCACCTGCTCTTTGCCTTGGTATTGATCTTTCTCACCGCCGCCAGGAGCGGCAAGCGCCTCTGGCCCTATCTGCTTCTCCTGGCCGGCTCCCTGGGCTCGGTGGGCTACCTGTGGGTGAACCTGGAGCGCCTGCTCTTCAACCAGGGCTTTCCCCAGGGCCTGGACGTGGGAGTGGGCTTCGCCATCCTGCTCATCGTGCTGGTGGCCTGCTGGCGCAGCTTCGGCTATATCCTGCCCCTGATGGCGCTTTTGCTCCTGGCCTATGGCTTTTGGGGCAGCCACCTGGGCGGCCCCATCCTTTCGGTGGACGAGGTGATCACCACCGTGGCGCTCACCTTTGGCTCCTATGACCTCTGGGGCACCATCCTCATCATCTCGGCCAATATCATCTTCCTGTTCGTGCTGTTCGGCGGCATGCTGGGCGGGCTGGGGGCCAATGACTTCTTCCTGGAGCTGGGCAAGTTGGTGGGCCGCCACTCGCGTAGCGGGCCGGCCATGACCGCGGTGGTGGCCAGCGCGCTGATGGGCACCACCACCGGCCAGGCCACCCCCAACATCGCGGTCACCGGCGCCTTTACCATTCCCCTCATGAAAAGGGTGGGCTACAAGCCGGCAGTGGCGGCCTCGGTGGAGGCGGCGGCCTCGGGCGGGGCCCAGATCATGCCGCCCATCATGGGAGCCGGCGCCTTTGTGATGGCCGATCTTCTGGGAACCACCTATGCCAAGATAATCCTCTCCGCCGCCTTGCCCGCGCTGCTCTATTTCTTCTCGGTGGGGCTTTTCGTGCATTTCCATGCCCTGAAGAGCAACCTGGGGCTGCTGCGGGAAAAGCCGGACACCACCAGGCTGCTCTGGTTTGCGCCGCTTTTCCTGGTGCCCCTGGTGGTCATCATGGGGCTTTTGTACCGGGGCTACCCCGAGATGTTCGCCGCCTTCTGGGGCATAGCCAGCCTGGTGATGTTGAGCCTGCTGTTCCCCGCCACCAGGCCCTCCTGGCGCCAGTTCCGGGAAGGCTGCGTCAAGGGGGCGGTCACCGGCGCCAAGGTGGCGGTGGCCTGCGCCACCCTGGGCCCCATCATAGCCCTGGTCACCAAGACCGGCCTGGGGCTCACCATCGGCTACTCGGTGGAGGCCTGGTCCCACGGCAGCCTGTTCCTGGCGCTTCTCATCTGCATGGCCTGCGTGATCGTGCTGGGCCTGGAGGTGCCCACGGTGGCGGCCTACCTGCTGGCCGCCATGGTGGCCATCCCGGCCTTGATACACCTGGGCCTGGAGCCCATTCAGGCCCATATGTTCGCCTTCTACTTCGGCGCCTTCTCGGCCCTCACCCCGCCGGTGGGCATGGCGGCCATCGTGGCCTCGCGCATAGCCGAAGCGCCCTACGCGCGCACTGCCTGGCATTCCATGGCTGCGGCCGCGGCAGGGTTTTTGATTCCTTTTGTGTTCGCTTACAACGGGGCGCTTCTGCTGGCGCCGGGTCACGCCGGCCTGGAGGTGATGCTGGCGGTGGCGTTGACCATGGCCGGCCTGGTCATCTTCCAGGTTGGCTTCGTGGGTTACTTCGTGACCCATCTCAAGGTGCCCGAGCGGCTGCTGGCCGTGATGAGCGGCCTGGGGTTCATGATTTGCGCTGCCTCGGGAAACTACTACATCCTGGTGCCTGCGGCCTTGGTGCTCTGCGGGGTGCTCATATTGAACTACAAGCGGGGGAGGGTGGCTGTGCCGGCGGCCTGAAGCCATTTGGCGGCGCCTTTGCCGCCAAGGGCCACTGGCTTGGCGCCGTCCCCCTCCGCCCCCCTACGTCCCCCCGCAGGCCGAAAGGAGATCCCTCATGCTCATGGGCAAGGCCCTCACCCGAACCACCCGTTTGTTTCCAGACAAGATCGCCCTCATCGGGCCGGAGCGCTCCTTCACCTACCGCGAGTTCAACGCCAGGGTGAACCGCCTGGCCTGGGCGATAACCGGCCTGGGCTTGGCCAAGGGAGACAAGGCGGCCATCCTGGCCAAGAACTGCCCCGAATACCTGGAGGTCTATCACGCCCTGGCCAAGCTGGGGGTATGGATGGTGCCCATCAACCACCGGCTGAGGCCCAGGGAAGTGAGCTACCGGCTTGAACACAGCCACAGCAGCGCGCTGGTGCTGGGGCCGGAATTCAGCGGGGTGCTGGACCAGTTGGCGCCCGAGGTCCGCCGGCAGTTGGGCGGCCGGGTGTTGGTGCTGGGGCCGGACGAGCCACCGGCCGGGCTCATGTCCTATGAAAAGGCCCTGGCCGGCGCGGATGAGGTGGAGCCCGAGGTGGAGCTGCACCACGAGGATCCGCTCTTTCTGGGCTACACCGGCGGCACCACCGGCCGCTCCAAGGCGGCCATCATCTCCAACCGGGCCATCGTGGTGGGCTACCTGTACAAGGCCCTGGAGTATGGCTACGACCAGGACGAGGTGGCGCTCTATCCCGGGCCCTTTTGGCATACCGCGCCGCGCAACTGCTCCCTGGCCTTTTATTTCGGAGGCACGGTGGTGGTGACCCGCGGCTTCCGGCCCCGCGGGTATCTGGAGCTGGTGCAGCGCCACCGGGTGACCTCCAGCTTCCTGGTGCCCACCATGTACAAGGCGATCCTGGACCTGCCGGACCACCAGAAATACGACACTTCCAGCCTGCGGGTCTTGAACAGCGGCGGCGCACCCATGCCGGTGGAGCTGAAGCGCCGGGTGGTGGAGCGCTTCGGCCCCATCCTCTTCGAACACTACGCCTCCACCGAGACCCTCATCCTGTGCACCATCGGCGGCCGGGCCATGCTGGAGCGGCCCAAGTCGGTGGGACGGCCGGTGTATGACGTGCATCTCAAGCTGGTGGATGATGAAGGGCGGGAGGTGCCCCAGGGCGAGGTGGGCGAGATATACATCAAGGCGCCTTCGCTCTTCAGCGGCTACTACAACGACGAGGAGAACAACCACCGCTCCTTCCGCGACGGCTGGTTCACCCTGGGCGACCTGGGCCGCTTTGACGAAGAGGGGTATTTGTATATCGTGGACCGCAAGACCGACATGGTCATCAGCGGAGGAGAGAACATCTACCCCAAGGAGGTGGAGGAGGTGTTGCAGGCCCACCCCAAGGTGTCCGAGGTGGCGGTGGTGGGCGTGCCCGATCCTCATTGGGGCGAGGCCCTCAAGGCGCTCATCATCCTCAAGCCCGGCCAAAGCTCCAGCGAGGAGGAGATATTGGACTACTGCGCCGCGCACCTGGCCGACTATCTCAAGCCCAAGAGCGTGGAGTTCGTGGAGGACTTTCCCCGCAGTCCCATGGGCAAGGTACTCAAGCGCAAGATACGCCAGCAGTATTGGAGCGACCGCTGAGCCGGGTTCAGCGGTTGGTGCCGATAGCGGCCGCTGTCGGCGCACAAAGGGCTTGACGCCACCAGGCCCTGGTGTTTTAGGGTTGGGTGGTCGCCCGCAGGTGTCTCACCCAAACACCCCCCCAGACGCTGGCCGGCACGACCGGCAGGGAACAACGTGATCCGGTGAGCAAACCCGATTCCATCATTCTGGTGCACCCGCCCCTGGTGAGCGCCGCCGCGCCGCCGCGCCTGCCCGCCCTGGCCGCGGCCAGGCTCGAGGCGGCCGGGGTGGCGGCCGAGGTGTATGACGCCAACCAGGACTTTGTGGTCAACTGCCTGCTTTCGCCGGGGCGCTTGTTGGAAATGGCGGAGCTGGCCGCAGCGCGGGCCAGGACAAGGGGCTGCGAGGGCCTGGTCGAGCCGCGCTTGGAAGCCCTGGCCCAGGACCTGGCCCAAGGCCCGGACAAGTGGCAGGGCCGTTGCCAAGAAGCGCGGCAGGTGGCTGGCGCCTTTCGCGGCGAGCGGTTCTATGATCCCCAATCCCTGGTCGCCGCCCGCCGGGAGATGGACGATCTCTTGGCCCTGGCCTCCCTGGCCCATTTCCCCTTACGCCTGCACTGGAACGGCCTGCATCACCCCGGGGTGGCTGACTGGAACTCGGCCCTGGCCTTCAGCCGCGACCCGGGCAACCCCTTTGGCCCCTTGCGGCAGCGCCTCTGGGAGAGAATCCAGGGGGCCCGGGCCATGGTGCTCTGCGTGCTCCGGCCGGACCAGCTCCTGGCCGCCCTCAGCCTGCTGGAGATGGCAAGGGAAAAGCGGTCCGGCCTGGAGGTCCTGTTTTGGGGGCCGGGGCTGGGCGTTTCCCCTCCGCCTCCTGGGTTGGGCTGGCTCTACGGGGACGACCCGGCTGCCCTGTGCGCGGCCCTGGGCCTGCCAGACCCGGGCGACCGGCCGCCGGACTACAGCGGCCTGGACGGCTACCTGGCGCCTGAGTTGGTGAAGGATGGCGTTGAGGTCCTCCAGCCGGGCCAGGTGCCCGCGCGCGAGGAACTGGAGTCGAGGCGCGCTGCCGGCCTGGGGGTGATCCGCTGGCAGGTGGAACCCGGCACCGAGCCCGGCGCCCTGGAAGCCGCCTTGCGCGCCACTTCCCGCCTGGGCCTGTGGAACCAGGTGGAGCTGCCAGCCGCCGGGGGGGGCGACGGGGGGGGCGACGGCGGGGGCGCCGGGGGGGGCGACGGGGGGGGCGGGGGTGACCGCCTGGCTGCCTGGTGCGCGGCCAACCCCAACTTGGCCCATTCGGTGGTGCAGCCCCTGCTGCCGGCTACGGGCTTCAGCGGGCCCCCGCCCGCCTCGCTGCCCGAGCCCAAGGTGGGGGACCTGCCGCCCATGCCCGGCCGGCCCTTGTGGCGCTGGCTGGACGCCCCGGCCCACCTGCTGCTCTACGTGCGGAAACAGGGGGTGGCCAAGACCCGCTGCCAGAGAGTGCGCGCAGACGGCACGGTCTACCGCCTGGGTGAAGCAGTGGAGTATTATTTTGTCCGCTACCCTGAACTCGACCCGCCACAGGTGGACCGCATCCTGGAACTCATTCTATCGGCCGGCAAGGTGAAGCCCAACTGGCTGCGTCGCAACCTGGAGCAGGCCTATCTGATTGCCTATGCCATGGAAGAAGGCATGATGGTAGCCACCGAGACCCTCAAGCGCCCCCGCCCCGAATATATCCAAAAGGTGCGCCAGCGCACGGGCCTTGATTTCAGCGAGCACTTGGAGCGTGGCTACATAGTGGTGCGGCCCGAGTATCGGGGCCTGGGGGTGGGGGACGAGTTGGTGCGGGGATGCCTGGCCCGGGCCCAGGGCAAGAAGACCTTCTTGGTGATCGCGGAGGACAACAAGACAGCCCAGATGCTCACCGCCCGCCACGGTTCGCGGCCGCTCTTCAGCTACTATAGTGAGGAGATGGGCAAGGAGGTGGCCATCTGGACCCCCCGGGACCAGGATGACTAGCCGGGCAGGAGAATAAAAGTGCATCTGGGCATCATCACCGCCCGCGACGCGGGCTACCATCCCAACCGCAGGCTGCTGGAGGCCGGCGCGGCCAAGGGAGTGCGGGTGTCGTTGCTGCATCCCTTCCGCCTGTGGTGCGGCCTGGCCGGGGGCAAGCCCCTGGCAGCCGGCCTGCCCCAACTGGAGGGGCTCTCAGTGGTGCTGCCCCGGGTGGGCGCCACCATCAGCGACTACTCCCACACCCTGCTCCGGCACCTGGAACTCATGGGGCTGCCCCTGGTGAACGGCTCCCGGGCCATTGGCATCTGCCGCCACAAGTTCCTCACCCTCCAGGTCCTGGCCGCGGCCGGCCTGCCGGTCTTGGACACCTACCTGGTCAACTCGGCCCGTGGCTATGCCGACGCGCTGGAGCGCCTGGGCGGGCCGCCGGTGGTGGTCAAGCTGGTCAGCAGCCGCCAGGGCGCGGGCGTGTTTCTGGTGCAGGAAGCGGGCAGCGACCCCCTCTTGGGCGAAGAGCGCCTGAGCCAGGTCATGCAGCAACGCCAGGGCGTCTTGGTGCAGCGCTTCTTGCCGCCCCAGGGGCGGCGCGATATCCGGGTGCTGCTCCTGGGCCAGGAGGTGGCCGGCGCCATGGAGATATCACCACCTGCGGGAGACTTCCGGGCCAACGTGCACCTGGGCGGCCAGGGCCGGGCCCTGGAGGTGGAAAGCGGGCTGGCCGGCCTGGCCCGGCAGGCCGCCGCGGCGGTGGGCCTGGACATCGCGGGCGTGGATTTGATGCAGGACGCAGAAGGGGTGCTCTGGCTGGGCGAGGTGAACTACACGCCCGGCTTCCGGGGCCTGGAACAAGCCACGGGCCTGGACATGGCGGCCCGCATCCTGGATTTCGCCCTGGAGCGGGCACGCGCGCAGACATAGCCACACAATTGGTAATGACTATTGATTGTATTGGCGGCCCAGGCCACTATGCCTTTATACTTAGTATAGTTTGGCTCACCGCCTGAAGGTGGGCTGTCCATCACGGGGGGAATAGGGAGTTCGGTAGTGAAGAACACCAATAGGTTTTATCCCCTGCTTCTGGCGGTGTTGGCCGGGGCGGCAGTGATGTTCCTTGCCTTTGGGACCACCTGCACCCCGCCTGCCCAGGCGGCCAGCGCGAACATAATCAAGATAGGCGTCTTGGAGGAGCCCAAGAGCCTCAACTTGTGGCTGGCCACGGACGCCTGGTCCAAGCGGGTCTTGAGCCTCATGTACCAGCCCTTGTATCTGCGCGAGCCCAAGAGCCTGAAGCTGGTTCCCTGGCTGGCGGCCGAGCCTCCCAAGTTCGATCTCAAGACCCTTACCTGCACGGTGAAGCTGCGCCGGGCCAAATGGTCCGACGGCACCGACTTCACGGCCAGTGACGTGGTGTTCACCGGCGAGATGATCTACCTCTTCAAGATGCCCCGCCATTACTCCAAGTGGAAGTTCGTGCAAAAGGTGGAGGCGCTCGACCCGCATACCGTGAGGTTCACCCTCAAGGAGCCCAAGGCCATCTTCCTGTCCCGCACCCTGACCACGCCCATTGTGCAGAAAAAGCAGTGGGAGCCCCTGGTCAAGTCGCTGGAGGGCACCACGCGGTCGCTTTCCGCCCTCTTGCGGCACGACTTCAAGAACCCGGTGGTCACCGGGCCCTTCATGGTGACCAAGTGGAAAAAGGGCCTGTTCATCTACATGAAGCGGAATCCCCATTTCTTCGGCCAGGGGCTTACCATTGCCGGGCACAAGCTGGGGCCCTTTATCAAGGGCATCATCTTCAAGGTCTACGGTACGGCCGACGCCGCGGTGCTGGCCCTGCGCAAGGGCGACATAGACATGTACTGGAACGGCATCCAGGCCGGCTATCTCCGGGACCTGCGGGATGACCCGGCCATACGGCTCTTCACCTGCAACAAGAGCGGGCTGTACTATCTGGGCTTCAACCTGCGCCGCCGGCCCATGAGCGATGTGTCCTTCCGCCGGGCGGTGGCCACCTTGATAGACAAGGACTTCATCATAAAGCGCATCCTGCAGGGCTACGGCGAGGTCATGCATTCCTTAATCCCGCCGGGCAACAAGTTCTTCTACAACCCGGAGCTGCCCCGGTATGGCCAGGGCTTGAGCCGTGCCCAGCGCATCAAAAGGGCCTATGAGATATTGAAGAAGGCGGGCTACACCTGGGAGGTGCCCCCGGTGGACAGCCAGGGCGAGATCCAGCAGGGCGAGGGGATCCGCCTGCCGGACGGCCAGCCCATGCGCAGGCTGGTTATCCTCACCCCGCCGGCCGACTATGACCCCCATCGGGCCATGAGCGGCCAGATCATCCAGGAGTGGCTGCGCGCGGTGGGCATCCCGGTGGTCTCGCGGCCCATGGCCTTTGGCGCCTTGATCCAGCGGGTCAAGGCGCAGCACGACTTTGACTGCTTTGTGCTGGGCTACGGCCGCCTCTCCCTGGATCCGGGCTATTTGCGCGCCTTTTTCCACTCCAGCCAGGACAAGCCCAGGGGCTGGAACATGGCCGGCTACCACAACCCCGAGTTCGACAAGCTGGCCGTGGCCTCGGACGGCGCCCTGGACCCCGAAAAGAGGCGCGAGCAGATATTCAAGATGCAGGAGATACTCTTGAGGGACGTGCCCTATATTCCGCTGTACAATCCAATGCTGGTGGAGGGGGTGCGCAAGGACCGCTTCAAGGGCTGGGTGCCGACCTTGGGCGGCATCGGCAACATCTGGTCCTTGTGCCAGATAAAACCCAGATAGGCGGCCGCATCTAGGCAGGGGAGCCAGGGCCAGGAACCATGAAGCGCTTCATCTTCAAACGGCTGCTCCAGGTGGTGGTGGTCTTGTTCCTGATCCTCACCTTGCTGTTCGTGCTCTTTCGCCTGGCTCCGGGCGACCCGGTGGAGCGCATGGTGGACCCCAACCTCACCCCCGAGGAGGCCGAGCACCTGGTGGAGCAACTGGGCCTCAAGGAGCCCCTCTACAAGCAGTACGCGCTCTATCTCAAGAACTTCGTGACCGGCCAGTTCGGTTATTCCTTTCATTACGGCACGCCGGTGGCCGAGGTGATCTGGGAGAAGCTTCCCAACACCATGCTCCTTTTCACCACCGCGGTGATCCTCTCGGCCTTGGTGGGCATCTCCTGGGGCAAGATAGCAGCCTGGTCCAAGGGCAAGGCCACGGATTTGGCGTTCACCGTGGCCTCCCTGGTTACCCATACCCTGTTTCTGCCCTGGCTCGCCTTGCTCTTGGTGTGGATATTCGGCTACCAGTTGGGCTGGCTGCCCATTACCGGCATGGTGTCGGAGGAGGTGTGGCTGGAGCCGGACATCGCCTGGTGGGAAAAGGTGTGGGACGTGGCCATACACATGGTCCTGCCCCTGGCCACCTTGTTCCTCATCCATTTCGGTTCCTACCTCCTGGTGATGCGCAGCTCCATGCTGGACACCCTGAAAGAGGACTACATAATCACCGCCCGGGCCAAGGGGCTCAAGGAACGGGACATCAGGAACCGCCACGCCGCGCCCAACGCCATGCTGCCGGTGGTGACCAGCGTGGGGCTTTCCCTGGCCTTTTCCATCAACGGCGGCGCCCTCACCGAGACGGTGTTCTCCTGGCCGGGCATCGGCCGCGAACTAGTGTTCGCGGTGAGTCACAACGACTACCCCCTGGCCCAGGCCTGCTTTCTCTTGATAGCCGCGGTGGTCCTTTTCTCCAACGTGGTCGTGGATGTGCTGTATGTCTACCTGGACCCCAGGATCAGGTACTAGAAGGGTGGCGGGATGCTAGCCAACCAGACGGCAACCGCCCTGGGGGCGGCGCGGCGCAACCTGTGGAAGGAGCGCCTGGCCGAGGACTGGCGGGTGTTCCGCTCCAATCCCCTGGGCAGGATCGGGCTCGCCCTCCTGACCATGTTCGGCCTCATGGCGGCCTTTTCCTATATCCCGCCCTTGATCGACCCCATGTACAACCCCATGACCGGGGTGGACCCCCAGATCCTGGCCTCCACCGGCCCCTCCTGGCGTCATTGGCTGGGCACCGACTTCATGGGCCGCGACATCTTCTCCCAACTGTTGGCCGGGGCCCGGGTGGCCTTCATGGTGGGCGTGTCCGCAGCCTTCATGTCGGTGGTGCTGGGCACGGCCTTCGGCATGACCGCGGGCTACCTGGGCGGAGCGGCGGACACCCTGCTCATGCGCCTGGCCGACATGATCATGGTCATGCCCACCCTGCTGGTGGTGCTCATGCTGGCGGCGCTGTTCGGCCAACTCAACATCTGGACCATCGTGATCATGATCGCGCTCTTCCGCTGGCCGGGGGTGTCGCGGGTGATCCGGGCCCAGACCCTGTCGCTCAAGCAAAGGCCCTTCATAGACGCGGCCCGGGTGGCGGGGGCCAGCCACAGCCGTATCATCTTCCGCCACATCATGCCCAACGTGCTGCCGCTCGCCTTCCTCTACATGACCTTCCGGGTCACCTCGGCCATTGTCATCGAGGCGGCGCTGGCCTTTCTGGGGTTCGGCGACCCGGGCACCGTGAGTTGGGGCATGATGCTGCAATGGGTGTGGAAGACCGGTCACATGTTCCGGGCTCCCTACTGGCTGCTGCCCCCCGGCCTTTGCATCTCGCTCATCACCTTGTCCTTCTACATGTTGGGGCGGGCCATGGACGAGGTCCTGGACCCCAGGCTGCGCGACGAAACCACGGCGGGTTAGGCCATGGCGCTGTTGGAAGTGCAAAACCTGAGCATCGGCTACCAGACCCGGGACGGCCTGTTGCAGGCGGTGGACGAGGTGAGCTTCAGCCTGGAGCCGGGCCAGTCCCTGGGGCTGGTGGGCGAGAGCGGCTGCGGCAAGACCACCATCGGCATGGCGCTCATGGGCCTTTTGCCCCCCAACGGCCGCATCACCGGCGGCCGCGCGATCCTGGACGGCCGTGACCTGGGCGCCATGGACGAGGAGGAGCTGCGCCAGGTGCGCTGGCAAGAGGTGGCCATGATATTCCAGGCCGCCATGAACGCCCTCAACCCGGTGCAGCGGGTGGGCGACCAGATGATCGAGGCCATCTTGACCCACCACCCCGAGGTGGGCAAGGCAGAGGCCCGCCGCCGGGTAGAGGGCCTGTATCAACTGGTCGGCCTGCCGGTGGAGCGCATCGACGACTACCCCCACCAGTACTCGGGGGGCATGAAGCAGCGGGCCATCATCGCCATGGCCCTGGCCAACAAGCCCAAGCTGATCATCGCCGATGAGCCCACCACCGCCCTGGACGTGATAGTGCAGGACCAGATACTCAAGGAGACCAAGAATCTCCAGCGGGAGTTCAACATCGGGATCATACTCATCAGCCACGACATATCCATCGTGGCCGAGGTGTGCGATTTCATCGGGGTGATGTACGCGGGCCAGTTGGTGGAGATAGGAAGCACCGACCAGGTGTTCTTTCGCTCCTGCCATCCCTACACCCAGGCCCTGGTGGCCTCCTTCCCCACCCTGGCCGGGGAGCGCCAGGAGTTAAAACCCATACCCGGCGAACCGCCCCGCCTGGTGGGCACCATCATGGGCTGCCGCTTCTGCGATCGCTGCCCTCACGCCGAGGCCCAGTGCAGGCTGGAGCGTCCGGCCTGGCACCAGGTGGAAGAGGGCCATATGGTGCTGTGCGACAATTGCTAGGGGGAGCGACGGGGGGCGGCGGGAGCGACGGGGGGCGCGACGGGGGGCGACGGGGAGCGCGACGGGGCGCGGGGCGCGGGCGTGAGGCGGCCAAGGGAAAGCGAGTGGACATGACACGGGCGGGCGAGGTCATCCTGGAACTGCGCGAGGTGACCAAGCGCTACTTCAGCCGGGGCGACTTCTTGGGTCGCGGCCGGCAGGAGGTCGTGGCCCTGAACGCGATATGCCTGCAGGTTCGGGCCGGCGAGATTTTCGGCCTGGTGGGGGAGAGCGGCTCGGGCAAGACCACCGCCGGCCGGCTGATCGTGGGCCTGGAAAAGCCCGACCACGGCGAGATATCGTTGCAGGGCCGGGAGATCGGGGACCTCAAGGGCAAGGCGCTCCAGCACTACCGCCGCCAGGTGCAGATGGTCTTCCAGGATCCCTACCAGTCCTTCAACCCCCAACTGTCCATCATGGACAGCGTGGGCGAGCCGCTTCTCACCCAGGGCTTGGCCAAGGGCAGCCAGCGCGAGCAGATGGTTCTGGCCGCGCTCAAGCAGGCCGGGCTGTCGCCGCCGGAAGAATACGCCTACCGCTTCCCCCACCAGCTCTCTGGCGGCCAACGCCAGCGGGTGGCCATTGCCCGCGCCATGATCCTGGAGCCCCTGGTGCTGGTGGCGGACGAGCCCACCTCCATGCTGGATGCCTCCTACTCGGCCCAGATATTCGAGCTGCTCCTGGGCGTGCGCCGCCGGTTGGGCACCACCATCATCTTCATCACCCACAGCCTGGCCTCGGCGCGCTACCTGTGCGACCGGGTGGGAGTCATCTACCGCGGCAACCTCATGGAGATCGGACCGGCCGGGGAGGTGATCCGCTATCCCCGCCACCCCTATACCCAGGCCCTGCTGGACGCCACCCCCAAGTTCGGCCGCTGCAAGGACATCCCCCACTTCGGCACCCTTCTCAAGGCCGAGCGGCCGGCGGCCTCCTCCGGGGTGGGCTGCGCTTTCTTCCCCCGCTGCAAGCCGGCCCACCGCACCCGCTGTTCAATGGAGGCGCCGGCCTGGCACCTGGTGGGAGAGGATCATCTTTGCGCCTGCCACTACGCCGAGCCCGGCGCGCCGGAGCTTCTGCCCGGCGGGGAGTGCCGCCTGGGTGGCTGAGCATCCGCCAGCCGCCGTGCTTGCGGCCTCCGGACGGCCGGGATATGATGGCCCGGATTCCACTGGGCGGCCTGGGACGATCGTTTGGGCGGGAGCATGAGGAACCTGGCGGGAAAATTTTTCAAGATACAGCCGGGGGAGATAAAGGTCTTCCTCTGGTCGGCGGCGCTCTTGTTCCTCATCCGGGGCTCCAACCTGGTCTTCAACAACTTCGCGGAAACCGCCTTTCTCAAGCGCTTCGGGGTGGAATACCTGCCCTTGGTCTACATGGCCAACGCCGTCACCACCTTTGTGGTAATGGGTTTCATGGCGGGGGTCATGCGCAGGGTGAGCGGCGCCCGGCTCCTGGCCTACACCCTGTTCTCCTGCGGTTCCCTGGTGGCGGTGCTGCGCCTGCCGGTGTATTTCCATTCTGAGTTCATCTACCCGGTGCTGTTTCTCCTGAAGGCCCAGTTCGAGGCCCTGTTCGCACTCCTTTTCTGGAACCTGGCCAACGACCTGTTCAATACCCGCCAGAGCAAGCGCATCTTCCCGCTCATCGCCGCGGGGGGGGTGCTGGGGGCCATTATGGGCAGCTTTGGCACGCCCCAATTGGCCAAGCTGATCCGCATGGACAATCTGATGGTGGCCTACCTTTTCAGCACCTGCTGCGCGGCCGCCGTGGTGTGGCGCATGGACAGCCTGTTCCCCTCCCTGCCCCTTGGCGAATACCGGACCAAAAAGGGCAAACACCGCTCGTCCCTGGTGGAGGAGATGCGCCAGGTGTGGCCCATGCTCAAGGAGTCCACCCTCATAAAGATCCTGGTCCTGCTCACCTTCCTGCCCAACGTGATGATCCCGGTGATGAACTACCAGTTCAACTATGCGGTGAACGCCACCTTTGGCACCGAGCAGGGACTCATCCAGTTCTTCGGCTATTTCCGCGGTATCCAGAACATAATCAGCCTGGTGATCCTGCTTTTCGTGGGCAAGCTCTACACCCGCTGGGGGCTGCCAGTGGCGCTGATGTTCCACCCGGCCAACTATGTCATCGCCTTTGTGGGCTTCCTCTGGCGCTTCGACGTGTTTGCCGCGGTGTATGCCCGCATCACCACCGTGGTCCTGCGGGTCACCATCAACAACCCGGCCCGCGACATCCTGATGGGCCTATTTCCGGCCCGCTACCGCCCCATCCTGCGGCCGTTCTTGCGGGGTACCGTGGTGCGCATCGGCTCCCTGTTGGGCTCGGGCTTCATACTGCTGGCCGAGGGGGTGATGCACCCGCGCTACCTGTCCATCTTTGGCATCGCCTTTGGCCTGATGTGGGTGGCCACCACCATCTGGCTCAAGCGCAGCTATTCGGACATCCTCTTGGACCTGGTCTCCCGCAAGGTGGTGGACCTGCGCTCCCTGGAGGAGGGCGAACTGGGCCGGCTCTTTGGCGACAAGCGCGCCCAGGAGCGCCTGGTGCAGGCTTGCCACGATGCCCAGGGCGAGGCCTGCGTGTGGTATGCGGAGATGCTCAAGTCCCAGGAGGTGCCCGAGGCGGACCGGCACATCCTGGAGCTGATCCGCCAGCGCGACGACCGCACCGTGATGGGCCTGGTTCCCTTGGTTTCCTCCGAGGCTGCGGAGGAGGCGATCGAGGTCTTCCAGGAGCTGGCCCGGCAAGGCAGGCCCGAGTTGCAGGCCGCCTTGGCCGCCGCGGCCGCGCGGTTTCCCCGGGAGCACTCGGGAGACTTCCTGCGCTGGCTGTTGGAGCAGAGCGACGACCCCACGGTCAAGGCCCAGGCCATGAGCGGGCTCTACGAGGAAGACCCCCAGGGCTATGACGCGATCATTCAGGACTGGCTGCATTCGGACGATCCCCAGGAGCGCCGGGCCGGGGCCATCGCGGCCGGCGGCTCGGGCAACCGGGCCTACCTGGCGCCCCTCCGGGCGCTCCTCAACCGCGAGCAGGACGGCCGGGTGATCGGCGAGATACTCCTGGCCCTCACCCGCCTGGACGACCCAGAGGCGCCCAGGCTGGTGTTGGCCCGGGTAATGGCGGACCCGGAACACGTACCCCTGGCCGTGTTGGAGCACCTGCCCGTGGAAGAGCCCACCGCGGTGCGGGCCTTCATCCAGCTCCTGGGTCATCCCAACCCCGAGCTGGCCGAGTTGGCCCAGCGCAAGCTGCGTACCGCCCCGGATTTGGACCTGGCCCTGCTCATCGAGGGCCTGGCCACGCCCCAGCGCAAGGTCCGCGAGGGGCTCTTCCATCTCCTGGAGTCCTTGCAGATCAGCGACCAGGACGTAATCAGCTTTGCCCGCCTCTACCTGTCCCAGGCCTACACCCGCCTGCTGGAGGCGCGCTGGCTGGAGAAGAACTTCCCGCCTTCGCCGGAGAGGGACCTGCTGGTCAGCCACTTGCAGGAGAGACAGGAAATCATCCTGGAGCACATCCTGCGGGCCCTGGCCGCCCAGGACCAGAGCGGCCAGATGGGCATCATCCTGCGGGGCCTGGATTCGGCGGACGAGCGCCTGCGCTCCAATGCGCTGGAAGCCTTGGAGGAGGTGGTGGGCCACCAGCTCTCCGAGGCCATGCTGCCCCTTTTGGAAAAGGCCGATCCCGCCGAGTGCCTGGCCGTGGGGCGCCGCTTGTTCAAGCTGCCCGCCGAGCTGGGAGACCGCGAGGAGCAGATCCAGCGTTTGCTGGTCAGGGACGACTGGCTGGTCCAGTACCTCACCTTGATCCTGGCCTCCCGGGACGGCGGCTTGCAGCTCGACCCCCAACAATGGGACCGCCTAATCGATTCCCCCAACCGCCACCTTTGGCTGTTGGCCGGCCTCTTGGAGGCAGCCGGCGGCAAGGCCGAGGCCATAGAGGAGTCTGTCATGCAGGAAGCCACCAGCTTGACCGACAAGATCGTGCTCCTTCGGGGTATGGAGATATTCAAGGGACTCAAGGTGAACGAGCTGGCCGCAGTGGCCAGCCTGTGCGAGGAGCAGTGGTTCGAGCCCGGCCAGACCATCATCCAGGAAGGCGAGGTGGGCGAAACCATGTTCCTGGTGGTGGAGGGCAAGGTCACGGTGAGCAAGAACACCGACGATGGTTGCAGCGTGGACCTGGCCGACATGGGCGCGGGCGACTACTTCGGCGAGATGGCCCTGTTTGACGACTCCCCCCGCTCGGCCACGGTGACCGCCAAGGAGCCCACCCGCTGCCTGGTGCTGCACAAGCGCGAGTTCAAGGAGGCGGTGCGGGAGTATCCCCAGCTGGCCCTGCAGATGTGCACCGAGCTGAGCCGTCGGCTGCGGGAGCTGCACACCAAGATCAAATCCATGCCCTTGTGCTACTAGGCGCCGGCCGGCGGGAAGGCTAGGCGGGCGGAAGGGTGCGCTCCAGGGCGGCCAGGAGCGCCCCCCGCACCTCGACCAGGCGCTCGGCTTGCGGCCTGCCCCGGGGCGAGAGAAACAGGTCCTTGTTCAATTCCACCTGGAGCGCGGCCTGGCCCCGGCTTCGCAGCAGCGCGCCATAGTGCCTGGTTATGTAGCCGCCCGCATAGGGGTGGTTCAGGGAGACGCTGAATCCCTCTGCCTCCAGGGCGGCGGCCACCTCCTGCATCAACCCGGCCGGGCAGGTGGGCTCTCCCCGTTGGGGGTCTGGCTCGCCCTGCGGCCCGCCGTTGTTGCCCAGGGTTACATCGGCCCGGGGCTGGCCCCGGTCAGGCGCCTCCGCCGGCCCCCGCCCGTCCAGGGAATGGCAGTCCAGGAGCAGGCGCAGGCCGGGCAGCTCCAGGGCCTGGGCCAGCTCCTGGTGGTAGGGCCGGTGGAAGGCCTGGACCCGGCGCAGGGTTTCGGGCCGGTCGGGATGGCGGCCCGGCTTGAACACCGGCCGGCCCAGGTAGTCGATGCGGGTGATGACCCCGCGCTCGCCCAGGTCATCGGGCGCCCGGTTCAGGTCCACCACCAGCCGCGACCAGCGGGCCGAGACCACGGCCAGCACCGGCAACTCCCCGAATATCTCGCGGGTGCCCGCGTCCATCGAGTCGGCCACCTGTGCGGGGCTCAGGGCCAGGTCCTCTTGGATGGAAGGCGGCACCTCTCCGCCGCAATGAGGGATGGAGATGACCAGAGGCAAGGTCATGCCGCGTCTCCTGCCAGGGCCGCGTGCTGACGGTCAAGGGGGTCGTGTGCGCGGGGCGTGGTTTCCACTCTAACCCAGGGCCGGATAAAGGGGCAAGGCGGTCCTTTGCCCCTGGGCGGCCGTGGCGGCTCCAACAGGAGCCGCCACGGTCTTTGCCGGCCGGGGTAAAACCTAGGGACGGATGTCGATGGTGGGGTACATGCCCTTGAGGTCGCCCTCGGGATAGGGCTGCATGATGCTGAAGGAGATATCCTGGGATCTTTGGGCGTGGCCCCGCTTGTCGTCGCCCTGGTAGTAGGCGCCGTTGGCCTCCAGGATGTGGTCTATGCGGTGGCTGAAGGCATGCACGAATTCGTGGCCGTCGCCGGTGAAGACCATGCGGCCCCGTTTGAAGTCGCCCTTCACCCGGGCCAACTCGGCCAAGGGCATGCTGTTGTGGGCCAGGTCCTCGGCGCGGGCCACGAACCCCCATACCAGGGTTTCGGGCGGCACCTCCACCGGCTCCTCCAGGTCCATGATGGTGTGGGGCATGACCACGCTGCCCCCGCCCACCTTCAGCCCGGCGCCGGGCTTGCCGCGCAGGAAGGAGTTGAAGCCCACGAACACCTTTTCGCCCATGTCGGCCTGGATGATCTTGGCGCCGTGGGCGGTGACGTTGTAGCCCGCTAGGCGCGAGGCGATGACATAGCAGTTCTCCTGGGCATTGGCCCCGCGGCCCAGGTAGGCGTCCTCCAGGTAGGCGCGCTGGGCCACCAGCACGTTCTCGCCCACCTGGCAGTCGCCCTTGACCACCGCGAAGTGGCTGACCGAAGCGCCCCGGGGAATCTCCAGCTCGCGCTCCAGGTGCACCGAGTTGAACACCTCCTCGAAGTCCTGTTCCCGCGACTCGATGAACTCGATGAACTCGCCCTCGGGATTCTGGCCGGGCTGCTGGCGGACGTAGCGGGCCAGCACCTCGGGCTCGAAGCGGTACTTGAAGTCGAATTGGGGGCCGGATATCCATATCTGGCCGGGGGCTACATAGTGATGGGCCATCTCGCCGGTTTGCAGGTAGGCGAACTCGCCCACCAGGGTGTCGTGCACCGTGGTGAGGTCGATGGTGGAGAAGGCGCCCAGGAAGCTGCCCTCCACCGGCGCGCCGTGGATATTGGCGTAGTGCAGGGAGGCGGTGTTCTGGATCAGAAACACCTCGGGCGACTCGGGGTCATGGGAGAAGTTGTGCACCAGGGTCTTGAGCAGGTAGGAGTCCTTGATGTGGATAACCTCGTCCGCGTGCAGGGGTATGGTGAGTCCCTCGAACACGAAGTCGTCGTCCTTGCTTTTCAGCTCATCGCCGCGGATGTCGCTCTTGTAGAGCATGGAGTGCTCCACCACGCACTTGCCCAGGAAGTAGCTGCCGGCCAGGGTGGAGTTGGCAAAGTGGAAATGCAGCCGGTGGTGGGGGGTAAGCCCGTAGAAGGCGTAGAACTTGGCAAACTGCTCCAGGGGCACCAAGTCTTGCAGCCACGGGCGCAGGTCAAAGTCCATCTCTCGCAGGTTGATGTTAACCCGGTTGATGATCCTGGTCTCCAGGTCTTTAAGAACCTTCATGTTTGCTCTCTCTTGCAAGGGCGTTCACACTGGGGGCCAGGGGGCCCGGATAATTTTCCGAGTTTTAGCAGATTGCCCGCCTGATGGGAAGCCCTTGCCTGCGAGGGAGCCGCTGCCGGCTGGCCGGTGGCAAAGCCCACTGGAAAGGGGAGGGCAGGGCCTGATATGCTCAGCCAGGAGAGGGGCCTTGTGCCCCCCGTCGGGGCCGGGGTATGATGCCCTACTGGTCCGCTATTACTTCTTCGGGGCAAGGCAAGCATGGAGCTGGGCTTTGAGAACGCCCGGGTGGAGATCGCGCGGCAGTCGGCGCTCTCCCAGGTGGGTCGTTTCGAATTGGGCGGTTGCCAGGTGCAGGTGCTGGGTTTTCCCGGCTGGCTGGTGGTGTACGAGGACCTGAGCTACGAGGCCCATCAGGCCGAGATAGCCCGCAGCCTAGAGGCCCTGTTGGGCTCCTACCTGGAGGATCCCCGCCTGAGCCACGGCCTGGCCCGGCTCTCGGGCGAGTTCTTGTTGCTCATCGCCCGCCAGGGCCGCCTGGAGCAGCTCATCACCTCGGATGGGTTTCCCAACAGCGTGTATTGGTTCAGCGACCGCGGCCAGGTGGTGGTGACCGATCACGTGTGGCGCCATGTGGGCCGCTTCCATCCCCTGCGGCCCGAATCCTATGACCCGCGCAACCTGGGCTATATGGACAAGAAAAAGACCTGCGTGCCGGGCTATACCTACCTCAAGGGGCTGCACCGCCTGCAACCGGCCACGGTCTATGAAGTCCAGGGCGCGGAACTGAAGCGCCGCCAGGCAGTCTATCCCCAGCGGGTGCACGACCGCGAGTTGAACTACCGCGATTTCTTGGCGGTAATCGGCCGGCGCCTGGAGCCCGGGCCTTACACCCTGGCCTACAGCTCGGGCATAGACTCCCACCACCTGCTGGAGACCTTTGGCGAGCGCATCGCCGAGGTATGCAACATATACTTTCACCCCCCCTACCAGGATGCCGAGCGCACCAAGGAGGCTGCCACCGCGGTGATCAACGCCGCCCTGGCGGGCCGCAAGCTGGTCCACGTGGCCATTGATTTCGAGGCGCCCGAAAACCTGGTCTGGCTGCGCCACGCCGCCCGGCGCGACCCCTTTGCCTGCCACTACAACTTCTCCCTGTACCGGCTATGCAGCCTGGCAGGCACCGACAGCATCATGACCGGCCAGAACGCCGACACGGTGCAGTGGTTCGGGCTCACCTCGGACATACCCTTTGGCTGGGCCTTTCTCACCAGCAAGCTGCCCAACTACCGTTCCGACTGGATACGGCTTTACTACCGCTGGTGCGTGCAGCGCTCCTATGACTGCCTCAGGGGGGTGGGCCTTCTGAACCGGCGGCTGTTCTATGGCGTGTGGCCCGAGGTGAAACACCTGGTGGGGCGCCATGGCTACTGGCCTTTCATGTACTTCAAGATGATCAACAACATGACCAGCGGCAACACCCAGCTTTTCAAGAACGCGGCCGCCTATTTCAACAAGCGGGTGTTCTTTCCCTACACCGAGCCCCTGGCGCTCTACGTGTCTGCCTACTGGCGGCGTCCGCTCAGCACCATCCGCAAGCCCAAGGCGCGGCTGCGCAGCCTGCATCCCCGCTGCATGAACTACCACGAGATACCCCGCCAGGTGCCCCAGGGCCTGGACCTGTCCCACACCCCGGCCTTCAAGCACATCGCCGGCGAGATGAGCCAGCTCAGCCCCCAGCTCAAGGCCATGTTCGACCGGGCGGCTGCCAACCCCCAGGCCCTGGTGTTCCTCTATCTGTTCGCCCTGAATGCGGCCGCGGCCAAGGAAGCGCACTGAACGCCGGGTTGTGATATCATTTTACTTAAGAATGCGTATTGCCTCGTTACCAAGGTGCCTGCCCGCTTATCCTGGTTGAGGGGGGCTGCGCAAAGCAGCAGACGAGCGGAGGTGTGCTGTCCCGTGGTAATCGCTTTTATCATGGATCCCCTGGAGTCCATTGAGCCCCTCAACGAGACTACCAGCTATTTGATGTACGAGTGCAACCGGCGGGGGCACACGGTGTTTTTCCTGGAGCCCCACGATCTTTACGTGCGCGGCAGCCGTTTGGTGGCCCGCATGCGCAATATCTCCCTGCCGCCAGAACTGGACATGGCCGAGTATTGGCGGCAAGCCATCGCCTGCCTGAAGCGCGACGAACTCATCTTCGAGGAGATCACCGACATAGACGCGGTCTTCCTGCGCAAGGACCCGCCCCTCAACTACGAATGCATGGAGTTTCTCACCCCGGTCAGCGACCAGGTTTTCATCATCAACAGCACCGTGGGCCAGATGGCGGCCAACAGCAAGCTCTACCTGCTCAACTTCCCGGACATCATTCCCGAAACCCACATCTCGCGCGATCCCCAGCGCCTCCGCAAGATCATCGACGACTTTGGCGGCACCATGGTGATCAAGCCCCTGTCCCGCTCCAAGGGCGAGGGGGTCATCAAGGTGAGCATGCAGGACCGGGACAACCTCAACTCCCTCATCCATTATTACGTCCGTTCCTTTGAGCCCTATCCCCGGCGCGAGGCGACCATGGTGCAGGAATACCTGGCCCGGGTGAAGAGCGAGGGCGACGTGCGTATCCTGATGCTCAACGGCGAGATACTGGGTGCCATGCGCCGGATTCCAGCCGAGGGCGATTTCCGCACCAACATCCACGCCGGCGCCACCCCGGCCCGGCACCAGATAACCGAAAGCGACCGCCGCATCTGCCGTACCGTGGCCCCGCAGTTGAAAAAGGACGGCCTCTACTTCGTGGGCATCGACATCATCGGCGACAAGCTGGTGGAGATCAACTGCGTGAGCCCGGGCGGCATCCCCCGTATCAACCGCCTGGAAGGCCAGCGCCTCGAGTCGCGGGTCATAGACTTCGTGGAGGCCAAGGTGGCTGAGATGCGCTCCCCGGCCAGGAGAATCCAAGACGCCTCTATCCTCAAACGCAGCGCTCACTCGTAAGGACAGTAACTCCATGTACGCTTCCCAGTACCGTGCCAAGTTGATGTCGCCCCAGGAGGCAGTTTCCCGCATAACCGACGGAATGACCTTGGCCCATGGCTTGACCATGGCCGAGCCCCCTGAACTGCTGGCCGCCGTGGCCCAACGCCTGCACCAGGGCGACCTCAAGCGGTTGAAGGTCTTTTCGCTTCTGCCCATGAAGCACGCCCTGGACACCTTGCTGGCCCCGGATTTGGCGGACTGCGTGGAGGTAGTCAGCGCTTTTGTGAGCGGAGGGGAGCGTGGCCTGGTGCAGGTGGGGCTCAACTATTTCATGCCCAACCACTTCCATCAGGTGCCCCGGCTGTTGACCGAGTTCATGGGCGTGGACGTGCTCATGACCACGGTGTCGCCCATGGACAAGGCGGGCTATTTCAGCTTCGGCACGGCCAATGACTACACCTCCATCGCGGCCAGGAGCGCCGGCTTGTGCTTGGTGGAGGTGAACCCCAACATGCCCCGCGTGTTCGGCGAATCCCTCATACACATCTCCGAGGTGGACGCGGTGGTGGAAAGCGACCGGCCCTTGCTGGAGATGCCCGCGGCCGAGCCCGAGCCCGAGGACGACGCCATCGGCCGGGCCGTGGCCGAGCTGGTGCCCGACGGGGCCTGTCTCCAGTTGGGCGTGGGCAGCCTGCCCAACTCGGTGGCCCGCTACCTGGAGAACCACCGGGATCTGGGCATACACACCGAGGTCTTCGGTCCGGGCATGGTGCACCTCATCAAGAAGGGCGCCGTGACCGGGGCGCGCAAGAGCCTGCACCCCTACAAGCACGTATTCACCGTGGCCCAGGGCGACAAGGAGATGCTGGAGTTCATGGACGACAATCCGGCCATGGAGAGCTATCCGGTCTCCTATACCAACCACCCCTCGGTCATTGCCCGCAACCGGGACATGATCTCTATCAACTCCATCATCGAGGTGGACCTTTTGGGCCAGTGCAACTCCGAGTTCCTGGCCGGCCACCAGTTCTCTGGCACCGGCGGTCAGCTCGACTTTGTGCGCGGCGCCTTTGATGCGCCGGGCGGCAAGTCCATCCTGGCCTTTCGCAGCACGGCCAAGGGAGGCACCGTCAGCCGCATAGTGCCCCGGCTGGAAAGCGGCGCCATGGTCACCACGCCGCGCATGGACACCCACTACCTGGTCACCGAGTACGGGGTGGCCAACCTGAAGGGACGCTCCAGCCGGGAGCGGGCCCTGGCCATAATCGAGCTGGCCCATCCGGATTTCCGCGAGGATCTGCTGCGCCAGGCCGATGATATGTACTTGATCTAAGGGCGGGGCGGCGGGCGGCGGGACCACTGCCTGCTTTGCCCCCAAACTCATTTCTGGTATATTATTTTATGAAAAATGGCTAGACCATGATCGTTAGCCCCCGTTAGGGGGTTTTTTTGTTTCCGCAAGCCCCGCATAGGCCGGGGGATGGAAGGAGCGTTTTTGATGTCGCAAGCCAAAGAAGGCGACAAGGTTCGGGTTCATTACACCGGCAAGTTCGAGGACGGCACTGTCTTTGACAGTTCCCAGGGCGGCCAGCCCCTGGAGTTCACCGCCGGCAGCACCGAGCTGATCCCTGGTTTCAGCAAGGCGGTGGTGGGCATGGCGCCCGGCGACTCCAAGACGGTGACAGTGACCCCGGAAGAAGGCTATGGCCTGCGCCAGGAGGGCATGGAGCAGAAAGTGCCCCGCCGCATGCTCCCCCCCGAGGCCAAGGTGGGCGATCCTTTGCAGGCCCAGGCCGGCGACCAGACCATAGTGGTATGGGTCAAGGAGCTGAACGACGAGGAGGCGGTCTTGGACGCCAACCATCCCTTGGCCGGCCGCACCCTGATTTTCGACTTGGAGATGGTTTCGGTGAATGCCTAGTTTTCACCGCGTTGTTTAGGCATGGCGGCCCTCCCTTGGTGGAGGGCCCTTTTTTTGCCGCCCGGCCGGGCAGGCGGGCGGGGGGGGGACGGGGGGACGGGGGGACGAGAGGGGCGGCTTGCCGGCAGCGCTTGACCAGAAGCCTTGGAGATGTCACCTTTGACAAGTCGCGCCGGCGCAGGCGTGGAATGTTTTGCAGGTGCAGGATAGATGGAAACCATCCCCGTCGTCATATACGTTCTGGCAGGATTTGCCGTGCTGGGCGCCCTGGTCATGGGCCCCCTGCTCTTTGGCCGCTTGTTCATGCCCCGGCTCACCTTGGCCCTGTTCCGCCGTTTCGGTGGCTGGCTGGGGCGGCTCTTGGACAGGATCAGCCCGGGCCTGGATTTGCGGCTGATGGTGCGGGCGGGCAACCGCTACTTCCGCAAGAGGTTCGGCCAGGCCCCTTTTGAGCGGCGGGTGCTGTTTTTGCCCTTTTGCCTGCGCCCCCTCCATTGCCCGGCCGAGGTGGACCCGGAGAAGGGGCTCTGCTGCGATGCTTCCTGCGCGGATTGCCAGATCGGCGAGGTGAGCCGCAAGGCCATGAGCCTGGGCTATGCCGCGGTGTACGTGGTGCCCAGCTCCCGCATGCTGCCCGGCCGCGGGCTCTTGCCCAGCGACCAGTTCATCAAGGCCAAGCTCAAGGAGCACGCCCCGGATGCGGCCCTGGGCGTGGTCTGCGCCTGGCACCTGCGCAACCGGCTCCTGAAACACCACACCGTGGGCCGGGGCGGGTTTGCCACCGGCCGGGGCGGCGTGCGCTCCGCTTTGCAGGGTGTGCTCCTGGAGGGCCGCAACTGTCGCGCGGCCAAGGTGGACTGGGAACAACTCCGCGAGCTGATGTCCCTGGCCCCGACCGAGGTGCGGCCCCTGGTCCCCAAGGCCGAGAGCCGCTGACCCCGCCGGCGCGTCTGCCCCGCTGGCTGGCCGCGAAACGTGCACAGGTTGCCCCGCGCCCAGGCTGGAGCGCGGGGCTTTTTGCCGCCGGCCCAGCGGGCGCGGGGGCCAAGAGGGGAGGGCGTCGGCCGGGGATGCGCCCCTTGCTCAGGCGGACATCTCGCGCACGGCCCGGCGCGCCTCCTTCAGCCGGCTGCATACCTCGGGGAACAGGCGTTCGCACTCGGTGTGGGGCAGGAACAGGCTGCCCGTGTAGTTGTCCATGTAGCCCGGCGCCACTGACAGCTCGAAGTTGGTCATCTTGTCCACGATGTCGCCCACCTCGGCGCGCAGGGGGTTGGAGAGCGCCACCAGGCGCGCCCCCAGGAGCGAGCCGTTGCCCACGAAGGTGAAGCGCTCGGGCGGCAGCTCGGGCAACAGGCCGATGATCTGGGCCCGTTCCACGTTGATGCTCTGGCCAAAGCCGCCGGCCAGTATCACCCGGTCCAGGTCGTGGATGGAAAGCCCCACCCCCTCCAGCAGGGTCATGTAGGCCGCGTACATGGCTCCCTTGGCCCGCATCAGGTTGTCCACGTCGGGCTCGGTGAGGGTGATGTCGCGGTCGCCGTCCGCATCCTCGGCCCAGGCCAGCACGTACTCGGGGCCGTCGTCACCCTCGCGCACCCGGTCCGAGGGATGGTCCAGGTTGAAGCGGCCGCGCTCGTCCAGGATGCCGGCCATGAACAGGGAGGCCACCGCGGCGATGAGCCCCGAGCCGCAGATGCCCTTGGGCTGGGCCCGGCCCACGGTGAGGATGGCGGGGTCGCCGGTCACCGGGTTGACCGAGAAGTTCTCGATGGCCCCCTTGGCCGCGCGCATGCCGAACTTGATGCCGCCGCCCTCGAAGGCCGGGCCGGCCGAGGCCGCGGCGCAGGCCATCCAGTCCTTGTTGCCCACCACCACCTCGCCGTTGGTGCCCAGGTCGATGAAAAGGGTGAGCCGCTCGTCCTTGTGCATGCCCACCCCCATCACCCCGGCCACCACGTCGCCGCCCACGTAGGAGGCCACCGCGGGGAAGACCAGGAGCGAAACATGGTCGGGCATGGCAATGCCCAGGGTGGAAGCCTTGATCGGCGGGTAGTAGGCCGCGGCCGGCACGTAGGGCTCCAGGCGGATGTACTTGGGCTCCACGCCCAACAGGAGCTGGGTCATGGTGGTGTTGCCGGCCAGGGTGCACAGGCTGAGATCGGTCAGCTCCACCCCGGTCTTGCGGGCCAGGCTCTTGAGCACCTCGTTTATGGACTTGGCGGCCGCCTCCTGCAAGCGGCGCAGGCCGCCGGGCTTGGCCGCGTACACGATGCGGCTGATAACGTCCTCGCCGTAGCCGATCTGGGCGTTGAAGTCGCCTTCGGTGCCCAGGATCTGGCCGGTGTTCAAGTCCAGGAACTGGGCCCACACCGTGGTGGTGCCCAGGTCCACGGCGGCGGCGATGTTGCGGCCGCTGGTGTCGCCCGGCTCCACCCGGATCACGTGGTTGCGGCCGGAGTTGCGGTCCACCGGCCGCATGATGGTGGTGGTCACGGTCCAGTCGCCCTCGCGCCAGGCGTCGGGCAGGTCGCGGATGGCTTCGAAGTCGAACACGAAGCGGCGTTCGCCCTTTTCCTTGAGGGCGCCCAGCAGGCGGGCCACGTCGTTGCGGTTGTCTTCCAGGGAGGGCGGGGTGGCGCTGGTCACCACCTTGGTCAAGGCGGGCTCGAAGCGGTCTTCGTCGCGCAGCTCCTGGGCTCCGATCAGGGTGGCCTGCTGGGCCGGCCCCGAGGCCAGGGCCTTGAGCGCGTCCTTGTTGAGGGCCGATTCCGCGGTGACGCGAATCGTGACATCGCCGATCAGCTTGGACTGGCAGGCCAGGCGGATACCCTGCTCGCGGTCCTGGGCCGAGAGCTTTTCGCTTATACCGCCCTCTACCTCGCCTTCCTCCAGCACCACCCGGCATTTCCCGCACACGCCCTTGCCCCCGCAGGAGGCATTGATATGCACCCCCACTTCCAGGGCGGCGTCCAAGAGTATGCTGCCTGCCTCGGCGGTGGTTTCCACGCCGGAGGGCTCGAAGCGTATCCTGACCTGCTTGGCTTCCTGTTCGCTCATTGGCTCTCTATCCCGTGTCGGTTTGGGCTGGTGGCGTTTCAGCGTCACTGGGGGCGTTCAAAACAGCAGGCGGGGATGCGTTCGGCTATCCCCGGCTCATAATAGTGATAATAACGCCAATCTGTAGGGGCTTCAATAGACTGTATACAGTACACGCTATTTCCCGCCCGCCGGCGGGGTGTGCAGGCAAAGGCCGAGGCAGGCTTCGGCTGCCTCGTGCACCGCCTCGCTCAGGGTGGGGTGGGCGTGGATGGTGTGGGCCAGGTCCTTGGCCGTGGCGCCCAGGCGCAGGGCCAGGGCGCACTCGTGCACGAGGTCCGAGGCATGGGGGCCGATGATATGGGCCCCCAGCAGGCGGCCGCTCCCCGCCTCGCAGACCAGCTTGCACTGGCCGGCCAGCTCGCCCATGGCCTGGCTCTTGCCCAGGGCGCGGAAGCTGAAGGCGGCGGTGGTCGTCTCCCGGCCGCTCTCGCGGGCCTGGTCCGGGCTGAGGCCCACCCAGGCCACCTCCGGGCTGGTGAAGGCCGCGGCCGGCACCACCTGGTAGGACATGGCCTGGCGATCGCCCAGGGCGTTGGCCGCGGCCAGCACGCCCTCGGCCCCGGCCAGGTGGGCCAGCAGGGGCCGGCCGGTGCCCAGCATGTCGCCCACCGCGTATATGCCTTCCGCCGTGGTGGCGAGCCGGGCGTCCACCTTGATCGCGCCGCGCTGGTCGCGCTCCACTCCGGCCACGGTCAGGCCCAGGCCCCGGGTGTTCAGGGCCCGGCCCACCGACACCAGCACCTTGTCCACTGTGAGGCCCCGGGGCTTGGGAAGGCGCTTGCCGTGGTCCACCAGGGGCGAGGGCCCCAACTCCAGCTCCACGCCGTCGGGGCCGGCCTGCCAGCCGGTGACCACCATGGCGGTGTGGGTCTTGATCCTGCGCTTTTTGAACTCGCGTTGCAGCAGGCGCGAGCATTCGGCGTCCAGGGAGGGCAGGGGGAGCAGCCGGTCCAGGGCTTCGATCAAGGTGACCTGGCTGCCCAGGGCGCTCATGATGCAGGCGAACTCGCAGCCCACCACCCCGCCGCCCACCACGGCCAGGCGGGCAGGTATCTCCCCAAGGGCGAACATGTCGTCCGAGTTCAGGATGTGCTCGCCGTCCCGGGCCAGGCCGGGCAGGTCGGCCGGGCGCGAGCCCGTGGCCAGGATCACCCGGTCGCAGTCCAGGGTCAGGTCGCCGCCCTGGTTCAGTGACACCTCCACCCGGCGGGGGCCGGCCAGGCGGGCGCGCCCGCGGACCAGCTCGATGCCGTGGGCGGCAAAGAGCTTTTCCAGGCCCTGGGCCTGCACCTCCACCACGCTGTCCTTGCGGGCCAGCATGGCCGGCCAGTCGGGTGACACCTCTCCCTCGAGGCGGATGCCCAGCTTGTCCAGGTTGCGCGCGGTTTCCAAGGCCTGGGCCGAGGCCAAAAGGGTCTTGGTGGGGATGCAACCCCGGTGCAGGCAGGTGCCCCCCACCTCGGCGGCCTCCACCAGAAAGACCCGGGCCCCGAGCTGGGCGGCGCGCACCGCGGCCTGGTAGCCGCCGGGTCCGGCGCCGATCACGGCGAGACGGGTTGCCAAGCCAGCCGCTCCTAGTCCAGGCGCACGATCTTGACGCGTTTGCCCACCCAGGTGGGAGGCAGGTAGATGCGGCCCGAGTTGCCGCTCTGCTTGACCACCTTGGCCAGCACCTCCATGCCGTAGACCTCGAACTTCACCGAACCCCGGTAGGTGGTGCCTTGGGCTTGTTCCTTTTTGCGGTCAGCCACGTTCGCTTTGCCTCGCTAGGCGATGACGCCCTTTTGTCCCGGCCACAGGGAATGGCAAGGCACGATGAGATCGATCTCGCCTTGTTCCTTCATGCGCTTGACCCGGTTGGCCGACTCCCAGCCCGCGATGGCGTCGGTGTGTACTCCGGGGCAGACCGCCGGGCCGGCCGAGGGGAAGTTGAGATCATTGCAGCAGAAGCCGGTGATGAGTACCTTGCCGCTTTCCGGGGTGTCCACGATCACCGACTGGCCGCCCGGGGTGTGGCCCGGGGTGAAAATCACCCGCACGCCCGGGGTTATCTCGGCGTCGCCCTCCAGGGCCTCCACCTGGCAGCCTTCCAGGTAGTCGGCGTCGTAGCGGTGGTCCAGGGGATGGGGATCGCGCATGAAGTCGAGCTCCACCTGCTGGGCGTAGACCTTGGCGTTCGGGCACAGGGAGTCGTTCTCGCAATGGTCGTTGTGCAGGTGGGTGTGCACGATGATGTCTATGTCCTCCGGCTTGAGTCCCAGCCGGCCGAGGCCGTCCTCGAAGTACTCGCACTTGAGGCCCAGCTCCTCCTCCACGCCCTCTTCCACCATGAAGTCTTCCAGGCCGGTGTCGATCAGTATCTTGGGCGCGTCCGCTTGGGAGCCCTTCAGGTAGAACACGTAGATGGGGATGTGGATGCGTTTGCCGTAGTGCCGCTGATAGGTCATGATTCCCTGGTCAGTGGCGTTGAGTCCGGTGATTATGGGATGGATGGTGTAGGTCGTCATGGCTCAGCGTTCTTTCCAATCGGGATCGCGTTTTTCCAGGAAAGCCTGCACGCCCTCGGCCGCGTCTTCGGTGGTGCACAGGCGGGCAAAGGCTTCGTTCATCAGTTCAAACGCCTTAGCATACTCCAGGTCGGCCATGGCATAAAAGGCCTTCTTGCCGATCTGCACTGCCAAGGGGCTCTTTCGGGCCAGGTGCGCGGCCCAGCGCCGGGTCTCCTGGTCCAGGTCCTGGTCGGGCACCACCTTGTTCACCAGGCCCATTGCCAGGGCGTCCTGGGCCCGGATCAGTTGTCCGTACAGCAGGAGTTCCAGGGCCTTCTTGCGGCCCACCATGCGGGCCAGGGGCACCGCCGGGCCCAGGCAGAACAGGCCCACGTTCACCGCGGTGTAGCCGATGCGCGCCTTTTCGCCGGCAATGGCCAGGTCGGCCGCCGCCACCAGGCCGCCGCCGTTGGCCGCGGCCACGCCCTGCACCGAGGCGATGACCGGCTTGGCCATGCGGCTCATGGTGAGCAGGGGCCGCTCCATGTGTTCCACCCAGGCCTTCAGCTCGTGGGCGCTCTTGCCCTCCATCTCGTTCACGTCGATGCCCGCGCAAAAGGCCTTGCCCGCCGCCCGCAGCACCACCACCCGGCAGCGCCGGTCCGCGTCCAGCTCGCGCAGGGCGGCGTCCAGCTCGCTGGAGAGGGGGGTGGTGAAGGTGTTGAGCTGCTCGGGGCGGTTCAAGGTTATGCTGGCCACGAAGTCGTCGCCGATCTCCACCAGCAGGTTTTCATAGGCCATGCCTTGCCTCCGGTAAACGGGTCCTAGGACTCCTGGTCAACGGGCAGGATGGGGTCGCCCCACTTCTTCACCGCGGCCACGCCGCCGCTGAGGTTGTAGGTGTTGGTGATGCCGGCCGCGTCCAGCATGACCTGGGCCTCGTAGGAGCGCACTCCGGAGTTGCAGATCAGGACCACGTCCTTGTCCCGGGGCACCTCGTCCAGCCGCTGGGTGAGGGTCTCCTGGGGCAGGTGCACCCAGCGGGGCGCCAGGTGCTCCAGGTAGGGAGCGGCGTTGTCAATGGCGCGCATGTCCAGGAAGCAGGTCCGGTCGTCCCCGGCCGCCAGGCGGCGGGAGAACTCCTCCGGCGGCATGGGCCGCAGCTTGCCGGCGATCAGGTTCTCGGCCGTGTTGGCCGCGGCGTTGAGGATGTCCAGGGCCGCGCCCAGGGGCGGGGAGTAGGCCAGCTCCAGGTTGGAGATGTCTTCCAGCCCGGCCCCAGAGGGCAGCATGCCGGCCACCGCGTTGATGCGGCCCACCACCGCGTCGCCGCTCTCGCCCAGGGCGGTGCAGCCCAGCACCTTGCGGGTGGCGCGCTCCACAGTGAGCTTGAGGTACATGAGCTGCATGTCCGGGTGGAAATGGGCCCGGTCGGCCTGCACCACCAGGGGTGACACCGCGTCCAGCCCCAGGCGGGCGCACTGGTCCTCGTCCAGGCCGGTGCGCGCCGCGGCCAGGCCGAAGAGCTTTATGCAGAAGGTGCCCACCACCCCGGGGAAGCGGGCCTCGCCGCCGCAGACGTTGGTGCCGATCACCCGCCCCTGGCGGTTGGCCAGGGAGCCGGCGGGCAGGTAGATGTCCTCGCCGCTGAGCAGGTGGCGCATGGCCACGCAGTCGCCGCCGGCGAAGATGTCCGGGTCCGAGGTGCGCATGGTCTGGTCCACCCGGATGCCGCCGTTTTCGGCGATCTCCAGGCCGGCCGCCCGGGCCAGCTCGGAGTTGGGCCTGACACCGGTGGCCATTATCACCAGATCCACCTCGTACTCCTGGCCGTCGGCCTTTATGGCCCGGGCCCGGCCGTCCTCGCCGGCCAGGATCGCCTCCACCTTGGAGCCCAGGTGCAGGTGCACGCCCTCCTGGGCCTTCAGGTGGCTGGCCAGCATGTGGGCCATCTCCGCGTCCAGGGCGCCGGGGAGCACCTGGTCCGCCATTTCGAAGATATGCACCTCCACGCCCCACAGGTCGGCCAGGGCCTCGGCCATCTCCAGGCCGGTGGCCCCGGCGCCGATCACCGCGGCGCTGCCCACCTGGCCCTGGGCCACCAGGGTCTTGATGGTTTCGGCGTGGTGCAGGTTGGCCACCGGCATGACCCCGGGGGTATCCGCGCCCGGGATGGGCGGGATGAAAGGGCTGGAGCCGGTGGCGATCACCAGGCGGTCGTAGGCCAGGTCATACTCCTGGTCATGGGCCAGGTCCTTGACCCGCACCTTTTTGGCCGCCCGGTCGATTGCCAGGGCCTGGTGGCGGGTGCGTACCTCGATGCCCTTGGCCCCGCGGAAGAACTCGGGGTCGCGCACCATGTGGAAGCTGGTGGACATGAGCCCCTTGAGGTCGCTCACGTCGCCAGACACGTAGAAGGGGATGCCGCAACCGCCGTAGGAGATAAGATCGTCGCGGTCCAGCATGATTACCTGGGCTTGGGGCATGAGGCGCTTGATGCGGCAGCCGGCCTTGGGACCGGCCGCCACCCCGCCGATGATTACGACCTTGAGACTCAACTCAACCACCTCACTAGGTTTTATTGGTTTTACCTGCTGCCGACAGCCGGCCGGAGAAGCCATCCCAAACCATACTATTCCCGCCCCCGGGAGGCAAGCCGCCCCAGGCGGCGGGCCAGGGCCTCGGCCAAATGCATGACCTGGATGGGCGAGCCCCGCTGGTCCAGGCCGCCCCGGAGCTGGAGCACGCAGCCCGGGCAGTCGGTGACCAGGAGCCGGGCCCCGCTCTTTTCCACCTCCCTGAGCTTGCGGTCCAGCACCCGGGCCGATACTTCGGGGAAGTCCAGGGAGTAGGACCCGCCGAAACCGCAGCACTCCTCCTCGTTGTCCAGGGGCAGATACTCCAGGCCGGCCGCCTGGATCAGCTCCCGGGGCGCCTGGTGCACCCCCAGGCCGCGGCACAGGTGGCAGGGCGCGTGGTAGGCAGTCTTGGGGCCCTTGGTGGCCGGGGGCTCTATCTCGAGCACCTGGCGCAGGAAGGAGCTGAAGTCCACCACCCGGGCGGCCAGCAGCTCGGCCCGGGCCGCCCAGGCCGGCTCCCGGGCCAGGAGCTTGGGGTAGCCTTCCTTGAGGAACGAGGCGCAGGAGGCGCACAGGGTGAGCACGAAGTCATGGGCCGTGGGGTCCAGGGCGCGCAGGTTCTGGCGGGCCACCCGGCGGGCGGTCTCCTCCTCGGCCATCATGGCCGCAGGCAGGCCGCAGCAGGTCTGCTCCAGGGGGAAGTCCAGGTCGATGGGACGTTCCCGGAGCAGGGCCAAGAGGGCCTCGCCCTGCTCGGGGTACACGAAATCCACCAGGCAGCCGGCGAAAAAGGCCACCCGCAGTCCGGGCCGGCGCTGGGGGCGGGCCAGCTTCTTCCAGCGCTGGCGCAGGGGTTTTCTGGCCACCACCGGCAGGCTGCGGAAGCCGTGGGCCGGGTCGAAGAAGCGGGGCAGGTAGCGGATCAGGGGTTGGCCCTTGGCTAGGGGCTTTTGGGCCACGTAGGCCTGGCGCAAGAGGGTGTGGAACAGCCGGCGGTCGGGCAGGACCTTGGCCAGCACCTGGTTCTTCAGGGGGCGGCGTTCCTCCTCGGCCAGGATGCGGGCGTAGACTTTCTTGATGAGCCGGGGCAGGTCTATGCGGGCCGGGCACAGGGAGCGGCAGGCCTGGCAGTTGAGGCAGTTCCGCACGATGGCCCGGGCGTTTTGGCGGCCGTGGTAGAAGTAGGTGAGGATCAGGCCGATGGCGCCGATGTACACGTGGCCGTAGTTGTGGCCGCCCACCAGGCCGTAGATGGGGCACAGGTTGGCGCAGGCCCCGCAGCGGATGCAGCGCAGGACCTCGCGGAAGTCCGGGTCCCGGGCCAAGGCCAGGCGGCCGTTGTCCAAAAAGACGATGTGCATCTCCTTTTGGCCGTCCGGCCCGGCGGCGCACTGGTTGGCCCCGGTGATCCAGGTGACGTAGGAACTGATGGCCTGGCCGGTGGCGTTCTTGGGCAGCACCTTCAAGATGGCCAGGGCCGCTTCCAAGTCGGGCACCAGTTTTTCCAGGCCCACCAGGGCCACGTGCACCCGGGGCAGGGTGGTGACCAGGCGGGCGTTGCCCTCGTTGGTGACCAGTCCCAAGGTGCCGCTTTGGGCGATGGCGAAGTTGGCCCCGGAGATGCCCATGTCCGCCTCCAGGAAGGCGCGGCGCAGCTCCCGACGGGCCAGGCCCACCATGCCCTGGATGTCGTCCGGGTCCACCGCCTGGCCGGTGACCTGGTTGAAGAGCCGGGCCACCTGGGCCCGGGATAGGTGGATGGCCGGCATGACCATGTGGGAGGGCCCCTCGTGGCGCAGTTGGATGATCCACTCGCCCAGATCGGTCTCCACCACCTCCAGGTCCGCGGCCTCCAGGTGGTCGTTGAGGTGGGTCTCCTCCGCGGTCATGGACTTGGACTTGACGATGCGCCGGGCCCCGGCCTGGTAGGCGATGCGGCTGATGATCGCGTTGGCCTCGCCGGCGGTGGCGGCCAGGTGCACCTTGGCCCCGGCCGCCTCGGCCCGCTCGCGGAACTGGTCATAGAGCTGCATGAGCCGGGGCAGGCTCTCGTCCTTGGCCTGGGCCACGGCCCGGGCCAGGGCCGCGAAGTCGTAGCCCGCAAAGGCCTGGGCCCGGCCTTGCCCGTAGGCCCGGGCAAAGCTGGCCAGGGTCTGGCCCAGAAAGCGGTTGCCCAGGGCTTGGCGCAGGCGGCGGCGGTATTCCTTGGGGTTCGAGGGGGTGTGGATCATGGCGCGCCCTCCGGCAGGATGAGCAGGTGCAGGCGGGCCGGGCCGTGCACCCCTATGGTGAGCACCCGCTCGATGTCCGCGGTGCGGCTGGGGCCGGTGATGAAGGCCAGGTAGTCCGGGCCCTGGGCCATGAGCCCGGCCAGCTCATCGGCAATGGACTCCAACTCGGGCACGATCCTATCCGCCGGCAGGAGGGCCACCTGCACCAAGGGCAGCATGGTGGCCAGGCGCCACTCTTCCTCCTTGCAGTCCATGATGATGGTGCCTGTCTCGGCCACGCCCCACAGGGCCGGGGTGAGGCCGGTGTGCAGGCGCTCGGCTGCTTCGCGCAGGTCGCCGGAGACGAGCTCCACCCCGGCGTCCCGGCACAGGCCGGCCAGCTCGCGACGGGCGTCCTGGGAAAGCCCGGCCGCGGCCAGGGCCCGGCCGCCCTCGGCCCGGGTGAGTTCCACGGCCCGGGCCAGGGCCGGGGAGATGCCGGCCACCTCCTCCACCTGGGCGGACACGGCCCGGGCGCGCTCCTTGAACAGGTCCAGGCTGGAAGATGCAGTCATGGGATGGGAGCCTCCTTGGCAGCTTTTGGCAGTCTAGCAGATGGGCGGGAGGGCGGAAAGCGGCTAGGTGAACCAGCTCAGCCCCAGGGACAGGCTGAGGAAGGAGAGCAGGGTGGAGAGCACGATGGAGGCGCCGGCCAGGTCGGCGTCGCTGTTCATCTGGCTGGAGAGTATGTAGGCGCTGGTGGCGGTGGGCAGGGTGAAGAACACCATGGCCACGGCCAGGGACAGGGCATCCACGCCCAGAAGGCGCAGCAGGGCATAGCCCAGAAGGGGCATGAACACCAGCTTGAGCCCGCTGGCCACCAGGCTGAGGCGCAGGCGTCCCTTCAGCTTGGCCAGGGCCAGGCCGGAGCCGATGGAAAGCAGGGCCAGGGGCAAGGTGATGGCCGAGAGCAAGGCCAGGGTCTTGTTCAGGAAAAGGGGCAGGGGAGGGGCCAGGCGGGCGTAGAGGATGCCGGCCAGGCAGGCCAGGATCAAGGGGTTCACGGCCAGGCCCTTAAGGAGCAGCTTCACCTTGTCGCCCGGGGAGTAGTCGGCCTGGGAGTACCACACCAGGGTGGATACCACCAAGAGGTTGATGAAGGGGATGGCCAGGCTGATGATGATGCCGAAGCGGGCCACCCCTTCCTCGCCAAAGGCGCTCAGCACCACGGCCATGCCGATGTAGGTATTGAAGCGGTAGCTGACCTGGCTGAAGGTGCCAGCCTGGAAAGGCGGCACCCGGGCCAGGCGGATATAGGCCAGGCTGGCCAGCCAGGCCAGCAGCACGGTGAGGAGCACCGCCAGGATGAGCCCGCCGGGCACCTCCAGGCCGGGGCCGGCCGAGCCGATCTTCCAGAAAAGGAGGGCCGGGAAGAAGATGAAATAGACCAGCTTGTCCGAGGTGCGGAAGAAGCTCTCCCCGGCCAGGCCCCAGCGCATGAGCGCCTTGCCCAAGGCCAGGAGCAGGAAAACGGGAAGCACGTTGTTGAGTACCGCCGCCACGCTGGATCGCCTCCCCCCGTCGCCTCCCGCCCCTGTTGCCCGCCGTTGCCCTCCGCCCCCCGTCGCCCCCCGTCGCCCCGCCCCCCCGTCGCCCCGCCCCCCGTCGCGGGGTCAGCTCTTGAGTTCGGCCAAGTCGGCGTACAGCTCCAGGGCCTGGGGGTTGGCCAGGGCGTCCTTGTTCTTCACCTCGCGGCCGTGGATCACGTTGCGCACCGCCAGCTCCACCTTCTTGCCGCTGATGGTGTAGGGGATGTCCGCCACTGGAATCACCTTGGCCGGCACGTGGCGGGGGGTGCAGTTGGTGCGGATGGTGGTCTTGATTTTCTTGACCAGCTCGTCGTTGAATTCCACCCCGGGGTTCAGCCTGACAAACAGGATCACCCGGACGTCGCCTTCCCAGTCCTGGCCTACCACCAGGCTGTCGGCGATCTCATCCAGCTTCTCCACCTGGCGGTATATCTCGGCGGTTCCGATGCGCACCCCGCCGGGGTTGAGGGTGGCGTCGGAGCGGCCGTACATGATGACCCCGCCCTCGGGGGTGACCTCGCAGAAGTCGCCGTGGTACCACACGTCGGGGTACACGCTGAAGTAGGCGTCGTGGTACTTGGTGCCGTCCGGGTCGTTCCAGAACTGGATGGGCATGGAGGGCCAGGGCTTGATGCACACCAGCTCGCCCTTCTGGCCCACCACCGGCTTGCCCGTCTCGTCCCAGGCCTCCACCGCCATGCCCAGGTTGCGCACCTGGAGCTGGCCCGCGTACACCGGCCCGATGGGGTTGCCGCCGGCAAAGCAGCCCACCAGGTCCGAGCCGCCGGAGATGGAGCTGAGGCACAGGTCTTTTTTGATGTCGCGGTACACGTAGTGGAAGCTCTCGATGCTGAGGGGAGAGCCGGTGCTCAGCACCGCCTTGAGGGCCTTGAGGTCGTATTCCTGGCCGGGCTTGAGGCCCTCGTTCTCGATGGCCGCCAGGTAGCGGGCGCTGGTGCCGAAGATGGTCATGCCCTCGTCCTGGGCGTATTGCCACAACACGCCCGGGCCGGGGTAGAAGGGCGAGCCGTCGAACAAGAGCGCGGTGGCGCCCAGGGCCAGGGAGGATATCAGCCAGTTCCACATCATCCACCCGCAGGTGGTGAAGTAGAAGATGCGGTCCTCGCGCTTGAGGTCGGTGTGCAGGCCCAGTTCCTTGAGGTGCTGGATCAGCACGTTGCCCGCGCCGTGCACCATGCACTTGGGCACCCCGGTGGTGCCCGAGGAGTAGAGGATGTACAGCGGATGGTCAAAGGGCATCTGGGCGAAGGTCATTTCCGGGGTGGGGCCGTCGCCCAGGGCCTCGGCCCAGCCGATCGCGCCGGGCACCTGGGCGAGATCGGGGTTTTCCTGGGTGAAGGGCACCACGATCACTTTTTGCAGGCTGGTGATCTCTTTCTTGACCTGGGCCACCCGCTCCAGGGAGTCGAAGGTCTTGCCGTTGTAGAAGTAGCCGTTGGCCGTGAACAGGACCTTGGGCTGAATCTGGCCGAAGCGGTCCATCACGCCCTGGAAGCCGAAGTCCGGCGAACAGGAGGACCAGATGGCCCCCAGGCTCACCGCGGCCAGCATGGCCACCACCGTCTCCGGGATGTTGGGCATGAAGCCTACCACCCGGTCGCCGGGCTCCACCCCCAGCTCCCTCAGGGTCCGGGCCGCCCGGGCGGTCTGGTCGTAGAGCTGGGCATAGGTCAGGCGGCGGGTGTCACCGGGCTCGGAGCGGAACACCAGGGCCTCGCGCTCGTCACGGAAGCGCAGGAGGTTCTCGGCGAAGTTCAGCTTGGCCCCCACGAACCACTTGGCGCCGGGCATCTTGTCCGCGCCCTCCACCACCTGGGTGTAGGGCTGGGAGTGGATGGGCTGGTAGAACTGCCACACCGCCTCCTGGAAGGCCGCGATGTCGGCGATGGACCAGTCGTAGAGGTCGAAGTAGTCCTGGAAGCTGGTGCCGTGCCTTTGGTTGACGAACTCGATGAAGCGGGTGAGGTTAGCCTGCTGGATGCGTTGGGGAGAGGGTTTCCAGAGCAGCTCGGCCATGAGAGTTCACACCTTTCCGGCGCCTGGCGCGCGGCGCCTGCCTGATCAAAAGCTCGGCCACCTGTGAGATGGCCCGCCACCCCGGCGAGGCCAGAAGCGCTCCCGGCGTCATCCGGCTCCAGGCAGGGGGGCTGTGCGTTCCGCGTAAATGCTCCACGAGTTGTTTCGCCTAAATCATAAACCACCTGCGCCGGGTTGTGAACCGCATACCGGCCTGGCCCGCCTTGGTCGATGCCCATTGACCGGGGCCCGCCAGGGGGTTAGTCTGGGATCATCGGCAACCCGACACCCGAGCGGCACGCCCCCCAGGGGCCAAGCCAACACAGAGGAGGCAGCATGAGCGAGGTTTTGCAGGCCATCAAGGAGCGTCGCAGCATACGCAAGTTCGAGGACAAGCCCGTTCCCGAGGAGGTGCAGCAGCAATTGCTGGAGGCGGTGCGCTGGGCCCCCTCCTGGGCCAACACCCAGTGCTGGGAGCTGGTGGTGGTGAACGACGCGGCCCAGCGGGAGAAGCTCCAGGCCACCATGGGCAAGGGCAACCCGGCCACCAAGGCCATTGTCAGCGCCCCGCTTTTGATCGTGCTCTGCGGCAAGCTGAAGGAGGCGGGCTACTACAAGGGCCAGGTCACCACCAAGTTCGGCGACTGGTTCCTCTATGACCTGGGCATCGCCGGCCAGAACCTGCACCTGGCCTGCCACGCCCTGGGCCTGGGCACGGTGCCGGTGGGGCTCTTTGACCAGGACGCCGCGGCCAAGGTGCTGGGCGTGCCCGAGGGCTTCGAGGTGGTGGCCATGTTCCCCATCGGCTACCCCGCCCAGGAGCCCAAGCCGCCCAAGCGCAAGGAAGTCAAGGACTTCGTGCATTACGACCGCTGGTAGGCGGATACCTGGCTCGCCCCGCCCCGTGGCCCCGGCCGCGGGGGGCAAAGGGCTTCCCGTGGCTGGGGAAGGGATTTGAGGCATGGCGGATGTCATTTTCATGATCCACGGCATGTGGGGCGGTCCTCATCTTTGGGGCAACTACCGGGCCTTTTTCGAGGAGCGCGGCTTTGAGTGCATCACCCCGGCCCTGCGCCTGCACGAGGTGAGCCCTTCCGACCCGCCGCCCCCCGGCCTGGGCACCACCAGCCTGTTGGATTACGCGGCCGACCTGGAGGAGCAGATCCGGGCCTTGCCCCAGGAGCCCATAATCATGGGCCATTCCATGGGCGGGCTCCTGGCCCAGATCCTGGCCGGGCGGGGCCTGGGCAAGGCGGCGGTGTTCCTCACCCCGGCTTCGCCCGCGGGCATAATGGCCCTGCGCTGGTCGGTGATCCGCAGCTTCAAGGGCGTGCTCTTGCGCTGGGGCTTCTGGCGGCGGCCCACCTTCCCCGCCTTCAAGGATGCGGCCTATGCCATGATGCACCTGCTGAGCCCCGAGGAACAGCGCCGAGCCTATGAAACCTTGGTCCACGAGTCGGGCCGGGCCGCGGCGGAGATAGGCTTCTGGCTCTTCGACCCCCGCCGGGCCGCCCGGGTGGACGAATCCCGGGTCAAGTGCCCGGTGCTGGTGGTGGCCGGCGGCCAGGACCGCATCACCCCGGCCGTGGTGGTACGCAAGGTGGCGGTGAAGTACGCCCGCACCGGCACCTACAAGGAGTTTCCCGAGCACGCCCACTGGGTGCTGGCCGAGCCGGGCTGGCAGGACGTGGCGGGCTACGTGCACAAGTGGCTCACCTGCATGGCCTTGACCTAGGCCCCCGGGGCTGGCGCGAAAGAGGGCGGGTCCCCCTGGACCCGCCCTTTCCTATTTCGGGGTGGATGGGCTACAGGGGCTTGCGGCCCAGGCGCAGGGAGTTCAGCACCACGGTCACGCTGGAAAAGGCCATGGCGCCGGCAGCCATGGCCGGGTGCAGGTCGCGGATGAATACCGGCACCCAGGAAAAGCCGTGCAGCACGCCCGCGGCCAGGGGCACCAGGGCCACGTTGTAGAAAAAGGCCCAGAACAGGTTTTGCTTGATGGTGCGCATGGTGGCCCGGGAGAGCTTTATGGCCCGGGCCACGCCGATGAGTTCGCCGCCCACCAGGGTGATGTCCGAGGCCTCCATGGCCACGTCGGTGCCGGTGCCGATGGCAATGCCCACCTCGGCCCGGGCCAGGGCCGGGGCGTCGTTGATGCCGTCGCCCACCATGGCCACCCGCCGGCCGGCCTCCATGGCCTGGCGCACCACCTCCTCCTTGTGCTCGGGCAGCACCTCTGCCTTGACCTCGTCTATGCCCACCTTGGCGGCAATGGCCTGGGCGGCCTTGTGGTTGTCGCCGGTGAGCATCACCGGCACCAGGCCCAGGGCCTTGAGTTCGCTGATGGCCTGGGCCGCGTCCGGCTTCTCCTGGTCGGCCACGGCCAGGATGCCGGCGGGACGGCGGTCCACTGCCAGCAGCATCACGGTCTTGCCCTGGCCGGCCAGCTCCTCCACCCGCTGGGCCAGGCCCTGGTCCAAAAGGCCCAGGTCCGCGAACCAGGCGGGCTTTCCCACCAGCACCTCGAGGCCGTTCACCCGGGCCACCACGCCCAGGCCGCTTTTGGCCTGGAACTCGGCGGGCTCGTTCACCGCGGCGCCGCGTTCCCGGGCGCCTTGCACCAGGGCGCGGGCAATGGGGTGCTCGGAGGCGCTCTCCGCGCTGGCCGCCAGGCCCAGCAGCTCCGCCGGGTCGCCGCCGGCCAGGGGCTCCCAGTTGGTGAGTTCCGGCTTGCCCTGGGTAATGGTGCCGGTCTTGTCGAACATGACCGTGTCCAGGCGCTGGGCGGTCTCCAGGGCCTCGGAGTTCTTGAACAGGATGCCCATGGTGGCGCCCTTGCCGGTGCCCACCATGATGGCCGTGGGCGTGGCCAGGCCCAGGGCGCAGGGGCAGGCGATGACCAGCACCGCCACCATGCGGATCATGCCCGGCACGAACTCGCCGGCCAGCACCCACCACACGCCCAGGGTGATGAGGGCGATGGCTATTATGGCCGGCACGAACACGGCGGACACCTGGTCGGCCAGGCGCTGGATGGGCGCGCGGGAGCCCTGGGCCTCGCGCACCAGGCGGATGATCTGGGCCAGGGCGGTGTCGGCGCCCACGCTGGTGGCCCTCACCTTGAGCCGGCCCTGCTGGTTGACCGTGGCGCCGAAGACCCGCTCGCCCGGGCCCTTGTCCACCGGGATGCTCTCGCCGGTGAGCATGCTCTCGTCCACCGCGCTCGTCCCGTCCACCACCTCGCCGTCCACCGGGATGCGCTCGCCCGGGCGCACCGCCACCACCTGGCCGGGCCGCACCTGGTCCGCGGGCACGTCGCGCTCGTTGCCCTGCTCGTCGATCAGGTGGGCCACCTTGGGCGCCAGGTCCATGAGCTTCTTGATGGCCGCCGAGGCCCGGCCCTTGGCTGCGGACTCCAGGAGCTTGCCCAGCTTGATCAGGGTGATGATCACCGCCGAGGTCTCGAAGTACACGTGCATGCCCACCGAGGGGAAGAGCAGCACGGCCAGGGAGTAGAAGTAGGCGGTGGAGGAGCCCAGGGCCACCAGCACGTCCATGTTGGCCGCCCCGTTCTTTAGGCTCTTCCAGCCGCCGACGTAGAAGCCGCCGCCGGTGTAGAACTGCACCGGCGTGGCCAGGGCGAAGAACAGCCAGTTCACCCACCCCGCCTGGGCCCAGGCGCCCACCAGGCCGAAGTCGCGGGCCATGGAGAGCACGAACAAGGGCAGGGTGAAGACCACGCCCACCAGAAAGGCCCGCTGGTTGGCCTTGAACTCGGCTTCCCGGGCCAGGGTTTCGGGGTCTGGGCCGGCCGCCTCCTCGCCCGCGGCGGGCAGCACCAGCTCGTAGCCCGCCTCCTTCACGGCCCGGGCCATGGCCTCCAGGGAGGTCTGGGCGGGGTCATAGTCTATGCTGGCGGTCTCGGTGGCGAAGTTCACCGTGGCCCTGGTCACGCCGGGCACCTTTTTGCTCAGGGTGCGTTCCACCGTGGCCGAGCAGCGGGTGCAGGTCATGCCGATGACCGGCAGCTCCAAATGGCGGGTCTTTTGGGGCAGCACCAGCTCGTAGCCTGCGTCCTTGACCGCCTGGGCCATGGCCTGCAGGTCGGCCTGGCCTGGATCGAAGTCCACGCTCACGGTCTCGGAGGCGAAGTTCACCTGGGCGTTCGACACGCCGGGCACCTTCTTCAGGAGAGTGCGCTCCACCGCGGTGGCGCAGCGCGCGCAGCTCATGCCCACCACGGGCAGCTCCAGATGTTGCTGGTCGGACACGGTGGCGATTCCCTTTCGTCAGGGTGATGAAGAATGGTCGGGCGGCTATGCTTGGGGCGGGTAGCCGGCCTCCTTGAGGGCGGCCTCGATCTGGCTCCAGTCAGCCGGGTCGTCCCAGGTGATGGTGACCCTCTTGCTCTCCACCTCGCCTTCCACGCTGGTTACTCCCTGGACCTCGCCGGCCTCGCGCTTGATGGTCATCAGGCAATGGCCGCAGGACATGTCCGGTATGGTGACGGTCTTCTCAGGCATTGGTTCCTCCTGTGTCAATGAGTATCCACCCAGGGACGGAATTCAATCTCTAGTAAAATGATAAGGCCTGAGCCAAAGTCGCGCCACCTTGCCCGCAGGCAAGGGCAGGGGCGCTCGGGTGCGGGCGGAAGGATCGGCGGCCGGACCGGTCCGGCGCCGGCCAGGGCTTGGCCGGTGGAGCCGCGCTTGGCTTGCGGGTTCGGGGCGGTAGTCCCCTGGGGTAGGTCCCCCCTCAGGCCACGAGCGCGAACAGGCGCCGGTTGGCGGCCAGGCGCGCGGCCGGGCTGGTGGCCTCCAATACTTGCCACAGGTCCTGGGTGCTGAAAGGCAGGGCCCCGGCCTCGGCGGCCGCGGCCAGGAGCACTACGTTGGCCGCCTTGGGCGCGCCGGCCCCCCGGGCCAGGCTGGTGGCGTCCACTGCCAGGAGGCGCACCCGGTGCCTTTTGAGCGCCGCCTGTCCTTGGGGGGAGAGAAATCCCTGGTCCGGCGCGTTCACGATCAGGCTGCCGCCCGGGGCCAGGAAGGGGAGGTTGCGGATGGCCTCTCCCGCCTCCAGGGAGAAGAGGGTATCCGCCTGGCCCGGGCTGACCAGGGGGCTGAAAAAGGAGCCGGCCTTGAGGTGGCTCACCACGCTGCCCCCTCGCTGGGCCATGCCGTGCACCTCGCTTATGAGCACCCGCCGGGTCTTGGCCCGGGCCGCGCCGGCCAGGATGCGGGTCACGAACAGCACGCCCTGGCCGCCCACGCCGGCCACCACCGCTTGCCAGGAAAAACGGCTCATGATGCCTCCTCCGCTGGAATCAGGGCCCCGTGGGCGCATACATAGCGGCACAGGCCGCAGTCCACGCACCAGGAGGGGTCGATGCTCACCCGGCCCTCCTCGCCGGGCACCAGGGCCGGACAGGCGAACAGGGTGGTGCACACCCCGCAGCCCACGCAGCCGCCGGCCGGCGCCAGCACCAGGGTGCCAGTGGGGCAGACCTCCACGCAGAGCCGGCAGCCGGTGCAGGTCTTGGGGTCCACCTTGATGAGGCCCTTGCGCACCCGGGTGAGGCTGCCATTGGGGCAGATGTCCAGGCAGCGGCCGCAGTCCGCGCACTTGTGGGTCCGGGAGGCGAAGCGGGGCACCCGCCGGCGGGCCGGGCCGGCCACGGTCATCTTCACCGGCTCGGGTATGGCGTCCTGGCGGCGCTGGGCCACGCAGGCATGGCGGGCCACCACCACCGCCACCGAGCCCTTGGGCTTTTGGGCAAAGCGGTGGGCCCGGCGCAGGGCCTTGGCCAGGGCCTTGAGATCGTAGGGGTCCACCTCCTCCACCTGCTGCACGCCGCAGCCCTTGATGAGCTGCATGAGGTCCACCGCCCGGCCCGGGTGGCCGTCTGCGGTCAGGCCGCTCTCCGGGGTGGGCTGCATGCCGGTCATGGAGGTGGTCTCGTTGTCCAGGATCACCAGCACGAAACGGGCGCCGTTGTACACCGCGTTGATCAGGCCCGGCACCCCGGAGTGGTAGAAGGTGCTGTCGCCGATGGTGGCGATCACCGGCCGCTTCTCGCCGTCCAGTTGGTGGGCGCGGCTGAGGGCGGCGGCGAAGTTGACCGCCGCGCCCATGTCGTGGCAGGTGTCCACCGCCCCCTGGTTGAGGCCCAGGGTGTAGCAGCCGATGTCGCTGGGGAAGATGCCGGCGGGATAGTGGCGCCGGAGGGACCAGAACACCGCCCGGTGGGAGCAGCCCGGGCACAGGTTGGGCCGCCGCAGGGGCGGCTGGTCCGGTACGGCCAGGGTCTTGCCCCGGGGCCGGGGCCGGCGCACCCGGGCCTGTTTGAGCGCCTTTTCGATCACCTCGGCCAGGCGGTCCGGGCTGAGTTCGCCGGCCGAGGGCACGTGGCCGCTGTAGCGGCCCAGGAGCTTGTCCCGCTGGGGGGCCAGCATCTCCAGCACCGGCTCGGTCTCCTCCAGCACCAGCACCCGCGCGCAGCCTTTCAGGAGCCGCTGTACCGGGCCCAGGGGCAGGGGAAAGGGCATGGCCACCTGGAGGAAGGGGATGCCCGCCTCCCGGGGGTCCAGGCCCATCTCGGCCAGGATGTCCCGGGCCAGGGCTGCGGGCAGGCCCGAGGCCAGGATGCCCAGGGGCGCCTTCTTGGCTCCGGGCTCGGCATGCCAGATGTTCAGCTTCTTCTGGCCGGAGACATGCTCCGCGATCCGGGCCAGCTTGGCGTTCAGGGCCTGGTGCAGGGCCAGGCGCATCTTGGGGATGGCGGCCCAGCGGAAGGGGTCGCGTTCAAAACGGGCCGGCCGGTCCAGGCTCTTGGGCCGGCGCAGGGTGAGGTTCTGGCGGGCGTGGCACACCCGGAGCACCGGGCGCAGCATCACCGGTATCTCGAAGCGCTCGGAGATGGCAAAGGCCGAGGCCACCAGGTCCCGGGCATGGGCCGGGGAGTCCGGGTCCAACACGGGCAGCTTGGCGAAGTGGGCCAAGAGGCGGCTGTCCTGCTCGGTCTGGGAGGAGTGGGGGCCCGGGTCGTCGGCGCTGATGATGATGAAGCCGCCCTTTACGCCGATGTAGGCCGCGCTCATCACCGGGTCCAGGGCCACGTTGAGCCCCACCTGCTTCATGGCGCAGGCGGTGCGCTTGCCGGTGTAGGAGGCGCTGAGCGCCACCTCCAGGGCCACCTTCTCGTTCACCGACCATTCGCAGTAGGGCGGAGGGTCGGCCTCGGGCGCGAAACGGACCACCGCCGGCAGTATCTCGGACGAGGGCGTGCCCGGGTAGGCTGTCACCAAGTGCACGCCGTTCTCCACCAGGCCCCGGCCAATGGCCTCGTTGCCCATGAGGATGGCCTCGGTGCTGGGTTTGCGGGCTGGACTCACATCGGGCTCCTGTCAAATAGGGTTGCAAAGACACACCAGCTAACATAAATGCCCCCTGCCTCCACTGGCAAGGCTTTTTCGCGGCCAGGGGTGCCTGGGGCGTGGGCTCGAGTTCGGGGTCGGTTTCCCGCCCGGTCGGGGCGGGTCCGACCGGGCGGGGAGGGGCAGTGCCTATGCCTTGTCCGTGCCGTCCACCAGGTGGCCGAACAGGGCCTGCGAACCCTTGTTGGCGCAGAATCGGCCGCACATGGTGCAGGTCGCCCGGTCGGCCGGGTGGTCGGGCGGGGGGGCGGGGGGATCGGCGGGGGGGTCGGCCGGGGCGCGTTCCTCCCGGATGGCCCGGGCGTCGTCCGGCAGCAGGGCCAGCTCGAACTGGCGCTCCCAGTCCGAGTCCCGCCGGGCCTTGGCCATGGCCTTGTCCCGCTGGCGGCGCTCCGGGTACTTGGCCAGGTCGCCGATGTGGGCCGCCACCCGGGCCGCCTTCACCCCCTCCACCACGTCCTCCCGGTTGGGCAGGGCCAGGTGCTCGGCCGGGGTGATGTAGCAGATCAGGTCCGCGCCGAAGCGGGCGCTCTGGGCCGCGCCGATGGCCGCGGTGATGTGGTCCAAGCCGGCGGTGATGTCGCTGGGCAGGGGGCCCAGCATGTAGTAGGGCGCCTGGTCGCTCAGGCGCTTTTGCAGGATTATGTTGGCCTGTATCTCGTCCAGGGGCACGTGGCCCGGGCCCTCCACCATCATCTGGCAGCCCATCTCCCGCCCGAGCTGGGCCAGTTCGCAGTTGATGATCAGCTCCTGGATCATGGCCCGGTCAAAGGAGTCGGCAATGGCCCCGGCCCTGAGCCCGTTGCCCAGGGAGAGCACCACGTCGTACTTCTTGAGGATGGCCACCACCCGGTCGAAGTGCTGGTAGAGCGGGTTCTCGCGCTGGTTGGCCCGCATCCAGGCCACCAGGGCGGTGCCGCCCTTGCTCACCAGGCCGCCGTAGCGGTAGTGTTGCCTTTCCAGGCGCTCCAGGGTGTAGAGGTTGATGCCGCAGTGGATGGCCATGAAGGATATGCCGTCCGCGCACTGGCGCTCGATCAGCTCGAACAGCATCTCCGTATCCAGCTTGTTGGGGTCGCCGTAGCGGCGGCTCGCCTCGCAAAATGCCTGGTACAGGGGCACGTTGCCCACGGGCAGCTCCACCGCGGCCAGCACCTCCCGCCGCACCAGGTCCAGGTCGCCGCCCACGGACAGCTCCATCAAGGTGTCCGCCCCGGCGGCCTGGGCGGCGCGGGCCTTTTCCACCTCCGCCTCTATGTCCGCCAGGTCGGTGGAGGTGCCGATGCTGGCGTTGACCTTGGTGCGCAGCCCCTGGCCGATGCCCACCACCCGGCCGGGGCGGTTGCGGTTCAGGGGGGCCACGATCCGGCCCTGCTCGAAGCGCCGGCGCACCACCTCCGGCGCCAGGCCCTCGTCCTTTGCGATCCGTTCCATCTCCGTGGTTACGACGCCCTGCCGGGCAAGCTCCACCTGCGTAGCCATGCTTGCTGCTCCTTTTGTTTCGTCGTGCAAAGCCGCATGCCCTGGGTGAGGCCTGGTCCGGGGAAAACAAAAAAATCCCCGGACGCTGGTGCGTCTGAGGATTTGCCATCTCCTAGATCGCCGGCTGGAGGCAGGTCTTCTGACTCTCGGATCAACCTACCGGCCGCGCCTTCCCACCCTGCTTGGAATGCAGGGCAGTGGCCTTTTGCGGCCTTCGTCCCCGATCACAGCGGCGGGACCGTGCCGGACTTGCACCGGCTTCCCTATTGAGGCCCAAGGGCCACCTGCCAGCCGCCCATAGTTGGTTTGGCCTGGATTATGGACAGGCGGGCGGCGGTTGTCAACCAGCGGCGCGGGGAACCGCGGCCGGTCTACAGATCCTTGAGGAAATGGCGCTGGGCCACCTCCAGGCCGGGCAGGTCGTGTCCGGCCACCCGCTGCCAGAATCGGGTCAAAAAGGCCAGGCCCGGCCGCAGCACCGCGGTGGGAAAGCGCAGCCGGCCCAGGGCCCGCGGCTCCAGGTCCTGGGCCGCGGCCAGGCCCTTTATGAGCCCGGCCGGCACCTCCCAGGCCGCGCCCTCTGCGCCGGGCCGGGCGCAGCGGGGGCAGACCAGGCCGCCGGCCAGGGAGAGGTGGGCGCTCCGCTCCAGGGGGCCGGCCTGGCCGCACGAGAGGCAGGCCTCCAGGCGCAGGCCATAGCCCAGCTCCTTGAGCAGCCGCGCCAGGTATACCACCAGGCCCGAGGCCAGTTCGGCCGGTTCGGTGCCTTGCTCCAGCCGGGCCAGGGTGCCCAGGGCCAGCTCCAGGGCCGGGGGGTGGGGGTCGTGAACCGCGGTGGCGCGCAGCAACAGTTCCCACACCGGCGCCGCGGCCACGAGCCGGCGATAGTCCCGGCGCAGGCCCAGGTGGGCGGCCAGGAGCGAGGCCGCGTCCAGGCGCCAGAGGCTCGATCCCTTTTTGGGCGGGGCCAGGTGCAGGTCCAGGAGGTGGCCGGTGAGCAGGAGGCCGAAGAAACGTTTCTGGGAGCGCTTGCCGCCCTTGGCCAGCGCCGTGGCCCGGCCCAGGCGGGCGGTGAACAGGTCAACCAGCAGGTCGCTTTCGCCCAGGCCCCTGAGCCGTAGAACCAGCCCCGAGCTGCGCTTCGGCTCCATGTCTCATGACACCAGGCTGCTGTGGAAGATGGTGGCCACGCTGAAGTAGATGAGTATGCCCACGATGTCGTTGGCCGTGGTCACAAAGGGGCCCGAGCTGATGGCCGGGTCCACCTTGAGTAGCTTGAAGAAGGCCGGGGCCAGGGTGCCCATGAGGGCGGCGGCGGTGATGGCCGAGGTCATGGCCAGGCCCACCACCAGGCCCAGGATCGGCTTGTGGTGCCAGAGGTGGGCCACCAGCCCCACCGTGGCGCCGCATACCACCCCCATGACCAGGGCCACCCGCAGCTCCTTCCAGAGCAGGCGGGTGAGGTTGGACACGTTGATGCGCCCCACCGCAAAGCCGCGCACCATGATGGTGGAGGACTGGATGCCCACGTTGCCGCCCATGGCGGTGATCACCGGGATGAAGGTGACCAGAAAGAGCGCGTCCGCCAGGGTGACCTTGAACCGCCACAACAGCCAGCCGGTCACCAGGCCGCCGAACAGGTTGGTGAGCAGCCAGGGCAGGCGCAGGCGGCTGATGCGGAAGATGTTGCCCGAGGCAAAGAGGTCCTCCTCGGTGGAGGTGCCGGCCATGCGCATGAAGTCCTCCTGGGCCTCCTCCTCCAGGACTTCCATGACGTCGTCGATGGTGATGCGGCCTATGAGGCGGCCCTCGTCGTCCACCACCGGCGCGCTCACCACGTCGTAATGCCGGAATTTGTGGGCCACCTCCTCCTGGTCCTCGTGTGCCTCCACCACCAGGGTGCAGGGTTCCAGGAGTTGGGCCATGGTGGCCTCGGGGTCGGCCAGGACCAGCTTGGAAACCGGCACGTAGCCCAACAGCTTGTTGGCCCGGTCCACCACGAAGATGTAGTGCAGCTCGCCCACTTCGTCTTTTTTCTTGCGGATGTAGGCGATGACCTGGCTGACGTTGAGATGGCTGGGCACCGCCACCATCTCCAACTGCATGAGGCCGCCGGCGGTGTCCTCCTCGTATTGCAGCAACTCTTGGACCTCGGCCGAGTCCTCCCGGTCGATGTTGGCCAGCACCTCCTGGGCCTGGTGCTCGGGCAGGTCGGCGATGATGTCGGTGGCCTCGTCCGAGGGCATGTCGTCCACCATGGCCGACAGCAGGCCGGTGGACAGCCCCGCCAGCACCACCTCCCGGGAGTGGTCCGAAAGCTCCACCACCACCTCGGCGGCGAAGGCCGGCTCCAAGGCCTGGAAAAGCTTTACCTTGTCGGGGTCAGACAGGTAATCGACCAGGCGGCCGACATCAGCGGGGTGCAGGTCGGCCACGGCCGCGGCGGCCAGGGACAGGCGGTCCTCGGCTAGAAGCTCCTTCAATTGCTCGAGGCGTTGCAGCAGTCGGGGGTCCATGAGAGCTTCTCCGGGTCAGCCGGGTTTGGGCACAGGGTATGACGGCCACCAAGAGGACCGGGCCGGGGCTCGGGGCCTCGGCTCAATAACCTACCCCCCGCGGCGGCAGAAGTCCAGTGCGGCCCGGGAAATAGGCCCGGCGTGGGTGTAGGGGGCCATGTGACCGCAGGGCAGCTCCAGAACTCGGCGATCAGGCGGCAGGCAGGCGGCCAGCCGGCGGGTGTGCCCGCCGGGAATCACCAAGTCGCGGCGGCCGGTTACCATGAGCACCGGGCACTGGATGCGGCCCACCTCGGCCCAGATCGGGCTCTGGAACAGGCTCAGGGCCGCGCGCACCAGGGCCCGCTCCAGGGCCGGGCCTTGGGGGCCTTGCCAGCGCCGGATGAAGCGGCGGCTGAAATCGCGGGAGCGGGGGCTCCACTCGGCGAACACCACCAGGGGTACGTAGAAGAGCAGGGGATAGGGCCAGCGCACCCGCAGCCGGTGGTCGCGGCCCACCAAAAGCGCCTGCAACAGCCGCCAGAGCAGGCGCGGCCGCCGGTGCCCCCCGGCCGGGCACACCGCGATGACCCGCTCGGTGAGCCGGGGAAGGCGCGCGGCCAGGAGCAGGGTCAAGAGCCCGCCCATGGAATGCCCCAGCCAGGCGGCGCGGTCCAATCCCAACCGGGCGCACATCTCCTGCAACACCTCCAGGAACCAGTTCATGGTGTATGGCGCCTGGTCGGGCTTGGCCGAGCCGCCGAAACCCGGCAGGTCCGGGATGAGCACCGTGTGCCGGGTGGCCATGAGCGGAGCCAGGTTGAAAAAGTCCTCGCTGCTGCCCCCCAGGCCGTGCACCATGATCAAGGGCGGCCCCTGGCCGCCATGCACCAGGCGCAGTCCCCCGGCGCGCAGGGCCAGGCCGGTGGCCTGGAAACCGGGCGGCGGCGGCGGAAAATGGGCGGGTTGGCTTTCAAATGGCATGCTTTCCCCTTGCCGGCCTTGACCGCAGTTAGTATGCTCTCTACAAGGCAGCACTTTTCAAGGTCTGCCCGCCCGGGGTCCTGCGGAAGGTCGCGCCCGCGGTCCGGCAGGACCTTGTGTTTTGGCCTGCTGCCGGACAAAGAGAAGCGGGGAGGGAAGGCAGGGCCCAAGAGCGGGAGTGGGTCTGGAACTTTATAATAATAACATGGCAAAGAAATCCACTGTAAAGCCAGGGGCGAAAAAGATCGCGCCGGCCGAGGAGCCCAAGGAGGTGGAGGTGCTGGACCAGGACCCCACCGACCTGCCCGAGGCCGAACCGGTGCCGGTCGTCGCCGATCCGCCCGGGGCACCGGACGGGGAAACCAGCCTGGACCTGCCGCCGGCCAAGCCCCCCGCGCCGGTGGACACCCTGCAGCGCTACCTGTGGGAGATACGCCAGTACCCGGTGCTCTCCCGCGAGGAGCAGGAAGAGCTGGCCAAGCGCTACTATGAAACCGGCGATCCCGAGGCCGCGGCCAAGCTGGCCACCAGCAACCTCCGCCTGGTGGTCAAGATAGCCATGGAGCACCAGCGCTACTGGATGAACAACCTCCTGGACCTGATTCAGGAGGGCAACGCGGGGCTTTTGCAGGCGGTGAAGAAGTTCGACCCCTTCCGGGGCATCAAGTTCTCCTATTACGCCTCTTTCTGGATCAAGGCCTACATCCTCAAGTTCATCATGGACAACTGGCGCCTGGTGCGCCTGGGCACCACCCAGGCCCAGCGCAAGCTGTTCTACAACCTGGCCAAGGAAAAGGAAAAGCTCCAGGCCCTGGGCATCACCCCCGGCCCCCGGCTCCTGGCCGACCGCATGGGCGTGAGCGAGCAGGACGTGATCGATATGGACCAGCGCCTGGACTCCTGGGAGCTGTCCCTGGACGCGCCGGTGCGTGACGAGTCTGACGACTCCCACCAGAACTTCCTGCCCGCCGACCAGCCCAGCGCCGAGGACAGCCTGGCCGCCGACGAGCTGCGTAAGCTGTTTCACGAGCGGCTCATGGAGTTCCGCGAGACCCTGGACCCCAAGGAGCGGGACATCCTGGACCGCCGGGTCTTGGCCGAGGAGCCCTTGACCCTTTCCGAGTTGGGCAAGGAACACGGCATCAGCCGTGAGCGGGTGCGCCAGATCCAGGTGCGCCTCTTGGACAAGCTGCGCGAGTACATGAAGGAAAGCATCCCCAACTTCGAAGGCTTGTTCGCCGACCTGCTGGAAGGAGATTAGGCCGGGCGCCATGAAATCACGCATCCTGGTTGTCATAATCGGCCTGGCTCTGACCGCGGCCTGTGCCCTGGGCCCGCCCCGGCCGGCGGGCGTGCCCAAGGCCGAGCGCGGTGATTCCCTGGCCCTGTTCGCCGTGGCCGAGCTGCTCATGCGCCAGGGCCGGGCCGAGGAGGCGGCCAAGTGCCTGCGCCGCGCCGCCCGGCAAGACCCTGGCAGCGGTTTCTTGCACATGGAGATGGCCCGGCTCTATGCCAGCCAGAACCAATTGCCCCAGGCCTTGGCCGAGGCCGAGGAGGCGGTGCGCCGCAATCCCGAACTCTTGGATGCCTGGCTGCTCCTGGGCAGCATCTACTCCAGCCGCAAGGAACTCACCAGGGCCATCCAGGCCTATGAAAAAGTCCTGAAGCTGGACCCCAGCCACGCGGAGGCCCGCCTGTTCCTGGGCTCGTTGTACATGGAGGACGGCCGCCTGGCCGCCGCGGCCAAGGTCTTGCAAGAGTTGGTGGCCCAGGAGCCGGAGCTGGCCCTGGCCCATTTCTACCTGGGCCAGGTGCTCATCAACCTGAAGAAATACAAGCTGGCCGTCCACCACCTCAAGCAGGCGATCCAGTACTCGCCCTATTTCCTGGCCGCCTACTTCGAGTTGGCCCAGCTCTACGAGCACATCAGCCAGCACGCCAAGGCGGAGGCCACCTACCTGGACATACTGCGCAAGAACCCCGAATCCGCCCGGGCCCACGACCTGTTGGGCCGGCTGTACCTGCGCACCGGCCGCTACCAGGAGGCCCTGCACGAGTTCGCCATCGTGAAGGGACTCTCCCGGGACGACACCGAGGTGCGGGTCAAGATCGGGCTGGTGTACTACGAGCAGGGCCGCTACGACCAGGCGGCCGAGGAGTTCAAGGGCATCCTGCGCCGGGAGCCGGGCAACTACCGCGCCCGCTATTACCTGGGCGTGTCCCTGCAAGAGGCCAACCGCCAGGACGAGGCCATGGAGGCCCTGCGCCAAGTGCCGCCGGAGAGCGAGTTCTTCGTGGACGCGCTCTTGCACCAGGCCGAGATACTGGAGAGCGAGGGCAAGCGGCAGGCGGCCCTGGACTTGTTGCGCGAGAACCTGGAGCAGCGCCCCCAGGAGGTGGACCTGTTGATCGCCCTGGCCGCCCTGCGCGAGGCCCAGGGCGAGCTGGACCAGGCGGAAAAGCTCCTGCGCCGGGCCATTGCGGCCGAGCCCAACAACGCGGAGAGCTACTTCCGCCTGGGCGTGGTGCTGGACAAGATGGGCCATCGCCCCCAGGGCCTGGAACTCATGCGCAAGGCCATCGAGCTGAACGACCGGCACGCCCGGGCCCTCAACTACGTGGGCTACACCATGGCCGAGGAGGGCAAGGACCTGGACCAGGCCGAGCGCCTCATCCGCCGGGCCCTGGCGGTGGAGCCCCACAGCGGCTACATCCTGGACAGCCTGGGCTGGGTCTATTACCAGCGCGGGCAGTATGAGCAGGCTTTCACCTATCTACAGCGCGCGGCTGCCTCTGGAGACGAAGACCCAGTGATATTCGAGCATTTGGGCGACGCGGCCATGAAGCTGGGACGCTTCAATACGGCGGTTGAGGCCTATGAAAAGGCCCTGGAGCTGAAGCACCCCAAGCGCCAGGAGGTGCAGGAAAAGCTGGGGCAGGCCCGCCGCCAGGCCGGCGTCCCGGGGAAGCCGTGAGCTTTTTCTGCCGCTTCACCAAGCTCCTGGGGCTGATGCTGGCGCTGGCGGCCCTGAGTGTTTGGCTGGGCGCCTGCGCCGGCCTGCCCCCCTCCCCGGTCCAGGTGGGGGTGCTCCCTTCTCCGCCCCAGGTGATGCAGCACCTGGAGGACCGGCGCCGGTTCGTGCGCAGCTTCGTGATGCAGGGCGAGATCAGCCTGGAGAGCGAGCAGGGCGAAATCTCCGGCGAACACCTGATCCAGGGTGCCTTTCCCAACCGCCTGCGCGCCGAGGTGCGGGGGCCCTTTGACCGGCCGGTGTTGCTCTTGATCAGCGACGGGGTCTGGCTGGCAGTGGTGGACTACCAGGCAGGCAAGGGCTACCTGGGCCGGGCCAGCCGGCGCAACATAGCCCGCTTCGTGGGCCTGTACCTGTCCGTGGAGGAGATCTACACCCTGCTCAGCGGCAGCGTGCCCCTCATCCACCAGGCCGTGTCGCTCAAGGTGAGGCACGCCGAGGCGGGCCGCGCCCGCCTGGACCTCATGGCCGCGGGCGGGGTGCTGGGCCAGACGGTGTTCTTCGACCCGGCCGGCTACCAGGTGCTGGCCGCCAGGCTCCGGGAGTGGGGCGGCGGCCTGACCCTGGAGGCCGCCTTCGGCCGCTTCAGCCGGGCCGGCCCCTTCAGCTACCCCCGCCAGGTGGAACTCAACGATCAGCACGGCCGCAAGCTGGTGCTCACCAGCGATCGTTTGGAGATAAACCCCGGTTTTGAAGGCGATCCCTTTGCCCCCCGCTTGCCAAAGGATCTGCCGGTGGAGCTGTTGCCCTGAGGCGCGCCATGGCGGAGCAGGCTCCCCGTTTCCTGGTGGAACGCACCCTGGGCCGGCTGGCCCGCTGGCTGCGGCTCCTGGGCTGGGATGCGGAGCTGGTGGACAGGGTGCCTCCCGCCGGCCAGGGGGGGTGGGTGGTGCTCACCCGGCGCCGCGCCCTGGCCGGCCGGCCGGGGGTGGTGCTGGTGGCTGCGGATGACTGGCAGACCCAGCTCGCCCAGCTAATCCGCGAGCTGGGCCTGGTGCCCCGGCCGGAAATGCGCTTCACCCGCTGCCTGGACTGCAACCAGCCGGTTGCGCCGCTGGAGCGGGAGCAGGCCATGGGGCTGGTGCCGGAGCATGTCCTGCACACGGCCCCCCACTTCACCCGCTGCCGTGGCTGTGGCAAGGTGTACTGGCCCGGCAGCCACGGCCAAAGGGCCGAGGCCGAGCTGGAGGCCATCCTGCGCCGAGCCGGGCTGGCCGGGGATTGAGCGCCCCAGGCCCAAACCAGGGCAGGGGGAGCCAGGCGACGGGGGGCGACGGGGGGCGGGGGCGACGGGGTGCGGGGAGGGCGGAGGGGCCAGCCTCAAACCATGTCGAATACCGGGTCGTCCAGGTTGGCGGGGGCCACCCGCCGCCGGCCCTCCTCAATGGCCTTCACCAGCTCGACCACCCGGGAGTTCACCGGGGTGGGCACGCCCAGCTTGCGCCCCTTGGCCACCAGGTAGCCGTTCAAATAGTCGATCTCCGTGGGCTTGCCCCGCTCCAGCGATTGCAGGCTGGAGGACTTGAGCCGGCGGTACTTGAACCCGATCAGCCGGATCAACAGGTGGCGCTTGAACCCGGCCAGGGGCGCTTCCGCCAAAAAGGCGCGGAAATCCAGCTTGCCGCCGGCGCCCTTTTCCACCTCTATGCCCATGGCATCGGCCACGGCCATGGCCTCCCGCATGATGGCTATGAACACCCGCCTGGCCCTGGCCCGGGCCAGGAGTTCGCCCAGGTACAGGCCGGTGATGGCGCCCAGGGAGTTGATGCAGGAGTTTATGATGAGCTTGGCAAAGAGTTCTCCCATGATGTTGTTGGAGATACGGGTGGGCGCCACCAGGTCCATGAGCCGGCGCACGGGCTCCAGGCGGGGATCATCCTGGTGATCCAGGTTGCCGATCACGAACTCGCCGCCAGAGGTCATCTCCACCTCGGCCGGGCCGTGCATGGTGGCGCCGAAGCCCACCACGCAGCCCACCACCCGCTCCCGGCCCAGCACCTGGGCCAGGGCCTCTTCGCAGATGCCGTTCTGCTGGGACACCACCAGGGAGTCCGGCGACAACAGGGGCAGCAGCTCCTGGGCCGCCTCCAGCATGTCCGTGGCCTTGGTGGCCAGGAACACCAGGTCCAAGGGCCCCTCCAACTGGGGAACCCGTTCCACCGCGTGCACCGGCGCCCGCAGTTCGCCCCTCACCCCAAAGACACGCAGTCCGGGCGCCTTGGCGCGCTTGGCTATCTCCATGTGCTTGCAGACCAGGGCTGGATCATGCCCGGCCTGGGCCAAAAAGGCAGCGGTCACGCCGCCGATGGCACCGGCGCCGACCACCGCGATACGCGGTTTCTCTTGTTTCATGGGTACCCTATCTCGGCTGTAGCGTTGCTGGCAGCTCGCCAGGGGACTACTCTATACCAGCCCGCCTGCGGGCGCAACGGTCAACTCGGCCCTCCCCAGGCCGAGGCGTTCTGGGAGGCGTCGGGGATGGTCATTACCTGAAGGATGCTGGGGAGATGGGAACGGAAACGAGGCGCAGGAGGCAGGGCAGGCCGCCCGCACCCCCTCCCTCCCTTGGGATGTCCAACCACCCCGGCGATGTCGATGGGGTGGGGAAAGAAGGCCGGCCCTCCCGGGCGCTCAGCGGGATGCCCGCTCCAACTCCTCTACGCTACGGACGAAATCGCCTATGTAGCTCCACTGGGAGCGTTGCAGGTCCTGGAATTCCAAGCCCAGGCTGAGCGCCTTTTTGTCCAGCCGCTTGTTGCGCATCACCGCGGCAAAGGAGCCCTGGTCCGGGGCGGAGTCTATGGTGAGTTCCACCCGCTGGCCCACCTCCAGGTTGGGGAGCTGGGAGGAGGGAACCTTGTACACGCACACGAACTTGCACCCGCTCTGGCTGATGTCCACGATGGCGCCGTGCAGGGTCTCGCCGTTCACGTTCAAGGTGGCCGCCAGGTAGCAGTCCACCCGCTTGTCCCGCCGCAGCTCCTTGCGCGAGACGACCTTGGGGTAGGAGAGGAAGAACAGGTTGAAGGGCCTCTCGGCCGAACCCAGGATGTGGGACTGGAAGGTATACACGCAGCCGCGGTAGAGGTAGTTGACCAACACCAGGTTGCCGGGAGCTATCTTGTTCTTGATTTGCAGGTCACCGCGGGGGGACTTGACGATCAAGTAGTTGTCCGGGTCCATGCCGACCAACTCGGATTTGAGGAAGCTTTCCACCCCGTTGAGCTGGAACACTATCTTGGTGGGGATGTCGATCTCTAGCGTGTTCTGATCTTGTGCCTGGCTGACAATGTTTTCGAGATCCATGCTTTTATCCCTATGAAGCGACCGCGGGCGTTTGGGCCACCTGCTGGGCCCGGCAAAGTGCGAGGCACTTGGCGCCCGGGACCTCTCGGCTTCCCGCCGGTATCCTATCATAACTAGCCTTTTTCACACCAAATAGGCTGAGGCGGAAGCAGGCTTGGGTTAGATGTTCGCAGGCAGGCAAGGGGTAGCAGCTATTCGCCCCAGGCGCTATATGCACACACAACGGCCCCCCACCCCCCCAAGGTAGGGCCGGCATAGGGACAGGCATGACTATTAACTATCTAAAATAATTTGTTGCTTTCTGTCAAGGACGAGTGCGTAAAAGTCGCACGTCTCCTCCCCCCTCCTTCCAGCCACGGGGGGGGCGACGGGGGGGCGACGGGGGGGCGGCAGGGGGCGGCAGGAGGGGGGGCGGGGGCAGGGGAGGCGAGGCAGGCAGGGGCCGCTAGGGATACACCCCCCGCAGCTCCACGGCCTTGGCCACCCGGTCCAGGCCCAGGATCATGGCCGCGGTGCGCAAGGTAACTTTCTTGGCCTGGGCTATCTCCACCACCTGGTCGAACGCCTTTTGCAGGATGGCGGTCAGCCGGGTTTCGATCTCCGCCTCGCTCCACAAGAGGTTCTGCAGGT
>CAZUHP010000017.1:0-59185 GCA_964620595.1 uncultured Desulfarculaceae bacterium | reverse complement strand
GTCGTGCACCAGGGAGTAGGTGTGGACCATCTCCAGGGCGCAGGCGCAGAACATGGCGTCCTCCAGCCGGCCGCCCACCGCCTCGCAGCCGGCCAGGCAGAGGATGGGCCTCACCCGCTTGCCCCCGGCGAAAAGGCTGTAGCGCATGGCCTTGAGGATGTCGCCGCCGGCCTCGTCCGAGGGCAGCACCCGGTTCAAGGCCGCGTCCACCATCTCGCGGCGCTGGCTGAGATAGGCCTTGAGGTCCAAGCTAGCCCTCCTCCTCCGGCTCGAAGGGCTCCTGCACCAGGCGCTGGTCGCGGTCCTTGAGCAGAAGAGTGACCTTCTTCTCCGCCTCGTCCAAGCGCTTGCCGCAGGCCTCGGCCAGCTTGACCCCCTCCTCGAAGAGCTTGAGCGACTCCTCCAGGGCCAAGTCCTCGCCCTCCAGCTTGTCCACGATCGCCTCCAGCCGCTTGAGGCTCTGCTCAAAGCTGGGCTCTTTCTTGGCCGCCGCCATGCCGCCTCCTCCCGCTAGCGCGCCGGGCGCCCGGCCAGGCGCCCGGCCAGGCGCTTGCTGATATTCAGCCAGGCCAGGGGGTCCACCCGGGCCCCGCTCAGGTGCACGTCGAAATGCAGGTGCGGGCCGGTGACCCGCCCGGTCATGCCCACCCGGCCGATGACCTGGCCCTTGGCCACCATCTGCCCCTTCTTGACCAGCACCCGGTCCAGGTGGCGATAGCCGGTGACCACCCCCTGGCCGTGGTCGATGAGAATGGTCTTGCCGCCGAAATAGCTGTCCTGCACCAGGGCCACCCGCCCGGCGCCCGCGGCCCTGACCGGATCGCCCTTGCGGGCGCGCAGGTCCACGCCGCTGTGGGGGCTGCGCGGCTCGCCGTTGATCACGCTGCGCCGGCCAAAGGGGCCGGACACCGCGCCCGGCACCGGCCGCACAAAGGCGCCGCGCCAGAAGCGCCGGGGCGTCAAGAGAGCATACACCCGGCGCTGGGCCTTGATCTCGCGCTGGTGGCGGCGGAGCTGTTGGGGGGTGAGCCGCATGAACTTCTTGGCCACGGTGATGCGCCGCTCGCCGTAGTCCTTGGGCACCACCCGCACCCGCGTTGCAGCCACCGGCCGGCCCTTGGCCAGCACGGTCAACTGATACCCGCCCGGCCGGGTCAAGAGGTCCGCGGCCACCGCGCCCCAGAAGCAGCCGTCCGCGCCGCGCACCAGGGGGACCTCCTTGCCCAGGAACATGGCCGAGGCGTCCTTCACCCCCCGGCCCAGACAGGCGCGCACCAGGGCCGGCTGGCCCTGGCCCAGCCTGGAGGGCTCCACCCGCACCATGCCCGCCCGGGCCGCCAGGGGCAGGCAGGCCAACATCGACAACAAGAGCATGGACAAGACCAACCGCCTCACGCCTCGACCTCCGTCACCCGGGCCTGGAACCGGCCCCGGGCCAGGCGCACCCGCACCGTATCGCCCGGAGCCACCTGGCCGGCGTTCCTCACCAACTCACCCCCCGGCCCGGTGACCAGGGCGAAGCCGCGGCCCAACACCGCCAGGGGACTCAAGGCCCGCAGCCGGCCGGCGAGCTGGTCCAGCCGGGCCCGGCGGCCGGTCACGGCCATGATCCCCGCCGCGCCCAGGCGGTGGCTCAACCCATCCAGGCGGCCGCGCACCTGGGCCAGGCGGCGGTCGGGCCGCTGCCCCCGCAGGCGCTCGCGGCATGCCCCCAAGCGGCGCGCCCTGGCGTGCAGCCCGGCGCGCAGGCCGGAAGCCGCCCGCCAGAGCAGATCATCCACCCGCAGCCGCTGGTCCGCCAGGCGCCGGCGGGGATCGCCCAGGCCCCGGCGCAAGGCGTCCAGCTCCATCCTGCGGCGGCTGACCAGCCTGGCCCCCGCCTGGGCCAGGCGTCCCTTCAGCCCGGCCAGGCGCTCGGCCAACTCGGCCTGGGGCCGCACCAGGAGCTCGGCCGCGGCCGAGGGAGTGGGCGCCCGCAGGTCGGCCACCAGATCGCTGATGCTCACGTCTATCTCGTGCCCCACCGCCGAAACCACAGGGATGGGGCAGGCCGCAATGGCCCGGGCCAGGCCCTCGTCGTTGAAGGCCCACAGGTCTTCGGGCGAGCCGCCGCCCCGGGTGAGCACGATCACCTCGGGCCAGCCCCAGCGGGCCAGGTCCTCGAGGGCCTGTATCATCTGTCCCGCCGCCTGGTCCCCCTGGACCAGCACCGGGTAGACCGCGACCTCCACCCCGGCGAAACGGCGGTGCAACACGTTCAAGAAGTCGCGGATGGCCGCACCGCTGGGCGAGGTGACCACCGCTATGCGCCTGGGCAGGTCGGGCAGGGGCTTCTTGCGCTCCGCCGCCAAGAGGCCCTCCTCTGCCAGGCGGCGCTTTATCTGCTCAAAGGCCAGGGCCAAGGCACCGGCGCCGCGGGGCTCCACCGTGTCCACGATCAACTGCAGGTCGCCCCTGGGGCCATAGACCGACACCCGGCCCTGGCAGAGCACCTGGAGCCCGTCCTCCAGGCCGAAGCGCAGCAAGGCGGCCTGGTGGCGGAAGAGCACCGCGCGCAGGCTGGCCTCCTCGTCCTTCAAGGTGAAGTACACATGACCCGATCCAGGCCGGCGCAGGCCGCTGACCTCGCCCTCCACCCACACGAAATCATACTGCCGCTCCACCAGCTTCTTGAGCTGGCTCACCAGCTCACGAACCGTGAGCACCTGGCGGCGGCTGAAAAGATCCAAGGGCTCCACCTGCGGCGCCTGCTCCCAAGGGTGCGGATGAACGGTGAAATTCGACCCCCGTTTCGGCCGAAGTACTAGCGGTCAAGCCTAGCACAGGCCCCGGGGCCGGGCAACTTGGAGCCGGGCCGGCCCCGGCTCAGCGGGGAATCACCCGAAAAGAACCGATGCTCCCGGCCTTGGCCAGGCGTTCGCCCTGGGCCCGGGCCTGGGCCCGGGCCGGAAAGCTGCCCACCACCACCCGGTACCAGCGGCCCTTGTCCTTCAGGTCCACGGCCTGCACCTTGGCCTGCACGCCCTTCTTGGCCAGCTCGGCCACCTGCTTGCGAGCCCCGGCCTCCTTTTTATAAGAAGCCAGGTGCAAGGTGTAGCCCTTGGCCGCGCTTTGCGCCCGGCCCTTGGCGCGGACAGGAGCCTTGCCCGGGGACGGGGAAGCGCGCCTGGCGTCCAGCGCGGCCGCCACCCTGGCCACTCCGCTTTGGGGGTAATACTGGTCCGGGTCCCAGGGATAGTCCACCACCCCCCGGGGCGAGGCGGCCTGGTACACGATCCACTCCGCTCCGCCCTTCTGCTGAACCGTGTAGACCCCCACCCCGCCCATGGCCCGCACCTTGATCTCGGTGCGGATCATCTGGCGTATGGTTTCGTCCGAAACCCCGGCCCGCTTGAGGGCGACCACCTGGTCCACGGTCAGCGCCGCGGCCGGCATCCCCCCCAGGGCCACCAGCAGGGCCGCCAGGGCCAAGGCCAGGGTTCTGAGGCATTGCATAGGGCTCTCCCGCAGCAAGGTTGGTTCGCGCCACTCAATCTTTTATTTTAGCAGCCGCCTGGCTGTTACGGCCAGGGTCGCGCAGCCATTGCAGGGCCTCCCTGCCCTCTGGGCACTCCTCGCCCTGGCAGGCCGGGTCTGCGTCCAGGCCGCCCTGGGGCCATCGGCCGCCTGCCAGCAGCCCCAGCAACTCGGCCTGGGTCCGCCCCATGATGGCCATGAGGTCGCGGGTGTCCTGAGGCGCGGGCAGCCGGGGGGCGAGCACCGCGCGCACATCCAGGTCTGTCTGGCGCCAGGTGAGCCAGGCCACGTAGGCCGGACGCAGGGTGGCGCCGATGAGCGAGCCCAAGGTGTTGACCACCCAGTGGCCCCGCCGGGCCAGGCGGCCGCTCCACCACCACACATAGGGCAGGCGGGCCACCTCCTGGAGCTGGGAGCGCTGGGCCCGCAAAAGCAGCCCGCGGCTCACCCGGCCGCCGTAGACCTCCCCCAGAGTCCGGGCCCACAGGTCCAGGCCGGCCCGGGGGTCCACCGGCGGGTCCCAGAGCCAGGCGCTGGCCGGCTGCTCCAGGAGCCAGCACTCCAGGCCCCACTCGATCTGCTTGTGCAGGAGGCGGTCGTGGTTGTACACCCCGCCGGCCAGGCGGTTGATCAACTCGCCGTGGGTGTGCAGGTCCAAAAGCGCGTGGGAAGTCCAGCCCAGGGCAAAGGCCTTGTCCGCCGGGGTGGAGGCCCGCTCGAGCAGCGCCCGGCAAAAGGCCCAGGGCCGCACCACGTGCACCAGGGTGGCCACCCGCGGCTCGGCGCCCGGGTAGTAGCCCGCGTCCGGGGCCAGGGCACCGGCGTACAGGGCGGGCAGGAGGTCACTGCGCCCCGGGTCCAGTCCCAGGGCCGGGGCGGCCTGGGGCCAGAGGGCGCGGGCGAACCTCAGATGGCTGTAGGGTCCCACGGCATGCGCTCCTTGGGCCGCGGCCAGCAGCAGGACCAGGCCCAACAGCCCGGCCAGGCCCCAGCGGCGCGCGGCCTCAGTCATTCTCCCGGTCCAACACGAGCACGGCCTCCAGGTGGGCGGTCTGGGGGAAAAGGTCCACCACGCACAAATCCCGGGGCACATAGCCCCGGGCCGCCAGTTGGGCGGCATCCCGGGCCAGGGTGGCGGCATGGCAGGAGACATAGATCACCCGCCGCGGCTCCAGGGCGGCCAGGCGGGCCATGAGACCCTTGGCCCCGGCCCGGGGCGGGTCCAGCACTACCAGGTCGCAACGCTGGCCGTCCGCCTCCAACCCGGCCAGCACCTGGTCCGCCCGGCCCCGCGCGAACACCACCGCCTGCTCCAGGCCCAGCTCCCTGGCCTGGGCCTGGCCCGCGGCCACCGCGTCCCCTGCCTCCTCCACCGCCAGCACTCCCCATCCCGCCGCGGCCAGGGGCAGGGAAAAGTTGCCCGAGCCCGCGAACAGGTCCAGGGCCTTGGCCGCGCCTTCCCCTGCCCCGCCGGCCGCCCGCAGCACCTCGGCGACCAGAAGCCGGTTGGCCGGCCAGTTGACCTGGCAAAAAAGCCCGGGCCAGGCCCGCAGGCGCAATCCCTCCCGCTCATAGTAGACCAAACCGCCGGCCGCGTCATAGTGCCAGCCCTCGGCGCGGCGGCCCCGGAACACCCGCACCCCGCTGGCCCCGGCACCGGCCAGGGCCTCCTTGAGCGCGGCCCGCCGCCCGGCCGGTGTGTCCGGCGCCAGGCCGGCCGCCACCAGCACCCGTCCCTCCGAGCCGGCTATGGCCTCCAACCAGCCCAGCTCGGGCCAGGCCGCCAAGCCGGCACCGGCCAGGCCGGCCAGCAGGCGGTTGAGCCCCCCGGCCGCCACCGGGCAATGCTCCACCTCCACTAGCTCGCGGCTGGCCCGGGCGAAAAAACCCACCCGCCCGGACTGCACCTGCCAGCGCACCCGGTGGCGATAGCCCCATTCCCGCGGCGAGGGAACCACCCGCGCCGCCGGGACACCCAGGCGCCGGAGGGCCTGCTCCAGCCACTCCGCCTTGGCCCGGACCTGGGCCGGGTAGGCCAGGTGCATGAGGTCGCAGCCGCCGCAGCGGCCGTACCAGGGGCAGGCCGGCTCCACGCGCTCGGGCGAGGAAACCAGCACTTCCGCGGTCTTGGCCTCCAGGTACTGGCGCTTCTCGGCCGTGACCACGGCGCGCACCCTCTCCCCGGCCAGGGCGCCCGCCACGAACACCACCCGCCCGTCAGCGGCCCGGGCCAGGCCCCGGCCGCCCGCGGCCAGGCCGCTCACCGCCAGCTCCATCTCCCGGGAGGCGGGGATTTTTTGCTCGCTGCTCGTCATGCTATGCTGTCACCTGCGCCTTTCGTTTTCCCTGGAGAGGAACCTCATGAGCCAGCGCCAAAGCCAAGCAGAGCCAGTGCAAAAGCTCTGGGCCCGCAGCCGCCAAGAGCCCTTCAAGGACATCCTGGGCCTGGAGGTCTTGGATATCAGCCCGGGCTTTGCCAGGGTGGCCATGCGCTTCAAGCCCGAGATGCAAAACATCTTCGGCATGTTGCACGGCGGGGCCGTGTTTTCACTCCTGGACGAGGCCTTTCAACTGGCCTGCAATGCCCATGGCGAGATCGCGGTGGCCCTGCAGATCAACATCTACTACCTGGCCCCGGCCGAGCCGGGCGCCCGGCTCATCGCCGAGGCCAAGGAGATCAACGCCACCCGCAAGACCGCGCTATATGACGCTCAAGTCTACCAGGAAGCCGACGGCAAGCGTATCGCCACCGGCCAGGCCATGGCCTACCGCAAGGGAACGCCCCTGCCCTTTGACCAAGAGGGCAACCTCCTAACCTGAGCCAGGCGGCAGCAGCTCATCCACCGCCCGGGCCAGGGTCTGGCCGGCCGGGCCGCGCGACACCAGCTCGGCGCGGCGGTCCAGGGGAGTGGGCTCCCGGTTCAGTATCACCAGCCGACCGCCGTGGGCCAGGGTTATGCGGGGCAGCTCGGCCGCGGGCGTCACCGAGAGCGACGAGCCCATGACCAGCATGAGGTCCGCTTCTGCCGCCAACCGGCTGGCCCGCTCCAGGAGCGCCGCGTCCAAGGACTGGCCAAAGGAGATGGTGCGCGGCTTCACCGGCCCCCCGCAATGGGGGCAGGAGGGCGGCTCGCCGCTGCGGGCGAAACCGGCCAAAAGCTCCTCGGTGGGGGCCTCATACCCGCCGCAGGCCAGGCAGGCGCTGGTGAACAGGTTGCCGTGCAGCTCCAGCACGTCCTCTGCCGGCACCCCGCCGGCACGGTGCAGGCCGTCTATGTTCTGGGTGATGACCGCAACCAGGCGGCCCGCCGCGTGCAGCCGGCCCAGGGCCTGGTGGCCGGGGTGGGGCCGAGCGGCGGCAAAGGCGGGAAAGAACTCCTGGTAGAACCGCCAGTAACGTTCTCGCGCCTCGGCTTGGGCCAGGAACTCCTGCAAGACCGGGGGGCGGAAACGGCTCCAGACCCCGCCCGGTGAGCGGTAGTCTGGTATGCCGCTCTCGGTGGACATGCCTGCGCCGGTGAAGGCCACCAGCCGGCGCGCACCGGCCAGGAGCCCGGCGAGGCTTGTTGACTGGTCCATAAGTAACAATGCCTCCCATTGACACATTGGCTGCCCTAGTCTATGCATGGGGGTCATGGATTCACAAGAACCCCATAAACCCGGCCCCCTGCCCCATCCTCCGGCGCGGCCCCTGGTGGCGGTGATGTCTTCCGGCTTTTTCGGATTCTTCGCCCATGCCGGGTTTCTGCAAGGCCTGGCCGATGCCGGCCTGGAGCCCGACGCCTATGCCGGCACCTCCTCGGGCGCCTTGGTGGCGGCCCTGGCCGCGGCGGGCATGGAGCCGCGGGAGATGCTGGACCTGTTCAAGCGCCTCCGCAAGGACGACTTCTGGGACCCTCCCTCCCGGGCGGAGTTGCTGCGGCTCCTGCTGGGCCGCTTCCGGGGGCGCACCGGCTACCTGGGCGGCCGGGCCTTTGTGGCACTCCTGGAGCGTGCCCTGCCGGTGCGCCGTTTCGAGGACTGCCCCAAACCCTGCCTGCTGGTGGCCCTGGACGCCGCCCGGGGCCGGCGGGTGGTGCTGGACCAGGGGGACCTGGCCACGGCGGTGGCAGCCTCGGGAGCGGTGCCGGTCATGTTCTGCGCCCTGCCCCGGGGGAAAGAGCTTTTGGTGGACGGCGGGCTGGTGGACAAGGCGCCGCTGGTGGCGGCCCGGGAGCGCCTGGGGGCGGCGACCATGGTGGTGCACTACCTGCCATCGGCCAGCCTGACCAAGCCCCTGGCCCACACCCTGGGCCGCTCCTGGACCCCCTTGCGGCTCCAGGCCAGGGCCGTGGACGCGGCCCGCCACCAAAGCTACCAGGACCAGGTGGCCCAGGTGGAGCGGCAAGGGGTGGCGCTTTGTGAGGTGTGGGCACGCAACCAAATACGGGTGGGGCCCAAGCGGCTGCACCTGGGGCCCCAGGCGTTCGCCCAGGCGCGGGAACGCACCCGGGAGGTCCTGGTCGCAGCGGGCTACCCGAGCTAACCCCTTAGTTTATTTATTATTGACCAGGTTTTGTGAGTTGCAGGCAGCTTTTCTGTGGTATGATTTAAAACAATTGTATACCCCCGGCCCCTGTCAAGCGCCGGTTATGAGGTTGTTTCCATGCAACAGCGGTTCATCAAGGGAATCCGGTATCTCCCCACCCTACCCACGGTCCTGGCCCAAATCCTGGCCTTGCTGAACGACGAGAACTCGTCGGCGCGGGACATGGAACATATAATCACTCATGACCAGTCGCTGTCGTCCAAGGTGCTCACCGTGGCCAACAGCGCCTACTATGGGTTCCGCCACAAGATCGTGACCGTACGCAGGGCCGTGGTGGCCCTGGGCTACGAGGAGATAAGGAACATCTGCCTGGGCGCCAGCCTGATGGGGTTCCTGCATCCCTCCAGCTTCCGCAACAAGCAGGCCGCTGAACTCCTCTGGCTGCACTCGGTGTGCGTGGCCGACGCATCGCGCATCGTGGCCAGCCTCACCCGCGCCTGCGAGCCGGAGATAGCCTTCACGGCGGGCCTCCTGCACGATTTGGGCAAGGTGGTGCTGGCCGCCTTCTTCCCCGAGGACGTGGACGCCATGAAGCTCCTCATGGAGCGGGAGGACTTGGGCTACCGCCAGGCAGAGCAGGCCCAGGACATGGACCACGCCCAGATAGGCAAGGCCCTGTGCGAGTACTGGGACCTGCCCCCCCAACTGGTGGAGGGCGTGGGCTACCACCACGAGCTGCACGCGGGCCTGAATTTCGTGGCCGTGCCCGCCTCGGTGCACGTGGCCGATTTCCTGGCCCGCGAAAGCCAGTTGGGCGACTCGGGCAACAGCGACCCTCCCGAGGTCAAGGAGAACATCCTGGAAAAGCTGGACATGGACCAAGGGGGAATCGAGGCCTGCCGCACCGAGCTGAACGCCCGCCGCGCCAAGATAATCAGTCTATGGCAGATGCTGTTGAGGCTGTAGGGCCGGGCAGGACGCCCCGCCACCCGGCCCGCCTTGCGCCCGGCTACTTGTTGCGCCGGCGGGAGGACAGGTCCACCACCTTGCCGCCGCCCGCCGCGCCCCCCGCGCCCCCCGCGCCCCCCGCGCCTCCCGTGCCTCCCCCGTCGGGGGGTGCACTACTGTCGTCTCCCTCGTCGCTCCCGTCGCCATCCCCGCTGGGGGGTGGGGCCTGGGAGTCGCGCACCGGCTTGGGCGGAGGTATGGGCTCCAGGCGCATGGGTTCACCGTCCATGGTGAACTCGCCGCCGTCGATATACTCGTCCCGCAGGATCCAGGTCACCTCCCGGGCCGGCACTTGCAGGATCAACAAGCGCACCTGCCACCAGCCCGGCTTCACGTCGGCCAGGATTTCCTCCACCCGCGCATACACCACCGGCTTGCGGTTGTGGTGGATGAGCTTTATGTCCCCCGGCCGAGTGTCCATGCCATGACTCCTTCCTTCCGTGGCCCCCACCATAAAGAGGCGCCCCGGGCCTGTCAAGCCCGGGCAGCCGCGCCGGGCCCGCCCAACCTGGCCCGGCGCATCAAGCGGCGCGCCTGGGCCCCGGAGTGGAACTGGTTCGCCACCTGCGCCCCGGGGTTGGAGGAACTGCTGGCCGGAGAGTTGAAGGCGCTGGGCCTGGCGGTATCCGGACCCGAGCCGGGCGGGGTCGGCTTTGCGGGCAAGCTGGAGGCCGGCTACCTGGCCAACCTGTGGCTACGCACCGCGGGCCGGGTGCTGTTGCGCCTGGCCGATTTCCGGGTGCGCAGGTGGGAGGACCTGCGGCGCCAGGCCAGGCAAGTTGCCTGGGAGGTGTTCGTGCCCGCCGGCGCGCCGCTCAAGGTGCGGGTGAGCCTCAAGGGCTCCAACCTGAAGCATGCCGGCCGGGTGGCCGAGGAGGTGCTGGCCGCGGCCACCTCCAGCCTGCAAAAAGCCGGGCTCGCCCCGCCCCGCCCTTGCCGGAAGGGAGAGGCGGGGCAGCTCGTGCTGGTGCGCGCCAGGGACCGGCGCTGCCAGATCAGCCTGGACGCCAGCGGCGAGCACCTGCACAAGCGGGGCTACCGCCTGGAGGTGGCCAAGGCGCCCTTGCGCGAAGACCTGGCCGCGGCCCTGCTCCTGTTGGCGGGCTACCAGGGCGGTGAGACGCTCCTGGACCCCATGTGCGGGTCCGGGACCCTGGCGGTGGAAGCGGCGCTCCTGGCCCGCCGGCTCCCTCCCCTGGGCCGGCGCCCCCTGGCCATGGAGGCTTGGCCCTGCCACCGGCAGCCTGCCTGGCGCCACCTGCGCGCCCGGGCCGGGGAGCAGGCATTGGCCGAGGCGCCGGCGCCCATCCATGCCCGCGACCGGGTGCCCGGCGCCCTCCGCGCCACGGCGGGCAATGCCCGGCGGGCCGGCGTGGCCGGGGACCTGGCCCTGGAGCAGGCCGATTTCTTTGCCGCACCGCCGCCCGGGCCGGGGCCGGGCCTGGTGGTCATGAACCCGCCCTACGGCAAGCGCCTGGGCAGCGTGCGCCGGGCCGGGTCCCTGGCCGCGCGCCTGGGCCGACGCCTGGGCGAGGCCTATGGAGGCTGGCGGGTGGCGGCGGTGTTGTACCTGCCCCAGTGGGTGGAGTCCCTGGGCCTGGAAGAGACCCGCACCCTGAGCCTGCCCTTTGGCGGACTCAAGGTCACCCTGGTGGTGGGGCGGGTGCCGGCCTGAGAACAGCCGCACCGCCAAGCGCCGCAGCGGCCGGGCAGTAGAGGACCCTGGCGGCCGGGCCTCAGGCCCGCTGCAACAAGGGCTCCAGGTCCAGATGCTCCTCGAACAGATCGGCCAGAAGGTCGTACTGGCGGTCCTTGAAGGCGGCATAGTCCGCAGTGGGGGCGGGCGCGCCGCCGCCGGCCCAGGCGATGAGCGCGGCGCGCAGGGCGTCGTTGTCCAGCACCCCGTGCAGGTAGGTTCCCACCACCCGGCCGTCCGGGCTGACCTGGCCGTCCTCCAGGCTCACCGGCCGGCCCACCCGGGAAACCAGGCGGAAGGCGGGCCGCGGCCGGCCCGCGGCCGTGGTCTCGCCCATGTGGATCTCATACCCCCCCACCCGGCCCGGCGCGGCAAAGGGCAGGGCCGGCAGGCACTCGGCCTCCACCTGGGCGGTGGTCTTCTCGCCGGCCATGACCGTGCTGACCGGCAGCAGCCCCAGGCCCGGCTCCTCGGCCGGGGGGCCTTCCACGCCGAGGGGGTCGGCCACCCTCTGCCCCAGGAGCTGGTAGCCGCCGCACAGGCCCAGGATGCGGCCGCCCAGGGCGTGGTAGGAGCGTATGGCCTCGAAGAGCCCGCTGCGCCTGAGCCCGGCCAGGGCGGCCAGGGTGTTCTTGGTGCCGGGCAGGATGAGCAGGTCCAGGCCAGCCAGTTCCTCGGGCCGCTCCACCCAACGGAGCGCCACGGCCTCCTCCTCGGCGGCCAGGCAATCGGCGTCAGTGTAGTTGGAGATGTGGCTGAGCCGCACCACGCCCACCCGCACCCGGCCCCGGGGCCCTTTCAGCTCGCCGCGCTCCAGGGCCACCCCGTCCTCCTGGGGGAGCTTGATGTGGTCGAACATGGGCAGCACCCCCAGCACGGGCCGGCGGGTGCGACGCTCCAACCACTCCACCCCGTCGTTGAAAAGGGCTGGATCACCGCGGAACTTGTTGATCAGGATACCGCTGATGAGCTTGCGCTCGCCGGGGGTGAGCAGCCAGATGGTGCCGGCCGCCTGGGCGAACACCCCCCCAGCGTCGATGTCCGCCACCAGCACGCAATGCGCGCCCGCGCGCCGGGCCATGGGCAGGTTGACCAGGTCGTGGCGCTTCAGGTTCATCTCGGCGCAGGAGCCGGCGCCCTCCATGACCACCAAGTCGTACTGGTCCTGCAAGCGGCGGAAGGCGGCCATGACCCGGCGCACCAGGCGGGGCTTGAGCTTGTGGTACTCGGCGCCGGCAAAGTTGCCCAGCACCTTGCCCATGAGCACCACTTGGGCGCCCACCTGGCTGGTCGGCTTGAGAAGGATGGGGTTCATGTCCACGGTGGGAGCCAGGCCCGCGGCCTCGGCCTGGGTGATCTGGGCGCGGCCCATCTCCAGGCCATCCGGGGTGATGCCCGAGTTCAGGGCCATGTTCTGGGCCTTGAAGGGCGCCACCCGGATGCCCCGCCGCCGGAAAAGGCGGCACAGGCCGGTGACCACCACGCTCTTGCCCACGTGGGAGCCGGTTCCCAGGACCATCAGGGGCCGGTACTTGGCAGACATGGACTCGCTGCTACCCCCTAGCTACCTCCCCCGCCACGCCCCTAACTGCCCCCCGTCGTCCGTCGCCCCCCGCCCCCGTCGCCCCCCCCCGGCGGCTAGGCCAACTGGAGGTGGGTGAACTCGGCCACCTGGCGGAACAAGCCGGCGATCTCGTTGAGCAGGGCCAGGCGGTTGGCGCGCACCTCCTGGTCAGGGGCCATGACCAGCACCTCGTCGAAGAACTTGTCAATGGGCCCCTTGAGGGCGGATAGCCCCTGGAGGAAGGCCAGGTAGTCGCCCTGGGCAAAGCGCTGGCGCGCCTCGCTGGCCAAGGCCTGGAAGGCCTGGTGCAGTTCCCGCTCCGCCGCTTCGGTCATGGCCGCCTGGTCGGCGGGCCGGTCCGGCACCTGGTCCGCCTCCTTGCGCAGGATGTTCATCACCCGCTTCATGCCGATGGCCAGGGGCTTGAACTCGGGCGACTCCTTGACCTGGGCCAGGGCCAGGGCCCGGGCCTTGACGGCGGTCAGATCATCCAGTCCCGCGGCGATCACCGCCTCGGCCACGTCGGTGGGCACCCCGGCCTCGGTCAGGAGGCCCTGGCAGCGGGCCGCGAAAAAGGCCAGGACATCGTCCTTTACCTCCCCTGCCGGCCGCTCCAGCTTGCCGCCCAGATTGGCCAGGGCCTGGTCCAGCAGCTCGTCCAAGGAAAGGCTCAAGCCCTTTTCCGTGACCAGGCGGATGATGCCGATGGCCGCCCGGCGCAGGCCATAGGGGTCGGCCGCGCCGGAAGGCACCTGGCCGATGCCGAACATGCCGCAGATGGTGTCCAGGCGGTCGGCAATGCCCACCACGGTGCCGATGACGCCCTGGGGCAAGGGAGCATCGCTGCCAACCGGCATGTAGTGCTCGCGCACCGCCACTGCCACCTCCTCGGGCTCACCGTTGCGCCGGGCGTACTCCTCGCCCACGATGCCTTGCAGGCTGGGGAACTCGCCCACCATCTCGGTGACCAGGTCGCACTTGGCCAGGTGGGCGGCGCGTTCCACCGCCTCCACCAGCTCCGGCGCGATCTTTTGGGCGATGAAGCGGGCCAGGGCGGTGAAGCGCTCCACCTTGTCATGGCTGGTGCCCAGCTTGGCGTGGTAGGTGACCTCCTTGAGTTCCTCCAGGCGATCGATGAGGGGCGTTTTCATGTCCTCGGCCAGGAAGAAGCGGGCGTCGGCCAGGCGGGCCCTGAGCACCCGCTCGTGACCGGCGGTGACCACGGCCAAGTCCTTGGGGCGGGTGTTGTTCACCGCGATGAACTTGTTGAGCAGCCTGCCCTGGTTGTCCTCCAGGGCAAAGTAGCGCTGGTGCTCGCGCATGGCGCTGAGGATGACCGGCCGGGGCACCTCCAGGAACTCGGGGTCAAAGGAGCCGCAACAGGCCACGGGCAGCTCCACCAGGTCGGTCACTTCTTCCAAAAGCTCCGGGTCCTCCACCAGCCGGCCCCCGCCCACCTGGGCGGTGGTCTCCACCTCCATCTGGGTGAGGGCCCGGCGCTCCTGCCGGTCCACCAGCACGTGGGCGTCCTTGAGCTTGTCCACGTACTCGGCCGGGGAGAGCACCTCGATCTCGGCCGGGGCCATGAAGCGATGTCCCCGGGTGTGCTTGCCGCTTTCTATGCCGGCCAGCTCAAAGGGGATGACCTCCCCGTCCAGGACCGCCAGGAACCAGTGGATGGGCCGGGCAAAGCGGAAGCTCTGGCTGCCCCAGCGCATGGTCTTGGGAAAGGGGATCTCCGCCACCAGCTTGGGCAGGAGTTCAGCCAACACCTGGCGGGCGGGCCGGCCGGGGATGGTCTTGCTCACGCCCAGGCGGGGGCCCTTGTCCGTGTCGTGCTGCTCCAGGTCCTCCACGGCCACGCCCTGGCTCTTGGCGAATCCCAGGGCCGCCTTGGTGGGTTTGCCCTCCGCGTCAAAGGCGTTCTTCACCGGCGGGCCCAGGGAAAGCTCGCGGCGGTCGGGCTGCACCTCGGCCAGGCCGCTGACGCAAAGGGCCAGTCGGCGGGGGGTGCCCATGGTGACCAGGCTCTCATAGGAAAGCTGCTGGCCGGCCAGGGCCTTGACGGCCAGTTCCTCCAGCGAAGCCAGGGCCGGGCGCACGAACCGGGCCGGCATCTCCTCGCAACCGATCTCAAAGACCAGCTCCGCCATCAGGCCACCTCTCCATTTCTATATGGCCGCCGGCTCCGGCCGGCGGTTACCTTTCCCTCGAGTCGCTGAACCATGTTCGTCATTCCCATTTGCCTCTGGCCCCCTCTCGCGCCCCTTCATCCCTTCAGAGCCCAAGCCAAGCCACCGGCCAAGGACTAGCGGCCGGCCTCCCGCAAGAGGGGGAAGCCCATCTCCTGGCGCTGGGCCAGGTAGGCCTCGGCCGCCCGGCGGGCCAGGTCCCGGATGCGGGCGATGTAGGCGGTGCGCTGGGTCACGCTTATGGCGCCCCGGGCCTCCAGCAGGTTGAAGGTGTGGGAGCACTTGAGGCAGTAGTCATAGCCGGGCAGCACCAGGCCCTGGTCCAGGATGCGCTGGGCCTCCTTTTCGTAGAGGTCGAACATCTGCCAGAGCATGGCCACGTCGGCCTGCTCGAAGTTGTAGGTGCTGTGCTCCCACTCGCCCTTGTGGTGCACGTCGCCGTAGGTCACGCCCTCGGTCCAGGTGAGGTCGTACACGTTGTCCACGCCCTGGAGGTACATGGCGATACGCTCCAGCCCGTAGGTAAGCTCCACGCTGATGGGGTCCAGGTCCTGGGAGCCCACCTGCTGGAAATAGGTGAACTGGGTCACCTCCATGCCGTCCAGCCACACCTCCCAGCCCAGGCCCCAGGCGCCCAGGGTGGGCGACTCCCAATCGTCCTCCACGAAGCGTATGTCGTGCTCCAGGGGGTCGATGCCAAATGCCTTGAGGGAGTCCAGGTACAGCTCCTGCACCTCCAGGGGCGAGGGCTTCAGGATCACCTGGTACTGGTAGTAGTGTTGCAGGCGGTTGGGGTTCTCGCCGTAGCGGCCGTCAGTGGGCCGGCGGGAAGGCTCCACGTAGGCCACCCGCCAGGGCTCGGGCCCCAGGGCGCGCAAGGTGGTGTGGGGGTTGAAGGTGCCCGCCCCCACCTCCAGGTCATAGGGCTGGGCGATTATGCAGCCCTGCGCGGCCCAGTAGGCCTCCAGGCGCATGATGAGTTCTTGAAAGCTGAGTGCGTTCTTGGCAGCCATGTCTCCAAGCATCCTTGAATTGGGCTTGTCTCAAAGATCAGCATGTTATCACCGCTGCGGCTGCCTTGCAAACCTGGGGCGGGCCCGGGGGCGCCCCTCCTGGGTCTTGATTCCCTAAAAACCCTTGCCAGTAACCAGCCCAAGGGCTATGCTTGCCGCCGGGCGGCGAGGCCGACGCAGGGGGGGCGTGCGGGGGGCGTCCAGAGGGCGTGCAGGGGGCTCGGCCGCGCTGGTGGGGCGCTGTCATTCAACGTTGGAGCAAGATTGTGGTTTTCGGTCGCGGCCTGAAGAAGAAAAAGGCGCCCAAGCCCCTATGGCGGGACTACCTGGAGGCCCTGGCCTGGGCGGTGGTGCTGGCCCTGGTCATCCGCACCTGGGGGGTGCAGGCCTTCAAGATTCCCTCCGGCTCCATGAAGCCCACCCTGCTCATCGGCGACCACCTGCTGGTATCCAAGAGTTCATACGGGATCAAGCTTCCCTTTTCCGGGGTGGTGGTGATCCCGGTCAGCGACCCGGAGCGGGGCGATATCATCGTGTTCCGCTTCCCCGAAGACCGGGACAAGGACTTCATCAAGCGCATCATCGGGCTGCCCGGCGAAACCGTGGAAGTGCGTAACAAAGAAATACTCATCAACGGCGAGCCTTTGCACGACCCCTGGGGCCACTACGCGGACCGCATCATCCTGCCGCCCGGGGTGCAGCCCCGCGACAACTTCGGGCCGGTGACCGTGCCGCCGGACCATTACTTCGTCATGGGTGATAACCGCGACCAGTCCTATGACTCGCGCTTCTGGTTCAACGGCCGCGGCGGGTTCGTTCCCCGCCAGGACATCCTGGGCCGCGCCTTCATCATCTACTGGTCCTGGAAGGACCACACCTTTGGCGTGCGCTGGAACCGCATCGGCACCATAATCCACTGACTCCCGGCCCGCCCCGGCCTTCCCGGCGCCCTTCACCACCCGTCGCCCCCGTCGCCCCCCCGTCGCCCCCCCGTCGCCCCCCCGTCGTCCCCCGCCCCCCGTCGCCCCCCGGACTCAAGCGACCAGTTGGACCCGGCCCTGGCTGCCTTCCGCCAAGGCCGCGGCAACGACTTCACCCCTGCCCGCCCCGTCCAGCCCCACGAACACCAGGGGCGCGCAGAATCCCGGTGCAATGCGTCCGAAGTACTCCCCCAGGCCCAGGGCCCTGGCCCCGCCCGTGGTGGCCATGGCCAACACCGCCTCGGGGTCCAACTCCGGGTAGCGCTCCCAAAGCGCCTCCATCTCGGCCCACAAGGAAAGATCCGGCGCCGAAACCAGGGAATCGGTGCCCAGGGCCAGGTTCACCCCTGCTGCCAGGGCCGCGGGCGCGTCGGCCACCGCGCCGGTGAGCCCCAGGTTGGAGCGGGGACAGAGGCACAAGGAGGCGCCGCTGGCCGCCACCTCGGCCAGCTCCTCGCGGCTGAGCTGCACCCCGTGCACCAGGAGGGTGCGCCCATCCACCGCACCTAGGGCCATGAGGTGGGCCAGGGGGCGGGAAGCCTGAAGGTCCAGCTCGGCCTTTTGCATGCCCCGCGCCTCCAGGAACTCCTCCATGCGCCTGCCCTCGGCCCCCCGGCCCGCGAAGAACTCCACCTCGGCCCGGCTCTCGGCCAGGTGGATGCTCAAGGGGAGCGGCCCGGTCGCGGCCTTTTGCTTGAGCGCCCGCACCCGCCAGGCCGGCACCGAATAGGGCGCGTGCAGGGCCACGGCCCTGCCTTCCAGGCGCCCGTCCTGCCAGGAGAGCCCGGGCTGGGGCGGCTCGGAGCGGGCCGGTCCGATGGCCTCGAAGAAGCTCACCGCCGACACCCCGGCCTCGGCCCAGGCCCAGGCCGCGCGGCCGGTGTTGGTGATGTCGCCCACCAGCACGGTGCCCTGCTCGAACGCAAAGCGGGCGGCCCGGCGCGCGGCCTGCTTGGCCTGCTCCCGGTCGTAGCCCGGCCGCAGCGCCACCAGGGCCTCGATCCAGGCCATGAAGTCACCCTGGGGCTTGGGCGCGAGGCCGGCCAGGAAGCTCAGCTCCAGATGAGTGTGGGCGTTGACCAGGCCGGGCAGCAGCAGGCCCCGGCCCAGCTCGTGTACCTGGGCGGCGGCCGGCGGCCGGGAGGTTATCTCCTGGATGCGCCTCCCCTGGACCACCACCCAGGCGTCGCGCCGCAACTCGCCCGGGCCGCACCACACCCAGGCCGCACCATAGGCGCGGCTCCGGCCGTGCGCTTGCCCCCTGCCGGGATCAGACTTCATCCACCCCTCCTCGCTTGCGCCAGCTTAGGGGAGGCGGCCGATCCCCGTCAAGCCGGGCTCTTGACTAATCCCCCCCAACCCATCAGACTTTGGCAGAAGGCAAGCAGACAACCCCAACCAGACCATTGCCAGGCGCGGGCAGGGGGCCGCGGTCCCGCCCGCCGCAGGGAGCAAGGAACCATAGGCCATGCTTCTGATCGAGGACCTGCAGGTGGAGCTTTCCGGCAAGGAACTGCTCAAGCACATAGACCTGGAGATAAAGCCCGGCGAGACCCATATCCTGTTCGGGCCCAACGGCTCGGGCAAGACTTCGCTCCTCATGACCCTGATGGGCATGCCCGGCTACAAAGTAAAGGCCGGCCGCATCATGTTCAAGGGGGTGGACATCACCCACCTGCCCATCCACGAGCGGGCCCAACTGGGCATAGCCATGGCCTTTCAGCGACCGCCCACCATCCACGGCCTCAAGACCCGGCAGATGGTTTCCATATGCGCCGGCGAGCGTGAGGTGGACGTGGAGGACCTGGCCCGGCGGGTGAACTTCGACTCCTTCTTGGACCGGGACGTGAACGCCGGGCTTTCGGGCGGCGAGATCAAGCGCTCGGAACTGTTGCAACTGATGGCCCAGGATGCGGACCTGATGCTTTTCGACGAACCCGAGAGCGGGGTGGACCTGGAGAACATGCACCTGGTGGGCGAGACCATTGCCCACCTGCTGCAAAAGAACTCGGACATGATGCACAGCAACGGCAAAAAATCCATTGCCGAGCGCCGCCGGGAGCGCAACAAGATGGGGCTCATCATCACCCACACCGGCTACATCCTGGACTACCTGGAGGCCGACGCGGGCCACGTCCTGTATGACGGGGTGCTCTCCTGCGCCTCCAACCCCAGGGAGATCCTGCGTTGCATCGGCCAGAACGGCTACCAGGAATGCGTGGCCTGCCTTATGCCCGAGGCGCCCCATCCCCCCGGCGCAATGGCCCAGGCCTGATATCCTTCCCATCTCCTGCATCGAAACGAGGACCCATGCCTGACGCCAGCCAGTTGAGACAAAGAGCCGAGGCCGCGCGCCACAAGGTGGCGGCCATTGGTACGGACCTGGACCTGAGTCAATACCGCCCCGCGGCCGAGCCCCACCAGCAATTGGCCGAAGCCGAGCTGTGTTCCCTGCCCCAGGAGGAGCAGGCCAGCCTCCTGATGGCCGGGGTGGACGTGAGCGGCAAGGAGCGCGGCGGCACCTTCATCATGAAGGACACCTCCACGGTGCACTGCTCGGTGAAGCAGGACGGCGTGGAGGTGATGCCCATCCGCCAGGCCCTGGAACACCACTCCTGGCTGCGGGACTACTACTGGAAACTGGTAGAGGTGGACGCGGACAAGTACACCGCCGCGGCCGAGCTGGACCTGCACGACGGCTACCTGATTCGGGCCCTGCCCGGCAGCAAGACCATCTACCCCATCCAGGCCTGCCTGTACATGCACCAGGACAACATCCAGCAGAACGTGCATAACATCCTCATTGCCGAGGAAGGCTCGGAGCTGCACATCATCAGCGGCTGCGCCACCAGCCCCCACCTCAAGAGAGGGCTGCACGTGGGGGTGACCGAGTTCTTCGTCAAGAAGAACGCCAAGCTCTCCTTCACCATGATCCACAACTGGTCCGAGGGGGTGGCCGTGCGCCCCCGCTCGGCGGCCCAGGTGGCCGAAGGCGGCCTGTTCCTTTCCAACTACGTCTGCCTCAAGCCGGTGACCAGCCTGCAATCCTACCCCACCTGCCACCTGGTGGGCGAGGGCGCGGTGGGCCGCTTCTACTCCATCCTGGTGGGCGATCCGGCCAGCGACATCGACATGGGTGGCCGGGTGATCCTGAACCATCCCGGCTGCCGGGCGGAGATCGTGAGCCGGGCCATAACCAACGGGGGCAGGATCATGGCCCGGGGGCACCTGGTGGGCAACTCGCCGGGCATCAAGGCCCACCTGGAGTGCCGCGGCCTGATCCTGAACGGCGGCGCCATGCTGGCGGTGCCCCAGTTGGACGGCTTCGTGGACGGGGTGGAGATGAGCCACGAGGCGGCGGTGGGCAAGATCGCCCAGGAGGAGATCAACTACCTCATGGCCCGCGGGCTCAGCGAGGACCAGGCCACCGCCACCATCGTGCGGGGATTCTTGTCCGTGGACATCCCCGGCCTGCCGCCCCAGCTCCAGGCCGAGATCGACAAGGCGGTGAGCGCCACCGACGCCGAGGGGCTCTAGGCCGCTCCAGACAAACCGATAGAGCAAAGGCCGGGGATCATGCCCCGGCCTTTTTCTATCTGCTACCCCGGGAGGCTATTTCTTGACGACCGCCTGGCTGAAATAGGAAGGCCGCAGGGGTACGCGGGCAAAGAACCGGGTGCCCTCGGCCTGGTTGGAGGTGAAACCCACCTCCCCCTCCAGGTAGAACTCGCACAAAAGTCTCATGGAGTAGGTGCCCAGGCCCCTGCCGGTGCCCTTGGTGGAAAACGAGCGGTTGAATATCTGGAGCTGGTGCTCGGGCGCAATCACCTGGGGGTTTTGCACCCAGAACTCCACGAACTCCCCCTGCTGGTACCAGCCCAGGGTGACCGCATCGCCCGGTTCCGCCGCCTCCAGGGCGTTCTTCACCATGTTGCCCAACACCCGGTTCAGGAGCACGGAGTCGCACACGAAGCTCACGGCCGCCCCCAGGGGCGCGAGCTGCAAGCGGCGGTCCCGGCACAGGGGATCGGCTTGGAAGCGCTCCACCAACTCCTGGAGCAACTGGGTGGTGTTGAGCAGGTAGGCATTTGGCTTCAGTTCACCGGATTCGGCCTTGAGCAGGTCCCTTTGCGCCAGGATCTCCTGCAACAAGCCGTCCGCCGCCCGGGCGAGCCGGTCGGCGATCTGGGGCACGTCGTTGGCCGAGGCGTTCCTGAGAAGCTGGATGGACGAACTGAGAGCAGAGCAGGAGTTGAGCAGGTCGTGGAAGAATATCCTCTCCAGGGCCTGCCGCCGCAAGCGGTCGCTTATGTCCATGATGGCCAGCACGTACAGGGCGTGGCCGTTCAGGTCGAAGGGCGAGCACCACAAGTACAGGTCCAGGCTGTCCGGCTTTCCGTTTATCCTGCGGGCAATACGGCACTCGCCGGTAGCCTGCTTGTTCTGGCCGATGGATTCCATTATCACCCGGGCGGCGCCGCATTGGCTGCAATAGGGCGTGGAGCCGCAACCCTCCGCGCTTTCGGCCGCGTGCGCGCACTGGATCAACTCGCCCGGGCGAGAGCCTGGTTGCAAGAATCCCTCCTCTTGACCGAGGAAAATCCGCATGGCCTGGTTGGCCACCAGGATCTGCCAAGAGGGGGTGAGCACACACACCATCTCGGGCATGCAGTCCAGGACCTTCTGCAAAAGGGGCACGGCCCGCACCACCTCGGCCAAGGGTTCCAGCTCCTCGGGAGGTATTCGGCGGCTCAGGTTGCCCGATCCAGGCGAGATAGCGTCCATGCCCAACTCCAGTCACTTGGCGCCATGGCGGCACTCTACAGAGAATCCGGGGGGAACCCTTTTGGATAATTCTACAGACTCCCCAAGGCGCCGCCACCTTTATAGGTCGCCCCCCCGAAACGCCGCGCGCAAACAAGGCCGCCCCAAAAAGAGGGGCGGCGACGGGGGGCGACGGGGGGCGGCGACGGGGGGCGACGGGGGCGGCGACGGGGGACGGCCGCTGCCGGCGAACCAGCGCCAGGGTTCACTCGTATATCTTCTCATCCTCGGCGTGGGCCTCGGCCGCGTCGGCCTCGGGGTCGCGCAGGGCGGCGTCCTGGCGGCGGGCCTCCAGCTCCCGGTACCACTCGTGGGCGATTATCATGCTCATCACTTCGTTGGAGCCGGTCCAGATGGAGGCCAGGCCCAGATCGCGCACGATGCGTTCGATGGGATAGACATTGGTATAGCCGATGCCGCCCATGACCTGCATGGCGTTGCGGGCCGCCTTCTGGCAGCTTTCGGTCACGAACTTCTTGGTCTCGCTCACCAGGCGCCGCACCCGGTTCATCTCCACCCCCGCGTCCACCGCCCGGGCGGTGGCATAGCACATGGCGCGGCTGGCGTCCAAGAGCATGGCCGCTTCCGCCACCTGGAAGCTCACGCCCTGGAACTGGTTTATGACCTGGCCAAAGGCCTTGCGCCGGGTGGTATAGCGCGAGGCCACCTCCAGGGCGGGCCGGGCCGCGCCGATGGTCATGGCCGCAGTGCCCAGGCGCTCGGGGATCATCATGGTGTTGAACACCGCGTAGGCCCCGTTGAGGCTGCCCACTATGTTCTCGGCCGGCACCTCCACGTCCTTGAACACCAGCCGTCCGGCCCCGCCGCCCCGGCAGCCCATCAGCCCGTAGAGGTACTCCACCTTGACCCCGGGCCCCCGGTCCACGATGAAACAGGTGAGGGCCTGGCGGGCCGGCGCCTTGGGATCGGTGCGGGCGTAGACCAGGAAGTAGTCCGCGCCCTCGGCGCCCACGATGAAGCGCTTCTGCCCATTGAGCAGGAAGTAGCCGCCCTTGTCCTCGGCCGTGGTGGTGGTGCCGAAGAAGTCCGATCCGCCCCGGGGCTCGGTGAGGCATTCGGCCGCGAACATCTCGCCGGCCAACAGCGGCTTCACGTACTTCTCCTTCTGGGCATCGGTGCCGTGCTGGATGATGGCGTCGCACACCAGCTCGGCGCCCACCCCGAACACGCAGGCGAAGATGTAGCCCAGTACGCCCACCTCCTCCATGACCATGCAGGTGGCCACCCAGTCCAGGCCGCGGCCGCCCCATTTCTTGGGGTAGCGGCAACCCATCAGGTTGCGGCGGCCGGCCTCCTGCAAAAACTCCTTGGGAAAGCGTATCTTGTCCTGGTCCATGTCCAGGATCATCCGGCGGGGCACCCAGCGGACCAGCTCGCGCACCTCGTCGCGCAGGGCGAGCTGCTCTTGGCTCAACATGAAATCGAACATCTTAATCCTTCTCCTCCCGGAGCTTGTACTTCATGACCTTGCCGGTGGGGGTGTGGGGCAGCTCGGCCACGAAGCGGTACTCCCGGGGTATCTTGTACTTGGCCAGGCGGTCGGCCAGAAAGGCGCTGAGGTCTTCGCCGCTGAGCTTCGACCCCTCGGCGAGCACCAGGTGGGCCACCACGGTCTCGCCCCACTCGGGGTGGGGCCGGCCGACCACCGCCGCCTCCACCACCTCGGGATGGGCGGCCAGGGCGTCCTCCACCTCCTTGGAGTACACGTTCTCGCCGCCGGTCACGATCATGTCCTTGGTGCGGTCCACGATGAACAGGTAGCCGTCCTCGTCCACCCGGGCCACGTCGCCGGTCTTGTACCAACCGTCCTGGAATACCTCGGCCGTGGCCTGGGGGTCCTTGTAGTAGCCTTGCATCATGGAGTCGGCCTTGAGCCATATCTCGCCGGACTCGCCCGGGCCCACCGGCCGGCCGTCGGAACCGACCACCATGAGGTCCGCGCCCGGCAGGGCGGTCCTGCCGATGGAGCCGGCCTTTTCCACCTGCTCGTGGGGCAAGAGGGTGGTGCCAGAGGGGCCGGATTCGGTCATGCCGTAGACCTGGTAGAAGTTCTGGCTGCCGTAGGCCTCCATGACCCGGCGGGCGGTGTCCGCGGCCATGGGCCCTCCCCCATAGATCCAGGCCCGCATGGAGCTGAGGTCGAAGTCGGCGAAGTTGGGGATCATCTGCATGGGCATGACATAGGAGATGGGCGCGCCGAAGTAGACCGTGCATTTTTCGTTCTGCACCGCCTCCAGGAAATGCAGGGGGTGGTACTCGCGGATGAGCACTGTGGTGCCGCCCAGGTACTGGATGCCCATGAACCAGTTGTTGAGGGGCGAGGAGTGCCAGATGGGCATGGCCATGAGCAGGCGGTCGCTTTCGTCCATCTTCACCGCCATGACCCCGGTGAGGCCGGCCATGATCACGTTGCGGTGGCTGTGCAGGCAGCCCTTGGGCTTGCCGGTGGTGCCCGAGGTGTAGAGTATCTCGGCCAGGTCATCGTCGGCCACGGCCACCGGCTCGAAGGCGGGCGCCGCGGGCAGCAAGTCCTCGAAGCGCGGGCAGCCCTCGGCCTCGCTGTCCAGGCTGGCCCGGCGCACCGGGGCGGAGAGCTTGGCGGCCACCAGGGCCAGGGAGCCGTCGAACAGGAACACCTTGGCCTCGCTGTGCTCCAGGATGTAGTCCACCTCCGGGGCCATGAGCTTGTGGTTCACCGGCACCACCACGGCCCCGGCCTTCTGGGCCCCATAGAAGGCCACCACGAAGCCGATGGTGTTCTGGCTCATGATGGCCACCTTGTCGCCCTTGGCCACGCCCCAGGATTGCAGCACCGCCGCCGCGCGCTCGGCCTGTTCCTTGAGCTGGGCAAAGGTCAGGCCCTGGCCTCCGGCGCGCAGACATTCCTTGGCAGCGAACTTGTGGGCGTTGCGGTCCAGCATCTCGATCAGGTTCATGGTGTCTGCTCCCTTTCATGCTTCCCCTGGGGCGGGGCGGCCCTCGGCCGGGGCCGGGTCATTCCCCCCTCTTTCGCCTGGCAGCGGGCTTGGCCCCATCAGCACGGGAGGCGCGCGGGCCGGCGCTGGTGTCTTCCAGCTCGGCCAGGCGCCGCACGAGCTTGTCCATGACCGCCAGGATGTCCTGCTCCAGTATTTGCAGCTCCTCCATGCGCTGGCGGATCTCGGCCAGCTTTGCCTTGCCGTAATCCAGGCTCCTTTTGATCTGCTCCTTCTCGTCCAGGTCCACGTCGGCCATGCCGATCATCTCGGCTATCTCGTCCAGGCTGTAGCCAAAGCGCTTGCCGCGCAGGATGAGCTTGAGCCGGGCCCGGTCGCGCTTGGTGTAGAGGCGGTGGTTACCCCGGCTGCGGCGGGGGCTGATCAGGCCCTTTTCCTCGTAGAAACGAATGGTGCGGGTGCTGATCTCAAACTCAGAGGCCAGCTCGGAGATGGAAAAGAAGCGCTCTTGCGACTTGGCCGCCGGCCGGGCCATATCGAATACCTCCAGTTTACGTTAACGTCAATTATTTAGGCTAGGACTGGTCCCTGTCAAGCGGTTTTCAGCTCCCTTCGGCCAGAAAGCCGCTTCGCCCCCAGGGGCCGCCAACTTATCCGGGGGGGACATTGTCCCATTTTAAGGTAGCAATTTTATCCTTGACACTCACATGATCTGTTGATAGCTTTAGTAAATTAGGCAACGGTAGATATCATGAATATAACGCTAATTTATGCACTGTTTCCGACTAAAGCGGACTGCGTGCACCACTTAGAACAGTTGCGGTGGGGAGCTAGACCTGTTTGCCCATATTGTAAGTCAAACAATTCAACTCCCATGAAAAACGGCCAGCATCGCCACCACTGTAATAACTGTAACACCAGCTTTTCGGCTACAGTGGGAACTATTTTTCACCACACCCACCTTGACTTGCAAAAATGGTTTCTGGGCATAGGCCTTATCTTAAACGCCAAAAAAGAAATCTCGGCCCGCCAGCTTGCACAGGACCTTGAAGTCAACAAAGATACCGCTTGGCGCATTAGAAGAAAGATTAGCGAAGCCATGACCCAAGCAAATCATCGTGAACTATTGACAGGCCTTGTTGAAATGAATAAAACTATGTGAGCAATAATCCCTGCGAGGATAATGGCGGTACAGCCCTCGTGGGCACGGCATAGGCAAAATGGCTATGGTGAACATAGTATAGCGTAGTAACAAAATTAAGGCTATGATATCTAAGGAAGCGTGTCTAAACGTCTGAAGGATTATCCCTTCAACGAGTTTTGTTGTTATTACAGCCATCATCACATTTATCACCTGCCCAAATTAACTACTTATGTGGAGAATTGATGTCAAAAAGAATCCCTGAAGCTAAATTCGGTTCGCCAGACCGCCCACTAAAACTAGCAGGGCGAAAAATACCATGCTACGTGCTAGAAGATAATACACGCGTTTTAGCTATGACCGGAATGCTCAAAGCGATGAACATGTCGCTTGGAGGATCCGCAAAATCTGGCCAAGACCGGTTGTCCCGATTCGCTAATACAAAAGGAATAAAACCCTTTATTTCTAATGATTTAATGGCTAGAATTACAAACCCTATTAAATTTAAACCATTACATGGCGGCAGCACTGCATACGGCTATGAAGCAACCATTTTGGTTGATCTTTGCGACTCTGTACTAGAAGCGCGTAGCCAGGGGAAATTAAACCGCCAACAAGAGCATATAGCCGATCAGTGTGAAATTCTAGTTCGTGCCTTTGCAAGGGTGGGAATCATCGCATTGGTCGATGAGGCCACAGGATACCAAGAGGCTCGCGCAAGAAATGCCCTTGAAGAAATACTGGACAAATTTATTGCAGCTGAATTGAGAAAATGGGCCAAAACTTTTCCTGATGAATTTTACAAAGAAATGTTTAGGCTTAGGGGATGGCAATATGCGCCATTTTCTGTCAAACGTCCAGGCGTTGTGGGAAGATATACAAACGATCTTGTCTATGCAAGGCTCGCCCCTGGTGTTTTAGAAGAGCTAAAAAATCGCAACCCAACCTACAAACCTGGCCAGCGCAAAGCTAGGCACCACCAATGGCTCACCGAAGATGTTGGGCACCCCCGGCTGCGCGAACATCTTGCTGCCGTTATTGCTCTAATGAAAGTATCTACCAGCTGGGATAAATTTTACAGAATGCTCCAAAGAGCATTCCCGAAATTTAATACTAACCTTGAACTACCATTACCAGACAAAGACAAATAATTACCCAAACTTGAGCACACAACTATATGCCTTATTGAATATGAAACTGGTGCGGGGCCAACTCCATTCCTTTGGCGGTACCTCTTGGCACATAACCGCTGTATAGGGGCACGGCGGTTCTTACGTCTGGAGGGAGGTGATTAGCTTGGCTAAGACCGAAAAAGGTAAGAAGGTCGTTCCCGTGAAGCCGTATACCCGCAAGGGTCCAAATGGCAAACAGATCAGGGTGAAGCGCCACAAACGCTCCACTCCTAACTAAGCGAGAATGACCGGACAAGGCCCCGCACCTTCTATTTTAACACAATTAGTCATCTGCTGACTTATCCGAAACTTAATACCTCTGACTGAAACATTACGTAAAAGAATCCAGTCAAAGACAGTAAAGACGTCACAACCACGCCCGCGATGGTCAAAAAAAGGCCGCAGCCCCAAGCGGCTGCCAGCCCGAAAGCGAGGCCACCACCCCGCTGCCCCCTGTCGCACGCTCCCCGTCGCTGCCCCGGCGTCCCCCGCTGCCCCCGCGGCCCCCGTCGCCCGCCCCCGCGGCCCCCCGTCGCCCCCCGTCGCCCCCGTTGCCCCCCGTCGCCCCCCGTCTATTTCCCCAGGATACGGCGTCTCAGCATGCCCTCGAACTCGGCCTCTGGCACCGGCGGGCCAAAGTAGTAGCCCTGCATGCAGCGGCAGCCTTCAGCGCAGAGGAAGTCGCGCTGGGCCCGGGTTTCCACCCCCTCGGCCACGGCCTTCATGTTCAGGCTGTTGGCCATGGCCAAGATGGTGCGGATGATCTCCTGGTCGCCCTGGCTGTCGGTGGCCTCGCGCACAAAGGAGCGGTCTATCTTGAGGGTGTCCACGGGGAAGCGCTTCAGGTGGGAAAGGGAGCTATAGCCGGTGCCGAAGTCGTCTATGGAGAAGCGGATGCCCTTTTCATGCAGGCGCCACATCTTGGCTATGGCGTCCTCGGGGTTGTCCATGACGCTGCTCTCGGTCACCTCCAGTTTGAGGTACTGGGGCTGGAGCCCGGTCTTTTCCAGCACGGCCAGCACCTGCTCCACCAAGTCGGGCTGCTTGAACTGGCGGGCCGATAGGTTCACCGCCACATACAGGTCAGGGTAGCCTTGATCCTGCCAGCTCTTGACCCGGCGGCAGGCCTCCTCCAGCACCCATTGGCCGATGGGGATGATGGCGCCCGTCTCCTCGGCCACGGAGATGAACTGGGCCGGCGGTACCAGGCCGATCTCGGGGTGCATCCAGCGCAGCAGGGCCTCCATGCCCTTGATGCGGTGTCCGCTGTCCACCATGGGCTGGTAGTAGAGGACCAGCTCGCGGTTCTGCACCGCCCGGCGCAGGCTGGACTCCATGCGCATGCGGGCCTGGGCCTTGGCGTTCATCTCCTCGGTGAAGAAGCTGTAGCAGTTGCCCTCCTCCTTGGCGGCGTACATGGCCATGTCCGCGTTGCGCACTATGGCCTCCACCTCGGTGCCGTCGTTGGGGCAGAGGCTGATGCCGATGCTGGCCGTGAGGTAGAGTTCCTGGTTTCCCTGCCGTATGGGCCGGGCCACGGCCTCCAATATCTTTTCGGCCACCCGGGCGGCGTCTATGTCCCGGCCCAGTTCGCTCAGGATCACGGTGAACTCGTCGCCGCCCAGGCGGAAGACGTGGTCTGTCTTGCGGAGGCAGTGCCGGATGCGCCGAGCCACGGTCCGCAATATCTCGTCGCCCACCTCGTGGCCCAGGCTGTCGTTGATGGTCTTGAAGCGGTCCAGGTCCAGGAACAGAAGCGCCCACAGCCGCTCCTGGGGCTGGCGATGCTCCTGGGGCTGGCTCTTGTCCCGGGGCAGGCGGCAGGCCTCCAGCATGGTCTGGTCGATGCGCTCGTAAAAGGACTTGCGGTTGGGCAAGCCGGTGAGTATGTCGTGGTAGGCCAGGTAGCGCACCTGCTCCTGGGTGCGCTTGCGCTCGGTGATGTCCTGCAAGGTCAGCACCGCCCCCCGCGCCTCCCGGCTGCGGCCCTGGAGGTCGAAAAAGGCGGCGCCGCTCAGGCTCACCTCCACCACCTCGCCGCTCTTGGTCAGCCGCCGGGTCTCCACTCCGCTTATGGTTTCGCCCCGGGCCACCTGCTCCATCAGCTCGGCGGTGATCGCCCGCTCCTGGGGGGGAACGAAGGCCGCATCGCCGCCCGCCAAATCGTCCAGGGTCCAGCCGAAGATCCGGGTGAAGGCGGGGTTGATGTAGGTGATGTTGCCGGCGCGGTCGCAGACCATCATGGGGTCGGGAGCGGATTCCAGCACCGTCCGGTGGCGCTGTTCGCTGTCTTGCAGGAGCTTGAGGGCCAGCTTGCGCTCGGTGATGTCCTTGAACAGCCCCACCATGCCCACCACCCGCCCGTTTTCATCCAGGTTGGGCGCGCCGCCCAAGAGGAAGTGGCGCAAGCTGCCGTCCTTGGCCAGGAGCCGCCCCTCCATGTCGCTGAAGGTCTGGCGGCCGTCACGGACCCGTTTGAATACCTTGCGGTAGCGCCTTGCCTCCGAGGGCTCCACGAAATCGGTGAAGTAGCGTCCCAACACCTCGCGGGGTTCGTGGCCCAGGATGCGCTTCCAGGCGGGATTGATGTAGGTGAACACGCCGGTGTGGTCCAGGGTGTAGACGATGTCCGGCGCGTTCTGGGCCAAGGCCCGGAAGCGCTGCTCGCTGTCCTTGAGCGCGGTGAGGGCGGCCTTGCGCTTGGTGATGTCGCGCACCATGCCCAGCACGTGCTGCTCGCCGCCGGCCTGAAAGGAGTTCAGGCTCACCTCGGCGTCGAACATGGTGCCGTCGGCCCGCTTGAGGCGCATTTCGAAATGCTGGGGCTCGCCGGCCAGGGCCTCGGCGACGCGCTGGCCGCTCAGTTCCCGGGAGTCCTGGCCATTGGGCTGGGCGGGAGGGGTGAAGGCAGTGGGGGGCTGGCCGATGATGTCCTCCCGGCGGCAGGCGAACATGTCCAGCGCCCGGGAGTTGCAATCCACCACCACCCCGTCCTTCATCACGAAGATGGCCTGGTGGGCGGTCTCGAACAGGGCCCGGTAGCGGGCCTCCGAGGCCTGGAGGCGCAGGAGGTCGTGCTTGCGCTGGGTGATGTCGTGGATGATCCCCTGGTAGCCGATGACCCTGCCCTGGGCATCGTAGCGGGTGGACACGGTGAACAGGACGTGCAGGTGGCCGCCGCCGGGCCGCTTGAGGCGCACCTCGTAGTCGCGCAGCCAGCCTTGGCGGGCTATCTCCAGGGCGAAGCGCTTGGCATCGGCCGGGTAGCTGTACAGTTCGCGGAAGTTGAGCCCCAGCATCTCTTCCCTGCTGAGGCCGAACATCTCCACGCCAGCCGGATTCACCTCCAGGATCTCGCCATCCGGCCCGGTTATCACCAAGGCGTCGCGCGAGGCCTGGAACAAGTCGCGGTAGGTCTTTTCGTCCACCGCCGTATCGGCCGTGGAGTATTTGCCTCGCGGCGCCTTCTGGTCTCGCCGCAAGGCAGCCTTGGTTTTGTTGCTTCCAGCCACCTCCTTAGACACCCCCAGAATCTCGGCAGGAGAGATTGTGTCCAAGCCATTGTTTCAGATCGGACTACAAAATTGCAACTAAATCGCGCAATGGCTTGGAGGGGGGCGCGCAGGCCGGGCCTTGGGTCCTGGACAGGATCAAAGGTCAGGCGCTGCGGGGACTACTTGGTTTTGTTAGTCAACAGGTTAATATTACTTAAAAAATACGTTGCAGCCCCAAAGGTGTCTTTTTAGGGGGGAGTGTTGCTCCCCCTGGCCGGGCGAGTGAAATTGTGCATTGCCCAAACCCGCCCGGCGCTAAGGTTTCGGGGGGTGGGACCTGCTCTCCCGCTTTTTCTCGGCCAGGCGCCACTTGCGCCGGGCCATGGCTTCCTTGTGGCGGCGCCGCTGTTCGGGCGTCTCCAGGATCAGCTCCGGCACCTGGGTGGGCCGGCCATTTTCATCCAGGGCCACAAAGGTGAGATAGGCGCTGGCCGTGTGCCGCCGGCTGCCGCTCCTGGGGTCTTCGGCCTCCACCCGCACCCCGATCTCCAGGGAGGTCCTGCCCACCATGTTCACGCTGGCGGAAAGGATCAACAGGTCGCCCACGTACACGGGGTAGAAAAAGTCCAGGCGGTCGATGGAAGCGGTCACCGCGTTCTTGCCCGAGTGGCGCAGGGCCACGATGCCGGCAGTGGTGTCCACCTGCTTCATGATCACTCCGCCGTGCACGTTGCCTGCGGGGTTTGCGTCCTGGGGCTGCATCTGGATGGCGGTAACCAGGCTCGAATCCGTCACTTTCTTTGCTTGCATGGAACTCTCCCGAGTGGGCTGGCGGCCGCCCTCCCAAAACCAGCCGCCCTTACTAATAATTATCTCCGCTGGCTCACTGGTATGCAATCAAGAGGTGGGAAGGGGGAAATCCACGGCAAGCGAGGGAAGATCGCGCTCACCCGGCGCTAGGCGCGTGCCTCTGCCGGGCCTGGCACAAAACATCGCTCACCGTTTGGGCCAGGCGCTGCATTGACACCGGCTTGCGAAGCACGGCCACCACGCCATGCTCCCTGAGCCGGGTAGTCTGGCGGAAGCCTGGCTGGCCGGTGGTGAGGATCACGGGCAGGCCGGGATAGCGGGAACGGCACTGACGAGCCAGGTCTTCGCCGGTGAGGCCGCTCATGTTCTGGTCGGTGATGACCAGATCAAAAGCGCCCCCCGCCCCCCCCGCCCCCCCCGCGCCCCCCGCCCGGGCCAGCACGTCCAAGGCATCCTCGGCCGAACGGCACACCTCCACCCGGTAGCCCAGCTCTTCCAGCAGCAGGCGCACCACGATGCCCAAGGACTCCTCGTCATCGACATAGAGCAATCTCTGGCCCGCTCCCCGGGGCACCTCCTCGGCCGCAGGGACCGGCCCTGGCTCGGAGCCGGCCTGGGCCAGAGGCAGATAGGCCAGCAAGGTGGCACCCCGACCCGGGCGGTGGTGAAGGCCGAGGGCGCCGCCATGGGCCTCCATGATGCCCTTGGCCGTAGGGTTGGGGGCCAGGTCCCGGCCGGTCCAACTCACCGCGACCTGGGCATAGCGCCCGGGCGCAAGCTCCAGCTCGCGGGCCTGGTCCTGGTCCAGCTCTGTTTCGCCCAACTCCACCTTGAGCTGCCCGCCGCTGTCCGCCATGGCCTGGCAGGCGCCTTGGAACAGGCCCAGGAACGCCTGCTCGATCTGGTCGGGATTGACCTGGACCAGCGGACCCTCGTGGTCAGCCGCAGGAAACTCGGCCTGCACCTGGATGCGCCGCCCCATGAGGGGCCGCGCCAGGGCCAGGGCCTCCTGGAGCAAAGGCCCCAGTCCCAGCACCTTGCGGGGCGGCTCCTCGCGGCGGGTGAAGTCCAGGAGCTGGCGCACCAGGTCCCGGGCCTGGCCGCCGGCCTTGAGGGCCAGAAGGAGATGCTCCCGGCCGGGATGCCCGGCGGGCAGCTCCTCCAGGGCCATGCGGGTGAAGCCCCTCAAGGAGGCCAGGAGGTTGTTGAAGTCATGGGCCACGCCGCCGGCCAGTTGCCCCAGGGCCTCCATCTTCTGGCTGTGCCGCAACTGCTCCTCGAACCGCTGCTTGGCCCGCTCCAACTGCCGGCGTTGGCGCATCTCCTTCACCAGGCTCAGGTAGGCCCGGCGGTAGCGTCTTTCCGAGCGTTCCAGCTCCAACTGCTTGCTCACCAGGCCGCGGCGGTCGCGGCGCAGGCGTAGCTCCAGGGCGAAGCTGCCCAGGCACATGCCCAGGAGCGAGGCCAGAAAACGCAAGGTGTCGCCCGCCGGCAGATGGTCTGCCAGCCCCCGCCCGCCCGCCAGGAGCAGGTAGCACAAGGAAAGGTAGAAAAGCGCCACCCAGGGCAGGCCGACCCTGGTGCCCAGGGCCAGAAAGGCTATAAAGGGAAAGGAATAGGCCCACAGCAAGCGGCCGTAGCGTTCCTCATAACCGCCGAAATACACGATCAAAAGGCCCAAGAGGATCACCACCGCGCTCAATAGGACCTGCATGCGCAGATAATGGGCGCGGAGGTCGGCGCCGGGGCGGGAGGCCAGGAACAGGCCCAGCAGCAGCAAGCACTGGACACCCACCACCGCGGCCTCCAGGTGGTTGCCGGCCCAAAGGTCGACCACCAAGAAGATCACGGCCAGAGGCAGACCAATGGCCGCCACCAGCCGGGAGAGCTGGCGCTTGCGCCAGCATTCGAAAGGCAGGTTTTCCTGGGTGGGCAGATCAAACATCTATGGCACCCGCCGGTGGGTGGACCAGCGCGCAGGAATCAGGCCTACGGCACTGAGCAGACTTTTTACGATTAAACCATGGCAGGCTGGTGGAATTTTAGTTCTACTAATGCTACAAAGCCGCCCCCGGCCCGTCAACCACAAAACCATGATTGCCGTAGTGCTATCAGCATAAAAGGCGGTTCTTGTTATTTCGGCTCCTCGGGCCGCTCGATTTGAGATATAATTTGTCTACCTGTCCTTTGGCTGCCCTTGAACTAAATATGAACCATGGCTCCGGACCCCCCGCTGGAGGCCTGGTAAGTGGACCCGCTCAACATACTGATCGTGGACGACTCACCTACTGGCCGGGAACAACTCCTGCGCTTGGTGAAGGAGATGGGGCACCAGCCCCACGCCGCCGCCAGCGGCCAGGAAGCCCTGGCCGCCCTGGAGACGGGCGGGTTCGACCTGGTGCTTTGTGACCTGGTGATGCCCGACCTGGACGGGCTGGAGGTGCTGGACAAGGTGCGCGGCCAGGGGTGGAACATCCCCTTCATCCTGGTCACGGCCCATGCCAGCCTCAAGAGCGCGGTGGCGGCCCTGCGCCGGGGGGCGGACGATTACCTGATGCGGCCGGTGGACCGGGAGATCCTGGAGCACCGGGTGGCGTCGGTGCTCAGGGGGCGCCAGGCAGAGAAAGCCCGCCAGGAGAAACAGTTGCTACAGGCCGCCCTGGCCACCGCCCGGGGCGCCACCCACGAACTCAACCAGCCCCTCACCGCGCTGATGGCCTCGGCCGAACTCATCGCCACCGTGGCCGAACCAGACCGCATCAAGCCCCTGGCCGACCTCATCCTGGTCCAGGCCAAGCGGTTGGGCAAGATCACCCACCGCCTGGAGAACCTGGTGAGCTTCCAGACCACCCCCTACCTGGGCGAAGTGAACATCCTGGACTTGGAGGCCTCGGCACCCGAGCGGGACGAGGTCTGAGGCGGAAAAGGCCGGGCCAGGGCTGCCGCCAGGGGCGTGTCCTGGCAGGCAGGCCCAGGCAACTCAGGGCTCCACTATCTTCACAAAGGTCTTCTTGCGCAGCTCGCCCATCCAGGTCCGGAACTTCCGCTCCAGGGCCTCGCTCTCCAATTTCTGGCGAATCTGCTCGCGCACCGCGGGCAGGGGCAAGGTGCTGTCGCCCGAGCGGGAAATCAACTGGAAGAACACGTAGCCCCCGGGAATCTTGAGCACCGGGCTGATGTCGCCTGGCTTCATCTCGCCCAGGGCCTGGCGCATGGCAGGCAACATGTCCTTGGCCGGCACCGGCTCCAGCTCGCCGCCCCGGCTGGCGCCGGGACCCTGGGAATACTTCTTGGCCAACTCGGGCAGGTTGTTCTCCTTCACCGCCTGGGTGCGCAAGGACTCGGCCCTCTGGCGCACCGCCTCCTGGGTGGCCAGGGAGGCGTCCTCGGGCACGGTGAGAAACAGGGCCCGCAGGCGCACCTGGTCCAGCTTGGCGTATTGGTCCAGGTGCTTCTTGTAGTACTCCTCCACCTGCTCGTCGCTGATCACCACCGAGCTTTTCACCTCCCGCTGGATCAGCTTGTGCTTGAGGATGTCCTTGGTCAGCTCGGCGCGGTACTCCTCGGGGGTCAGCCCCCGGCGGTTGAGCTGGGCTGCGAACTGCCTGTCGCTGATCTGGTTGCTGCTCTTGATCCGTTGCAGGTAGCGGTCGATCTCCTGCTGGGTGACCACCAGCTTCTGGCGCTTGACCTCCTGCTGGAAGATGTTGTCTTCGATCAGCCGTTCCAGGGCCACCTTGCGTAGCTGCCGCCGGCGGGCGGCGGCCTCGGCCGGGCTGGCCGCCGGGCCCAGTTGGGCCTCCATGGTCTTGACCACCTTGTCCACATCCAGGGAGGTGATTATGTCGTCGCCCACCACCGCCACCACCCGGTTGACCTCCTCCGCCGCAGCGGTCACGGCCGCGACACAGAGCAAAAGGCAAACCAAAGGCGCCAACCAAACGCGGATCCGCATGCCTACCTCCCGGAACTTCCTACCCGCCCGCTTTCCAAGAACTGCTGGTCGAAGCGGACATCCACCTGGCTGCGCAGGTCTTCTATCCACTGCTCGGCCAGGGCTTCCATCTTGTCCGCCGCCAGGCGGTGCTGTATCTTTTCCGCCGCCCGGGCCAGATCGGCCTTCTGGGCCGGGCGTTTCTCCAGGACCCTCACCACGTGAAAACCATAGTCGCTGGCCAGGGGCCCGGCCAGCTTGCCGGGCTTGAGGGCGAAAATCTTGTTTTCCAGCGCCGGCGGCATGTGCCCCCTCGAGAGCCAGATGGGCTCGCCCTCCTCAGCCAGGGGCGTGCCCAGCTCGGCCGCGGCCTGGGCCAAGTCCTCGCCGGCCGCCACCCGCCTCACCAGAAGCAGGGCCAGCTCCCGGGTGGGCAGCACCACGTGCTGGGCCAGCACCTGGGCCGGCCGGTCGAACTCCCGGCGGTGGGCCTGGAAGTATTCACGCACCTCGTCGGCCGTGACCCGCACCCGGGAGGCCAGCACCAGGTCCAGGGTCTTCTTGACCAGCAGCTCCCGGGCCAACACCTGCCGCCACTGGGCATAGCCAATGCCCTGGGCGGCCAGGCCGTGCTCAAAGGCCCCCTGGTCCAGGCCCCGGCGCAGGCGGGATTCCTCCCGGGAGAGTTCCTCCGGCAAAAGCTGGATGCCCAGCCGCTTGGCCCGCCGGGCCACCAGATGCTGGCGCACCAGGCTTTCCAGCACCGCGCGCCGCATCTCCGGGGCAAGGCTGCGGGGATCGCCCCCCAGGCCCATGAAGGCGGCCTGGGCCTTGAACTCGGCCAGGTCCACCACCCGGCCGTCCACCACCGCCAGGGCCCCGCTGGGCAGGTCCTGGCCACAGGCCAGGAGCCCCAGCGCCAAGACCAAGCATAGCACAATCCGCCACCCTGGGAGGCGGCCCGGCGTCCGAGAAGACATGTTGACCAGAGTTGCCATGTCAAGGCGCATAGTTACCATCCGCGGCCCGCCAATGCAACCACGGGGAGCAGGCCCCGCCGGAGGTCAGCCCCGGCTGCCGCCGATGTACTCCAAAAACTCCCGCGCCTCGGCCAGGGGCTCCCCTTGCGCCCCCTCCCGGCCCAGGCTCACGCTCACCCGGCCGTCGGGAAACACCTTCACCCGGCCGGGCTCCCTCTCGGCCAGCCCCAGGAGCTTGTCCAGGTCCACCCGGGGCGTGTGGCTGAACTGCACCACCAGCGACTCCGGCGAGAGGTCCAGGCTCAGGGCCATGAGCCGGCGCAGGATCGCCTTCAGCTCCACGGCCAGGAGCAGGTGGCGGGCCGGGGGGGGCGGCGGGCCGAAGCGGTCGTCCAGCTCCGCGCTGATGGCCTCCAGCTCGGCCGGGGTGCGGGCCAGGCTGAGGCGCTTGTACAGGCTCAGGCGCACCTGGGGATCGGGCACGTAGCTCTCGGGCAGGTGGGCGGGCAGGCCCAGGTGCAGCTCCGGCTCCGGCCCCTCGGCCGGGGCCTCGCCCTTGAGCCGCGCCACCGCCTCCTCCAGCATGCGCACGTAGAGTTCGTAGCCCACCTCGGCCACCTGGCCGGACTGCACCTCGCCCAAGAGGTTACCCGCCCCGCGAATCTGCAGGTCGTGCATGGCTATGCTGAAGCCGGCGCCCAGGTGGGTGAAGTCCATGAGGGCCTTGAGCCGCTTGCGCGCGTCGCGGGTGAGGCTGGTCTCGGACTTGATGAAAAGGTAGGCATAGGCCTTTTCCCCGGCCCGACCCACCCGGCCGCGGAGCTGGTATATCTGGGACAGGCCCAGCCGGTCGGCGTTGTTGATGATGATGGTGTTGGCGCTGGGGATGTCCAGGCCGGACTCGATGATGGTGGTGCAGACCAGCACGTCCAGCTCCCGGCGCACGAACTGGAGCATCACCTTTTCCAGGGCGCGTTCGTTCATCTGGCCGTGGGCCACGCCCACCCGGGCCTCGGGCACCAGGCTTTGCACCAGGCGGGCCATGCGCCCGATATCCGCCACCCGGTTGTGCACGAAAAACACCTGGCCCCCGCGCTGGAGTTCCCGGCTCACCGCCTCGCGCACCGCCCGGGCGCTGAAGGCGGCCAGGTAGGTCTTGATGGCCTGGCGGTCCACCGGCGCGGTGTTTATCACGCTCAAATCGCGGATGCCGGACAGGCTCATCTGGAGGGTGCGGGGGATGGGGGTGGCGGTGAGGGCCAGCACGTCCACCATGCGCCGCAGCCTCTTGAGCCGCTCCTTGTCCTTGACCCCGAAGCGGTGCTCCTCGTCCACCACCACCAGGCCCAGGTCCTTGAAGACCACGTCCTTTTGCAGCAGGCGATGGGTGCCGATCACGATGTCCACCCGGCCCTGGGCCAGGCCGTCCAGCACCTGTTTCTGCTGGGCCGCGGTCTTGAAGCGGCTCAGGGAGCGCACCTCCAGGGGGGTATCCTTGAGACGCTCCCCAAAGGTCTGGGCGTGCTGCTCGGCCAGCACGGTGGTGGGCACCAGGAAGGCCACCTGGCGGCCGGCCATGGCCACCAGGTAGGCGGCGCGCAAGGCCACCTCGGTCTTGCCGAAGCCCACGTCACCGCAGATCAGGCGGTCCATGGGCCGCGGCGCGGCCAGGTCCGCGATCACGTCCTCGATGGCCCGGGCCTGGTCCGGGGTCTCCTGGTAGGGGAAAGACGCCTCGAACTCGCGGAAATCGCTGCCCGGCGGCGGAAAGGCATGGCCCTTGAGAAAGCTGCGGGCCGCGTAGAGTTCCACCAGGTCGCGGGCAATGGCGTCCACCGCCTTCTGCACCCTCTTCTTGGTGCGGGCCCAGGCCTTGCCGCCCAGGCGGTCCAGGCTGGGCTTGGCCCCGTCCGGGCCCCGGTACTTGGAGATGAGCCCCATGCGGTCGGCGGGCAGATAGAGCTTGTCACCTCCCTGGTAGGTGATGATCAGAAAGTCGCTCTCCGCCGCGCCCACCGCCATGGTGTGGAGCCCCTGGTACAGGCCGATGCCATGGTCCACGTGCACCACGTAGTCCCCGGGCGCAAGGTCGTCCAGGGCGGCCAGGGCGGCCGAGAGCCGGGGGGGCGCCTTCTGGCGCACCACCCGCACCGCGCCGAACACCTCGTCTTCGGTGACAAAGGTGACCGGCAGCTCGGCCGGAGAAAAACCGGCCGAAAGCTCGCCCTGCAACAGGGTCAGCCCGCCGGGCCGGCCGCCGAGCGCCTCGGCCGCGCAGGACGCCACCCGCACCGACTGGTCCCGCTCGCTCAAGAGCTCGGCCAGGCGCTCCACCTGGGAGCGGGAGCGGCAGACCAGCACCACCTCGCGGCCCTGGTCGCCCTGGCCGGCCACCCACTCGCTGAGCCGGTCCAGGAGGGAGCCCTGTCCCCCGCGGCCCAGCTCCTGGTGCAGGCCGGTGTGGCTCTTGGCGCGCAGGGTCACCGGCGCGGGCCCCGCCTCCTCGCCGGCCAGGCCCAGGGCCTTGAACATGAGCCGGGGCCGGCCGGCCAGGCGCTGGGCCACTTGCTCGGGTGTGCGCCTGAGCCGGGGCGGCGGCAGCACCACCCGCCCCTCCTCCCGGGCCTCGCTGAACTCGGCTGCCAGTTGCTCGGCCTCGGCCAGGAGCCGGGCCTCCACCTCGGCCGGCTCCACCAGGCAGTGCCGGCAGTCCGGGGGCAGGTAGTCGAACAGGTCGCCGGCCGCGGGATAATAGAGTGGCAGCAGGGACTCCAGCCCGCTGAAAGGCGCGCGCAGCTCCATGCGCTCGGTCAGCTCGGCCAGGCGCCGGGTGGAAAGCCCCTCCACCCGGGCCAGCTCGCGCAGGGCCTTGACCGCCCGCTCCACGGCCGGGGGGGAGAGGTCCACCGGGTGGCAGGGGATCAGGGTGGCCTCGCTGAGCCCCAGTTGAGAGCGCTGGTCCGCCGGGTCGAAGCGCCGGAGGCTCTCGATCTCGTCCCCAAAGAACTCCACCCGCACCGGGTCGTCCAACAGCGGGCCGAAGAAATCCACCACCGAGCCGCGTACCGCAAAGTCGCCCACCTGCTCCACCAGCGAAACCGAGGTGTAGCCGCCGTTGACCAGGGCCTCCACCAAGCGCTCGCGGCCCACCGTCTGGCCGGGCGCCAGGCTGAGGGCCGAGTCCAGGAGATACTCCGGCGGGCAGAGCCGGGGAGACAGCCCCCGGGCCGAGGTGACCACCACCAGGGGTTCCCGCTCCTCGATGAGTTCCCACAGCACGGCCAGGCGCCGGGCCGTGACCTCGGGCGGAGGGGCCATCTCCTCGTAGGGCGAAACCTCGTAGGCCGGGTACAGGCGCACCGGGCTCCCCCCCTGGCCGCGGCCGGCCAGGAAGAACTCCAGGTCCCGGGCCAGGGCCTCGGCCAGGGGCAAGGTGGGGCAGGCCACCAGCCAGGTGCCCGGCCGGGCCAGCCAGGCCCGGGCCAGGGCAAAGGCCCGCGCCCCGCCCTCCAGGCCGAGCACCAGGGCTTCACCCCGCTCCTCCAGGCTGGCCAGGGCCTGTTCCAAGGCCTCGCCCGGCTGCCAGCCCGGCCCCGCGCCGGGGGTTATGCGGTCGGTGCTAGTCACAGCTTATTGGTATCACTTGTGAATTCTGCCCAAGCCCCTGAATGACATTCATTTTGGGATGCTTCTCGGCCTGCTCGTGCAAGTAATTGAAACCAATACGCAATAATCGCCAAAACTCCCTACCGTTTGGTAGGTCCTGTCTGATACGCCTCGGAGCGCGACTTGTTCACAAAGTAGCAACAGCTCCGGGCCCCTGAAAACGTGGGGGGCCTGGGGCCAAACATAATACAGCCCCGGCCCGGCGGCAACCGCCATTGGGGCGGGCTTTGGGGTGGGCCGGTCCGCCGGCCTGGGGTATACTGGCTTGTCAATCCGCAACCACCCCATCTGGAGGAGCTTTTGGCCTCTGCTCCCATCGTGATCACCAATGCCGGCGCCGGGCACAATGCCGGCCTCAAGGCCGGCCTGGCCCTGTCGGTGCTCTCGGGCCAGGCAGTGCACTTCACGGGCCTGGTGGACGACCATCCCCGCCCCCACCCCGGCCTGGGCCCGGGCGGCATCACCGCCGCGGCTGCGGCGGCCGCGGTGAGCGCCGGCCGCTTCCAGGGTGGGGTGGGCAAGGACGAGCTGCTCTTCACCCCCGGCGGCCTGGCTCGGCCCCTGGCCGGGGACTACCAGTTCGACGTGGCCCGCCAGCACAAGAGCGCCGCGCCGCTCAGCATGATCCTGGAGGTGCTGGCCCTGCCCCTGGCCGCAGCCGGGGCGGAGAGCAGCCTCATGCTCATGGGCGGCACCCATGTGCTGGGCGGACTCACCAGCGACGAGCTGACCCACGTGCTGGCGCCCAACTGGCGGGCCCTGGGCCTGGAGCTACGCTACACCGAGGTGAGCCCCGGCTTCTTCCCCAAGGCCAAGGGCGAGGCGGCGGTGTCCTTCGGCCCCGGCCGCCAACTGGGCTCCTTGCAGGCCGAAGGGCCCTTCCGGCCCCAGGAGGTGGGGGTGGAGGTCCTGACCAGCGGCCTGCCCCTACACCTGGCCGAGCAGGCCCTGGAGGGCGCCCTGGCCCGGCTGGAGGTGCACGGCATCCCGGCAAAGGGACGCATGCGCAAGGCGCGGGGAGGCACCGGCCTGGCCCTGTTGATCTGGGCCCAGGGCAAGGGCCTGCGGGTGGGATTCGCCGCCCTGGGCCAGCGCGGGGGCCGGCCGGGCTCGGTGGCCACCAGCGCGGCCGAGGCCCTGGTGAGCTTCCTGCGCTCCGGCGCCGGCATGCCCAGCCACCTGGCCGCGGCGCTCCTGCCCGCCCTGGCCGCGGCCGCCGGGGTCAGCCGGTTCACGGTGGAGCGGTCCTCCCACGCCCTGGTGGCCGCGGCCCGGGCCATAGAGGCGCTCATGCCCGGCACGGTGCGCCTGGACCAGCGCCGGCCCGGGGCGCCGGTGGAGGTGCGGGTGCAGGGCATGGGGCTGATGTAGTCGATTTGAGCGGAGCCCGGCTTTTGGTGTAGAGTGGGGCCGCATACCCCGAACCCCACCCGAGGAGGCCCATGAAAGGAATCGTGCTGGCCGGCGGCTATGGCACCCGCCTCTACCCCATCACCCTGGTAGTCAGCAAGCAGCTCCTGCCGGTCTACGACAAGCCCATGATCTACTATCCCCTGTCGGTGCTCATGCTGGCCGGCATCCGGGAGATACTGCTCATCTCCACCCCCCAGGACCTGCCCCGCTTCCAGGAGCTTCTGGGCGACGGCTCCCAGTGGGGCGTGCGCTTGAGCTACGCCGAGCAGCCCAAGCCCGAGGGACTGGCCCAGGCGTTCATCATCGGCCGCGAGTTCGTGGGCCAGGACAACGTGTGCCTGATCCTGGGCGACAACGTGTTCTACGGCGAGTCCCTGCCCAAGAAGTTCCAGGCCGCGGCCGCCCGCCAGCGGGGCGCCACCATCTTCGCCTACTGGGTCAAGGATCCCCAGCGCTACGGCGTGGTGAACCTGGACTCCCAGGGCCGGCCGCTCTCCCTGGAGGAAAAGCCGGCCAAGCCCAAGAGCCCCTACGCGGTCACCGGCCTGTACTTCTACGACAACCGGGTGCTGGACATCGCGGCCGGGCTGAAGCCCTCGGCCCGGGGCGAGCTGGAGATAACCGACGTGAACCAGACCTACCTGGAGATGGGCGAGCTGACCGTGGAGACCCTGGGCCGGGGAACCGCCTGGCTGGACATGGGCACCCACGAGAGCCTGCTCCAGGCCTCCAGCTTCGTGGGCGCCATCGAGTCCCGCCAGGGGCTCAAGGTGGCCTGCCTGGAGGAGGTGGCCTTCCGCATGGGGTTCATCGACGCGGACACGGTGAGAAAGGCGGCAAAACGTTTTGCCGGCAGCGGCTACGGCGGCTACCTGCTCACCATGCTGGAGCAGGAGGGCGGCTAGCCCCGGCCGCCCCAAGTCCCGGCCCCGGGGCGGAAGCCCCGCGCCCGGGAGATGTTCGCCACCGTGGTCAGCAGCCAGGGCAGGTGCTGGTTCAACAGCTCCTCCCGGCTGGTGAGCTGGCTGAACACCGCCACGTTCACCGCACCTTCCACCCTGCCCTCCTGGTTGAACACCGGCGCGGCCACCGCCCGCAGGCCGGGGAAGGTGGCCTGGTCGTTGAGCGCATAGCCCTGCCGGCGCACCTGGGCCAGCTCCTGGTGCAGGTCCTTCCCCTCCGGGCCGATCTCAGCGGCGATCTCCGGGTCCGCCAACATGGCTCCCAGCGCCTCTTCCAGCGCGGCCTCGTCCAAGAACGCCAGGATGGCCTTGCCTATGGAGGTGGCGTGGGCGGGCAGGTGGCTGCCCACGAACAGGTCTATGTTGATTATGCGGCGCTTCTTGATGCGCTCCACGTAGATGACCTCGGTGCGGTCCAGGATGCCCAGGTTCACGTTCTGGCCGATGTTGCGCGCCAGCTCCTCCAGATAGGGCTGGGCCGTCTCCCGCAAGTCCAGGCTGGAGAGCACCGTGAAGCCCAGGGACATGACCCGCGGCCCCAGGTAGAACTCGGCGGTGCCGGAGTCGTAGCGCACATAGCCCAGGCTGACCAGGGTGCGCAGCAAGCGGTAGGCCGTGGCCTTGGGCAGGCCGGTCTTGCGGGCCACCTCTTGCAGGCGCAGGCGGGGCGCCTGGCTGGAAAAGGCCTGCATCACCTCCAGGCCCTTGCGTAAAGACTCCACCAGCTTCATGGCGATCCCACATTGCGAAAGAAAGTTTTTCCAGGCGGTATCCCTCTATAGATTGGCCCGGGCCTGGGTGTCAATCCCAAAGAGCCCCCTTGGCGCGGCAGCCGGGCTCAAAGGCCCTGCCGCCGGGACAGGCGCCAGGCCGCCGCGGCCAGGCCGGCGGCCAACAGGGCGATGCCCGCCCCCGCCGCAAAGCAGCCCCGCACCCCGGCGGTCAGGGCCGCGGCCGGGGCCGCGGTCACCTGGGCGCCGGCGTCCAGCCCGGCCGCGGCCAGCACCATGGCCGTGAACAAGGCCCCGCCCAAGGGAACGCCCGAGGTGTTGCCCAGGGTGCGCGACAGGGCCAAGAGCCCCGAGGCCACCCCCAGGCGATGCCGGGGCGCCTCGCCCATCACCGCGCTGTTGTTGGGCGACTGGAACAGCCCCATGCCCAGGCCGATGGGCACCGCCCGGAGGGCAAAGCCCCACGCCCCCACCCGGGACTGCACCGTGGCCATGGCCGCGCAGCCAGCGGCCACCACCAGAAGCCCCAAGAGGCTGATACCCCGGGGGCCGTAGCGGTCGGCCAGCCAGCCGGCGCCGGGCGAGGCCACGCCCATGGCCAAAGGCACCACCATGAGGAGCAGCCCGGTCCGGGTGGTGGAAAGCCCCATGACCAGCTCCATGAAAAACGGCAGCACCAGCATCATGCCCATGACCACGAAGGTCAACAGGCCCATGAGCAGGTTCAGGATGAACAGGGGGTTGCGGAAAAGAGCCAGGTCCATCATGGGCTGGGGCACGCGGCGCTCCACCAGCACGAACAGCGCCACCCCCAACCCCGCCCCGGCCAGGAGACACAGCACCAGCCCCCGCTCAAAGCCCAGGCGCTGGCCCAGGGTCATGCCCAGGGCGTAGGAGGTGAGCGCCCCGCACAGGAGCAAGGCCCCGGCAGGGTCGAAACGCTCCCCCCGGCTCCTCTCCTCCAGGGACACGAAGCGGGCCACCAGCAGGCCGGCCGCCACCCCCAGGGGCACGTTGAGCAGAAACACCCAACGCCAGCCCCAGGCGCCGATTATCACCCCGCCCAGGGCCGGGCCCAGGGAGAGCCCCACCGCCACGATTCCCCCCACCACCCCCAGGGCGCGGCCCAGCTCCCGGGGGGGGAACGCCTGGGTGATTATGGCCACGCCCAGCGACTGCATGAACACCGCGCCCAACCCCTGGAAGGCCCGGGCCGCGATCAGCCAGCCCACCCCCCGCGCCAGGCCGCAGCACAAGGACCCCAGGGTGAACACCACCACCCCGCCGGTGTAGAGCCGCTTCTTGCCGAACATGTCGCCCAGCCGGGCCGCGCCCAGCATCAGGGAGGTGACCACCAGCACGTAGGCCAGCACCACCCATTGCACGGTGGCGAAGTCAGTGGCCAGTTCCTCCACCAGGGTGGGCAGGGAGATGTTCACGATGCTGAAGTCGAGGGTGACCATGAGAACGCCCACCCCTATGCCCAGCACCGCCAGCCAGCGGCCGGGCGCAAGGGCACCGGCAGGATCCAGGGAGGCGGGGGTGGCTGATTGGCGCGGCGGCTGGCGCATGGAACGTTCCTTGGCTGGTTGAAGGCCCTACTATACACCATCCCGCCTTGGCGGCGCTTCCGGCCCGGGCGGGCAAGGGGCGGGATGGGCGTCTGCCGTGCGATTGTTCCGCCCCGGGGCGCTGTGCTAGGTTGGGGTTATCACCCTTCCCATCGCAATCAGGAGGAAGCCATGCCTGGAGCGAACTCACCCCGCCTGGAGTTGCTGGAGGCCGACGCGGCCGAGGTGCTGGTTCTCATGGACAATTACAGCGACGTGCTCCTGCCCGGCGGCGGCCGGGTGGAGCGGCCGCCCCTGGCCCGGGACGGCGCCATTCCGGCCGACACCCTCTTGGCCGAGCACGGCCTTTCCCTGCTCATAACCGCCCACCGCGGCGGCGATTCGGCCCAGGTGCTCCTGGACGCGGGCTACAGCCAGGTGGGCGTGCCCCACAACCTGGACCTTCTGGGCGTGGACCTGGGCGGGCTGGAGGCCGTGGTGCTGAGCCACGGGCACATGGACCACTTCGGCGCCCTGCCCCAGGTGCTGGAACGGGTGGGCCGACCCCTGCCCCTGGTGGTGCATCCCGCCGCCCTGGAGGGCCGGCGCTACCTGCAGATACCCACCGGCGCGCGGGTGGCCTTCCCGCCCCTGGCCGCCGAGACCCTGACCGCGGCCGGGGCCGAGCTGACCTGGGCCGAGGAGCCCTACCTGCCCTCCAGCCGGCTGTGGGCGGCCAGCGGCGCCGTGCCCCGGGTCACGGACTTTGAAAAGGGCATGCCCGGCGCCCTCAAGGACACCGGCCAGGGCCCGGCGCCGGACTCCATGCCCGACGACATGGCCATCGTGCTGCGGCTCAAGGGAAAGGGCCTGGCCGTGATCTCGGGCTGCGCCCACGCAGGCATCGTGAACACCGTCCGCCATGCCCAGGCGCTCTGCGGAGAGGAGAAGGTCCACGCGGTGATCGGCGGGTTCCACCTGGGCGGCCCGGCCTTTGAGCCCATCATCGGCCGTACCGTGCAGGAGCTTAAGGCCATGGCCCCAGAGGTGGTGATGCCCATGCACTGCACCGGCCGCAAGGCCCAGGCCGCCCTGGAGGAGGCCTTTGGCCAAGCCTTCGCCTTGTCCAGCGTGGGCACCACCCTGCACCTGGGCTGACCAGAGGGCGACGGGGGGCGGGGGGGGACGGGGGGGCGACGGGGGGGGGGTGGGGGGGGGAGGGGGGGGGGGGGGGGGGGCGGGGGGGGGGGGGGGGGTGCCGGGCGGGGCGGGGGGGGGGGGGGGGGGCCTGCGGGGGGGGGGGGGGGGGGGGGGGGGGGGGGGTGGGTTCTCCAGCGGGGCTCACACCCGGCGGCCGCAGCCCGGGCAGAAGCGGTAGTCCGGCTGCAAGGGCCGGCCGCAGTCCGGGCAGCGGGAGGGTGCGGTCCGGGGCCGGGTCCAGGCCTCTGCTGCCTCCGGCCCCTGGCACAGGCCGCCGCAGCGGCTGCACTCCCAGAAATCCTGGCCGCGCTTCACGGGAAAAAGCGGAATGAAAAACAAGCTCAGGTAGTGGTCCAGGCGCTTGTGGCGGCAGGTGGCCAGGCCGCAGGCCGGACACAGCCGCGGAGCATCGCCCAGGTCCCGCTTCTTGGGCTGTATGCCGCCGATGAAGATGAAGGCCTATCCTCCCCGAAGCTCAAGCCGCGGCCAGCTCCAGGGCCTGGGCCAGGTCCAGGGTGCCCTCGTAGATGGCCCGGCCGGTGATGACCCCGGCCAGGCCCAGGGGCTCCAGCTCCTTGAGCCGGCGCAGGTCGTCCAACTCGTGCACCCCGCCCGCGGCGATGACCGGCACGGACACCGCCTCGCACAACTGGCGGGTGGATTCCAGGTTGGGGCCGGTGTGCATGCCGTCGCGCGCGATGTCGGTGAACACGATGGCCGCCACCGCCGCCTCGTCGAAGCGGGCGGCCAGGTCCAAAAAGTGCAAGCGGCTGGTTTCGGTCCAGCCGGCCACCGCCACCATGCCCTCCCGGGCGTCGATGCCGATCACCACCCGGCCGGGGTGCTTTCTGGCCGCGGCCAGGGCGGCCTCCGGGTCCTTGGCCGCCAAGGTGCCCAGGATCACCCGGTCCACCCCCAGGCCCAGGGCCCGTTCCAGGCCGGCCAGGTCGCGCACCCCGCCGCCCAACTGCACCGGGATCTCCAGCGCCTGGCAGATGTCCTGGATCACCCCGGCGTTGGCCGGCCGGCCGCCCACCGCCCCGTCCAGGTCCACCACGTGCAGCCGCCCGGCGCCCTTTGCCTCCCACTGGCGGGCCATGGCCACCGGGTCGTGGCTGAACACCGTCTCGTCGTCCATGCGGCCCTGGCGCAGGCGCACGCAGCGGCCGCCCTTCAAGTCCACGGCGGGAATCACCTCCACGGCCTAGCCCTCCTTCTTCTCGGGCTTCAGCCAGGGGAAGCGCTTCATGAGGTGGTCCAGGCCCACCCGGGCCAGTTCCTGGGCGGTCATCCAGCGCAGCCCGGTCTTCAGGTACTGGCCCAGGTTGAACAGGTTCTCGCTCAGGGATCGCTGGGTTTCGTCAAAGGAGTTCTTCCAGACCACCTGGGCGTCGGACACCCGCACCAGGGCAAGCTCAAAGGCCACCGAGGCCGGCTTGTCCACCGCGGCCGCAGTGCCCACCCGCTGGCGGAAACGGTAGAGGTATCCCACCAGCACCGCATCCACCCCCAGCTTGCGCCCGGTGTCGGCCACGGCCCGGGCCAGGCCCTGGCCCATCTCGGCGCGGCGCATCCTCTGGAACACCGGGCCGGCCTGGGACGGGGGCACCACCTCGAAGGTGGCGCGGGTGGAGAGCACAGCCAGCAGCCTGTCCCCCAGCACCGCCTCGGCCTCGGAGGCCATGCGCTTGTCCACCCCGGCGGCATAGGCCGCGCCGCTGAGCGGCGAATAGGCGGCCGTGCCATGGGGGGCGGGCGGCACGGTGCGGAAAGGCAACACCGCCACCCGGCGGGGGCTCCAGGCCGGAGGAGCCTCCCGCTTGGGCGCGCTCTGACAACCGGCCGCAATCGCCAACAGGGCGGCCAAAACCGCCGCCAGGGCCAGCCTGGACTTCAGCGCCCGCATCACAAGACCCCCTTGGTGGAGGCAACTCCACCCGCCCGCGCATCCAGGCCGGTGGCCTGGTCCAGGGCCCGGCCCAGGGCCTTGAAGGCCGCCTCCAGCAGATGATGATCGTTGTCCCCGTAAAGGAGCCCCACGTGCAGGGTCAGCCCCGCATTCAAGGCCAGGGCGCGCCAGAACTCCTCGGCCAACTGGCCGTCGAAGCCACCCACCGTGCCCGGCCGGCGGGGGCCGGTGACCACCAGGATGGGCCGGTTGCTGATATCCACCACCACCCGGGCCAGGGACTCGTCCATGGGCACCAGGCTGCTCCCGTAGCGCACGATGCCCGACCGGTCGCCCAGGCACTGGGACAGCGCCTGGCCCAGGGCTATGCCCACGTCCTCCACCGTGTGGTGGGCATCCACGTGCAAGTCGCCCTCGGCCTTGAGGGTGAGGTCGAAGCAACCGTGAAAGGCCACGTGGGTAAGCATGTGGTCGAAAAAGCCCACGCCGGTGTCCACCTGCACCTGGCGGCTGCCGTCCAGCTCCAGGCTCAGGCGGATGTGGGTCTCCTTGGTCTTGCGTTCTATGGTGGCCTGGCGGCCCATGACAAACCCCACGATTTTGAAAGGATTACCAAAACAGCGGAGCCGAAAAGCCCCCTCGCCTTGGGATGCTAGCACGCGGCGCCGCCCCTGTCGACCCCGGGGAGGGGGAGAGAACAGCCCCTTCCCGGGCAGGACCACATCCCCATGGTTGACTTGGGCCACCTTGGCCGGTATATTCCGCATGCAAACCCGGCGCCACTGGCTGGGGCCGGGGGAGATGGGGCTGTAGCTCAGCTGGGAGAGCGCCACGTTCGCAACGTGGAAGTCGAGGGTTCGAGTCCCTTCAGCTCCACCACAAGGCCCAAAGGGAAGGCTGGATCAGAGCATCCAGCCTTCTTCATTTTTCATCCGCCATCCCCTGCATCAGGGCCAGCACGTTCCGGCCCAGCACCTGGTGGTTGTAGCCGCCTTCCAGGATGGCGAAACAGCCCCCGCCGCTCCGCCCGGCCGCCTCCCGCACCAGGCGTCCGATCCGGTGGTAATCATCCACGGCCAGCACATCGCCCCAATCCTCCTGGGCCATGTCGAACCCGGCCGAGATGCCGATCAGCCCGGCCTTGCAATCCGCCATGACCCGGGCCACCTCCTCCAGGTAGGGCTCCCGGGTGCGGGCCTCCACGTTGTACACCTCCACCCAGGGCCGGCCCCCCAGGATGTTCACCGTGCCGTCGCCGTAGTGCAGGTCTATGTCCAGCACAAAGGCACTCTGGATGGCGCCCCGGCGCTTCAGCTCCATGAGGGCCACCGCCATGTTGTTGAAGTAGCAAAAGCCCCAGGAGGAGCCGGCCGAGGCGTGGTGGCCCGGCGGGCGGATCAGGGCCAGGGCCGGCTCCCTGAGCCCCAGCTCCGCAGCGGCCAAGGCCCCGCCCGCGGCCAGGGCCGCGATGGGGTACAGCCCCCGGCCGCGCACCATGGCGATGTGCTCCTCGCTGTGCACCGCCTGGATGGCCTCCAGCGGCGCGGGCTCCGGCGCCACCAGCTCGGCGTGGGGCTCGATCACCTCCAGGATGGCCTGCATGCGCCCGGGCGCCGCAGCGGGGTCAGAGGTATAGGTGGTGTGGAAGTCCGGGTGGAAAACGACCTTCATGGCTCAGCCTCCCTCTGGACCCATGCTGCCACCATCGCCCCCGGCCAGGCAAGGCCGGGCTCATGTGCTATCATGGGCGGCCGAAAGCGCGAACCAACCCAAGGAGGATACCGCGATGAAGGCACAGGAGGGCGCGCCGGCCCTGGCCAAGGTCCTGGAGGAATGGCCCGCCGGGCAGGAAGGACTCAAGCAGGCTTTTGTGACGCTCAAGTCCCATGCCGAGTCAAAGGAGGGCGCGGTGTGGAGCTTTGTGAGCCGGCCCGGGGTGAGCCACTCCCTGCGCTTCGACCTGGACCCCAGGCCCCAGGGGCGCCGGCGGCCGGTGTTCTTCCTGGTGGACGTGGTGATCGCCGGCGAGCTGTTTTTGTCGGTGTGCTTCTACCAGGACGAGATCAGCGACCCCCAGGAGCTGGGCAACGCCATACCCCAGGGGCTCTTCCAGGAAACCGGCTATTGCTTTGACGTTGACAGCGACAACTGCGCCGAGGCGGAGCTGCTGGCCTACCTCGAGGAGCGCATCGACCAGGCGCATGCCTCGGCCCGCGGCTCGTGAGCCCGGGCTCGCCCGCGGCCGGGGCAAGGCCCGCCCCCGGTCGGCCCCGCCCCCGTCGCTCGGCGTCCTGCCCCCCGTCGCCCCCCGTCGCCACCGCCCCCCCGTCGCCCCCCCGTCGCCCCCCCGTCGCCCGGCTAGCGGCGGCTCTTCCTGCGGGCCAGCCTGCCCACCACGAAGCTGACCAGGATCACCAGGATGGGCAGCCACCACCATTGGGGCGGGTCGACCCGGTGCCACACCACGGCCAGGCGCATGACCCAGGAGGGTGGGTTGGCCCCATACCAGCCCTTGACCAGCTCGGCCACGTAGTCGCCGGTGAGCAGCATCTTGGCCCAGTAGATCGGCACCATCTCCTGGCTCACCCCCCGGCCGATGATGAGGAACAACAAGGCCAGGGAGACCAGGCAGGCCACCACCAGGAGCAAGACCGCGCGCAACACCCTAGCCATGTCTCTCCTCCCCCTCCGGACCTATTCCCCTGCCGCCCAATCCCGCAGGGAAGCCAACAGCTCGGCCGCGGCCTCCCAGTCCAGGCGGCGGGCCAAGAACGCGGCGAACAGCCCTTCCACCGCGGCCAGGGCGTTGGCGATCAGCGCCACCCGTTCCAGCACCAGCCCCTCGGCCGCGCCAAGCCCCTGCTCGGCCTCGCCCCCGGCCTGGGGCGACGGGGGCGGGGGGGGGCGCAAGGGGTCCTCGGCCGGGGCCACCGGCGGCAGCTTGAGGGAGGACACGGCCAGCTCGGTGGCCGAGAGGTTGAGCCAGTACTCCTCGCCCTCCAGCTCGATACCCAAACGCAGGGAGTCCACCAGCTTGCCGCGGCGCAGGCCCTCGCGCGCCTCGGCCAGGGAACTCTCCTGGCCCCGCACCGTGATCCGGGCGCCCTCCGCCCCCTGGGCCGGACCCAGGACCAGCCGGTCACCCAACTGGAGCCGCACCCGGCGGCCGTCGGGCAGGGCCGGGGGCTCCTCCTCCTCGGACACATACCAGAGCCAGGTCAGAAACTCCTGGCCCAAGAACGCCTTCTGGTTGATCAGCTCCAACAGGTCCATGGCTCAGGCCTCCCCCTGGCGGAGGCTCCAGGGCCGGGCCTCCTCCAGCGCGCGCCGGGCCTCCAGGGAGCCGGCCAGATCCAGGGCCAGGTGCCAAGGTATCACCGGCACCAGGTCCAGCTCAAAGGTGCGCTTGAACAAGTCCTCGGCCAGCTCGCACACCGAGCGGGAGGAGGTGCCCAGCCAGACCTCGCCCGAGCTGGTGTCCCACACCAGCTCGTAGACCTTGCTGGCGGGCGGGATGCGGGCCAGCAGGTCCTGGCGGGCCTTCTCCTTGAGTTCCTCGCGCTCCAGGCGCGAGAGCTTGCGGCCCTCGCCCGCAGCATAGGCCTTTTTCAACTCCAGGCGGTGGTATTTCTTGAGCAGCGCCCCGCCCACCTGGCGCTTGTCCACCCGCAGGCCCAGCACCACATAGGGGTCCAGGGCATAGCCGGCAAAGGCGAAGGAGGTGTCCAGGTAGTCATGGGCCGAAACCCAGCCCACGGAAAGCTCCTCGCTGTTGTGCTCGATGTCCCGGAAGGCGAACTGGCGGATGCGCTGGTCGATGAAGTCCTTGAACTGCCGGGGCGTCTCGCCCCGCACCCGGTAGCGGCTGAGGGTGACGCTGCCTTTGATTATTCCCATGGGGCCTCCTGTGGCGGCGGCGGGGAAGCCGCCGGTGTACGCAGGCCAACTTACCCCAGCCCGGGGCGGGACGCAAGTCAGGCGCTGCCGCGCTGCATCTCCCGGAAAAGCAGGCTGGGCGCGACCGGCCGGCCGGGTCCTGGCAAGCCCGGCGGCTTGGCCTGGGATTTGCTACATCCCAAGGCGGTGTGAACCAGCATCTGGAGCCGGCCATGAACAAGGTGTCACCACAACTGCTGAGACTCAGGCGCCTGGCCCGCGCCCTGCCCCAAGGCGCGCCCCGGCGCGCAGGCGGCCTGTCCGGGGACTTCAGCAGCCTGATCCGGGCGGCCCTGGCGGGGCCCGACCGGCGGGTTGTCATGCAACTAGCTGATATAATGTTACTTAACAGTGCAAGTCGGCTGGGAGACCTGGAATCCCCCTCCCGGGCGGCCTCTCCCTTCTCCCCTGCCCGGCCCTGGCGCAACGGCGCGTCCCTGGCCCCGCTTCTGGCCAACCTCAAGCCCCCCCAACGCCCCCTGCGGCCCCTGCGCCCTGGTTCGACCCTGCCGCCGGAATGGCTGTCCCCGCCCCCCCCGGCAAAAATTCCCCCCCAGAGCGCCTCCCGCCGCCAGGAGTTTGACGCACTCATCCAGTCCGCGGCCCAACGCCACGGGGTGGACCCCAACCTGGTGCGGGCGGTCATCACCGCCGAGAGCGACTTCGACCCCCACACCGTGTCCCAAGCCGGGGCCATGGGCCTCATGCAGCTCATGCCCGAAACCGCGGCTGACCTGGGAGTGGAAGACCCCTTTGACCCGGCCCAGAACATAGAGGCCGGCACCCGCTACCTGGCCATGATGCTGGAGCGTTTCGGCGGCGACGAGGCCAAGGCCCTGGCCGCCTACAACTGGGGCCCCAGCAACGTGGAGCGCGGCGGCAGGCTTCCGGCCGAAACCCGCACCTACCTGAAACGGGTGGCCCGCTACCGGGCCCTCTACGCCCGCGGCTTCCAGGCCAAGGCCTAGACTCCCGCCCCCCGGGGGCTTGACGCCCGCGCCGGGGCGATGGAGAATTGGCCTGTAGACCAGACACCGGCGCGCTGCCCCGCGCCAGCCAACCAAGGGTCAGGCCAAGGAGCCCGGCATGAGCGATTCCAACCAGATAGATCAAGCCAACTACGTGTGGGTCATAACCGAGTTCAAGGGGCCGGAGGAAAGCTTCGTGGGGCTCAGCACCCCGGAGGGCGCACCCTTTGTGCCGGTGTGCCAGAGCAAGGAGGACGCCCTGATCCTTTTGGGCAGGCTGCCCCGGGGCGAGGGCAAGCGCCAGGCCGAGGCCATCCACAAGCAAGGGCTCATCAGCGAGGCCGCCAAGCAGGGCTTTGCCGTGTACCTGGTGGATGCAGAAGGCGTGCTCCAGGAGCGCCTGGACGCGCCCGGCCATTAGCCCCGCGCCGCCTCTTCCCCCAACCGCTTGAAGGTGAGCCCCGGGCGAGTGCCCGGGGTTTCGGGGTCTTGCGGCCCCTCCCCTATCCCCGGCGGCGCTTGATCACCTGCCTCAGTTCGCCCAGTTCGGGCAGGCGCAGCACCCAGGCCGCGGCCACGTACACCAGGCCCCCCACCGCCACCCCCAGAAGGGGCCGGCCCACCTTTTCCCAGCCAGGACCAGCCCCGGCCCAGTCCGGCCCATAGGCCACCGCAGCCACGGCCACGGCCATCACCGCCGAGGCGGCGCTCACCCGGAGCACCGAGCGCAACAGGGCCCGCCCGCCCAGGGGCCCCAGCCGCCGGCGCAACAACCACAAGAGGATGCCCAGGTTGGCGGCGCTGCTGATGGAGGTGGCCAGGGCCAAGCCGGTGTGCTTGAGGGGTCCCATGAGCGCCAGGCTGGCCCCCAGGTTGACGAACAGGGCCACCACCCCCACCTTGACCGGGGTGCGGGTGTCCTTGAGCGCGTAAAAGGCCGGCAGCACCGAGCGCAGGGCGGCAAAGGCCCACAGCCCGGTGGCATAGCCCCACAGGGCCCCGGCCGTGGCCGCGGCCTCGGCCGGGCCGAATTCGCCCCGGGCAAAGAGCAGCACCACCAGGGGCCGGGCCAGCACCATGAGCCCCACCATGGCCGGCAGGTTGATGAACAGGGTGAGCCTGAGCCCGAAGCCCATGGTGTCGATGAGCGCGGGGTGGTCCTGGTCCGCGGCCTGGCGGGAGAGGCTGGGCAGGATGGCGGTGGACACCGCGATGGCGAATATGCCCAAGGGGAACTCGATCAGCCGGTCCGCGTAGTAGAGGTAGCTCACGCTGCCGGTGGGCAGCAGGGAGGCCAACACGGTGTTGATGAACACGGTGAGCTGGTACACCGCCGCCCCGAAGGCCGCGGGTCCGGCCAGGCGCACCACCTTTTTCAAGGCCGGGCTGGCGATGTCCCAGGCCGGCTTCAGGCTCACCCCCCTGGCCTTGAGGTAGGGAAGCTGCATGAGGAGCTGGCCCAGGCCGCCCAGGATCACCCCCACCGCCAGGCTCATCACCGGCGGGTCCACCCGCGGGGCCAGGGCCACGGCGCTGGCGATCAGGCACAGGTTCAAGACCACCGGCGAGGCGGCCGGGGCGAAGAAGTGGCCCAGGGAGTTCAGCACCCCCGCCGCCAGGGCGGTGAGGCTCACGAAGAATATGTAGGGCAGGCACCAGCGGGTCAGGCTCACGGCCAGGCGGTAGGACTCGCCGTCCGGCGCGAACCCCGGGGCCATGACCCGCACCACCTCCGGCGCGAAGACCGCGCCCAGAAGGCAGACCAGCAAAAGGGCCAGGGCCAGGAGGGCATAGGTGCTCCGGGCCAGCAGGTAGGCCTCTTGCCTGCCCTTTTGCTTCAGCACCTCGGTGAAGACCGGGATGAAGGAGATGGTCAGGGTGCCTTCGGCAAAGAGACGGCGCAACAGGTTGGGGATGCGGAAGGCCACGAAAAAGGCGTCCGCCGCCGGGCCGGCCCCGAAAAAGAAGGCAATGACCACGTCGCGCACGAAGCCGCCCACCCGGCTGGCCAGGGTGGCCGCGCCCACCACCCCGGCGGCGCGGGTAACCTTTTGCTTTTCCTCGGCTCCGCTCATGCAAAAACCCTCTTGACAGGGCGCCCCCCGCCCGATAAATACAAGAACTCACCTGCCGGCCAGGCGGGCCGGTGGTGATGGCGGGGGGGGGTGCCTCCCCGGTGAACGAAAAATACCAGGAGGATCACAAGTTGGCCAACCATGCTTCCGCCCTGAAAAGGGCCCGGCAGAACGAAAAGCGCCGCATGCGCAACAAGGCCTACCGCACCCGGGTGCGGGGAGTCATCAAGTCCGTGCGCCAGGCCATCCAGGCCAAGGACCCGGAGGCCGCCCGCGAGGCCCTGAACCGGGCCGTACCCATCATCGACAAGGCCGCCAGCAAGGGCGTGCTGCCCAAGAAGAACGCTTCGCGCAAGATTTCGCGGCTGGCCAAGCAGGTCCACGCCCTCTAGGTCCCCTGCCAGCCGGCCACGCCTTTCAGGTCCCCTGGCCGGCCCCGCTTTTCAGGCCCCCTGGCCGGCCACGTCCTTCAGGCTCCTGGCAGCCGGTCATGCGTTTCAGGCCCCCTGCCAGCCGTGGTCAACAGCCCCCGCTGGGCCCCATCCCGGGCCGGCGGGGGATTTGTATTGCCCTAGGCCGGCAGGGCGCAGAGGTCCATGATGAGGCGCTCCATGATGACCCGGTCCGCCCCGGGTGATGACTTGAGCGCCAAGTCCGCCTCCAGGATGGCCTCCAGGCGGGCGGCCAGTTGGGCCGCGCTCTCCCGCCGGGCCCGCCGGGTCAGGGTGCGGGTGGCCGAGGGCGGGGTGCGCAGCGCCTTCTGCACCTCCCCCTGGCCGCCGCCCGCGTCCAGCACCTCCCGCGCCTCCAACAGCTGCCGGAAGAGCCGGGTCACCATGGCCAGCACCTTCACCGCCGGCTCGCCCAGGGAGTGGAGCTGGTCATAGGCGGTGAGCGCCCGGGCCAGCTCGCCCGCGGCCAGGGCGTCGGTGAAGTCGAAGATGCCGTACAGCCGGCCCCGGCCCATGACCTGGCGCACCTCCTCCCGCCCGATGCTGGCCTTGTTGCCCACGTACAGGGAAAGCTTCTCCAGCTCCGAGTCCAGGGCGCCCAGGCCCAGCCCGGCCAGTTCGGCCAGGTGCTCGGCCGCGGCCGGCTCCAGCCTCTTGCCCCGGGCCCGGGCCCGCTGGCCCAGCCAGGGCACCAGTTGGCGGGGGTACATGCGCTTGAACACGTGCACCTTGCCCGCCTTGGCCAGGGCCTTGGCAAAGCGGGTGGACATGTTCAGCTTGGCCCCGCTGAAGACCAGGCAGGTGGAGGGCACCGGGTCGGCCAGGTAGTCCACGAACTCGTTTAGCTGGGGGGTGGAGTACAGGTGCGCCTCCTGCACGATCACCAGGCGGCGGGAGCCCAGGAAGGGGAGCGTGCGCGCGCTTTCCAGCACCCGCACCGGCGGGGTGTCGCCGGCGTGGAAGCGCTCCACGTTCAGGGAGGGGTTCTGCTCAAAGGCCGGCGCGGCCATGAAGGCCTCCAGGGCCTGGCCCACCAGGAAATCCTCCTCCCCGAACACGCCGTAGAGCGCGCCCAGCTCCCCGCCCCCCAGCTCGGGCCAGGGCAGGCCCGCGGCCGAGGCGGGGTTTTGCTTTGCCGGCCCGGAGGCCATGGGCCCCCTCCCCGGCTAGAAGTTCTCGAACACCGAGTCGTGCAGGGTCTGGGCCAGGGACTTGGCCAACTCGGTGAGGGCCGCCTGCTTGTTGGCGTCGGTGGCCTGGGCGGTGGAACCCACGGCATAGGTCCGCTGCTGCTTGAGGTCGCGGCGCTGCCAGAGCACCTTGCCGTCGCGGGTGCGGGTGAGGGTGGCCTTGATGGTCACCGTGATGCGCCGCTGCTGGGAGGTTTCCTGGGAGGTGAAGGCCACGTCCTCCACGTCGGCCCGGGTCACCGCGCCCCTGAGCACCGCGTCGGCCTGCTTCTCGCCCACCACCCGCAGAACCTGGCTGCGGGTGAACTGGAATATCACCTGGTCGGTGATGATGCTCTCCAGGCGCGTCTCGCCGGTGTTGTTCTTGAACACCGGCACCGCGATGGTGCGCACGTCGGAAGGCAGGTTGTTGGTCTTGCCCCGGAAGTTGTAGCCACAGCCGCCCAGCAGCACGGCCAGCCCCAGCACCAGGCATCCCAGGATAACAGCTCTTTTCACCACCGCCTCCCTTGAGATATGGAATCCGTCCCGCGGGGCGCGAGGGCCTCCCGCGGCCTAGACCACGATATTGACCAGCTTGCCCTGCACCGCGATGACCTTCTTGATCTGTTTGCCCTGGATGAAGCCCTGCACCTTCTCGTTGGCCAGGGCCGCCTCCTTCATGGCCTCGTCGCCGGCCTCGGCGGGCAGCATGAGTTCGGCCCGTTTCTTGCCGTTCACCTGCACCACCACCACCTTCTCGGCCTTGACCAGGGCCCCCTCATCATAAGCGGGCCAGGGGTGGTCGATCAAGAATCCTTTGTGCCCCAGCCGCTCCCACAGCTCGTCGGCGATATGGGGCGCCATGGGGCTGATGAGCACCACCGCCGCCTCCACCGCCTCCCGCAGCACCGCCTCGCGCTGGGGCCGGCCCTGGAGCGAGGCGTCCTGCTCCACCAGGCTGATCTGGTTGACCAGCTCCATCACCGCGGCGATGGCGGTGTTGAACTGGTAGCGGTCGGCAATGTCCTCGGTCACCTTCTTTATGGTCTGGTGGGTCTTGGCGTGCAGGTCCCGCAGGGGTCCTTCCAGGCCGCCGCCCGAGAAGGCCTCCACTCCCCGGGCCTGGCCGGCCACCGCGGTGGCCACCCGCCACAGGCGCTGCAGGAAGCGGCTGGCGCCCTCCACGCCTTGCTCGGACCAGTCCAGGTCGCGCTCGGGCGGGGCGGCGAAGAGCATGAAGGTGCGCACCGTGTCCGCGCCGTAGCGCTTCACCATCTCGTCCGGGTCCACCACGTTGCCCTTGGACTTGGACATCTTGGCCCCGTCCTTGATGACCATGCCCTGGGTGAGCAGCTTGACAAAGGGCTCGTCCACCTTGAGGTAGCCCAGGTCCCTGAGCACCTTGGTGTAGAAGCGCGAGTAGAGCAGGTGCAGCACCGCGTGCTCTATGCCGCCGATGTACTGGTCCACGGGCATCCAGTAATCGGTGCGCTCCGGGTCCAGGGGGCCGTCCGCATAGTCCGGGCAGGCATAGCGGGCAAAGTACCAACTGGACTCCACGAAGGTGTCCATGGTGTCCACCTCGCGCCGGCCCTCGCCCCCGCAGGAGGGGCAGGTCACCTTGCACCACTGCTCCAGGTGGGGCAGGGGCGAACCGCCGGTGGAGGAGAGCTGGGCATCCAGGGGCAGCTCCACCGGCAGATCGTCCAGGGGCACCGGCACCAGGCCGCACTTATCGCAGTGGATCATGGGGATGGGCGCGCCCCAGTAGCGCTGGCGGCTGATGCCCCAGTCGCGCAGGCGGTAGTTCACCGTCTCCCTGCCCAGGCCCATCTTCTCCAGCTCCGCGGCTATGGCCCGCTGGGCCTCCTTGCTGCCCATGCCGTCGAACTTGCCGGAGTTGATCAAGGTGCCGTAGTCGGTGTAGGCCTGGGTCATGTTCTCCACGCCCACCGGCCCCTCGGGCCCCACGATGACCTCCTTGAGCTCCAGGCCGTACTTCTTGGCAAACTCGAAGTCGCGCTGGTCGTGGGTGGGCACCGCCATCACCGCGCCGGTGCCGTACTCCATGAGCACGAAGTTGGCCACGTACACCGGCATCTTGAAGCCGGTCAGGGGATTGCGGCAGTAGACCCCGGTGAACACGCCCTCTTTCTTCTTTTCATCCGCCCGCTCGGCAAAGGACTGGCGCTTGACCTTGTCGATGAAATCCTTGACCGCCTGCTCCTGGCCGGTGCCCTGGCAAAGCTCCACCGCCAGGGGATGCTCCGGGGCCAGGCTCATGAAGGTGGCGCCGAAAAGGGTGTCCGCCCGGGTGGTGAAGACCCGGATCTCGCCCTCGCGGTCCCAGAGGGGGAACACGATCTCCGCGCCAAAGGACTTGCCGATCCAGTGGCGCTGCATGGTGAGCACCCGCTCGGGCCAGCCGGGCAGCTTGTCCAGCCACTCCAGGAGTTCCTCGGCGTACTCGGTGATCTTGAAGAAGTAGCTGGCGATGCGCTTCTGCTCCACCGGCTGGGAGCAGCGCCAGCAAAGGCCCTGCTCCACCTGCTCGTTGGCCAGGACGGTCTTGCAGGTGTCGCACCAGTTGGCCAGGGTCTTCTTGCGGTAGACCAGGCCGCGGTTCCACATCTCGATGAACACCCGCTGCTCCCAGCGGTAGTAGGAGGGATCGCAGGTGGCGAACTCCCGGTCCCAGTCGTAGGAGAAGCCCAGTTTCCTGAGCTGGGCCCGCATGAACTCTATGTTGTCGTAGGTCCAGGTGGCCGGATGGGAGCCGTGGGCCATGGCCGCGTTCTCGGCCGGCATGCCAAAGGCGTCCCATCCCATGGGGTGGAGCACGTTGAAGCCGCGCATGCGCAAGAAGCGCGACAGGCCGTCGCCGATGCTGTAGTTGCGCACGTGGCCCATGTGGATGCGCCCGCTGGGGTAGGGAAACATCTCCATGCAGTAGTACTTGGGGCGGGCAGGGTCCACTTCCACCTTGAAGGCCCCGGCCTGGTCCCAGCGCTGCTGCCAGCGGGGCTCCACCTCGGCCGGGTCGTAGCGGTCCTCGGGTTTGAAGCTGTTTTGGCTCATGGTGTCAAACGCTTATCACCGCCGCTTCCGTGGCGGCGGTTGGTAGGGTGTTCTGATACCCGGGCCTTTTGGGCCGGTTGAACGTATCTATCACAGGGCCGGGGAGTTGTAAACCGCGGCAGCTCCCCGGGCCGCCTCCCCGGGCCGCCTCCCCGCCCCTGTCGCCGCCCCCCCCGCCGCCCCCCCGTCGCCCCCGTCGCCCCCCCCGTCGCCGCCCGCCCCCCGGTCGCCCCCCCCGCCCCCCGTCGCCCCCCGCCCCCCCGG
>CAZUHP010000016.1:12705-60900 GCA_964620595.1 uncultured Desulfarculaceae bacterium | reverse complement strand
CCCGGACTTCAAATCCGGTGTACCGTCTGAGCAAGGCGGTAGGTGGGTTCGATTCCCATGCACTTCCGCCAAAAGAAACCACCTTGCGGGGCCGGCCTGAGGGCTGGCCCCTTCTTCTTTTGCGGACACCACCAGAATATTTTTGCGATTGGCCCAAGCTTACGCCGCAACGGACTAAAGTTATTGACCCTCCCGCGCCGGCATCTTAGAATGCCGCCAATGTCGATGCATGAAGCATGACAGACGGTGCGCCCGGGAGGTAGATAGCCGGGCCGGTACTATAAACGACCACAAATAGCGACTCTGTGGAAAAAGGCTTTTTCTCCTGAAGGAGAAAGGGCCTTTTTTGTGTTCTGGGAAGGAGACTTGTAATGTTGTTTCTGAAAAGACTTTTGATTCTGGCCGGATGTACATTGTGGCTGGCTCAGGGGGCCTGGGCCCAAGGAAAACCGCCGGAACATGAGAAGACCTCCCCGGCTTCCCTGGAGACGGAGATGGTGGTCACCGCCACCCGCCACCAGACGCCCCTGGCCGAACTGCCGGTTTCGGTTACCATAATAACCCGCCAGCAGATAGAGCAATCCAACAACCTGCGAATAGACCATATCCTGCGTAAGTACGCCGGTATAGACGTGCGCCGGGGCCTGGGACTGGTCCAGCATAGCGCCACGGTTTCCTTGCGGGGCATGGGTAACCAGCCTGGCCGCACCCTGGTATTGGTAGACGGCAACCCCCTGAACACGGCCGACACAGGGGCGGTGAACTGGGATCTGTTCCAGGCCGAGGACCTGGAAAGGATTGAAATCCTGCGGGGACCGGCTTCGGCCCTTTACGGCTCCAACGCCATGGGAGGGGTGATTAACCTCATCACCCGCAAGCCGGCGGACAAACCCTTTTCCTTCAAGGCCAGGGGTGGTTATGGCACCTTTCAGACCTGGAAGGCCGGCGCCACCTTGAGCGGCAGGGTGGACCGCATGGGCTACTGGCTGGCCTACGACCGGGTGCAGAGCGACGGCTACGACCCCACCCCCCCGGAGCAGCGGACCCAATATACTACCGAGCGCTGGATGCAGGAGGATCACTACCGTGGCAAGCTCACTCTGGATCTGCCCCGCCAGATGAGTCTCTCGCTGGGTTTTTTGTATTTTGACGATAAGCGGGGCGAGGGTGAAAAGATACGGCAGCCCGATGGGGTATACCGCCAATGGGACACCAGGAAACTGGATGGCTCCTTTGGGTGGAAGCTGGGCAAAAGCCAGTGGCTTTTCAAGGCCAGCTACCAGGAGGAAGACTACTTTTGGAACCGGGAGAGGCTGAGCAGGGGCAAGTATACCTGGTACGTGGTAGACGTCCTGCGCAAGGACCTCAGCGCCAGCCTGCGAACCACCGTGCCCTTGAACGAATGGTATCGCTTGACCACCGGTCTGGACTACCGGCACGGCAGCGTGGACGGCAAAGACCAGGACCGCATCCGCAATGACCAGCCCAGCCGCAACATAGTTTCCAACCAGGGCCAACAGGACAATTACTCGTTGTGGATCAACAACGAATTCAATTGGCAAGACAAGTTCATTGTCCACTTGGGCGCCCGTTACGATTACATAAAGAGCTATGATGGCCGTTTCCGGGACCCTTCGGGTTTCATTCCTGACGCCAACCCCGCGGACCGGAACTGGGACCATCTCAGCCCCAAGCTGGCGGTCCTTTATAGGCCTGCCCCCGGCACCGAACTGCGGGCCTCGCTGGGCACCGCTTTCCGGGCGCCTATCCTGGACGACCTCTACCGCAATGGCATTTTCCGAGGGCGTATTTACGAGGCCAACCCGGATCTGGGACCGGAGAAGTCGATGAGCTGGGAGGCGGGCGTCAGCCAGAAACTGGGGCGAGACTTCCGGGTCAGCCTCAACGGCTACTACACCCGGGCCGAGGATTTCTTCTACGCGATCAAGGTGGGCCGGACCGAAGACGGCCGCCGGGACCTCTTCCGCCGGGAGAACCTGGGGCAGGTGACCATATACGGGCTGGAGCTGGAGGCCCGCCACCAGCTTACCCCCTGGCTCAGCCTTTTTGCCAACGGCACCTTCAACCGCTCCAGGATAGACGAGTTTGCCAAGGATCGCTCCCTGGAAGGCAAGGATCTGGAGTTCACCCCCCGCCTCAAGGCCAACCTGGGATTGGTGTTCGACCACCCGCGGTTTTTCACCGCCGAGCTGGTGGGCCGTTGGGTGGGCAAGCAATACTCCGACCCGGCCAACAGCCCCCAGAACGAGCTGGAGGAGCGTTTTCTGGTGGACTTGAAGCTGAGCCACCGTCTGGGTGACTATGGCAATGTCTTTTTGGAGGTGGACAATCTTTTCAACGATCGCTACCGGTGGGATTCCGACACCGAGGCACCGGGTACCTTTATTTTCTTGGGGATTGACATCAACATCGACCGGCTTCACCGTCTCTTTGCAACCACGAACTAACTCCACCAGCCGGTCATGAAAAGGGCGCCCCTTTGCTCAAAGGGGCGCCCGCCATCTTTCTGCCGTCATTGTGGCCCGGGACATGGAATCTGGCCCACCCCGGCCGCGCCGGCCCCATCCTGCCGGTTCAGTTCCGCCGGGCTCTGAGAAAGTAGCCCAGCTCGTCGTCCGCCAGCATCTCCACCTCCAGGCCGGCCTCTGCCAGCAACCGGCGCATGGGCCCGGGCCCTGGCAGCAGGTCCCGCTCCACCGCGGTGCCCGCCTTGCGGTGGGTCTGGTTGATCTCGGCCGAGTTTATGAAATGCGCCACGGCCAGCACCCCGCCCGGCCGGAGCAGGCGGCGGATGATGCGCAGGGCCAGCGGCTTGTCGTCGAAGTGGGGGAATACCTGGTGGCAGACCACCCGGTCGAAACTGGCGTCCCTGGCCTCGAGTTCCTCCAGGGCCGCGTGGAGCACTGCCACCTGGGGTGAGCCCGCCAGGCGTTGCCGGCAGGCCGCCACCATGGCGGAGCTGATATCCAGCGCCACCACCCGGCCCGCCGGTCCCACCACCCGGGCCAGTACCTGGGTGAGCCGGCCGGTGCCGCAGCCTGGCTCCAGGATGCGCTGGCCGGTTCCCAGCCCAGCCTCCCGGATCAGCCTGTTCAGCTTGGGCTGCTCGGCCGGGCCGTACTCCGCCGCTGCCCAGGCGGCCCGCACCTGCTGGTCGAAGAACTCGGCCTTGGCCTGGTTCATGGCGCTCATTGCTCCAGGAAACCGGGCCGGCCGCCCAGGGGGCCGTACACGGCGGCCATGGCCGCGTACACCGGCTTGCCCACCAGGAAGCGGTATATCTCGTCCGCCTTGGCGGCCGGGTCCACCTCGGCGAAACGGGCCGGGTAGAGTATCTTGCCGATGGCGTAGGCGTCGGCCAGGGCGGTGCCCAGGTTGGTGGTGTACCAGTTGAAGGGAAGCAGGCCATAGACCCGGCCTTGTTGGAAGGCCCGCAGGGCCTGGTAGAATCGCGGCTTCTTGGCGTAGTCCATTGCCACCAGCTTTTGCCCGCCCCCGTCCAGGAAGATCACCTCCGGGTTCAGGCGCAGGAGTTCCTCCTTGTTCAGGAAGAAGTGGCCCTCCCGGCCGCAGGCGGCCGCCAGGTTGTTCACCCCCAGCCAGGTGAAGGGAATGTAGCGGGCGTCGGTGCTCTCGATGCCGTGGGCACCCTTGAAGCCGATTCCGCCGATGTAGACCAGGGGCCCCTGCTTCAGCCCGGCCACCCGCCGGGCCAGGTCCCGGCGGCCCGCCTCCATGAAGGCCACCACCTCCTGGGCCCGCTGCTCCCTGCCCAGGATGCGGCCGGCCAGGCGCAGGGAATCGTAGACCACCTCGTCAAAAGAGGCGAAGCGGCCGTAGGAGAGCACCACCACCGGCAGGCCCAACAGGGCCTGCACCTGGTCGGCCTTGGCCGCGGAGAGGCAGGTGGCGAACACCACCTGGGGCCGCACCCGCAACACACCCTCCAGGTCCGGCTTGCGGTTGATGGAGGTCGGGCCGCCGGGGCTCACGGTGGGGAGCCGGCCCAGCTCGGGATGGGCCATGTAATAGGGCCGCCCGCGGGGGAAACGCTTCTCCATCTGCTCGATACCCACCACCCGCTCCTGGGCCTGGAGATACACGATCAGCCGGAGGGTACCCGGCCCCAGGCAGACGATCCGCCGGGGCCGGGCCGGCACCTCCAAGCGGCGGCCGGCGAGGTCGGTTATGGGCAGGGTCTTCTGGGCCAGGGCCGGCGGGCAGAGGGCCAGGGCCAGGAGCCAGGCCAAGGCCGCCGGCAAGAGCCGCCGCAGGTTTTCAGGCATGGCCGGTCACCTCCTGCTTGGGGCTGGGTGGCGTTTGTCCCGCCTGGTCCGCCCCGGGCCGGGCCGCCTCCAAGGGGACCACCACCCGCTGTCCTTCCACCCGGGTCAGGAGGACCTCTATGCCGTAGACCTCCCGCACCAGGGCGGGGGTGACTTCTTCCGGCGAGACCAGGGCCAGGACCTTGCCGTCCTTGAGCAGGAGCAGGCGGTCCAGAAAGCGCAGGGCCAGGTTGATGTCGTGCAGGCAGACCGCAGCGCTGAGGCCCTGGTCGCGCACCGCCGCCCGGATGAGTTCCATGACCTCCAGTTGGTTGCGCAGGTCCAGGCTGCCGGTGGGCTCGTCCAGGAGCAGCAAGGCGGGCTCCTGGGCCAGGGCCCGGGCGATCATCACCTTTTGGGCCTCGCCCCCGCTCAGGCTGGCCACCGGGCGCAGGGCCAGGTGTTCCAGCCGCATCTGCTCCAACACCCGCGCCACCACCTCCAGGTCCCGACGGCTGGCCCGCCACTTGAGGTACGGCTTGCGGCCCAGGAGCACCGCGTCGAACACGCTGAGCGGCTCCGGGACGTGGGCCTGGGGCACGTAGCCCATGATCCGGGCTATCTCCTCGCCGGCCAGGTCGCTGAGCGACCGCCCCGCCACCAGCACCGTCCCGCCGCGGGGGCGGAGGATGCGGCCCAGGCAACGCAGCAGGGTGGATTTGCCCGCCCCGTTCACTCCCAGGATACCCAGGCTCTCCCCCCTGCCCAGGCGGAAGCTCAGCCCTTTCAGCACCGGCCGGCCGTTGTAGGCAAAGGCCAGCTCCCGCACGTCCAGGATCATCTTCTGTGCTCCTTGAGCAAGAGGTAGAGGAACAGGGGCGCCCCCATGAAGGAGGTGAGCACCCCCACCGGCAGAGTGCCGGAGCCGATCAACAGCCGGCCCAGGGTGTCTGCGCCCAAAAGGAGTATGGCCCCGATCACCCCGGCGAAGGGGACCAGCAGGCGGTGGTCGCTGCCCACCAGGCGCCGGCCGATGTGGGGGGCCAGCAGCCCCAGGAAGGCGATGACCCCGTGGAAGGCGGTGGCCAGGGCCGCGGTCAGGGCGGCCAGGAACATGCCGGCCAGGCGGAAGCGGCCCACGTTCACCCCCAGGCCGCGGGCGGCCTCCTCGCCGGCCAGGAGGGCGTTGAAGTCCCAGCGCCGGCGCAGGAAGTAGAGCCAGGCCCCGGCGGTCACCAGGCTGAGCAGCCCGATCTCCCGCCAGTTGGAGCGGGCCACGTCGCCAAAGGTCCAGAAGACCACCGCGGCTATCTCGGTCTCGCTGGCGAAGTACTGGATCAAGATGGTGCCCGACACGAACAGGGAGGAGAGCGCCACCCCCGCCAGGATCACCGAGGCGGGGCCCATCTGGCGCAGGCGGGCCAGGAGCAGGATCACCACGGTGGCGGTCATGGCGCCGGCAAAGGCGCTGATGGTCACCGCATACACGCTGCCCAGGATCAACTCGCCGGCCGCCCCGGTGGCCAGGGCGCTGGCGGGCACCGCCCCGGCCCCCAGCAGGACGATGGCAAAGGCCGCCCCAAAGGCCGCGCCCTGGCTGATGCCCAGGGTGAACGGCGAGGCCAGGGGATTGCGCAGGAGGCTCTGGGTGGCCAGGCCGGCCAACCCCAGGCTGGCGCCGGTGGCCAGGGCCGCCGCCACCCGGGGCAGGCGGATGTTCCAGATCACCACCGCCTGGGGGCCGCCTGCCTCGCCCATGAGCACCCGGAGGATATGGCCGGGGCTCAGCTCGAAACTGCCCACCGCCACCGCCTGCAAGGCCAGGCCGGCCAACAGCGCCACCAGCCCGGCCAGCAGCAGGACCTTGCGGCGCAGGGAGGCGCCGTACAGGGAGATCAGCCCTTCCGGCGATCCCTCTGTTCCTTGCAGGCGCTCCTTGAGGACCGTTACTGCCATCCGTCTCCCGCCGGCCCGAAGGGGCCCACCAAAAAAGGCCACGAAAAGCCGCGGGTTCACCTCGCCCCCGGCCTTCCTGGCCTTCGTGCCTCGAGAAAAACTGATTGTTTTGCTTGGATATTACGCCTTCAGACGTACTTGCCAGCCAAGCTAGCACCGCGGGCCGCCCCTGTCAAGAATGGGGCGGGGCCCCACCCGGCGCAAAAAAGGCCCGGCCCCTGTCCGGGCCGGGCCTTTGCTCTTTGGCCCTGTCGCCCTCTAGGGTTGGCGGTAGAAGTCGATGGTCTTTTTGAGGCCGTCCTCCAGGCTGGTGGTGGCCTGCCAGCCGATCACCTCCTTGATGCGGCTCACGTCCGGGATGCGCCGGGGGATGTCCTCGTAGCTCTTGCCAAAGACCTCCAGGTGGGGCTTGAACTCGATGGGGTTGTCAAAGCCGCCCACGGCCTTCATGGTCTGGGCCAGCTCCAGGATGCTGGTCTCGCGGTCGGAGCCCACGTTGAAGCAAAGGCCCAGGGCCGCGTCGTTCAGGGCCAGCTCCACCACCGCCTCGGCGGTGTCCTCGATGAAGGTGAAGCAGCGGGTCTGCTTGCCGTCGCCGTGCACCACCACCGGCTGGCCGCGCAGGAACTTCTCCAGGAAGATGGGGATCACCCGGCCCTGGCCCAGGTCGTCGCAGCGGGGGCCGTACACGTTGAAAAAGCGCATGATGACAAAGGGGAGCCCCTCCTGCTGGCCGTAGGCGTAGCAGTAGTGCTCTATCAGGGCCTTGCCGGTGGAGTAGCACCAGCGGTTGATGGAGGGCGGGCCCAGCACCCGGTCCGCCTCCTCGTTCCAGGGCACCTTGGGGTTCTTGCCCAGCACCTCGCTGGTGGAGGCGAACACGAAGCGCTTTTTCTGGCGCGCGCAGAAGTCCAGAAGATACAAGGAGCCCTTCAGGTTCACGTTGAGCACGTTCAGGGGCTCGTTCACGTAGCGCTTGGGGTCGGCGATGGCCGCCAGGTGGATCACGGTGTCGCACTGGTTCACCAGCCGCTCCACCACCTCGGGCACCAGCACCGAGTCCTGCACGAACTTGAAGCGGCCCGAGTCGAACAGGTGCTCCACTTTCAAGGAGGGGCCGTTGTCCAGGGCGATCACCTCGGCCCCGCGCCGGATGAGCACCTCGCATACATAGGATCCAATGGAGCCGGCCCCGCCGGTGACCAATACGCGCTTCATCGAATTATGCTCCCTTGCCGTGCCGGGCGCGCCCTCAGGCCGCGTCCTGGTCCAGCCAAAGATGGAAGGTGATGTCAGAATACACCTGGCGCCCGCCCAGGGCCGCCCAGGCCCGGATGACCGCCTGTTGGCTCAGCTTGGTGCGCACCCGGGCCTGCCGGGCGCCGTGGCGGGCCAGCCACTCCAGGCCCCGCCCCAGGAGTTGGTGGTAAAGCCCCCGGCCGCGCAGCTCCGGCGCGATGGCGTTTATCACCACCCAGCCGCAGTCCGCGCCGGGCCCCGTGCCTGCGGGCAGCTTGAGGGTGATGAGCCCGGCCGGCTCATCCTCCCGGGCCAGCACCAGCACCTGGTCCGCCTGGTCGCCGGAAAGGCTGTTGGCCACCCAGCGGCGGTACATCTGCCGGCACTGGGGGCGCAGGCGCGGGTCCATGGCAAAGCGGTCGGCATAGGCCGCCAGCTCGCACATGGCATCTGCGGCCAGGGCTTGCAGGGCCTCCTCCTCGTCGGGCCGCCAGGCGCGTATCGCCATGCCCGGGGGCAGGGCGGGCCGCTCCTCGTGCCGTGCCGGGGCTTCCAGGTCCAGCAGCCACTCCACGCTCACGTCCATCAGCCTGAAGCCCGCCGCCTCCAATACCTGGGCGGCCAGGAAGTCCCGGCCCGCCACCCGCGCCACCAGGCACTCGCTGCCCGCCTCTTTTTCAGCCGCGGTCACCTCGGCCAGCAGGCGCCGGCCCTGGTCCCGGGCCTCGGGCGCGGGCCAGGCCGTGCGGTGGGCCAGGGGCCACAGCCGGGCCAGGCGCCGGCCGAAGAGCCGCGAGTCGAAATCCAGGGGCGCGCTCACGGCCAGCCATTGCCAGCCCTCGCCGTCCACCAGCGCCCAGGCCCGGCCAGCCGCGGGCAAGGACTCCAGGGCCCGCCGCGCGGCCGTCCGGGCCTCCTCGCCCGGCCAGGCGTCGGCCACAAAGGCGTGGCTCTCCATGAGTTCCCGGGCGGCCCGGGACTCCTTGAGTTCGGCCGCGGGCTGGCCAATGACCTGCACCCCAATAACCTCCTTTGAGAATTCCGTAATCTACCCCAGGGGTTTGCCCCGGTCAAGCCAGGGGGGCGACGGGGGGCGGGGGGGCGACGGGGGACGACGGGGGCGGGCGGCGGGGCGGGCAAGGGCGTGCGCGCCGGCCGGGTTTGCCCCCGCCGCCGGGGCGCGTTATGCTGTGTCTGTGGCATCAGCGTACAAAGGGGGAATCACAATGGATCAAGCCAAGCTGCCCGCAGACCTTCAGCGGGCCATCGAGTTTCACGGCCACCTCTGCCCCGGGCTGATGGTGGGCTGGCGCGCGGCCCGGGCCGCGGCCTCGGCCCTGGGCCTCGAGCCCAGCCAGGACGAGGAGCTGGTGGCAGTGGTGGAGAACGACTCTTGCAGCGTAGACGCCTTCCAGTCCATGCTCTCCACCACCTTTGGCAAGGGCAACCTCAAGTGGCTGGACCACGGCAAGCAGGTCTTCACCGTGTTTGACCGCCGGGCTGGGCGCGCGGTGCGGGTGGCCTTTGTCGGCGACCGCAAGAAGTACCGCCGGCCGGACGGCACCAGCGACCGCGAGGCCTTCATGCAGGAGCTTCTCTCCGCGCCGGATTCCGAGCTGCTCGAGGTGCGCGAGGTGGCGGCCCAGCCGCCGGCAGAGGCCAGGATGGAGCCCTCGCTGGACTGCCAGCGCTGCGGCGAGGCCACCCAGCAGAGCAAGATGGTGGAGGTGGAAGGCCGCCTGCTCTGCCGCCCCTGTGCTGCGGAGGCGGCCCGGTGAAAGACCTGGCGCGCTTTTTGTTCGAGGCCGGCATGCTGAAGAAGATGCGCCGCAGCGGCTATCCTTTTCTGGGCTCGGGCGGCGAGAGCGTGGCGGACCATTGCTTCCGCGCCGCCCTGCTCGGCTACCAGCTCGCCCTCACCCAGGAGGGCCTGGACGCCCCCCGGGTGGCCCTGATGCTCCTGCACCACGACCTGGCCGAGACCCGCACCGGCGACCTCAACTACGTGCACAAGCGCTACTCCGCCGCGGACGAGGACAAGGCGCTGCGCCACCAGGCCAGGCGCCTGCCGCCGCCGGTGGCCGAGCGCATGCTGGCCCTCACCAGCGAGTTCAACGCCAAGCAGACCCCCGAGGCCCGCCTGGCCCACGATGCGGACCAGTTGGACCTCCTGATCGAACTCAAGGAGCAGAAGGACCTGAACAACCCCTATGCCGCGGCCTGGATCCACTATGCCCTGAAGCGCCTCACCACCGAGCCGGGCAAGGCCCTGGCCCGGGAGATCCTGGAGACCGACTGGACCGAGTGGTGGTTCGAGAAGCGGGACGACTGGTGGGCGCCGGACTACGAGCCGGCCGAGGGGGAGGAGTAGCCGCCGGGGCAAGTCTTGGGCGGGGGCGCTCCCCTCGCCCCCCCCTCGCCCCCCTCGCCCCCCGCCGCCCCCGTCGCCCCCCGTCGCCCCCCGTCGCCCCCTGGATTAACGCCTTCTGCGCTGGTAGCGGTTCACCGCGTTCACATGCTGGCGGTAGGTGAGGCTGAATTGGTGGCTGCCGTCCCCCTTGGCCACGAAGTAGAGATACCGCACCGGCGCCGGGTGCACCGCGGCATGGAGGCTGGCCCGGCCCGGCGAGCAGATGGGGCCGGGCGGCAGGCCGGCGCGGGTGTAGGTGTTGTAGGGGGTGTCGGTGTGCAGGTGGGCGCGGGTCAGGTTGCCGTCGAAGTCCTCCAGGCCGTAGATCACCGTGGGGTCGGCCTGGAGGGGCATCTTGCGCGCCAGGCGGTTGTGATAGACCGCGCTGATCAGGGGGCGCTCGGCGTCCAGCGAGGTCTCCCGCTCGATGATGCTGGCCAGGGTGACCGCCTCCAGCCGGGTGAGCCCCAGCTCGCGGGCGGCCGGCTCCAGGGGACGCCAGGCCACCAGGAAGCGCTTGAACATGCGGCCCAGCACCGCCCGGGCGCTGAGGCCCCGGGCAAAGCGGTAGGTATCCGGAAAGAGAAACCCTTCCAGACTGGCGGCCTTCACCCCCAGCTCGGCCAGGAAGGCCGGGTCGCGGGCCAGGGAAAGGATCTGGTCGCGGTCCACCCCGGCCCTGTCAGCCAGGCGGCCGGCGATCTGGACCAGGGTGAAGCCCTCGGGGATGGTCACCAGGTGGGTGAGCACCCGGCCCCGGTGCAGGGCCGCCAGGATGGCGTCGTAGCTCATGGCCGCGCTGAGGCGGTACTCCCCGGCTTTGAGGCTCTGGTCGCGGCCGGTGAGCCGGGCGGCCAGCATGAAGAGCCGGGGGTGGCGCACCAGCCCGGCCCGGGCCAGCACCTGGGTGATGCCCGCCAGGCCGGTGCCCTGGGGTATCTCCACCACCCGGGGCCCGGCGTCCGGGTCGGCGCGCAGGCCCAGGAGCGCCTGGCGGGCCGCCAGCCAGCCGGGCACGGCCAGGGCCAGCACCAGGACCAGCACCACCAGCAGGCGCCTGCCCCTCACGGCCGCTCCTCCTGCCCGGCCAAATAGGCCTCCAGGATCAGGGCCGCGGCCACCTTGTCCACCACCTGCCGCCGCTTGGCCCGGGAAAGGTCCGCCGCCAAAAGCGCCTCCTGGGCGCGCACCGTGGTCTCGAACTCGTCCACAAAGGCCACCGGCAGGCCCAGGGCCCGCTCCAGGCGCCGGCCGAAGCGCTTGGCCGCCTCGCCGCCCGGGCCCAGCTCGCTGTGGCTCGCGCGCGGCAGCCCCACCACCACCAGCCCCACCCCGTGCCTTTTGACCAGCTCGGCCACGGCGCGCACGTTGGCGTCGCGGCCGCGGCGGGGCAGCACGCACAGGGGCGAGGCCAGGCGCGCCTCCGCGTCGCTCAGGGCGACGCCGATGCGCTTGGCGCCCAGGTCCAGGGCCAGGATGCGTTGGGGACGGGGATCGGACATGGGGGTATTATGATGAAAGGGCGGCTACGGGGCAAGGCGGGGTTTTGTCTCCTGGCTTGACCCGGCCCGGTCCCTTACTATATGGAAAAGGCCACCCCTGCGGAAAAACACACGGGAAGACCGCCATGAAACAGCTCGTACTCGGCACCGCCGGCCACATCGACCACGGCAAGACCACCCTGGTGAAGGCGCTCACCGGCATCGAGACCGACCGCCTGAAGGAGGAGAAGGCCCGGGGCATCACCATCGAGCTGGGCTTTGCCCACCTGGATCTGCCCTCGGGCCTGCGGCTGGGCATCGTGGACGTGCCCGGCCACGAGAAGTTCGTCAAGAACATGGTGGCCGGCGCGGCGGGCATAGACCTGGTGATGCTGGTCATCGCCGCGGACGAGGGGGTCATGCCCCAGACCCGGGAGCACCTGGACATCTGCCGCCTGCTGGGGGTGGAGCACGGCCTGGTGGCGCTCACCAAGGCGGACATGGTGGACCAGGAGTGGCTGGAGCTGGTGACCGAGGACGTGGGCGAGTACCTGGCGGGCAGCTTCCTGGAAGGCGCGCCCATCCTGCCGGTCTCCGGGGTGAACGGCCAGGGCATCCCCGAGCTGGTCGCGGCCCTGGACCAGCTCGCCTCCCGCCTGGAGGAGCGGCCGGCCAGCGGCCCCTTCCGCCTGCCGGTGGACCGGGTGTTCACCATGAAGGGCTTTGGCACCGTGATCACCGGCACCGCCATCGGCGGCACCATCGAGGTGGGCCAGGAGGTGATGATCTATCCCCAGGGCCTCACCAGCCGGGTGCGCGGCCTCCAGGTGCACAACCAGGAGGTCCCGAGCGCCCGCCGCGGCCAGCGCACCGCGGTGAACCTGCAGGGCCTGGACAAGGAGAACCTGGAGCGGGGCAACGTGGTGGCCACCCCCGGCTCCCTGGTGCCCAGCCTGTGGGTGGACGTGGAGATAAAGGTGCTGGAGGAGGCCCCCCGCCCCATCAAGCACCGGGCGCCCATCCGCTTTCACTCCGGCACCGCCGAGGTCATGGGCCGGGTGCTCACCCTGGACCGGGACGAACTCAAGCCCGGCGAGACCGCCTTCTGCCAGGTGCGCCTGGACCAGCCGGTGGCGGTCATGGCCGGAGACCGCTACGTGCTGCGCTCCTACTCGCCGGTGCATACCATCGCCGGCGGCGTGATCCTCCACCCCCACCCCGGCCGCCACAAGCGGGGCCGGCCCGAGATAATCGCGGACCTCGAGACCCTGCGCCGGGGCGAGCCCGCGGACAAGGTGGCGGTCATGGTGCGCCTGGCCGGCGAGCGGGGGGTCACGGTGGGCGAGCTGGTGCGCCTGGTGGCCCTGTCCCCCAAGGAGCTGGACCGCCTGGTGGGGCAGATGCTCTCCAAGCAGGAGCTGGTGCGTTTCGACAAGGAGGGCGGCCGCATCATCGCGGGCTCGGTGCGGGACGAGCTGCTGCAAAAGGCCCTGGAACTGGTGGCCGGGTTCCACCAGCAGCATCCCCTCAAGCCCGGCATGCCCCGGGAGGAACTCAAGCAACGCCTGGGCCGGGGCTTTGACCCCAAGCTGTTCGCCCACCTGTTGGGCAAGCTGACCGCGAGCGGCGAGCTGGTGGCTGAAAAGGACCTCCTCCGGCTCTCCTCCCACCAGGTGCGCCTGGCCGGCGAGGACGCGGCCCTCCGGGCGCGCATCGAAAAGGCCTATGCCCAAGGCGGCCTGGCCCCGCCCAACCTCAAGGACGTCATCGCCGACGCCGACCCCAAGCAGGCCAAGCAGATCATCGGCGTGCTGGTGAACGAGGGGGTGCTCACCCGGGTGAAGGAAGGGCTCTACTACCACACCCCGGCCCTGGAGGAGATCCAGCGCCGCCTGGTGGAGTACCTGCAGGCCCACCAGCGCATGGGCGCGCCCCAGTTCAAGGAGATCACCGGCCTGAGCCGCAAGTACATCATCCCCCTGCTGGAGTACTTCGACAGCAAGGGCCTGACCATGCGCCTGGGTGACGAGCGGGTGCTCAGAAAGGGCGCTTGAGGCTGCGCCGGGCCCTGCCTCGGCCGGGCCCATGCCAAGTCTGACCGGCTAACCATCTGTTGTTTAACCAATATTCACGCCTGACCCCGCGCTGGGCGCGGCTGGGGGCCGTTTGGGCTTTCTAGCTACATTTCAGCTTGACAGGGCTTGGGCGGTTTTTGTATGCTTGATCTGAGCGAGCGCTCAGTCGCAAAGGGGGGCGAGAAGGGGGGAAGCGCCGGGGGGCAGCCCGGGTCCCCTGCCCAGGCGGCGGGGCGCTGACCGCCACCCCAGCCGGATAGCATGAAATGACCAAATCAGAACCCCTGCTGAACGGGCCCGAGATCCCCACCGAGGTCAAGGACCCCAAGCTGGTGGCCCAGCGCCGCCGCCAGATCGTGGACGCGGCGGTGGGGCTTTTCATCCAGAACGGGTTTCACAAGACCACCACCCGCCAGATCGCCAAGGCCGCCGGCTTTTCCATCGGCAACCTCTACCAGTACGTGAAGTCCAAGGAGGACGTGCTTTCCCTGGTCTGCCAGGCCATCCACCAGGAGATGGAGGACCGCCTGACCAGGCAGGTGCACTACGCCGGCAACGCGGCCCGGGCCCTGGCCGCGGCCATAAAGGACTACTTCCTGGTCTGCGACCAGATGAGCGACCATATCCTGCTCATCTACCAGGAGACCAAGAGCCTCAACCGGGAGTCCATGCGCTTCGTGCTGGCCCACGAGGAGCGCATCACCGAGATATTCGCCGACCTGCTCAGGAAGGGCGTGGCCGACTACTCCCTGAAGCCGCTCAACCATGGCGAGATAGCGCTCATGGCCCACAACATCATGGTCCTGGGCCACATGTGGACCTTCCGCCGCTGGTCCCTGGCCCGCCGCTTCAGCCTGGATGAATACATCGAGCACCAGCGGGACCTGATCATGGGAGAACTCATCTAGAGCAAGGGGCCGGGAAGACCCGGCAGGAGGGATGTGATGACACCCGAGGATATGCGACGCAAGGCCGTCGAGCTTTTCAAACAGCGCTTTCATTGCTCCCAGGCCGTGGCCGCAGTGGGACAGGAGATGCTGGGCCTGGAGGAGCCCGCGGTCATCAAGGCCATGGGGGCCTTTGGCGGGGGCGTGGCCAGCCAGGGCAGCGTGTGCGGCTGCCTGACCGGCGGCATCGCGGTCATCTCCCAGCTCTACAGCCGCGCCCACACCGAGGAAAAGGAATCGCCCCAGATGTGGCGTCTTTCTTTCAAACTGGTCAAGCGCTTCCAGGAGTTCACCCGGGAGTTCGGCAGCATCAATTGCTGCGATATCGCCCAGGTGGATTGGCGCGACAAGGGCCAGACCGCCGCCTTTTACAAGGACCCCGACAGCCGGCGCCGGTTGTGCGTCAAGCTGGTGGGGGACACCGCCCATGCCCTAGGCGAGTTGTTGGCGGCCGAGGTCCATCGGAACTAGAACCAGCCTGCCCCCGGAGGCGGGCGGCCCGCGGGGCCGCTCGGCCGGGCGGGCCCAGGCGAGGGAGGGGTGACCCATGAGCCAGGAGACGGAGCCATACGCACCCACCCACCCCATCCGGGTGGTGACCGCGGCCAGTCTGTTCGACGGCCATGATGCGGCCATAAACATCATCCGCCGCATCCTGCAAGGCACCGGGGTGGAGGTGATCCACCTGGGCCACAACCGCGCGGTGCACGAGGTGGTGGAGGCCGCCATCCAGGAAGACGCCCACGCCATCGGGCTCTCCTGCTACCAGGGCGGCCACATGGAGTTCTTCAAGTACGCGGTGGACCTCTTGAAGGAACGCGGCTGCAGCCACATCAAGGTCTTCGGCGGAGGCGGCGGGGTGATCGTTCCCGAGGAGGCCAAGGAGCTGGAGGACTACGGGGTGGCCAAGATATACACCCCGGAGGACGGCCGCCGCCTGGGGCTGCAAGGCATCATCAACCACTTCGTGCGGACCATCGACTACCCCATGGGCGCGGACGACGGGCCCGAGCTGGTGGAGGAGCTGAAGCCGGAGAACGTCTTTGCCGTGGCCCGGGCCATCACCTGCGTGGAGAGCGCGGCCATGGCCGCCGGCGAGGAGATAGCGGCCTGGCGCCAGGCCCTGGACGCCAGGCTCCAGGGTAACCGGGTGCCGGTCCTGGGCATCACCGGCACCGGCGGCTCGGGCAAGTCCAGCCTCACCGACGAGATCATGATCCGCATGCTGGGGGACATCCCCGAGGTGCGGGTGGCCATCGTGAGCGTGGACCCCACCCGCCGCAAGAGCGGCGGCGCGCTTTTGGGCGACCGCATCCGCATGAACTCCCTGGACAGCCCCCGCATCTACCTGCGCTCCATGGCCACCCGCGGAAGCGGCATGGAGGTGAGCGCCTCCCTGGCCGACGCCATAAAGGTGGTCAAGGCGGCGGGCTATGACCTGGTCATCGCCGAGACCGCGGGCATCGGCCAGGGCGACGCCGCGGTGGTGGACCTGGTGGACGTGTCCATGTACGTGATGACCTCGGACTTCGGCGCGGCCAGCCAGCTCGAGAAGATCGACATGCTGGACTTCGCCGACCTGGTGGCCATCAACAAGTTCGACCGCCGGGGCGCCGAGGACGCGCTGCGGGACGTGCGCAAGCAGATGCAGCGCAACCAGAACGCCTGGCACGTGGACCCGGAGAGCATGCCGGTCTACGGCACCATCGCCGCCAAGTTCAACGACGACGGGGTGACCGCCCTCTATCTGGCCCTGCTGGACATCCTCAACCAGAAGTGCGGCACCGATTTCCACAGCGACCGCCCCCGGCCCAAGCGCAAGCACTCCTCCACCAAGACCGTGATTGTGCCGGCCGAGCGCAACCGCTACCTGGCCGAGATCGCCGACACGGTGCGCAAGTACCACGCCGAGACCAGCAAGCAGGCCTCCATAATCCGCCGGGTCTGGCAGATGAAGAGCACCCACGACCACCTCAAGGACGCCTGGACCGGCGATGAGGGGCTCACCAAGGCCCTGGACAAGCTGCGGGCCGAGGTGCACCGCCTGGAGGAGGGCTACACCGAGGAGACCCACCGCCTGCTGGCCGAGTGGCCCCAGATGCAGAAGGCCTACTCCGGCAGCGAGTACCATTACAAGGTGCGCGACCGCGACATCAGCGTGCCGCTGACCACCCGCTCCCTGGCGGGCAGCGAGATACCCAAGGTGTGCCTGCCCCGCTGGGAGGACCCGGCCGAGGTCTACACCTGGATGCGCTCGGAGAACGTGCCCGGCCGCTTCCCCTTCACCGCCGGGGTGTTCCCCTTCAAGCGCACCGACGAGGACCCCACCCGCATGTTCGCCGGCGAGGGCGACCCCTTCCGCACCAACCGGCGCTTCAAGTACCTGAGCCAGGGCGCCAAGGCGGCGCGGCTCAGCACTGCCTTCGACTCGGTGACCCTCTACGGCTGGGACCCAGACGAGCGGCCGGACATCTACGGCAAGGTGGGCACCAGCGGGGTGTCCATCTGCACCCTGGAGGACATGAAGGTCCTGTACAGCGACTTCGACCTGGTCAGCCCCAACACCAGCGTGTCCATGACCATCAACGGCCCGGCCCCCATCATGCTGGCCTTTTTCTTCAACACCGCCATCGACCAGCAGGTGGAGGCCTTCCGCCGCCAGAACGGCCGGGAGCCCGACGAGGAGGAGCGCCAGCGCATCAAGGAGATGGTGCTCAAGAACGTGCGCGGCACGGTGCAGGCCGACATCCTCAAGGAGGACCAGGGCCAGAACACCTGCATCTTCTCCATCGACTTCGCCCTGCGCATGATGGGCGACATCCAGCAGTACTTCATCGACCACCAGGTACGCAACTTCTACTCGGTGTCCATCAGCGGCTACCACATCGCCGAGGCCGGGGCCAACCCCATCAGCCAGTTGGCCTTCACCCTGGCCAATGGCTTCACCTACGTGGAGTACTACCTCTCCCGGGGCATGCAGGTGGACGACTTCGCGCCCAACCTGAGCTACTTCTTCTCCAACGGCATGGACCCGGAGTACACCGTGATCGGCCGGGTGGCCCGCCGCATCTGGGCCATAGCCATGCGCGAGATGTACGGCGCCGGCCCCCGCAGCCAGATGCTCAAGTACCACATCCAGACCTCGGGCCGCTCCCTGCACAGCCAGGAGGTCGACTTCAACGACATCCGCACCACCCTCCAGGCACTGTGCGCCATCTACGACAACTGCAACAGCCTGCACACCAACGCCTATGACGAGGCCATCACCACCCCCAGCGAGGACAGCGTGCGCCGGGCCCTGGCCATCCAGATGATAATCAACCGGGAGTGGGGGCTGGCCAAGAACGAGAACCCCTTGCAGGGCGCCTTCATCGTGAACGAACTCACCGACCTGGTGGAGGAGGCGGTGCTGGACGAGTTCTACCGCCTCACCGCCCGCGGCGGCGTGCTGGGCGCCATGGAGACCGGCTACCAGCGCTCCAAGATCCAGGAGGAGTCCATCTACTACGAGACCCTCAAGCACACCGGCGAGCTGCCCATCATCGGGGTGAACACCTTCATCAACCCCCGCGCCGACGAGCTTTTCCAGGAGTGCAAGCTGGAACTCATGCGGGCCACCGAGGAGGAGAAGCAGAGCCAGCTCAAGCGCCTGGCCGAGTTCCACGAGCGCCACCAGGAAGAGGCCCCCCTCGCCCTCAAGCGCTTGCAGGAGGTGGCCCTGAAGGGCGGCAACGTGTTCGCCGAGCTGATGGACACGGTGCGCTACTGCTCCCTGGGCCAGATCACCAAGGCCCTCTACCAGGTGGGCGGCATGTACCGCCGGGGCATGTAGGCTGGCCGGGGGGCGGCGGGCAGGGGGCGGCGGGCAGGCGGGCAGGGGGGTGATGAGGCAGGTCCTGGCCTGCCCCCGCCTGACAAAGAGTTTCCGCCCGGCCCCTGGTCAAATCCGCGCCTTTGCGCTTAAATGAGGCCATGGCGGATTTTCCCTTTCAGCGGGTCCTGGAGTTCGTGCGCGGGGTGGTGCCCTTTGACACCCTCTCCGACGAGGAGTTGGTGGATACCGTGCGCCGGATGCACATCGCCTTCTTCCCCCGGGGGGAGGTGATAATCCGCCAGGGCGGCCCCCCGGCCGAGCACCTCTACCTCATCCAGGCCGGCTCGGCCAAGGTGAGCTATTTCACCGGCGGCCAGGAGGTGGCCGAGGATAGGCAGCGCGCCCAGGCCGCGGGAGGCGACGGGGGGGGCGACGGGGGGCACGCCGGGGGGCGCGCCGGGGGGCGCGACGGGGGGAGCGCCGGCGAGATACTGGTGGACGTGCGCGCCGAGGGCGACACCTTCGGCTCGGTGAGCTTGTTGCAGGGCCACCAGGCCCTGTTCTCCGTGACCGCCCGCGAGGACCTGATCTGCTACCTGCTGCCGGCCGAGGACTTCAAGGCCCTGGTGCGGTCCAAGCCGGTATTCGAGCGCTACTTCAGCTCGTCCCTGGCCCGCAACCTGGAGGCGGTGCGCAAGGGCGCGGCCGAGGAGTGCCGCCTGCCCCAGATCACCGGCCTGGAGGGCGCCGGCCTGGACGCCGCCCTGGTCCGCAGCCCGGTGGGAGACCTGATGCGCCGCGAGGTCCTCACCTGCCTGCCCGCCACCCCCATCCACGCCGCGGCCCGGCTCATGACCCAGCGCCTGGTGGATTCGGTGGTGGTGGTGGAGCCCAGCGGCGCGCCCCTGGGCATCCTCACCGACACCGACCTGCGGGTACGGGTGGTGGCCCAGGGCCGCAGCCTGGACCGGCCGGTGGTGGAGGTGATGAGCCGGCCGCTCCACACCATCGGCCCGGAGAGCTACGGCTTCGAGGCCCTGTTGGCCATGAGCCGCCACGGGGTGGACCATCTGGTGGTGGTGGAGGACGGCCGGGTGGCGGGCATCATCTCCAACCACGACTTGCAGACCATGACCGGCGCCTCGCCGGTGGGCGTGATCGGCGACATAGACAAGGTGACCAGCGTGGACGAGCTGGTGGAGCTGTATCCCAGGATCGACCGCGTGCTGGAGATGCTCCTGCGCCAGGGCGGCGAGGCGCGCATGATGCTGGAGCTGGTCACCGAGTTCAACGACCGGCTGACCCTGAAGCTCATCGAGCTGGCCGAGCAGGAGATGGAAAACCTGGGCCGGGGACGGCCGCCGGTGCCCTACACCTGGATGGCCCTGGGCTCCGAGGGGCGCAGGGAACAGACCCTGCGCACCGACCAGGACAACGCCCTCATCTTCACCAACGTACCCCCGGAGAGCGCGGACCGTATCCAGAAGTGGTTCCTGGAGTTCGCCGAGCGGGTGGTGGCCGGCCTGGAGCGCTGCGGCTTTCCCCGCTGCCAGGGCGGGGTGATGGCCTCCAACCCGGACTGGTGCCAGAGCGAGCAGAGCTGGCAGCGCACCTTCCTCTCCTGGATCACCAACCCCGAGCCGCGCACCCTGCGCCTGGCCAGCATCTTCTTCGACTACCGCGAGCTGTACGCCGAGGCCGACCACCTGGAGAACCTGGACGAGTCCCTGCGGCGGGCGGTGGAGGAGAACCGCCTGTTCCTGCGCTTCATGGCCAAGAACAGCCTGTACAACCGGCCGCCCCTGGGGTTCCTGCGCCAGTTCGTGGTGAACAAGGACGGCGAGCACAAGAACAAGCTGAACCTCAAGCTCTCCGGCCTGACCCCCATCGTGGACGCGGTGCGGGTGATGGCCCTGGACCAGGGGGTGGAGCTGACCGGCGCCCGGGCCCGCCTGCACGAGGAGTCGCCCCGCAGCCTGGTCACCAACACCCTGGACCGCCTGGACGAGGTGGCCCGCCGCGGCCTGATCAAGCCCGCCCTGGCCGCGGACTTGCGCGAGGCCTTCTCCTTCATCACCATACTACGCATCAGCCATCACCTGGAGGCCCGCGCCCGGGGCGAGGTGGCGGACAACTTCGTGGACCCGGCCCGCCTGAACAACCTCCAGCGCAAGATGCTCAAGGAGAGTTTCGGGGTGATAAACAAGCTCCAGGAGCTGTTGGAGCACCGCTACCAGACCTGGCTGCTGACCTGAGCCGGCAGGAGGGCCGGCCCGGCCCCTGGCCGGTACCTTGGCTTTTCAAAAAGAAAGGAAGCACCGCATGACCCGCAGCATGGCAATCATCCTGGCCCTGGGCCTGGCCCTGGTCCTGGCCGCGCCGGCGGCCGCCCGGCCCCCCAAGCCCACCTTTGACAGCCTGGACCGGAACCACGACCGCAAGATAGACCTGAACGAGTGGTTGCAGGCATGGGTGGACAAGGAGGCCGCCAAGAAGCGCTTCCACCAGCTCGACCGCGACCGCGACGGGGTGCTCAGCGAGGCTGACGCCCGGGCCATCTTCGCGGAGAAGGACCGCGACCACGACGGCCGCATCAGCCGCCAAGAGTACCTGTACGGCTATGACGACACCCAGGCGGCCTCGGACGCCTTTGTGGCCTACGACTCCAACCGCGACGCCTACCTGAGCTGGGACGAGTGGCGCGACACCTGGCCCTTCATGCCCTGACCTCCCGGGCGCGGCTCAGGAGCGCAGGCGCTCCAGGTTGTCCCTGGCCCCGGGTACGCTGTCCAGCAGGGGGGCGAGGTGCTCGCAGGGCATCTCCGGGCAGGCCGCGCAGGTGGGAAAGCCCTTTTCATTGCAGCAGGCCCGGATGCGGCACACCAGGCAGTGGCCGAACAAGGGGCCCTGGCTGTGGCAGCCCAGGCAGTTGATGTCCTCGGCCTGGATGTCGGCCTTGAACTGGGCCGACCACTCGGCCGCGGTCTTTTGGCGCAGGGCCTGGTCGTGGTTCAGGGTGGCCACCCGGGCCGGGCACACGGCGCAGTCCAGGCCGCAGCAGGCGATCATCTCGCTCATGGGGGTTCCTTTCAGGCGGGCGGCTCCAGGGAGCCGGTCAGTTCGCTCACCCGCCGCACGCCGGTTTCCCGGCAGAAATCGGCCAGCTCGCCGGCGATACGCAGGCAGGCGGTGGGGTCCTGGAAGTTGCCCGTGCCCACCTGCACCGCCGAAGCCCCGGCGATGAGGTACTCGGCCGCGTCCTCGCCGCTGGTGATGCCGCCCATGCCCACCAGGGGCATGCCGGGCAGGGCCTGGGCCACCTGCCACACCATGCGCAGGCCCACCGGCTTGATGGCCGGGCCCGAGAGTCCACCCACCACGTTGGCCAGGCGGGGCCGGCGGGAGCGGGCGTCGATGGCCATGCCCAGGAGGGTGTTGATCAGGCACAGGGCGTCGGCCCCGGCCCCGGCCGCGGCCTGGGCCACCTCCACCGGGCTGGTCAGGTTGGGGGTGAGCTTCACCCAGACCGGAAGGCCGGTCTCGGCCTTCACCGCCCGGGTCACCGCGGCCACCGCCTCCGGGTCCACCCCAAAGGCCATGCCCCCGGCCTTCACGTTGGGGCAGGACACGTTGACCTCCAGGGCGGCTATGCCCGGCCGGCCCTCCAGGGCCCGGGCCAGGACGGCGAACTCCTCCAGCGACTCGCCGTAGAGGTTCACCACCACTGCGCAGTCCAGCCCGGCCAGGGCGGGCAGCTTTTCGGCCAGGAAGCGCTCCAGGCCCACGTTGGCCAGGCCGATGGCGTTCAGCATGCCGGCGGCGGTTTCGCAGATGCGCGGCGGCGGGTTGCCCTGGCGGGGCTCCAGGCTGATGCCCTTGGTCACCAGCCCGCCCAGGCGGTTCAGGTCCAGGTAGGGCTGGTACTCCAGGCCGTAGCCAAAGGTGCCGCTGGCCGCGATCACCGGGTTCTTCAGCTCCACCCGGCCCACCCGGGCGGTCATGTCCGGCGTGCTCATGAAGCCTCCTCCCGGGTGGTGGGCCAGGCCCGGCCCGAGGCCAGGGCCTCCTGCCAGGCCGCCACCCGCCCGGCGCCGTACTCCCGGCGCCAGGACTCCAGTATCTCCGCCAGGGGCACCCCTTGCCGCCAGCCCAGGCGGCGCAGGTAGGTGATGTGGGGCCGTCCGGCCAGGTCGTGGGAAGGCAGGAGCGCGTCCCCTTGCGGGTCGAACTCCACCAGGCGCCAGCCGCGCTCCGCGCACAGGGGCGCCTCGAAGGAGGGGGTGGCCTTTAGCCAGCGGCCGGCCAGGAACCACTCCACGAAGCAGTGGTGGGCCATGATGGGGCTGCCCAGCACCTCGGCCATGCCCGCGGGCAGTTGGTGGTTCTCTATGTCCGCGAACCCCAGGCGGGCCGGGATGCCCACCGCCCGGGCCAGGGCGCAGAGCAGGGCCGACTTCTGCACGCAGTAGCCCCGCCCCCGGGCCAGGGTGTTCAGGGCCAGGTAGTCCTCCAGCTCGGCAAAGGGCACGTAGGGGCTGTAGCGCACCGTGTCCCGCGCCCAGGTGAAGAGCCGGCCCGCGGCCTCCAGGTCGTTTGCCGCGCCCTGGACGATCCCCCGGGCCAGGGAGAGCACCTCGGGATGGTCGCACTGGATGCCCGGCGCGGGCGCCAGGAATTGCTCCAGGTCCTGGCTCATAGCCGCTCCCAGGCGATGCGCTCCGCCGCCATGACCGGCCCCTCCTGGCACACCCGCACATACCCGCCGCCCGCCGCCGGCAGGGCGCAGCCCAGGCACACCCCGATGCCGCAGGCCATGGGCGCTTCCAGGGAGACCTGGCAAGGTATGCCGCGTTCGGCGGCCATCCTGGCCACGGCCTTGAGCATGGGCAGGGGGCCGCAGGCCAAGAGCGCCACCGGCAAGGAGGCCGGGACCGCGGCCAGCATGTCCGCCAAAAGGCCGGTGACCAGGCCCTTGTGCCCCTCCGAGCCGTCCTCGGTGGCGGCATAGACCGAGGTGCCCGCGAAGTCCTTGGCAGAGGCTTCTTCCAGGCCCGCCTTGACGGCCACCAACCGGCGGAATCCATCCAGGTCGCCTTTGCGCGGGGGGGTCCTCAGGCGCTCGTTCAGCTCGTCCATGAGGGCCTGGATTTCAGGGGCGCTGGGCCCGCCATGCACCCATTGCGGCTCCTTGCCCTGGTCCTCCAGGAGCCGGGCCGCGAACTCCAGGGGCGCCCGCCCCATGCCGCCGGCCACCAGGATCGGGTTCTCCACCGCAAGGTCGAAGCCCGTGCCCAAAGGTCCCCACAGGTCCAGTTCCCCGCCCTCCCGGGCCTGGGAGAGCAGGCGGGTGCCCCGACCCACCACCCGGTAGAGGACGAGTATCTCCCCGTCCTCCACCCCGTTGATGGAAAAGGGCCGGGCCAGGAGCGGGTCCAGGCCCGGGCCCACCCGCAGCATCACGAACTGGCCCGGCCGGGCCGAGGCGGCTACCTCCGGCGCGGCCAGGCGCAGGCGGAACAGCGCCGGGCCCAGCCTCTGGTGGCCGACTATGCGCGCCGATAGTTTCATGCCGCCTCCGGGGCCAGGGCCACCACGGTGCCGAAGCGGCCGGTGACGCCCTCGCGGCGGTAGGAGTAGAACCTGGGGCTGCACTTGGTGCAGATGCCGCTCGTCTCGATGCGCTCGGGCCGCACCCCGGCCGCGGTGAGCTGGTCCCAGGTCACCTGCCACAGGTCGAAGTGGTTGGGCCGCACCGAGTAGAGCCCCCACTCGGGCGGCAGCTCCCGCTCGTGGTTCACGAACTCGGCGCAGCAGGGCCCCAGGCTGGGGCTGATGGCGGCCCACAGCTCGGCGGGCTCCACCCCGTAGCGCTCCTGCAAGAAGGCCACTCCCCGGCCGGGCATGTTGGCCACGTTGCCCCGCCAGCCCACGTGCAGGTTGGCCACCACCCCCCGCTCCGGCGCGGCCAGGATCACCGCCTGGCAGTCGGCCTGCTTGATGAGCAGGCCCACCCCGGGCCGGTCGGTGGCCAGGCCGTCGGCCTCGGCCACCGGTCCGCTCTCCTCGCCGTTCACCGCCACCAGCTTGGTGCCGTGCACCTGCCTGGCCCAGACCAGCTTCTCCAGGCCCAGGGCCCGGCGCAGGATATCCAGGTTCCGGGCCACCGCCTGGGGCTGGTCATGGCCGTGGCCCAGGTTGAGGCCCTCCACGGGGCCGCGGCTCACCCCACCCTCCCGGGTGGTGACGCAATGCACCAGGCCGGGCAGGGCCAGGCTGTCGAAGGTGAGCACCGGCAGGTTGTCCAGGGTCTGCTTTTGCATGGGCTAAACATAGCCCGCCCCGGCGGGTGCTGTCAAAGCGCCGGGCCGGGGCGGCGTGATTGCGGCAGGGAACTACTGGGTGGCCTTGGCCGACTGGAACAGGTCCCACACATTGTCGTCGAAGTAGGGCGAGTACATGGTGCTCTGGCAGCTCAGGTAGTAGTAGGAGTTCAGCCCGTTGGCGAACAGGTTGCCGTCCTGGTTCCGCACCCAGGGGCCGCCGCTGGAACCGCCGGTGAAGGCGCTGCCCACCCCCATGGCGCAGGGCGTGCCCGCGGTGCAGTCGTCCGTACCCCAGGCCGAGGTGTTCACCGCCAGGGTGGTGCCGTCAAAGGGCGGCTCGGCCGGATAGCCGTACTGCTGCCAGGTGGAGCCCGAACGCCCGGCATTGACCATCAGGCCCAGCCAGCCGAGCTGCTCGCCCAGGCTCTCTGCCAGGCGCACGAAAGCCACGTCCCGGCTGGGCAGCTCCAGGTGGAACCAGTCGGCCGGCACCGTCATCCACTCGGCGTGGCCGCGGCCATAGGGCTCCTGGCCCTCCAGGTAGCCGGGCTGGAAGATGAGGCTCTGGACCCAGACGCCGTTCTCGCTCACGCAATGGCCGGCGGTGAGCAGCAGGCGTTTTTCCACCAGGGCGGCGGAGCAGGAGTAGAGCCCTCCGTCCGCCCCCACGTAGAGCACCTTGCCCACCACCCGCTCGGGGTAGCTGGAGTAGTCGGTGTCGAAATACCATTCATAGACCGAGGCCGGGCAGGTGGCCCCCGCCGTGAGGGGCGGCTCCGGGGCGGGGAGAGGGTCCCCGGAGCAGTCCGGGCAGTATCCCGGGGAGACGCGCAGGGGGGCCTCGGGTTCGGCCGCGCGCAGGCCCAGGGCCGGTCCCCTGTCCCCCCGGGGCAGGTCCTTGGGGTTGGCCAGGGCCTGCCGCACCCGCTCCGGGGTCCAGAAGGCGTCCATCTCCTGGGCGCTCTGGGCGGTGAGGGACGAGATGGAAAAGCCATTGCCCCCGGCCAGGGCCGCCGTGGGCAGGCCGAGGAGCAAAAGCGCCAGCGCCAGCAGGATCAGGCGTAAGCTGCGCATGAAATCATTACCTCGGGACAAACCACTACCCCCTGAGCCGCGATTATCCGGACCTCGATGGAAAGAGCGATGCAAACTACCTGAAATTAAAGCATTTGGCGCCTGGGTGGTCAATAGAAATAATGATTATCCGGCGTCGGCCGGCTCCGCCGGCTTGCGTACCCGCAGGTTGATGAGTTCCACGCCCAAGGAAAAGGCCATGGCAAAGTAGATGTAGCCCCGCTCGATATGCTTGCCCATGCCCTCGGCCACCAGCATCACCCCCACCAGGATCAGGAAGGACAGGGCCAGCACCCGCATGGTGGGGTGGCGCTCGATGAAGGCGCTCACCGCGCCGGCAAAGGCGATCATGATGATCACCGCGATGACGATGGCGGCCACCATGATGGCCAGGTGCCGGGCCATGCCCACCGCGGTGATGACCGAGTCCAGGGAAAAGATCATGTCCAGCAGCCCTATCTGGGCCACCACCCCCCAAAAGGCCCCTGCCGGCCGGCGGGGCCTTTCCGGCGACCTCCCGCCCTCCACCTGGCCGTGCAGCTCGAAGGTGGCCTTGAAGATGAGGAAGGCGCCGCCGGCCAGGAGGATCAGGTCCCGGCCGGATACCGCGTGCTCCCCCAGGCTGAACAGGGGCTTCACCAGGCCCATGGTCCAGGAGATGGCGAAAAGCAGCCCAATGCGGGAGAGCATGGCCAGGGCCAGGCCCAGGCGGCGGGCGCCGGGCCGCTCGTCGGCCGGCAGGCGGCCGGTGAGGATGGCGATGAACACTACGTTGTCGATGCCCAGCACCACCTCCAGGGCGGTGAGGGCCAACAGGGCGATCAGGCTCTCCGGGCTGAACAGTTCGGGCATGGGATGCTCCTAAGGGGGGGCTGCGGCGGGTGGGCACGGACACGGCCCCGGGCGCCGCGCCCCGGGGCCGTGGTCCGCCCGGGCGGCTAGGCCTTGCCGGCCTGGGCGGCCTTCTGGTCCCACAACTGGACGAGGTAGTCCTTGTGGGTCTCGAATTCCTGGGCCTGCTCCTCCACCAGCTCCTCGGCCTGCTGGGAAGTCATGTCCAGGGTTTGGTTCACAAAGGAGGCCACCCGGCCGTAGTAGAGCGGAGTCACCAGTTCGATCAGGTGCATGCGGTTGTGGGTCCAGGCGTGGAAGGTGGCGGCCAGCTCGTAGAGTATCTGCACCCAGGTGATGGTGGGCAGGTGGAATTTCTTCTTGCCCAGCCGGGCCGCCTTCTTGATCTCCGCAAAGCTCTCCGGGGAGAAGATCTCCTTCCACAGGGGGCTGAACTGCTTGTAGCCCACCTTGAACTGGCGGATCATGGTCTCCAGGTTCACCTTCACCTCCTCGGGCTCTCCCTTGATATGGTGCTCGAAGGTGGGCACCGTGACCGAACCCTTGATCGCCTTCCAGTAGCTCTCGTTGTCCTCCATGAGGCTGTAGAGGGTGTAGATGACCTGGCGGAACATGGGGGCCAGTTGGGTGGCCGGGTCCTTGGCGTCGTGGATCTTCACGCCCAGGTTGGACTGGCAGAGCTTGAACCCGCCGGTGATGGCGCTGGTGGTCATCCAGATGTCTATGCCGTAATGAGCCACCTCGGTTTCCCACACCTCCTGCTCGGCGTAGTAGCGGGCCAGCTTGCGGCTGATGGCGAAGTCGCCGCCGATGGGCTGGCGGATGCGCTGGCCGTACAGGGCGCGGGTGAGGTTGTAGACGATGTTGTTGGTGATGGTGCCGTCGTACTTGTGGCGCAGGTACACCGGGGCCACGAAGTCGAAGCCCTCGGCCAGCACCGGTTGCAGGAGGTACCTCACCCAGTCGCTGGTGATGGAGCGCAGGTCCGAGTCCACCATGGCCACCGCCGCCACCTTGAGCCTCTCCGCCGCCTCGAAGATGGAGCGCAGGGCGCTGCCCTTGCCGCCCGGCCCGCGGTAGATGCTCACGATCTTCTCTTGCCAGGGTTTTATCTCGAACTCCTTGGCCACCTCCCGGGTGTCGTCGGTGGATCCGCCGTCGGCCACCAGGATCACGCAGCGCTGGTCCTTGTAGTGCTTGGCCAGCCCGTGGGTGAGCATCTGGATGACGTGGGCGATGGTGGCCTCGTTGTTGAAACAGGGAACGCCCAAGAGGATGTCGGCGCGTTCGATCTCCTCCAGGCGCTTTTGGGTGTAGCCTCTCAGCGCGGATTTGAAGGACATCTCTTCACCTCTTTTCTCCCGGTCGGATTGCACCGCCGGGCAGGGGCGGTCTGGTTCAGTCAGGGGGATAGAGCCGGTGCCGCGCCGCCCGTTCCTGCCAGCGGCGCAGGTCCTCCTGCCAGCGGGACTCCAACTCCCGGGCCCTGGTGCCGGCCTGCAAGAGGTCCGCCGCCTCCGGGTCGCCCAGGAGCAGGTCCAGGGGGCGGCGCTGGTGGTCGTACTCATAGGGCGGCGGCCGGAAGTCCCACAGCCCCGGGTGCACCCGGTTGATGGCCGACAGGAGGGCCAGGCTGGCCCGCACCGGGCGGTAGCGCCCGGCATCGGTCAGGTGGATGTGGAAGCCGCCGCAGGTGCGGCCCGCGTGCTTGTGGAAGGTGGGCTCGAAGAAAAGCGGCCGCAGCGCCGCCCCGGCCAGGGCCTCGGCCTCCACCTCCTCGGCCACCGCATAGGGGTCCAGGCCCGGCGCCCCGAATATCTCGAAGGGCCGGGTGGTGCCGCGGCCCTCGGAAAGGGTGGTGCCCTCGATTAGCACCTGGCCCGGGTACACCCGGCAGCCCTCCAGGGTGGGCAGGTTGGGCGAGGGCATCACCCAGCTCAGCCCGCTGGCGGCCAGGTCCTGGCCGGCCCAGCCCCGGCAGGGCACCACCCGCAGCTCCACCGGGATCTCCCTTTCCGCCGCCATCAGCAGGCACAGCTCGCCCAGGCTCAGGCCGTGACGCAGGGGGATGGCATGGGGCCCCACGAAGCTCTCCAGGGACTCCGGCAACAGGGGGCCCTCCTCGCCCCGGCCCAGGGGGTTGGGCCGGTCCAGCACCCACACCGCCACCCCGGCCCTGGCCGCCTCCTCCAGGCAGTAGCGGGCAGTGGTGGCAAAGGTGTAGACCCGGCAGCCCACGTCGATGAGGTCGATCAAGAGCACGTCCAGCTCGGCCAGCATCTCCGGGGTGGGCCGGCGGGTGTCGCCGTAGAGGCTGTACACCGGAAGGCCCAGGCGGGGATGCACCCCGTGGGACGACTCCACCATGTTGTCCTGCTTGTCCCCGAAAAAGCCGTGCTGGGGCCCGAAGATGGCCTTCAGGGCCCCGGGCAGGGCCCGGGCCACCGCCTCGGGCGCAGGGGTGAGGTCGGCCAGCCCGCAGGACTGGTTGCACAAAAGCCCCACCCGGGCGTGCCTGAGTTCCCGGGGAGGGTCGGCGCAGATCTGCTCCAGGCCGGTGACCACTGGTCCGGGCTTGGGGGCTGGGGTTGGCATGCGGGTTTGCTCCGGGTCGCTTTGGCCAAATTCCACCCCTGGCGGCTGGCCGCCCGGGCGCCTGGCTCTCTTTAAAAGACTAGTACGATTATGGCACAGCGCAAGCCAGGGCCGCCACCGGCGATGCAACGGGGGGGGCGACGGGGAGCGGCGGGGGCGGGCCACGGGGGCGGGCGACGGGGGCGGGGGGGCGGGCATGCGGGCGCAAGGATGAGGGCCCTGGCGCGCGCTGGCTCCAGGGCCCTCGGGGAGAGGAGGAAGGGTGTCCGGCCTGTGGTCCCGGCGGTAGAGGGGGTGGAACCGGCGAGCGCCCCAGGGCCGGACACTCTAAGGGGTATATGCGTGTTGCGTCCTTCCTTAGTTAAAAATCTAAGGCCAATACTTGCACCTGTCAATGTTTAAACATGATTATGTGCAAATAATGGCCGGACGCCGGCCAGCCTTGCCCGGCCGGAACATTTGCGACATAATTGACCTGCGGGGACTTCCGGGGCAATCGCCCTGGAGTACGCACACTTACAAATACCAGACCGCGAGGGACGCCATGCAGATGCCCTTTCCCATCGCCCGCCACCTGGGCCATCATCATCACCACGACCATTCCCACCCCCATCCCCGGGGAGGGGTGACCGAATATTCCGAACCCCTCGCCGAGCTGGCCCGGGGCGGGCTCACCGAGAGCGTCCACCGCGGCGCGGTGGCGGTGTGCAGCCCGGACGGGGTGCGGGTCAAGGGCCTGGGCCACCCGGCCATGCCCACCTTCCTGCGCTCCACGGCCAAGCCCCTCCAGGCCCTGCCCCTCATCACCACCGGCGCGGCCGACGCCCTGGGCCTTACTCCGGCCGAGCTGGCCTGTTGCTGCGGCTCGCTGAATGGCGAGGATTTCCAGGTGGAGGCGGTGCGCTCCATCCTGGCCAAGGCCGGTCTCGGCCCCGAGCACCTGGCCTGCGGCGTGCACCGGCCCAGCCACCGGCCCACGGCCCAGGCCCTGGCCGCGGCCGGAAAAGAGCCCACCGAGCTGCACAACAACTGCGCGGGCAAGCACGCGGCCATGCTGGCCCTGTGCGTGCACCTGGGGTTCGACCCCTCGGACTACACCCAGCCCGCCCACCCCGTGCAGCGCCTGGTGCTCCAGGAGGTGGCCGAGCTTTGCGCCTACCCGGCCGAGCAGATCGGCATCGGCATCGACGGCTGCGGGGTGCCGGTGTTCCGCCTGCCCCTCATCAGCCTGGCCGGCGCCTATGCCCGCCTGGCCGCGCCGGCCAAGGCCGGCCTCGCAGCCGAAAAGGCCGAGGCCGTGAGCCGGCTCATGGAGGCCTGCCTGGCCCACCCCGAAATGATCGCCGGCAGCGACCGCCTCTGCACCCGCCTGATGCAGGCCGCGCCGGGACGCCTGTTGGCCAAGACCGGCGCCGAGGGCACCTATGCCCTGGCCCTGGTGGGCCAGGGACTGGGCGTGGCCCTACAGGTGGAGGACGGGGCCATGCGCGCCCTGGGCCCGGTGGTGAGCGAACTCCTGCACCAATTGGGCGAGCTGGACCACGACGCCCTGGAAGGCGCGCTCCAAGACCTGCACCAGCCCCGCATCAAGAACCACCGGGGCGAGGTGGTGGCCACGCTTCAACCCATCTTTCATCTGTGAAAAGTTGAATTCGCCCAGGTCGGCGCCCCCGGCGACGGGGGGGCGACGGGGGGCGACGGGGGGGCGGGCGACGGGGGGCGGGGAGTAACAGGGGATAACGGGAAGCGGCAGGGGCGGGCAAGGGCAAGCGCGCAAGGCCAGGGCCGCCTGGCGGCGGCCCTGGCGCTTGCCGGCCTACTCCCCGGCCCCAGGCTCATAGGTGAGGGCCTTGGGGCCGTCCTTTTTCTTGCGGCGGCGCTCCTTGCCGGCCGCAGCCTGGTCAAAGGCCGCCAAGTTGCCGCCCACCAGGGTCTTCAGGTCTTCCACGAACCCCAACAGGCCATGGGCCTGGGAGAGCATCTCCTCCCCCGAGGCCGAGGTCTGCTCGGCATTGGCCGCCACCTGCTGGGTGACCTGCTCCATGTCGTGGGTGGCGCGGTTTATCTGATCGATGCCCTGGGCCTGCTCCTTGCTGGCGGCGGCGATCTTCTCGGCCAGCTTGCCCGCCTTGGTGGCCAGGCCCATCACCTCGCCAAAGGAGGTGGCCGTCTCTTCCACCAACACGGTGCCGGCCTTGACCTTTTCCAGGGTGCCTTCGATCAGCTCGGCGGTCTGGCGGGCCGCCTCGGCGGCGCGCAGCGCCAGGTTGCGCACCTCGTCCGCCACCACCGCAAAGCCTGCCCCCGCCTCGCCCGCCCGGGCGGCCTCCACCGCGGCGTTTAGGGCCAACAGGTTGGTTTGAAACGATATCTCGTCCACGGTCTGGATGATCTTGCTGGTCTCTTCGCTGGCCTGGGTGATGTCCTCCATGGAGGCGCTAACCTTGCGCATGGACTTGCCCACCCGGCTGATGGACTTGCCCATCTCCCAGGTCAGCTTGGCCGCCTGCTCCGCGCTCTCGGCGTTGGTTTGGGTGGTGCCGGCCAGCTCCTCCAGGGCCGCCGAGTTCTGCTCCAGGGCCGCGGCCTGCTGGCTGGCGCCCTGGGCCAGGGTGTTGCTGGCGTCCGAAAGCTGGGCCGCGCCCTGGGACACCTGGTCCGAGGCCGCGGCCAGGCCCCGCGCCACCCGGCCGATGGGCCGCGACAGGCTGCGGGCGAAGTAGAGCACCAAGAGCGCGGCCAGTACCAGGGCTATGACCCCGATCAGCACCACCCCGTTGCGGATGGCATAGACCGGGGCCATGATCTCGTCCCGCTCCACGGTGACCGCCAGGGACCACCCCACCAGGGGCACCGGCGCGTAGCCGGCGATCTGGTCGCGCCCCTGGAAGCGGTAGTCCACCACCCCGGACTCGCCCGCCAGCATCCGGCGGGAAAGCTCCTCCAGGCCGGGCTGCCGGGTGATGTTCAGCTTCAACACCTGCTTGGGGTCGGGATGGGCGATGACCACCCCCCGGGAATCCACCATGAACGAGCGGCCGCTCTGGCCTACCTTCAATTGGCACACCTTGTCGTTGCAAAAACTCAGACTCACCGCCGCGGCCAGCACGCCCAGCATTTTGCCCTTGGGGTCCTTGACCGGCACCGCCACCATGAACACCGGCTTGCCGGTCTTCTTGGACCTGACGATGGTGCCCACCGAGACCTTGCCGGACATGGCGGTGCGGAAATAGGGCCTGTCGTTGACCTTGATGTCCTGGTAGGCTCCATCCCGGCCGTCCGCTATGATCTCGCCGCTGGCGTCGGCCACGAAAGCCACTTCGTAGTCCTTGCCCACCGTGTTCAAGAAGCTCTTGAGGTCGGTGCTCAGCTTCAGCAGGTCATATCCCGCCATCTCCAGGCTCTCGTGGTTTGCTTTCAGCATCCTCAGTTTTATCAGCGCGTTGAGGGTGCTGTTGGTGGCGGAGAGCATCTTGACCAGGCGCACTTCGTCCCGCAGGTTGGTCTCCACCAGCGCCGCCATCTGTTGGGCGGTGGTGGCCACCGATTTGCTGGAAATGGCGCTCAAACCCTGGCTGGCGTCCCGGTAGGCGAACCAACCCAGTACCATGAGCGGCACGGCGGCCAGGAGCAAGCCGCCCAGCAACAGCTTCTTGTCCAGGGACAAACGCATGCAAACACCTCCCCTGGCGTTCAGCCTGAGTGAAAGTAGGTGCACATTTTAATGTCGGCAGGGGGCTTAAGGCAAGAAACTAATTTACGTTTTCGCAAGCAGCCCCAAAGAGGCCGCGCGCCCGGAAACCCTTGCCGGGTCCCTGGGCGCGCGGCCGAAAACATGGCGGAGAGGGTGGGATTCGAACCCACGTAGCGGGGTTAACCGCTAACCCGATTTCGAGTCGGGCCCGTTACGACCGGACTTCGGTACCTCTCCGTTGGGTTTTGGGTTTTGTGGCCCCTTGCGCCGCTCCGCGAAAAAGCTCCGCAGAATCTCGGCGCTCTCCTCGGCCAGCAGCCCCCCCTCCACCAGGGGGTGGTGGTTGAATTCCTTTTGGGCGGCCAGGTCCATCACCGAGCCCAAGGCCCCGGCCTTGGGGTCCCAGGCGCCAAAGACCAACCGCCGCACCCGGGCCCACACCAGGGCGCCGGCGCACATGGGGCAGGGCTCCAGGCTCACGTACATGGTCACCCCGGTGAGCCGGTAGTTGCCCCGGGCCGCGGCCGCCTTGCGCAAGGCCAACATCTCGGCATGGGCGGTGGGGTCGCACAGCATGCGCGAGCGGTTGTGCTCCGCGGCCAGCGTGCGGCCGGCCTCGTCCACCACCACCGCCCCCACCGGCACCTCGCCCCGCCGGCTGGCCCGCTTGGCCAGGGCCAGGGCGCGCTGCATGTGCCGGATGTCGGCCTGGTTCCAGGTTGCCACCCAGGCAAATTACCACAGGCCCCAGGGGCCTGCAAGCCGAGGCAACGGGGGGGGGCGACGGGCGACGGGGGGGGCGGGGGGCGACGGGGGGCGGAGGGGGCAGGAGGGAGAGAGCGGAGGCTGCTCCCGGCGCTGGTTTATTGTTCCCCTGCCGGCCGGGCATACTATACTAGTGATGTAATCCATGCGGCTCCCGGCCCGGCCCTGGGCAGCGAGCCCCTTTTCGCCCATGGAGCAAGGAGATAACCAAATGGTCAAGAAAACCACCTCCGCCCTGGTCATGGCCCTGGTCATGGCCCTGGCCCTGGCCGCGCCCGCCTGGGCGGACAGCAAGACCAAGGCCACCGCCCGGGTCTTGGAGGCCGTGGACGTGCTGAACGAGATAATGAAGGAAGAGGACAAGGCCGTGCCCCGCGACCTGTTGCGCCGGGCCAAGGCAGTGGCCATCTTCCCGGGCATGATAAAGGCCGGCTTCATCGTGGGCGGCCAGGGCGGCACCGGCGTGGTGCTGGCGCGCCACAAGGACGGCTCCTGGAGCCCGCCCGCCTTCTTCACCATGGCCGGCGCCAGCGTGGGCTTCCAGATCGGGGCCGCCTCCACCGACCTCATCCTGGTGGTGATGAAGCAAAAGGGGCTGAACGGCATCCTGCACAACAAGGTCAAGTTCGGGGCCGACGCCACCGCCGCGGTGGGGCCGGTGGGCCGCGGCGCCTCGGCCGGCCTCACTGCGGCCAGCACCAAGGCCGACGTGCTCTCCTACTCCTGGAGCAAGGGCCTGTTCGCCGGCATATCGCTGGACGGCATGGGCATGGAGTATGACCGGGAGACCAGCCGTCACTATTACGGCCGCTCCCTTTCGGTGCGCGACATCCTGGAGCGGGGCAAGGCCAAGCCCCCGGCCTCGGCCCGCAAGCTGATGAGGACCCTGGCGGGCTACGCCAGGTAGGAGCGCCCGGGCGGGCCTACAGGTCCGAGGGGCGCACCCCCTGCGGGTAGGCCCTGCCGTCCAGGTGAACCACCCCGGCCGGGTCCAGGGCCAGGCGGCCCTGGCCGATCAGCTCCAGGGTGAGGGGGAACACCACCCAGTCCCCCCGCTCCTTGAGCCGCTCCTGGTGCTGGTCCGCCACCTCCCGCAGCCGCTCCGGCTCGGCCTTGAGTTCGGCCAGGGGCGCGGGCAGCTCCACCGGCAGGGGGTCGCTCACCATGAGCAGGGGGCCCGAGTCCACCCCCTGGTCGATCCACAGGGTGGAGGAGCGCAGCTCCTTTTCCCCCGCCGCGATGGCGTCCAGCACCGCGTCGTCTCCCACGAAGCGGCGCTGGCCCCGCTCGTCGGCCAGGGAAAGGTCGGCCGGGTGTACGTTCACCCCCCCCGTCAAGGTGAGGAAGCTCATGTACCCGCCCAGGGCGATGAGGTCCACCTCAAAGGCCTGCACCAGCCGGGCCGCCACCTGGTCGTACTCCTTGCGCGCGGCCAGCCCCTCGGGCGTGGTCACGGTGCGCCTTATGCCCCTCAGCTCGTGAAAGCGCCGGGTGTCATAGGCAAAGTAGGGCAGGCCGTACTCCCGGGCGATGTTCTGGCCCTGGCACCTGTCGCTGGCCACGTCGCTGAAGATGAAGGCTATCTCGTAGTGGGGGCTGCCCCGCTCCAACAGGCGGCGGATGTTGGTGCCGCTGCCGCTCATGAAGGCGGCCAGGCGCAGGGGCCGGCCCGCGGCGTCGGGGTCGAACAGGGGCTTGAGGGTGCTCATGGGCTCCTCCTGGGAACGGGGGGACGGGGGGACGTATAAGCCTGCCCTGAATCTAGGCCGGCCCGGCCCCGGGGTCAAGACCGGCGGGGCCGCCCCCCGTCCTTGACATCCCCCCGGCCCGCCCCTAGAATCGAAGCCCTTGAGGAGAGCCAGTGGGCATCGACGATATCGACAAGCGCATCATCGCCTTTGTGCAGGGAGACCTGCCGCTGGTCCCCCGGCCCTTTGCCGGCCTGGCCCGGGAGCTGGGCGTCAGCGAGGCCGAGGTGGTCCGCCGCCTCAAGGCCATGGCCGCCAGCGGCGTGATGCGCCGCTTCGGGGCCACCCTCCGGCACCAGAAGTCCGGCTTCGGGGCCAACGTGATGGTGGCCTGGCGGGTGCCGGCGGCGGACTGCGACCGGGTGGGCGAGCGCCTGGCCTCCTTCCGCCGGGTGAGCCATTGCTACCAGCGCGAGACCTGCGACGGGTTCGACTACAACCTCTTCAGCATGGTCCACGGCCGCTCGGAAGAGGAGTGCCGCCAACTGGTGGAGGAGATGGCCCGGGCCGTGGGGGTGGAGGACTACGCCCTCTTGTTCTCCCGGCGGGAGCTGAAGAAGACCTCCATGAAATACTATTAGCACTTGCCCCTTTACGAGACTCAGGGAGTCGGCCTCATGTCACACCACCGTTCCGAGAACCTGTGGAAGCGCGCCCTCCAGGTCATTCCCGGCGGCGTCAACAGCCCGGTGCGGGCCATGGGCGCGGTGGGGCTGGACCCGCCCTTCATACGCAGCGGGCGCGGCTGCCGCATCGAGGACGCGGACGGCAACCGCTACATCGACTACGTGGGCTCCTGGGGTCCCCTGATCATGGGCCACGCCCACCCCGAGATCGTGGAGGCGGTGTGCAAGGCGGCCCAGAAGGGCACCAGCTTTGGCGCGCCCACCGAGGCCGAGGTGCTCCTGGCCGAGGAGCTGGTGAAGAAGGTGCCCTCCCTGGAGAAGGTGCGCCTGGTCTCCTCGGGCACCGAGGCCACCATGAGCGCCCTGCGCCTGGCCCGGGGCTACACCGGCCGCGACATCGTCATCAAGTTCGACGGCTGCTACCACGGCCACTCGGACGCGCTCCTGGTCAGCGCCGGTTCCGGCCTGGCCACCCTGGGCATACCCTCCTGCCCCGGGGTGCCCGGCGCCATGACCGGCTGCACCCTCAGCCTGCCCTACAACGACCTGGCCGCGGTGGAGGAGGCCTTCCAGGCCCGGCCCGGCGAGATAGCCGCGGTGATCCTGGAGCCGGTGGCGGGCAACATGGGGGTGGTGGAGCCGGCCGAGGGTTACTTGCCCGGCCTGCGCGAGCTGTGCACCAGCTATGGCGCGCTCTTGATCTTCGACGAGGTGATCACCGGCTTCCGGGTGGCCCTGGGCGGGGCCCAGGAGCGCTTCGGCGTCACCCCGGACCTTACCTGCCTGGGCAAGATCATCGGCGGCGGCCTGCCCATGGGCGCCTATGGCGGCAAGGCCGAGATCATGGACCACGTGGCCCCGGCCGGACCCGTCTACCAGGCCGGCACCCTCTCGGGCAACCCCCTGGCCACCGCCGCCGGGCTCAAGGCCCTGGAGATACTCTCCGGCCCGGGCGTGTACGAGCGGCTCTACGACACCTCGGCCCGGCTCTACCAGGGCCTGGGCGAGCTGTTCAGCGAGCACGGCCTGCCCCATTACGGCCAGTGGTGCGGCGCCATGTTCTCCTACTTCTTCCAGGAGGGGCCGGTCACCGACTATGCCTCGGCCGCCAAGAGCGACCTCGATCTGTTCGCCCGCTGGTACCGCGCCATGCTGAAACGCGGCGTGTACCTGGCCCCCAGCCAGTTCGAGGCCACCTTGATCTCCCTGGCCCACACGGACGAGGACGTGGACCACACCCTGGCCGCCGCCTCCGAGGCGCTCAAGGACCTGTAAGGCCCGGCAGGGGCCGCCCCCCTGACGCCGCGCCCCCCGTCGCCCCCCGTCGCCCCCCGCCCCCCCCGTCGCCGGGGCGGGGGGGGCGAGCGATTCCCCAAACAAATCCCCCTCTTGGCCGGGTGCGCTCGGCGGGGGGCTCTTGCTCTTTGCTTCACAAAAAAGAGTTGACTATGAACCCCGGTCGTGTTACCAAGGTGCGACCGGAGTATAGCTGGCCGCGGTGCCCTCGGGGGTAAAAGGAGGGCTGCCGCTTTAGGATGAAGCGGGGGTGGCGCCCCGCGGGGCCAGCCGGTTTTATCTGTACAAAATCCAGGTGTTGGGAGCCCGCAAGGGGGAGTCGCTTGGGACGCTTCATCAGCGAGACAACCCGCGACTTCCTGAGGCTGGTGGCACGGGTCAGCTCCATGGGACTGGCCATGGCGTTGGCCATTGTGCTTGGGCTGGCCGCGGGCATCTACGTGGACAAATGGCTGGATACCTCGCCCTGGGGCTTCTTCATCGGCATGGGCATGGGCATCGTGGCCGGCTTCCGCAACATCTGGATAATCGCCAAGCGCAGCAAGATGATATAGGAAAGGCGCGTTGAGCACGAAACCCCTCACCCTGGACTATGCCGAGGCCGCCCTGGTCAAGAGCCTGTGGCTGGGCAACCTGCTCACCTTCGCGGTGCTGAGCCTGGGTGCCCTCGCCCTGGCGCCCATCCACTCGGCGGTGTCGGTGGTGGTGGGCGGCGCCATCGCGCTGATCAACTTCCGGCTCTTGGAGCGCTCCATCCGCCGCTCGCTCATGCCCCAGTTGGCCAAAAAGCGCGCGGTCATGGGCAAGGCGCTTTTGAAATACTACATCCGGTTCATAGCCACCGCCGTGGTCATCATCCTCCTGGTGCGCCAGGGGGTGGTGGAGCCGTTGGGACTACTGGTGGGGCTCTCCGTGGTCGTGGTGACCATCTTCGTCTGGGGAGCCCTGCAGGCACGCAAGCTGTACAAGGAGGCCGTCTGAGCTATGGAACATCCGCTTTTGTTCCTGCCGCTGTTGTTCGAAAAGATCGGTCTGGGCGAGTTCGCCCACCACAACCTCAACGTGATCTACTCCTGGCTGGTCATGCTCATCCTGCTCGTCCTGGCCAAGATGGCCACCAAGAGCGTCCAGATGATACCCAGCGGCGCCCAGAACCTGTTCGAAGTCATCCTCGGCGGCTGGGAAGACTTCATGGTGGACGTCATGGGCGAGCACGGGCGGCCCTACTTCGCCCTCATCTTCACCCTGTTCATCTACATCCTTTTCATGAACTGGATGGGCCTGGTCCCCGGCATGTTCGCCTCCACCAGCAACATCAACACCCCGCTCTCCATGGCCCTGGTGGTCTTCGTGGCCACCCATATCGTGGGCATAAAGCAGCACGGCTTCCACTACGTCAAGCACTTCACCGGCCCGGTGGCGGCCCTGGCCCCCTTGATGATCCCCATTGAGATCATCGGCCACCTGGCCCGCGTGCTCAGCCTCACCTTCCGTCTGTTCGGCAACATCCTGGGCGAGGACCTGGTGGCGGCCATCCTCTTCTTCCTGGCCGGCATGTACCTGGCCCCGCTGCCCATGATGGTCTTGGGTATCTTCACCAGCTTCGTGCAGGCCTTCATCTTCAGCCTGCTCACCATGCTCTACATCGCCGCTGCCCTGGAGGAGGCCCACTAAAGACCGGGGGGCCGAAAGGGGCCGAACGAAAGGGCCGAAAGGGGCCGAGCGAGAGAGAAGGGCCGATAAGGGCCGGGAAGGCGAGAAGGCCGAGGGACCGAGAGGGCCGAGGGGGGAGCGAGAGGCGCTGACAGAGCCGGGGGAGACGGGGCAGGAGAAGCCGCGGGAGCCTGGCAGGAGAAGCCGGGGGGAGAAAAAGCGCGGCGCGCCCTCCCCAAAGCGCCACCCCCTACCTTGGAGAAAGCAAGTTTCCCATAAAGGGAAGACACTTTAGATAGTTAGGAAGAAGGCACAACCGACAACCGATTCAACGTGGAGGAGTGTGGGATGAAGAAGTTCTCGATTACCGCCGCCCTGACCGGGCTGTTCGTGCTGGGTATCTCCGCCGTGGCCATGGCCGCCGACGCCGCCGCCATGAGTGAGCTGGCCAAGCTGTTCTCGGCCACCGTGACCGCCGCCGGCTTCGGCATCGGCATCGCCGCCTTTGGTACCGGCATCGCCCAGGGCATGGCCGTCAAGGGCGCCGTGGAGGGCACCGCCCGCAACCCCGAGGCCTCGGGTAAGATCACCGTTAACATGCTGATCGGTCTGGCCATGATCGAGTCCCTGTGTATCTACGCTCTGGTCGTGGCCCTGATCCTGCTGTACGCCTACCCCATGGCTGCTCCGGTGGCCAAGGTCCTGGGCATGTAGCTAGCCCCAAGGGCCGGACCCCGCGGGGTCCGGCCCTTTTTTAAGCCCTTGACATGTGAGCTAAATCACAAGTCTTAGAGGTTTGAATATGAAGTTCCTGAAGATCCCCGCAGCCACCATAACCAGGCTATCCATCTACTCGCGGGCCCTCGAGGGCTTGGCCGAGGAACAGGCGCCGGTGGTCTCCAGCAAGAAGCTGGCCGAGCTTTGCGGGGTGAACCCGGCCCAGATACGCAAGGACTTGGCCTACTTCGGCCAGTTCGGCGTGCGCGGGGTGGGGTATTACGTCAAGGAGCTTCTGTTCGACATCAAAAAAATCCTGGGCCTGAACAAACAGTGGAACCTGGCCATCGTGGGCATGGGCAACCTGGGCTGCGCCCTGGTGGCGCATGAAAACTTCGCCAAACAGGGATACACCTTTGTGGCCGCCTTTGACGCCGACCCCATGAAGATAGGCCACCGCCTGGCCACTGGCCTGGAAATCCACTCCGTGGACCGGCTGGAAGAGGTCTGCCGCCAGAGCGGAGCCGAGATCGGCGTCATCTGCACCCCCTCCGACAAGGCCCAGGAAATCGCCAACCGCATGATCCAGGTCCCCCTCAAAGGCATCCTCAACTTCGCCCCCGTGCAACTCCAGTTCTCCGACTGCACTTCCTGCAAGGTGGAGAACGTGGACTTCACCGTCAAGCTGGACAACCTGGCCTATCACCTGACCGCCGGTTAGTCTGCGGCTGCCCTTCGGCCCCTCGCTGGCCGCCCCCGTTTTTTGCAGGTCCAAAAAAGAGTAGGCGCCACCGCCCCGTCCGCCCCCCCGTCCGCCCCCCGCTCCCACTGGGGCCAAGCCGGGCCGCGTTCCTAGGTAGGCTGTAAGGCGTACTGTTTTTGGGGCGGTGAATAAAGTGTTGCATTTTGTTACGTGAAGTCTTGCACAAACTATTTTTTTATCGTAGGGTGTCCTAACGCCCTTGCCGGGCGGACCGGCGGGCAGATGGCGGCCCGGGTCGGGCGCCACGCCGTCGCCGGATGTTTGTTTGCATGATTTAGATATAAAAACCAACAAGATACGAGTTGCCGCCCCGGACCGGCCAAAGGCTGGGGTGTAGCCACTCAACCCATCCCCCCTGGGTTCTGCCCGCGCCGCAAGGAACGCGCCGGCCAGACCCGATGACGCTGAGCGTATCAGCACCTGGCGCCGAGGGAGGACGCAAGACATGAACGCGGAAAAGATCCAAAATAGCGGTGGCTTGCCACCAATGCCCGATGATATTTCCCTGGCTCCCGCCAAAAAAGGGATCAATTGGAAAAAGTGGATATTCGTGGCCGTGGGCCTGGGGTTGTTCGCCCTGTTTTCGCTCATGGACCAACCGCCCGACGCAGTGGACCCGGCGGGCAAGCATTTCGTCCTCACCCCCCAGGGCCAGATGGCCATGGGCCTGTTCCTCCTGGCCGGCCTGTGGTGGGTGTTCGAGGTGGTGCCCATTGGCGTGGTCTCCATCATGATCGGCGTGATGCAGGCCCTGTTCCACATCCGCAACCCAGAAGACGCGCTCAAGGACTTCCTCTCGCCCGCAGTGTGGTTCATCTTCGGCTCGGTGGTCCTGGGCATGGCCTTCACCAAGAGCGGCCTCACCCAGCGCCTGGCCTACAAGATCCTGCACATCGTGGGCGAGCGCACCTCCCTGATCCTGTTGGGGGTGTTCGTGTGCATCGCCTTCATGACCCACTTCATGGCCCACACTGCGGTGGCGGCGGCCATGTTCCCGCTGTTGGTGGCCATCCACCAGCTCTACACTGACAAGGATCAGCCCACCAAGTTCGGCAAGGCCCTGTTCATCGGCATGGCCTGGGTGGCGGGCGCGGGCTCCATCTGCACCTTCCTGGGCGCGGCCCGCGGCGTGGCCGCGGTGGGCTTCTTCAAGGAGGCCACCGGCAACGACGTGGCCTTTTTCGAGCTTTCCAAGTACATGCTCCCCGTGGGCTGGACCATGGTGTTCCTGCTCTGGGGCCTCATCATGCTGCTTTTCAAGCCCGAGAAACCCCGCATCGAAAACCTGCGGGAGCGGGTGGCCAAGCTGGCGGCCGAACAGGGCCCCATGACCAAAAAGGAATGGTACGTGCTGGGGGTCACCCTCATGGTGGTGGGGCTGTTCATGGCCAAGAGCTTCGTGCCCGCCCTGGCGGGAGTCAGCCGGCCGGGCCTCATCCTGGTTTCCACCATGCTCTTTTTCCTGGGAGACGTGCTGGACGTGAACGACCTGGAGGAGATACCCTGGAACATCATCCTCCTCTTCGGCGGCGCCATGAGCATCGGCTACTGCCTGTGGCAGACCGGGGCGGCCAAGTGGATCGCGGTGCACTGGCTCAGCATGTTCCAGGACGCCCACTGGCTCATCTTCGTGCTCTCCATCGCCTTCTTGGTGCTCATGCTCACCAACTTCATCATGAACGTGGCGGCCATCGCCATCTGCCTGCCCGTGGCGCTGGTCATCGGCGGCTACCTGGGGGTGAGCCCCTACGTGATCCTGTTCTCCTCCCTGGTCACGGCGGGCATGCCCTTCAACCTGTTGATCGGAGCGGCGCCCAACGCCATTGCCTACGAATCCAAGCAGTTCACCACCGGGCAGTTCTTCTCCTACGGCTGGGTGGCCAACGTGGTGCTCATGGTGATTCTGGCCATAGCCATCCTGGTGGTCTGGCCGCTTTTGGGTATGCCCATCCTGGGCAAGTAAGGGGCGGTCGCGCCCGCCCCCCCTTGGGGCGGGCGCAGGCAGTTGGCTATAATTTGTGGCAAAACGGCCGGCCTGGGCCTGGCCGACACCTTGGAGAGGCCGCATGGCAAAGAGCGAAAAAAACCTTAAGGACCTGATCATACCCTTGTCCCAGTACCCCCACATGCCCTATTGGGCCACCCTCAAGGAGGCGGTGGTGCAGCTCACCGTGGCCCAACAGCACCTGGCCCCGGGCGAGAGGCGGCGCACGGTCTTGGTGTTTGACGAGGCCTACCGCCTGAAGGGCATCCTCACCCAGCGCAACATCCTCAAGGGCATCGAGCCGCGCTTTTCCACCCGCCTGGCCGAGGGCTACCACGTGGACTGGCAGGACCTGTTCGACAAGCCCAGCCAGGAGCAGCTCAACAAGCCCATCAGCGAGTTCATGAGCCCGGTGCGCGCCACGGTGAAAAGCAGCGACCACCTCTTGAAGGCGTCCCACGTGATGATCAGCGAGGGCCTGGGGCTGTTGCCGGTGATGGACGGCGACAAGGTGGCCGGGGTGGTGCGCCTGCAGGACGTGTTCTTCGAACTGGGCATGTCCATCCTGGAGGCTTGAGCCCCGGGAGGGCCCCTGCCTTCTGGTATGCTTGGAGTATGACTGCCACCCGGAAGACGGCCCCGCCTGGCGATTCCCCTGATGGCCCCCTCTCCGCGGCCCCGGCCACCGGCCCGGCGGCTCCGGTGGAGGGGGCTTCTTGCGCCTTCAGCCGGCGCTACACCCTGTTCACCAGGGTGCTGGAGCACAACCAGAACGCCCTGGAGATCATGAGCGACCTGCAAGCCAGGTTGCAGGGCGAATCGCCCTTTGACATGGAGTACGTGTACCAAAAGGTGGAGGAGGTGCTGGGCTCGGTGGAGGCCATGGTGGTCCACCTGGACGCCATGAGGCCGGGCGCCTACCAGGACCTCCTGCGGGTCCAGGACGCCATTGCGGACCAGGTGCGCGCCCTCCTGGCCCGGCGCCGCACCATCCCCCAGGGGCGCTGGGTGGTGCCCTTTGGCGAGATAACCAGCGCCGACGACACCATGGTGGGGGCCAAGGTGGCCCACCTGGGCGAGATGCAGAACCGGATGGGCCTGCCGGTGCCCGAGGGCTTTGCGGTCACCACCTATGCCTTCCAGGAGTTCATGCGCCGCAACGACCTGTGGACCATGGTCGAGCGCATCATGATAAGCGCCGACATGGGCGAGACCGCGGACCTCTATTGGGCCAGCGAGGAGATAAAGGAGTTCATCCTCACCAGCCCCCTGCCCGCGGAGCTGAGCCAGGCCCTGCAGGCGGCCTATGAGGAACTCCTGGCGGACGGGCAGGAGCCCCGCGGGGTGGCGCTGCGCTCCAGCGCCCTTTTGGAGGACGGCCACCTGGGCATGGCCGGCCAGTACGACACCTCCCTGAACGTGCTGGCCCCGGACCTGGAGAGCCACTACAAGCGCATCATCGCCAGCCAGTTCAACCCCACCATCCTGCAGCAGGCCCACGGCCGCGGCCACAAGCTCAGCGAGATGGCGATGGCGGTGGGCGTGATGCGCATGGTGCCGGCCCGGGTCTCGGGCGTCATGTACACCACCAACCCCAACGACCCCGACGCGGGGGTGATGATGGTGGCCGCGGTGAGGGGCCTGGGCGTGGGGGCGGTGGGCGGCCAGGTGCGCTCCAGCCTGTATCTGGTGAGCAAGGACTCTGACCTGGCGGTGGTCAAGGAGGAGCTTTCCCCCCAGGCCGCCATGATCGTCTGCGACCCGGCCGGCGGCATCCGCCAAGAGCCCCTGCCCGAGCCGGAGGTGGAAAGGGCCTACCTGAGCCACGAGCAGATCAGGGGGCTTTGCGCCCATGGCCTGCGCCTGGAGAAGCATTACGGCAAGCCGGTGGACGTGGAGTGGGCGGTGGGGCCCGAGGGCGACATACAGCTCTTGCAGGTGCGGCCCCTGCGCATCGTGGCCAAGCGGCTCTCGCCCGAGCAGAAGGAGCACCTGGTGGAAGGCTACCCGGTGCTGGCCCAGGGCGGGGTCACCGTGTCCGCCGGGGTGGCCGCGGGCAAGGTGGTGATCATCGCCGGCGAGGCCGACCTGGAGCGCCTGGAGCCGGGCAGCGTGATGGTGGCCCCCTCTAGCCTGCCCGAGTACGCTATGTTCCTGGACAAGGTTGTTGCGGTCATCACCGAGGTGGGCAGCCGGGCCAGCCACCTGGCCGCGGTGAGCCGGGAGCGGGGGGTGCCGGCGGTGTTCAACCTGAAAAGCGCCTGCCGCATCCTGGCGGACGGCCAGGAGGTGACCCTGGACGCGGAGAGCTGCACCGTGTACCAGGGCGTGGTGGAGCTCCTGGTGCGGCGCTACAAGAAGCGCCTGGTGGCCCTCTCCGAAACCTCGGCGGTGGAGCTGTTGGATAGCTGCCTCAAGCTGGTGGCGCCGCTCAACCTCACCGACCCCCGCCAGCCGGACTTCACGCCGGAGGGCTGCCGCACCCTGCACGACGTGACCCGCTATGCCCACGAGATGGCCATCCACGAGATGTTCCGCTACGCTGCCGAGCGCGGCGACGCCAGCGAGCAGGACGCGGGCCAGGGCGAGGCGGTGCGGCTCTCGGCCGGCCTGCCCCTGGAGCTGTTCCTCATCGACCTGGGCGGGGGGCTTTCCCATCACCCCGGCCGGCGCGAGGTGCGTCCCAAGGAGGTGGAGTCGGTGCCCCTCAACGCCCTGCTCAGGGGCATGAGCTCCATCCAGTGGCGCGGCCCGGGCCCGGCCGCGCCCCACGAGGTGGCCGCCTCCCTGGAAGGCCGGGACCCAGGCATGGTGATGCGCCACAACTATGCCATCATCTCCCGGGACTATCTCAACTTCTCCTCCCGCCTGGGCTTCCACTTCTCCACCCTGGACACCTTCTGCTCCCAGCACGACAACGACAACTACATCCGCTTCATGTTCAAGGGCGGCGGCGCCGAAACCGCGCGCCGCAACCGCCGGGCCCGCTACATCGGCAAGGTGCTGCGCCGCCTGGGCTTCCGGGTGGAGATCACAGAGGACCATCTCTTCGCCAGCCTGGACAAGGGGCCCTGCCGCCTGTTCGAGGACAAGCTGGTGCTCCTGGGCCGGCTCATGGTCACCACCCGCCAGATGGACATGCTCATGTTCTCCGACGCGGTGGTGGACTGGTACGCGGACGAGTTCATGAAGACCCACGCCCACCTGGAATAGGCTGCGGTCCGTTTTTTGGCGCTTTCGGCAGATGAGGGGGCGTTTTCAGGAATCATCCCGGCCGGCCCTGTCGAGACCGGCCTCACATCGTATCTAACTATATATAAACATATAATTTATCGATATTAAGTATTGGACTTCCCTCCGGCCGGGCGGTACAAAGCAAGGCCAGTCAAGGCCGTGCCAACCGCCTTTTTTCCGGGAGATGCCATGGGAGCCCTGAGGGATGCCTTGCGCCTGGTTTGGAGCTACCGCCTGGTGCGGTTGGCCCTGGGGGTGCTGTTCATCTGGGCTGGGGCGCTCAAGCTGGGGGATCCCCGGGTCTTCGCGGTCACCTTGGAGGCCTTCGGCCTTTTGCCCAAGCCCGTGGTGGGCCCGGCCGCGCTGGGGCTGCCCCTGTTGGAGGTGGCCGCCGGCCTGGGCCTGATCCTGGACAGGCGGGGCAGCCTGGCGGTGATTACCGGTCTTTTGGTCATGTTCAGCCTGGTGTTGGCCTATGGCCTGTGGCTGGGCCTGGATATCGACTGCGGGTGTTACGGCCCCGGGGATCCCGAGGCCCAGGCCTTTTCCAGCCTGAGAAGCTCCCTGTACCGGGACCTGGCCATGCTGGCCGGGGCGGCCTATCTGTACTGGTGGCGCCGCCAGGGGCGGTGGTCCCCGGGTTCTTCCCGGTGGGAGCGCAAGACGATCTTTGCAGCCAAGGAGGGGTAGTACAAGTGAAGAAGGCGATCGACAAGTTGGTGATCCTGGCCGCGGCGGCGGCCCTGGTGATGACCCTGGCCGCTCCGGCCTGGGCCTTGTTCGGCAGCAAGTACGAGGACGAGTTGGAAAAGGAAAAGGGCTGCCTCAAGCTCCTGGGCGAGGTGGAGCGCGGCGACTACCGGGTGGTGGGCGCGGCGGAACTCAAGAAGTGGATCGACCAGAACAAGCCCATGGTCATCGTGGACACCATGCCCTACGAGGCCTCCTATGTGAAGGCCCACGTGCCCGGCGCGGTGCAGTTTCTCTTTCCCATCCCCGAGATGGACAAGTGGGACCCCGAAAAGACCGGCGGCAAGACCAAGGAGGACTTTGCCAAGCTCCTGGGCCCGGACAAGGACAAGACCGTGGTGATCTACTGCGGTTTCGTGAAATGCACCCGCAGCCACAACGGCGCCATGTGGGCCCGCCGGCTGGGCTACCGCAACGTGTACCGTTTTCCGGGCGGGATCTACGCCTGGAAGGGCGCGGACTACCCCACCGAGGAGGCCAAGTAGCCGTGCGCCCTCCCGCGCCGGACAGGGCCGAACTCCTGGAGTTGATCCAGGCCAAGGCCGTGGGCTTGTTCCAGAGCGGGGCCCTGCTCTGCGCGCCGGCGGTGCTGGTGACCCTGAACCGCTCCTTGGGGGGCGAACTCACGGACAGGCAGGCCCGCAGCGTGGCCTCGGCCCTGGCCGAGGGCATGGGCGGGGCGGGCTGCACCTGCGGCGCCCTGAGTGGCGCCGAGCTGGCGGTGGGCCTGTTCCTGGGCCAGCGGGCTTCCTGGCGCCGGCTGGCCCCCCCGGCCCGGCAGGTGCATGATTCGTTCAAGGCGCGCTTTGGCAGCACCTGCTGCCGGGTGCTCTCCCACAAGGTGCGCCACGACCCCAAGCTCCACCTGGCCCATTGCCTGGAGCTGACCGGCGCGGCCGCGGCCCTGGCGGCCGAGGTGATCCTGGCGGCCCGTCCCGGCCTGGCCGCCGGGGCGGACCTGGACTTTTTGCGTCAGGGGAGCAGCCGCCTGGCAAGCGGGGTGAAAAGGCTCCTGGGCGCTGCCTGACCCGCTAGGGGCACATGCCAAGCGGCCGCAGGAACCTGGTTCCTGCGGCCGCCCACGTTTGCCGCGCCCCCGTCGCTCCCCCCGCCCCCCGTCGCCCCCCCCGTCGCCCCCCCGTCGGCACCTACCAGCTCAGGGTCATGGTGAGGCCGTCGCCGTCGGACCAGAGGGCATGGAAGCTCACGCCGAGGTACAGGCCGCTGGTGGCCTCCTGGTCAGGGGCCTGCTCCGAGCAGCCGTCCACGTTCAGCACCACCAGCCCGTTCTTGCCGGCGGCCAGAAAGGCCCACCCCTGTTGCACCACGCTGGCATAGGCCAGGTACTTGCCGGTGAGCGCCCCTATCTGGTGCGGGGCGTATGGGTCATCCACCGCCACCACCCGGAAGCCGCCGCCCCGGTCGCTCAAGAAGGCACGGGTGCCGCTCACGAATACCTGGCGGCTGGAGTCCTGGCTTTCCAGGCGGCCGGTCTCGCGCAGGGCATCCACGTCGCTGATGTCCACCAGGCGCAGTCCGCCGGTGCCGTCGGCCAGGTAGGCCATCGTGTCCTGCACGAACACGGCCAGGGATTCGTCCAGGCTGGCCAGCCAGGCCCGTTCCCGGGGCTCGTCCGGCACGGACACGTCCACGGCGCGCAGGCCGCCGTGGCCGTCGGCCAGAAAGAGGATGTCTTCGGCCAGGGCCAGGCCCCGGCAGCGGTCGTAGCTGGCCAGGCGGCCCACCTGGTGGGGCTGGCTGGGGTTTGACACGTCGATGATCCTGAGCCCGGCCCGTCCGTCCGCCAGGTAGGCGTATATCCCGTTGACCACCACGTCCAGGGATTCGTCCTGGGAAACCAGGCGGCCCACCTGGTGGGGCTGGCTGGGGTTTGACACGTCGATGATCCTGAG
>CAZUHP010000016.1:0-12605 GCA_964620595.1 uncultured Desulfarculaceae bacterium | reverse complement strand
CCCGGCCCGTCCGTCCGCCAGGTAGGCGTAGGTTTCCTGCACCGCCACCTGGCGCGCCCGGTGGCCGGAGGGGAAGCGGCCCAGCTCGCGGGGCGAAACCGGGCTGCTCACGTCCAGGATGCGCAGGCCATAGCCGCCGTCCGCCAGGTAGGCGAGGTGGCCGTCAAGGGTGAGGGCGGCGGCGAAGTCGCCCGAGGCCACCCCGGCCACCTCCTCGCCGGGACAGGCGGCCAGGGCCGCTCCGGCCAGCAGCAGGGTCATGGCCAGGGCCCATGCCGCCACCCTATGGCACCCAGCAGGGGGCATGCCCCACCTCCTTGGCTCGGGTTGGCGGATCCTGTTCAATTGTATCCCCCGCCCGGCCAGGGGGTCAAACTGCAACTGCCCGGGACGCCGGCCCCTCTCCTACAACCAGAGGGCCAGGAGGGCCATGGTGAGCAGCCCCGCCACCAGGGAGCCGAACTTGGCCCAGCGGCCGGCCGGGTCGAAGAACTCCTCCTGGATGATGTCCACCACCGCGATGTAGAGGAAGGTGCCCGCGGCCAGGCAGTCGAAGACCGCCTCGGTCAGTACGGCCGCGGAATCAGCCAGGAGCGCGTCCAGGGCGGCGCCCAGGATGATGCCCAGGGGGGTGGACACGGCGAACAGGGCCACCGCCCGCAGGATGGTGGCCTGTTTCAGGCCGCCGCGATGCAGGCTGACCCCCAGGGCAAAGCCGGCCGAGCCCTTGTGGGCCATGATGGCGATGAAGATGGCCAGCGAGCCTGCCAGGCTGTCTTCGGCCCCCAGGGCCAGGCCGGCCAGGAGGGAGTGGAAGGAGAGGACCACAGCCAGCAGATAGGCGGACAGGCCGCCTTGAGAGGCCGCCCGGGCCAGGGCCTCCTCCTCGTGGGCCGGCTGGTCCGGGGCGTCCGGCAGGTGGTGGGCGGCCAGCACCTTTTCCAGAAACAGGATGGCCACGAAGCCAAAGGCGCACAAGGCAAAGGCCAGGGGATAGCTCATCTTGGGCGCCAGGCTGGCAAAGCCCGAGGCGGCGTCGGGCAGCATGTGGATCAGCCCCGCGCCCAGGAAGATGCCCCCGGCCAGGGCGCTGCCCAGGGAGAAGAGGAAGCCGCTTGCCGGCAGGCGCTCCAGGCGCAGCGCCATGAGCCCTCCTCCCATGCCGATGAGGAACACCGCCACCACGAAGACCAGCTTCATCTCCAGGATGCTCATGCTGCCACCTCCCTCGGGCCTGCCGGTTACCGTGACCAGGCTCCATTATAAGGCCGCCCCTGGCCAGGCGTTGTAACTATTGGCTTTTTTCAGAGAATCCCGTCTCCATCCCGTTCTGGGGCGCCCCCCGGGGCCAACAAAACAACTATATTCAGCAGGTATTTATGGACAAGCAGCCATGGTTTGGCTAAATTTCTAATTTTAGACATGAGTCCAGGATCAAGCCCCGCCAGGACAGTTATGATGAAGTCATGCCATGCCCCATGGATTGCGACGATAACGGGCAGCACCGTGGTTCTCGGGTTCTCCATCTCTTTTGATTCCCCCCGCAAGCCACCCGGGAGCCGAGTACGGTGAAGCCCTTTTTGGCGTAGGTCACCGCTGGGCGGTGCCTGCACTGCGTGTTGATCGGCAGCGAAGTCAAGAGAGGTTGTATTCATGAGTTGGCGAAACCTGACCATAGGCAAGAAGATCTCCGTGGGATTCGGCGTGGTGTTGGGGCTGCTTTGCATCGCCGGGGCGCTCAGCTACTTTGGGATGGGCGACATCGTGGGCAATGCAGAGGAGGTGATCCTGGGCAACAGCCTGGACGGCGAGCTGGCCCAGCGCGAGCTGGACCACCTGAACTGGGCCAACCAGGTGAACGCACTGCTCACCGACGCCAAGGTCACCAAGCTGACGGTGGAGACCGACCCCCACAAGTGCGCCTTTGGCAAGTGGCTCTACGGCAAGGGGCGCCAGGAGGTGGAGAAGCTGGTGCCTTCCCTGGCGCCGCTGCTGAAAAAGATAGAGGCTCCCCACGCCCGGCTGCATGCCTCCGCCTTGGAGGTGGCCAAGCACTTCCAGGCCGCCGATGACAAGCTGCCCGGCTTCTTGGCCGCCAGGGAGGCCGACCACCTCAAGGGCATCCTGAATATCTGCAAGGTGTTCCTGACCAACGCCGAGAAGCTGAAGGTAAAGAGCGATCCCCACAAGTGCGCCTTTGGCAAGTGGCTCTACAGCGACCAGGCCAAGGCGGCGGTGGCCGGCAACCCCAAGCTGGAGAGCCTGCTGGAGGCCATCAAGGAGCCCCACGCCAAGCTGCACGAAAGCGCGGCCGCGGTCAGCAAGGCCTACCGCCAGATTCACCCCGGTCTCATGAGCACCCTGCTGGCCCAGTTGGATGACCACCACGCTTGGGCGCAGAAGGTGTCCACCGCCATCCTCCTGGGCCGCCGGGACCTGGGCGTGCAGATGGACCCCAGCCAGTGCAGCCTCGGCAAGTGGCTGGCCAGCGAGAAAGGGCAGAAGTGCCTGGAAAGCTTCCCGGCCCTGGCCGAGATCATGGCCCAGATCAAGGACCCCCACGACCGGCTGCACGAGTCGGCCAGGCGCATCCAGGCCGCCCTGGCGGCTGGTGACCGCGCCCGGGCCCAGGCGGTGTTCAAGTCCGTCACCCTGCCGGCCCTGTCCAAGGTGGTCGCGGGCCTGAAGCAGGCCATAGAAGAGGAAAGCCGGCTGGTGCAGGCCCAGAACCAGGCCAAGCAGATATTTGCCGACCAGACCCAGAAGTACATGCTGGCCACCCAGGGCATCCTGGCCCAGATGCGCAAGGCGGCCGACGAGGCCCTGGCCGGCCAGCGCCGGGCCAGGGAGGCCTATGCCACCCAGACCCTGCCCGCCCTCAGGCAGGTGCAGAGCCTGTTGCATGCCATCCGGGCCGAGGCCAAGCGGCACATAATGACCGACAAGGCCATGCTGGCCTCGGCCCAAAACGCCCGCTTGCTGGTTTCGCTGGTGAGCGCGGTGGCGGTGGTGGTGGGCATCCTGCTGGCCTTTTTCATCGTGCGCGGCACCACCGCGGTCTTGAGGCGCATCACCCGGGGCATGCACGCGGGTTCCAAGCAGGTGGCCGCTGCCTCCGAGCAGGTGGCCAGCGCCAGCCAGTCCCTGGCCCAAGGGGCCAGCGAGCAGGCGGCCAACCTGGAGGAGACCAGCTCCTCCATGGAGGAGATGGCCTCCATGACCAGGCAGAACGCGGACAATGCCCGGCAGGCGGACCTGCTCATGAAAGAGGCCAGCCAGATGGTGCAGAACGCCAACAGCTCCATGGGGGAACTCAAGGAGGCCATGGAGCAGATCAACCAGGCCTCGGACGAGATGGCCAAGATCATCAAAACCATCGACGAGATCGCCTTCCAGACCAACCTCTTGGCCTTAAACGCCGCGGTGGAGGCGGCCCGGGCCGGCGAGGCCGGGGCCGGCTTTGCGGTGGTGGCGGACGAGGTGCGCAACCTGGCCATGCGCGCGGCCGAGGCGGCCAAGGACACCTCCCAGCTCATCGAGGGCAACATCGCCCACATCCGCCAGAGTTCGGATTTGGTGCATACCACGGACGATGCCTTCAGCCAGGTGTTGGAGAGCGTGCAGAAGGTGGGCGAGCTGGTGGGCGAGATCGCCGCGGCCTCGGGCGAGCAGGCCCAGGGCATAGACCAGATAAACAAGGCCGCCACCGAGATGGACCAGGTCACCCAGCAGGTGGCCTCCAACGCCGAGGAGTCGGCGGCGGCCAGCGAGGAGCTGGCCAGCCAGGCCCAGGCCCTGCAAGGCATGGTGCGCGAGCTGAGCGCCTTGGTGGAGGGCGCCGGCCAGGCCCAGGCCGGCAACCTGGCCGGGCGGTCGGTGCCCAGGTTGCCCTCGCCCCCCTCGCCCCCCTCGCCCCCCTCGTCCGCCGGCGGGGACGAAGGGGATAGGCGGGGCAAAGGCCGAGCCGGTTCTGCCGCCGCCAGGACCGAGGCGGAAAAGGCCATTCCCCTGGAAGACGACCAGGAGGGGGACTTCGGCGACTTCTAGTCCCCGGGCGCGGGGAGGCTTGCCCTGCCGGAACCCACAGGGCCGGCCCGGGCGGACTTGACAGCCGGGGCCGGCCTTGCTATTAGAAGCAGCGCGAGCCTGGGCGGTGGAGTCCGCCGTTAACCGTCCCCAAGGGGGCCAATGACTCCTGTCCCTTAAGTGGGCAGGAGTTTTTTATGCGTTGCAGCCGGGGCAGGGAGCAGAAAAAAGGGCCCGGCTGGGCCAGCCCTTAGGCGGGCGGGAATTTTTTGTGCTTTGCAGCCGCCTGCTTTTGGGGGCGATCACCAGAGGCTGGCACGGAGGAGCTACGGATCATGGCGGTGAGTCTGGCGCTGATCGTATTGGCGGGTCTTTTGGCTGATGCTGCCTTCCGGCGGCTGAAGCTCCCCGGACTGGTGGGCATGCTCCTGGTGGGGGTGGTGGTCGGGCCCTATGTGCTCGACCTCTTGGCCCCGGACATGATGCGGGTCTCGGCCGACTTCCGCATGATCGCCCTCATCGTGATCCTGCTGCGGGCCGGTTTCGAACTCCGGCGGGACACCCTCAACCGGGTGGGCGCGGCGGCGGTGACCATGAGCTGCGTGCCGGCGCTGTTCGAGATAGTGGCGGTCACCTTCCTGGCCCCGCCCCTCTTGGGCCTGGGCTGGCTGGAGGCGGCGGTGCTGGGCTGCATCCTGGGCGCGGTGTCGCCGGCGGTGGTGGTGCCCTTGATGATCGGTTTCATGGAGCGGGGCAAGGGCGAGGACAAGGGCATACCCACCCTGATCCTGGCGGCCAGCTCCATCGACGACGTGTTCGTCATCGTGATCTTCACCATCCTCATGGGCATGGCCGGCGGCGGCGAGGTGAACTGGCTCTGGCAGTTGGGCAGCATCCCCGTCTCCATCGTGCTGGGCATCATCGCGGGCCTGGTGCCGGGCTATCTGCTCTACCGGCTCTTCCGGCGGGTGGACCTCAAGCCGCCCCGGCGCACCATCATCGTGCTGGGGGTGGCCATCGGCCTCATGTGGCTGGAGCACAGCCTGCGGGGGGTGGTCCCCCTGGCCGGCCTGCTGGGGGTCATGGCCATCGGCTTCATCATCCTGGAAAAGGAAGAGGCCATCGCCCACATCATCTCGGCCAAGCTCAAGAAGCTCTGGGTGTTCGCCGAACTCCTCTTGTTCGTGCTGGTGGGCGCCCAGGTCAACATAAGCGTGGCCTGGCAGGCGGGCCTGGCCGGCATCCTGGTCATCCTGGGTGGGTTGGTGGCCCGCAGCCTGGGCACCTATATCTCCCTGACCGGCACGGACCTCACCAGGCAGGAGAAGCTGTTTGCGGTGGTGGCCTACCTGCCCAAGGCCACGGTGCAGGCGGCCATCGGCGCGGTGCCCTTGGCCGCGGGCGTGGCCGGGGGCGACGTGATCCTGGCGGTGGCGGTGCTCTCCATCCTGCTCACCGCCCCCCTGGGCGCCATCGGCATCAAGATCATGGGCGAGCGGGTACTGCAAGAGGGCGCCCGCCCGGCCTACCGCTTCAAGGATCTGCGCCAGGGCGAGGGCCTGCCCCGGGTGGGCGAACTCCTGCGCCGCAAGGCCGACGGCAGCCGCTGGAAGGTGATCGAGGAGCGCGAGCTTTGGCGCGAGCCGGTGGAGAGCGGGGCCAAGCCCCTGCCCGCCATAGAGCTGCGCCTGTGGAGCCTGGACCGCGCCGGCGACCCGGGCTCCGGCCCCACCCGGCGCCAGTGCTTCGGCCCGGGCCTGGAGCCCTTTGAGCTGGGCTGGGAGATCATCTACGACTGAGGCGGTTGCCTTGCGGGTTCTTGGCGGGCCGGCCGGGGCGTGGTACAAAGGCGGGGTGGACCCCAACCAGGAGAAGCGTCCCATGAACCGAGGCATGATTTTGGTGATGAGGCTGGCGTTGGGTATTGCCGGCGGCTTTCTCTTGCAGCGCCTGTTCAAGATCCAGGGCGGCTGGATCACGGCGCTGATCCTGGCGGCCCTGATCGTGGCCGCGGCCTACCTGTCCGAGGCCTGGCGGCTCAAGAAGCAGATGAAGGACAAGGGGCCGCGCCAGCCATAGGCGGCCCCCCGCGTCCATCGCGTCCGTCCCCTCCCCGCCGCCTGATATGCCGGCCCGCTGGGGAGGGGCGGGGCGCCCGCCAAAAAGGCCCGGCGAAACGCCGGGCCTTTTCCTCGCTCAGGGAACCGCCCTTCTCACATACGGGCGATCACCTCCTGCGCCATCTCCCGGGTCTTCAGGCTTCCGCCCAGGTCCGGGGTGGTGGCGCCCTCGGCAATGGCCTTGGCCAGGGCGGCCTCGATCTTTTCCGCCGCCGTGGTCTCCCCCAGGTGGCGGAGCAGCATGGCCCCGCACATTATGGCCGCCGCCGGGTTGGCCAGGCCCTGCCCCGCGATGTCCGGCGCGCTGCCGTGCACCGGCTCGAACAGGGCGTGCTCGTCGCCCAAATTGGCGCTGGGGCACAGGCCCAGGCCACCGATGAGCCCCGCGGCCAGGTCGCTCAGGATGTCGCCGAACAGGTTGGTGGTGACGATCACGTCAAAGGCCGAGGGGTCCATGACCAGGCGCATGGCCACCGAGTCCACGAGCCCCTCCTCGTAGGTGACATCCGGGTACTGCTCGGCCGCCTGGCGGCAGCACTCCAGGAACAGGGCGTCGGTCTTTTGGAGCACGTTGACCTTGTGCACCGCGGTCACCTTCTGGCGGCGGTTGGCCCGGGCGTAGTCCAGGGCGCAGCGCGCGATGCGCTCCGAGGCCCGGCGGGTGATGAGGCGGGTGGCGGTGGCCACCTCGTCGGTGAGGCGGGACTCGATGCCCGCGTACAGGCACTCGGTGTTTTCCCGCACGATCATGAGGTCGCAGTCCGGGTACAGGCACTCCACCCCCGGGAAGGCCTTGGCCGGCCGCAGGTTCACGAAGGTGCCCAGCTCGGCCCTGAGGCGGAGGATCACCTCCGCGGCCGAGGCGCCGGCCGCGCCGAAGAGCACCGCCCGGGCCTCCAGGGCGCCGGCCAGGGTTTCCTCGGGCAGGGCCTGGCCGGTGCGCTCCAGGCATTCGTCGCCCGCCTGGTAGTGCCGGAAGTCCAGGGCCACGCCCGCGGCCTCCAGGACCTGGAGGGCGGCCTCGGTCACCTCAGGGCCGATGCCGTCGCCGGGTATCACTGCTATGGTGGTGTTGGTGTTGGTCATGGTGTTTCCTCTCTAGCTCGAAGATGGCGTGGCCGCTTGCCAGGGCCGGGCGTGGGCCGCCTCGTAGGCGGCTATGTCGTCCTCGTGTTCCAGGGTGAGCCCGATCTCGTCCAGGCCCTCCACCAGCCGCCGCTTGCGGTCCGGGTCGATCTGGAAGGAGCAGGCGAATCCGTCCGAGCCGGTGAGGGTCTGGGCCGGCAGGTCGGTGGTGATGCAATAGCCCTCGTTGGCCAGGACCCGCCGGAACCATTCCTCCACCAACTCCGCCTCCAGCTCCACCGGCAGCACGCCCACGTTGAAGCAGTTGCCCTTGAAGATGTCGGCGAAGCTGGGCGCGATCAGCACCCGGAAGCCGTAGTCGGCCAGGGCCCACACCGCGTGCTCCCGGGAAGAGCCGCAGCCGAAGTTGTCCCGGGCCAGGAGCACCTGGGCCCCCTTGTAACGCGGCTGGTTGAGCACGAAATCAGGCCGGGGCCGGCCCTGCTGGTCGTAGCGCCAGTAGGCGAACAGGTCGTGGCCGTAGCCGGCCCGTTCCACCCGCTTCAAGAATTCCTTGGGTATGATCTGGTCGGTGTCCACGTCGGAGTGGTCCAGGGGGACCACCAGGCCGGTGAACTTGACTAGCTTGTCCATGTCGACTCCTCGGGTTGCGGGCCTGGGCCCCGGCGTCTTTGCCCGTGAACGCCGCCGCGGCATCGCCTGGGCCCGGCAGGGCCCCGGCGGGAGGGCGGCCTTTTGGTCTCTTCAGGAAAGCTCCCGCCAGAGCCCCTGTTTCCAGCTTTCGTCGATCAGTTCCAGCCAGGCCCCCAGGTCGTGGGGACAGGCCAGGTGGCCCTGGCAGAGACCGGGGGTGCGGCATTCCTCGAACAGGCTGTCCCGGTCCAGGCGGCAGACCATCCAGCCGGGGTTGCCGGGAGGCAGGCCGCGGGCTTCGTTAACCCGGAACACGGCAAAGGCGCGCTCGTCGCAGGTGATGCGATAGGTGCAGCCGCCCTGGCCCAGGGCCAGCCTGTGGCCGAAGAGTCCCCGCGCCCTGAAGAACTCCTGCACCCGGGCGAGCTGCTCCCCGGGCTCTCCGCCCAGGCAGTCGGCCGGGGCGGGTCTTGGATCCTTGCCTTCCGTTTCCATGCCGGACGCCTCCCTTTTTTATGCCCCCGGCTCAGTCGCCGAAGGTAGCCCGGTGACGTTCCCAGAACTCGTCTTGGCTGAAGGCGTGCTGCTGGGTGCCGAGCTGCTCCACCGCAAAGGAGCCGCACACCGCGCCCATGGCCGCGGCCGCGGGCAGGTCCTTGCCCATGACCAGGCCCTTGATCAGGCCGGCCCGGTAGGCGTCGCCCGCGCCGGTGGGGTCCTGGACCCGGGCGGCCGGCGCCGCGGCCACCGGCACCTCCTCCTGGCCGCGCCGGCACACCACCGAGCCCTGCTCGCCCAGGGTGGTGATGATGGCCCCGGTCATCTCCAGGAGTTCGGCCTTGGTCTTGTTCACCGCCTTGGTGATCAACTCCAGCTCGTAGTCGTTGGAGATGAGGATGTCCGCGCCGTGGATCATCTCGGCCAGGCCCTCCCGGGGCAGGATGGGTATCTGCTGGCCGGGGTCGAAGATGTAGGAGATGCCCCGCTCCTTGTAGGCGCGGGAGTAGGCCAGCATGTCTTCCACGTTGCCCGGGGAGATGATGGCCAGGCTGTCCTCGGGCCCGGTGCCATCCAGGCTGTACAGGGAGGGATACTTCATGGCGCCGGGATTGAAGCCGGTGATCTGGTTGTCGTCCTTGTCGGTGGTGATGTAGGCCCCGGCGGTGAACTCCTCGGGCACCTGGCGGATGCCTTCGGTGGGGAGGCCGTGCTCCTCCAGCCAGAGGCGGTAGCGGTCGAAGTCGCGTCCCGCGCAGGCCAGGATCAGGGGCTTTTCACCCAACAGGGCCAGGTTGTAGGCGATGTTGCCCGCAGTGCCGCCGAAGTTCTCCTGCAACCCGTTGACGGTGAAGCACACGTTGAGGATGTGGATCTTCTCGGGCAGGATGTGATCGGCGAACCTGCCGGGAAACTCCATGATGCGGTCATAGGCCAAAGAGCCGGATACGAAAATCTGCACGCCGGATACTCTCCTTGTGTCTGCGGTCCCCGGCCGGGTGGGCGTGCCCCCCGCCTCTGGGGGCATACTATCCCATCAGCTCCCGCACGTCCACGAAGCGGCCGGCCACCGCCGCGGCCGCGGCCATGGCCGGGCTCACCAGGTGGGTGAGGCCCCCCCGGCCCTGGCGGTCCTCGAAGTTGCGGTTGCTGGTGGAGGCGCAGCGCTTGCCCGCTGGCAACTGGTCGTCGTTCATGGCCAGGCACATGGAGCAGCCGGGCTCGCGCCACTCCAGGCCCGCCTGGCGGAAGATGCGGTCCAGGCCCTCGGCCTCGGCCTGGCGCTTGACCGCGCCCGAGCCGGGCACCACCAGTCCCTGCACCCCCTCGGCAAGCTTTCTGCCCTCCAGCACCCGGGCGGCCTGGCGCAGGTCCTCGATGCGGCCGTTGGTGCAGGAGCCGATGAACACGTAGTCGATGGCGATGTCGCTCACGGCGGTGCCGGGCTTGAGCCCCATGTACGCCAGGGCCTTGGCCGCGGCGCTCCGGCTGGTTTCATCGGGCAGGTCTGCTGGGTCGGGCACCTGGCCGCTGATGGCAACCACCTGGCCGGGATTGGTGCCCCAGGTCACCTGGGGCTCGACGGCCTGGGCCGATATCTCCACCTCCCGGTCGTAGCGCGCGCCCTCGTCGCTCTTGAGGCCGCGCCACCAATCCAGCGCCGCCTCCCAGTCGGCGCCCCGGGGCGCCAGGGGCCGGCCCTCGAGATAGGCAAAGGTCTTCTCGTCTGGGGCCACCATGCCGGCCTTGGCCCCGCACTCCACCGACATGTTGCACAGGGTCATGCGACCCTCCATGGACAGGGCGCGCACCGTGGATCCCAGGTACTCGATGGCGTGACCGGTGCCGCCGGCCACGCCCAGCACCCCGATGAGGTGGAGCACCAGGTCCTTGGCCCCCACCCAGGGCCCCAACTCGCCCTCCACCCGCACCGCCAGGGTGCGGGGCTTCTTCTGGGGCAGGGTCTGGGTGGCCAGGATGTGCTCCACCTCGCTGGTGCCGATGCCAAAGGCCAGGGCCCCGAAGGCGCCGTGGGTGGCGGTGTGGCTGTCGCCGCAGAACACGGTCTGGCCGGGCAGGATCACCCCCAGCTCGGGCAGGGCCACGTGCACCACCCCCTGGCGGGGGTCGTTCAAGTCCAGCAGGGTGATGCCGAACTGGCGGCAGTTGGCCACCAGGGCCTCCACCTGGGCCGCGGCCACCGGATCGGCGATGGGCAGGTGCCGGTCCTTGGTGGGGATGCTGTGGTCCATGACCGCGAAGGTGAGGTCCGGCCGGCGCACCTTGCGCCCGGCCCGGCGCAGGGCCTCGAAAGCCTGGGGCGAGGTGACCTCGTGCACCAGGTGGCGGTCTACGTATAGAAGATCGCTGCGGCCGGCCTCCTGGCGCACCAGGTGCGCTTCCCAGATCTTGTCCAGCAGTGTACTCATGTGGCTTTCCTGGTTGTCTTTTGCCGGACGGCCCGCGCCGCCCGTCGCGTGGCGGTTATGGTTTCAGCCGGCCCGCCTGGCCCACAGGGAGAACCAGGTGGACTCGGCTTGTCGGCTGGAGGATTCATTATATCCCAAAGCGTCCAGTCTGGCCCGTAGCCGCCCCAGGTGGCTGCGGGTGATTCCGCTGATGATGAGATCGCTTTTGCCCTGCAGCGGTTCCGGCCGGGCCAGCACCCCCTCCAGGGCGCCCCAGTGCAGGTTGGCCAGCACCAGCCCGGCCGGCCGGGCGATGAACTCCTCGGCCCGCCCCTCGACCACCTCCACCTCCAGGCGGTTGAGCGCCGCGTTCTTCCTGGTGGTCTCCACGCACAGGGGGTTCAGGTCCACGGCCAACACCTGCTCGGCGCCCAGGATCGCCGCCGCGCAGGCCAATATGCCGGTGCCGCAGCCCAGGTCCATCACCCGGCCCAAGGGGCCGGTCTCGGCGCGCAGGAGCAGGAGTTCCAGGCAGTGACGGGTGGTGGGGTGCAGGCCGTTGCCGAACACCACCCCCGGGTCCAGGCGCAGGAGCGGCTGGCCGCCGGGGGTCTCCAGCTCCCCGCCCTCGGCCCAGGCCGGGGCCACGCTGAGGCCGGCCAGGTGCACCGGCTCCAGGGCCAGGCCGCCCTGCCACTGCTCGTAGGAAAGCTGGTGGCGCTCGCGCAGGCCCAGCCCGGGGTCCGCCGCCACGAGGGCGGCCACCCGCTCCTCGGCCGGCCGGGAGAAGAACAAGAAGCTGGTGCCTTCCTCCAGCCACAGGCCCAGGTAACCCTCCCCGGCCAGGGCGGCGGCCTGGCCGCGGGCGTCGCCGGTCAGTTCATATATGTAGAGTTGGTCATAGGGGGCGCGGGTCATGGGGCGCTTCCAAAAACGCGGGGCCTCCGCCCAAGGGAGAGGCCCCGCCCGTTGAGTGCGAAGCTTGGCAGGAACCGGGGGTCAGTTCTCCAGCACGAAGATCACTTCCAGGCGCACCCGGTACTCGGCGATGTTGTTGTCGTCCACAGCGATGCGCTGCTCGATGACCCGCATGCCGGTGATGCCCCGCAGGGTGCGGGTGGCCCGCTCGAAACCAACCTTGATGGCGTCCTCGAAACCCACCGGCGAGGCGGCAATGATGTCTGTTACCCGGGCGACTCGCTTCTCCGACATAGCTCTTCCTCCTAAAGGTTGGGGCGAATGCCTTGGTTCGGCTCAGTAAGCGGCGCCGAGAACCTGGGCCAAGGGCCTTGACGGGTCAAAGGCGGCGCGGGGCCACTAAAGCCGGGCTGTGCGCGATTCTTAATAATTAGCACAAGCCGGGGAGGGCCGGCAAGGGGCTTGCGACCGGCGGGTCCGCCCCGGTCCCTGCACATTTTATGCACAACCAAGCTTTTGTCTTGACATGCTTTTCCGGGCAGCGTACACGGATTATTAGAGCCCCTCAATCAAACCGCAGAACTCGGCGATTGGCAACACCGCTGGATACGAGGCGCCATGCTGGAAAAGCCCCCCCGGGCAGTGTGGGATCACCTGGCCTTGGTCATGCAGGTGGGGCTCACCTTTGCGGGCTCCCTCCTTTTCTGCTTTGCCATAGGCTATTGGCTGGACCGCTGGCTGGGAACCAAGGGCGTCTTCATCACGGTGTTCATATTGCTGGGCGTGGCTGGCGGCGGCTACACGGTCTACCGCCAGATCATGGACCTGGACAAGGACACCACCCACAAGGCCAAGCAAGATGATGTCTCTCCCGATTGAAGTAAGCCGTTATGTACGGTTGGTGCTGCAGCGGAGT
>CAZUHP010000015.1:12613-73022 GCA_964620595.1 uncultured Desulfarculaceae bacterium | reverse complement strand
ATCGAAGCTGAAATCTCTACTTTTGAACTGTCCTCTTGACGGGGAAGCTTACGGTAGCTGCCAAGCCCCCAGCGCAAATATGGCTTACACTACTTTTAGGACTCCCAAGAGAATAGTATAGTCGTGCAGTTCATATGTCCTCCCAAGACACAGATGTTGTGGGCGGATTACTTTTAAGGTAATAGAGGGTTTGTATTGGTACCTCCTTGTAACTCAGAGGGTCACAGAAGGCCAGCGGATAGCGATTTCCTCACATGCCGACTGCACGTTTGCCATAGCGCGTTTGTAAGCTTTTGGAGCTTGATGAATTTGTCCACTAAAGATATCCATTACCAGACACTTTGCTGGCTTCACGGTATCCGCAGCGTTAAATGTATCCATTAAATAGGTCCGAAGTACAGTAGCGATTAATTTGCCTGTCTTTTCGCTTAGTTCTTTGCTCTTGCGGAAATATAGCTTGATGGCTCCCACAATATTGCCGGTCTTGTCTCTCAACAGGATCTCAGGTCTCACGCTGACGGCCACTCCAGCTATAGATATCTTGGGCTGGGATGCTTCGGCATGTGTGGCTTTGACTGCTTTTATGGGCAAATCCTTTGCCATATCTCGAAAACTATCAATGGCATCGGCACAATTGTTGAAGGCTTGCCTTCGCCATTCGCTCTCATGGTCAGCAGTCAGTAGACGGATAACCGTGTCTTTTAACGTTTGATCGTCTTGACAACCCCCAACCAAATAATTGGTGATAGCCTTTTCTGCTTCTTTGTAGCGGGCAGTAATAAATGTCTTCTGGTATTTTTGGTCTCGTATAATGCTTTTTCTTCTGGCAGGGCCAACAGTAAGATATTCACCTAAGGCATTAAGTGACATTTTGGGTTCATGATTTATTCTTACTTTGCTCTTGTCGATCGGCATCACCGCTCTCCTCAAAAAAGGCACTTGAATTAAGTTTTTAGTAATGATTATAAATTCTCATAGTGTAAATGATATTTTATCATATGCAAAATGTAAAGGATCAATAAAATTAGACATAGATAGCGTTGTCTCTTCCCAGAGGCAACGTGATGACGAGATTACAGTTAGTCCGGCTGCTATGTTATTGTCGTCTTGTGCAGATTATCCTCATACGAGGTCTGATGGCTCAGCGGTGAGAAAGGCTTTCGGAGTCATGGAAGCTGAAGAATAATCGGCAGCCGCGGCATGGCCGTGACTGCCGATTATTTGGGGGCATTGAATGGAGCGGGAGACGGGAATCGAACCCGCGACCCTCAGCTTGGAAGGCTGACGCTCTAGCCATCTGAGCTACTCCCGCCTGGCAAGCAAATATAGCATGGGGCAGGGAGGGTGGCAATTCCAAGGGCGGCGCCGGCCCACGTTGACAGGGGCCCTGGGGTGCAGTAGGGTACTTGGGGCTTCTGGCCCTCAGCTTATCAATTCAGGAGGAACAAGCACCATGGCATGCGTGGTGATCATAGGCTCCCAATGGGGCGACGAAGGCAAGGGCAAGGTGGTGGACCTGTTGACCGAGGGCGCCCGCGGCATCGTGCGCTTCCAGGGGGGCAACAACGCGGGCCACACCCTGGTGGTGGGCGGGGAGAAGTTCATCCTGCACCTCATCCCCTCAGGTGTCCTACACCAGGGCAAGGCCTGCTACATCGGCAACGGGGTGGTGGTAGACCCCGGGGTGCTCTTGCAGGAGATGGAAAAGCTGGGCCAGCGCGGCCTGCCGGTGGGGCCGGAGAAGCTGCGCCTTTCCGACCGGGCCCACGTGATCATGCCCTATCACCAGGCCCTGGACCTGGCCCGCGAAAAGGCCAAGGGCAAGGAGGCCATCGGCACCACCGGGCGGGGCATCGGCCCCTGCTACGAGGACAAGGCCTCGCGGGTGGGCGTGCGCATGATAGACCTCTTGGAGCCGGAGGTGCTGCGGGCCAAGATCGAGGCCAACGTCAAGGAAAAGAACTTCTGGCTCACCGAGTATTTCAAAGAAGAGCCCCTGGACGCGGGCGCCATCTTCCGCCAGTACCGGGAGTACGGCAGCATCCTCAAGGACTACGTGGGCGACGTGGCCGCAGAGTTGCACGAGCTTTTGGCCGACGGCGAGAACCTGCTTTTCGAGGGCGCCCAGGGCACCCACCTGGACATCGACCACGGCACCTACCCCTATGTGACCTCCTCCAACCCGGTGGCCGGCACCGTGTGCGCAGGGGCGGGGGTGGGCATCACCCGCATCGACCAGGTGCTGGGCATTGTCAAGGCCTACACCACCCGGGTGGGCGGCGGACCCTTCCCCACTGAGCTGGAAGACGAGAAGGGGCGCTGGCTGCGGGACAAGGGCCAGGAGTTCGGCTCCACCACCGGCCGGCCCCGGCGCTGCGGCTGGCTGGATACGGTGGTGGTGCGGCGTTCGGTGATGCTCTCGGGCATCACCGGCCTGTGCGTCACCAAGCTGGATGTGCTGACCGGCCTGGACAAGCTCCAGATATGCACCGCCTACCAGACCCCGGAGGGGAACCAGGTGGACACCATCCCCGCCTCCCTGGAGCGGCTGGCCGCCTGCCGGCCGGTGTACGAGGAGATGGACGGCTGGACCGAGGACATCAGCGGCGCCCGTTCCCTGGGCGATTTGCCCTCCACCTGCCGGGCCTACCTGGAGCGGCTGGCCGAGCTGTGCGGCGCGCCCCTGGCCCTGGTCAGCGTGGGGCCAGGCCGCGACCAGACCATCGTGCTCGACAATCCCTTTGACTAGCTGAAACCAGCGGACGGTTTCCGGGCCGGGGCTGCTAGGCGGCTCCGGCCTTTTGCTTGGCCCAAGCTATGGTGAGCCGGGCGCCTTGGGCCAGGTCCACCCGGGGCTCCCAGCCCAGCTCGCGTTGGGCGCGGCTGATGTCCAACAGGCTGCGGCGCAGGTCGCCGGGGCGGGGAGGGCCGAAGGCGGGCTCCGCGTCCACCCCCAGGGCTGCGGCCAGGCTCTGGTACAGGTCCAGGGTGCTGGTGGGCACGCCGGTGCCGATGTTGAAGATACCCCCCGTGCCCCGCTCCAGGGCGGCCAGGTTGGCGCGCACCACGTCGCCCACGTACACGTAGTCGCGGATCATGCCCCGGGGCATGTCCTGGTGGCGGTACACGGTGCAGGTCTTGCCGGCCAAGAGCCGGTCGCAGAAGATGGCCACCACCCCGGCCTCGGCCTGCACTACCTGGCGGGGGCCGTACACGTTGGCATAGCGCAGGACCACGTATTCCAGTCCGTGCTCGGCCTGGAAAAAGGGCAGGTAGCTTTCGCCCAAGAGCTTGTGGGCCGCATAGGGCGACAAGGGCCGGGGCAGGGCCTCCTCGCTGATGGGGATGCGCTCCTGCTCGCCGTAGACCGCCCCGCCCGAGGATATGAAGATGAAGCGCCGCACCCCGCTGGCCGCGCAGGCCTGCAGGAGGTTCAGGGTGCCCCGGCCGTTGGTGGTCAGGTCGAGTTGGGGGTTCTGGGCCGAGAGTGGCACCGAGACCTGGGCCGCGTGGTGGTTTACCACCTCGAAGCGCTCGCGCTCCAGGAACCCGGCCACCTCGGGCTGGATGAGGTCTATCTCCGCGAACCGGGCCCCGGCGGGCAGGTTGTCCCGGGAGCCGGTGGAGAGGTTGTCCAGCACCCAAACCTTATGGCCCGCCGCCAGGTAGGCCTCCGCCACCTGGGAGCCGATGAATCCCGCGCCGCCGGTGACCAGTATCTTCATGTGATCCTCGCTTTGCCCCTGCCAGGGGCTGCGTCCTGCTGGTTGCCTATGGACTGAAGCCTAGGGGAATCCGCTTCATCGCTCAAGCAAAAAGCCCGCGGCCGGGTGTGCTCCTAGCCTGGTTCGGTGCGCGGGGGGGCAGGAGGCGGCAGGGGGGCCAGGCCTGCCAGGGATTTGAGTTCCCAAAGGATCAGCCCCAGGTACTCGTACAAGGCTCGCTGGGATACGGCCAGGCCCTGGGCCTGGGGCAGCAGGGCCAAGAAGCTGCCTTGGCCACTGCCCGCGCCTTGAAAGTCGGCTGGCGCGGGGTAGGGGTTCAGGCCGTAGGCCCGGAAGATGCGCAAGGCGCGGGGCAGGTGGCTGGCCGAGGTGACCAGGGCGAAAGGCTCCCTGCCCAGCTTGTCCGCCAGGATGCGGGCCTGGTCGTCGGTGTCCCAGGAGGTGGTTTCCTGGCGGATGGCTCCCGGCGGCACCCCGACCTGGACCGCCAGGGCGGCCATGGCCTGGGCCGCAGAAGGGCCTTGGGCAAAGGACCCGCCCGAGAGCACCAGGCGGGCGCCCTTGATCCCCTTCCACAGGCGCACCCCCTCCAGCACCCGCAAGGTGGTGGAGTCGCCGCAGCGGTCGGCCGGGGAGAGCCCGGCACCGCGTTGGCTGCCGGCCAGCACCACCACCTGCCTCACCCCCAGGCGGGCCAGCTCCTGGGGCTGGGCATAGGGGCCGGCCATGCGCTCCAGGGGCGCCAGCAGGCAGCCGGCCACCAGGGGGGTGGCCAGGGCCCACAGGATGAGGCCGGCCGCGATCACCAGGGCCGGACCCAGGCGGCGCCGGGGCTTTCGCAGCCAGAGCACCACCCCGGCCAGGCCCAGGACCAGCACCAGGCCCACGGGGAACAGCAGCCGGCTGACCAGCTTTTTGAGCACGAAGACGAGAGTGTCCATGCTTGTGGTCTTTTTGCCGGGGCGGCTAGGCTTCGGTCAGGCCCTCTTCGCTTTCCAGGTAGCGGCGGCCGCAGGCGCCGCAGATGAGACGCTCGTCCAGGCGCACCCCGCAGGAGCACATCCAGCCGATCCGCCGCGCCGGGTTGCCCACCACCAGGGCATGGTCGGGCACGTCCTTGGTGACCACCGCGCCAGCGCCCACAAAGGCGTAGCGGCCGATCACGTTGCCGCACACGATGGTGCAGTTGGCGCCCAGGCTGGCCCCGGTCTTGACCAGGGTGGGGCGTATCTCGTCCATGCGGCGGATGTGGGCCCGGGGGTTGAATACGTTGGTGAAGACCATGGAGGGCCCGCAGAACACGTGGTCCTCCAGGGTCACCCCCTTGTACACGCTCACGTTGTTCTGGATCTTGCAGCCCTTGCCGATGGTCACCTCCGGGCCGATGACCACGTTCTGGCCGATGTTGCAGCCCTCGCCGATGCGCGAACCCTTGAGCACATGGCTGAAGTGCCATATCTTGCAGCCCGCGCCGATGTGCACGCCCTCGTCGATCACCGCGCTGGGGTGGGCGAAGAAGGTGGCCTCCTCGGCAGGCGGCTCGCCCAGGTGGGCCAGCACCAGGGCCCGCGGGTCCATCTGGCTGAACTGCTTTATCTCCATGGAGGTGAGCGCCATGGAGCTGCGGTTCAACACCTGGAGCACCCGCAACCCCTCGCGGCCGTCGGTGATGGGGCGCTCGCCCTTTTGCACGCAGGCCAAGAAGTGGCGGCATTCGGACTTGAGGGGCTCCTGCTCGGGCACCTCCACCCGCTGGGCCTCGGCCTTTACCGGCACCGGCACCGCATCGCCGGGGCCGAACTCTATCTGGTGGGGGTAGAGCAGGAGCTTGTCCGGCCAGGGCTGGGTGTCGTCGAACACCGCCATCTTGCGCTCGCCCACCACCACCAGTTTCTGCTCCTTGAAGGGATGCAGCCAGGACACGAAGATGTGGGCCCTCAGGCCGGAGGGGAAGTGCAGGTGGGTGGTGGTCACGTCGGCCACGAAGCTCTGCAGATAGAACCCGCCAGTGGCATAGACATCGTCCGGCATCTCGCCGGCCAGGGCCAGGATCATGGAGATGTCGTGGGGGGCGAAGGACCAGAGGATGTTTTCCTCGCGGCGTATCTTGCCCAGGTTCAGGCGGTGGGAGTAGATGTAATAGATGCGGCCCAGCTCGCCCGAGCCGGTCATCTCCTTGAGCTTCACGAAGATGGGATGATATTGCAGCAGGTGGCCCACCATGAGCACCAGGCCCCTGTCGTCGGCCATGGCCACCAGTTCCTCGCCCTGGCGCTCGTCCAGCACCAGGGGTTTTTCCACATACACGTGCTTGCCGGCCTGGAGCGCCTCCCGGGCCAGTTCGTAGTGGGTTTCGGCCGGGGTGGCGATGACCACGGCGGCTATGTCCTGGCGGGAGAGCACCTCGCTGAGTGCCGAGCAGGTCTCCACCCCGGGATACTGTTCCTGGAACTGGGCCAGGGTGTCCTGGCTCTTGTCACAGATGAGCCCCAGGGCGCCCAGCTCGTGGTAGTTGCGCACCAGGTTCTTGCCCCAGTAACCAGAGCCCACCACCGCCACCAGGGGTCGTTCCTTGGCCTGAGCGGCCATGCCTCGCCTCCCATGTGCTGCACGCCTGTACGGCGCGGTTGATACACTCCGCCCACCAGATTAACCGATGCAAGCAGGCGCGGCCAAGGTGATTTTCAGGAGGGGTTTCCTCGGGGCCGGATGGTTCCTCACAGCAGTTTGACCTGGTCAGGGAGGATATGCATGGTGATTTCGCCGCTGGCCACGGCCAGGCGGAGGGTGCGGCTGTGGCTGCCGCCCACCTCTGCCGCCGCCACCAGCACCTCGTTGCGCCACAATAGGCGGCGCACTGCCGCGTAATTGCGCTGGCCGACCTGGTAGCGGTCATTGCCCGGGCCGCTCTGGGCGCCGCCCGCCAGGACTACCCGCAGGCGGCGCTTGCGGGCCCCCAAGGCATAGGCCGCCCGGAAAAGCCGGGGCAGGCCGGTGTCAGCGAACAGGCAGGGGTGCGCCTCGGCGCGCTGGGGGTTGAGCCGCGAGTGGGGCAACATGATATGTAACAGCCCGCCCACCCGAGCCACGGGATCGTGTATCGCCACCCCTAGGCAGGAGCCCAGGGAATGGGTGACCAACTCGTCCGCGGCCTTGCCGGAGACGGCCATCTCCCCCACCCCCACCACCACTGTGCGGCCCAAGGTGCGCTTCCCCCAGTAAAGCTCGTCTTCTTTAGGACCGGCTACGCAGGGCCATTCTACCACAGCCCGGAGCGCGCCCTGTTAAGAGTGTTAAGTTGACAGCTTTGCACCTGGCTTTACACCTTTTGGTCTTCCATCGGCGGTTCCAATCCAAAAGGGGCGTGTTAATAGGCTGTTGCCCCAAAAACCTCGCCTGGGGGCACTTCTGGTATGGCTATTGCTATCCCTTTGCGAATCAATTCTTTGCGCTTTCATCCCCCCAGGGGCATCGGAGAGCAAGGCAATCCAATCGAGCGGAGGAGTCATGATGAACAGATTCAGCCGAGGCGGCGCCGCCGGGGCGATCCTGGGCCTGGCCCTGCTGCTGGTGGGCCTGGGCCTGGCCGCGCCCGGAATATCCCAGGCCAAGGTGCTTGCGGCCAAGAAATGCCTCAAGTGCCACGCCGAGATCAAGGACATGGACAACCTGGTGGCCGGGGAGTTCCAGAGCCGCTCCAACAAGGCCAAGTCCATTACGGTGAAGATAGCCAAGGGAGAGGTGCTGGTCCTCAAGTTCACCCCCCAGACCACGGTGGAGAACGTTCCCAGCATCAAGGCACTGAAAAAGCCCATCCCGGTACAGGTCACCTACCGCATGCAGGGCAAGGACATGGTGGCCACCGAGATCGTGGCCAAGCCCGTGATCAAGGTGCCCCCCCAGCAGCTCGTGGATGTGAAGTATGTGGCCGCCCTGGTGCAAAAGGGGCCCGAGAAGGGCGGTTACACCCTGGTGGACTCCCGCCCGCCCATCCGCTACCAGGAGGGCCACCTGCCCACCGCCATCAGCATACCCTTCCCCAAGATGCCCGAGATGATGGCCAAGCTGCCCAAGGACAAGAACGCGCTCATCATCTTCTATTGCCAGGGATTCAGATGAGTGCTCTCGCCCATGGCCGCCAGGTTGGCGGAAAAGAATGGGTACACTAACGTCAAGGTCTTCCACGCCGGAGTGCCCGCCTGGAAGAAGGCGGGCCTGCCCGTGCTCACCACCCGCAAGTTCGTGGACAGCCGCTTGGGCTACATCGTGGTCATCGACACCCGCGGTCCCCAGGCCGCCAAGAAGGGCCACATCCAGGGGGCCGTGGCCATTGCCCTGGATAGGATCGCCAAGGAGAAGGACCAGTTCCCCCTGGACCGCCGGGCCTATATAGTGCTGTATGCGGACCAGACCTCCCTGGACAAGCTGGCCCCGGTGGCCAGGCTGATATCGTCCTGGGGCTATAAGAACGTTTACGTCTTGCAGGGCGGCTACCGCGGCTGGGTGGCCCACAACGGTCCCATCCAGAAGGACATGGTCCGCACCAAGATCTTCTACCTGCCCCGTCCCCACCCGGGTGAGATAACCGGTGACGAGTTCATGAACATCGTGAACCACCGGCCGGCCGACAAGCAGATCCTGGACGTGCGCACCACGGCCGAGGCCGCCGGCGGCATGTTGCCCGGCGCCATGAACATCCCGGTGGACGAGCTGAGCTCCAGCCTGGACAAGTTGCCCAAGGACAAGGAGATCATCACCCACTGCCGCACGGGCTTGCGCGCCGAGATGGCCTACAACATACTGCGCAACGCCGGCTTCAACGCCCGTTTCCTCAATGACAAGGTGGAAATCCTGGAGAACCGGGTGTTCTGCTGTTTCAAGTAGCCCACTGCCATGCCTTGGGGGCGCCTCCTTTGGGGGGCGCCCCCGTTTTTTGGGCTTGGGGCCGGGGCCGAGGTTTCCCTTGCGCTTTACTCCGGCCGATGGCAATATAGATGGCGCTGAAGCGAACCTAATCCTGCAAGGAGGTCCCCAATGCTGGACGTTTTTCTGGGAGCCCTCACCGCGGCGTTCGTTTGGGGCTGCGTGACCACCATCGCCGTGCTGGCCACCCGCAACCCCGACTAGATCCCTGCTATTTTCGCTGCGGCTCGGCCGCGCAAATCCCCCACCCCGGCGGGTGGGGGATTTTTTGTGGTGCCAATGGCGCGGCGCGGGGTGTCTTCACTCACCCCGCGCCTGCTTGTCCCCATCCAGGCAGGGGGGTCAGCGCAGTTCCAAGGGGAGCTTGGTCACGGTGCTTTGCTTGCCCACCAGGTCGTTGACCCGCAGGGACACCACGTAGTCGCCCGCCGGCGCCCCGCTCACGGTGAGCGTCACCAGAAGATAGAATTCGCGCACAAAGTGGCGGCTGGTGATCGACTTGCGCAGGAAGCCCTCCTTGCCCCAGAGCACCTTGCCCTGGGGGTCGGTCAGGGCGATGTCCAGGGACACGGCAAAGCTCTTGGTGCCGTCGGGATTGACGCGCATGCGGTAGCCCTTGGGCTCCAGGTAGATGAGCAGGGGCTCACCCTTCAGCGGGTAGCGGTTGCTTTTCCGCGGTATGTACGCGCCATAGACCTGGGGAGGCTTTTTGACGAACAAGGCCTGCTCCAGATGCAGGGGCATCTGTTGCCAGATGGCCTCCACCGCGGCGTTGGCCTGGTGGAAGGCCTTGTCCAGGTCGCGGGCCTTCAGGCTGGTCTGGGCCTGGCCCAACAGTGCCTGGGCGTCCGCGGCGGCGGCGGGCTGCGGACAGGTGGCTGGATAGAGGATCACGGCCGCTACGAGAAGGGCGGTTGCCAGTGGTTTGAACACAGATAGACTCCTGGGCAGGCCAAAGGTATCATAGCCGGGCATGCATCTAGGCATCATACCATAGATGCCGCCCAGCCAGACAGTGGCCTGTCTCAGCTAGCGGGGCGGCGCGCGCCGGGGGTGAACACCTCGTAGCGGGTGGGTTCCAGGAGGAACCCCTCCAACTGGGACTCCACCTCAGCCCGGGCCGGGTCTTCCTTCCAGCGTTGCCAGTGCTCCAGATCGTCCCAGGTGCTGATCACCACCAGCTTGCGCGGGTCGTCATGGCCCACCAGGGTTTCGCCGGAGATGTAGCCCGGCTGGTCTATGGCCCGGGCCCGCAGGCTGCTCAAGGTCACCAGGGCGTCCACCTCGGCGCCCTCCTTGATGCGGCGGGTTATGAGGACCTTCACCAGCATGGTCCCCTCCTTTCTACGGCCGGCGCTACCAGCCGTGAATCACGTCGAAGCCTTGGCTCTTGGCCAGTTCCTCGCGCAGGGCCCGCAGGCGGGAGCCCACGATGACCGCCAGGTTGCGCATGAATATGTAGCCAAGGTCGGGCTCCCGTTCGAAGAGGCGCTCCAGCTCGCGTCCGTCCGCACGGAGATAGCGGCAGGTGGGAGAGGCGCACCAGGCGGCCAGGGTGTAGCGCCGCGGCGGCACCAGGGCCGACCAGCCGAACACGCCGCCCGGCCTGACCACGGAGATGTTCATGGCCTCTGAGGTGCTGTGGCCGGGGAGTTGGAAACGCAGGTGCACCACACCCTGGCTGAGCAGGAACAGGTCTTTGGCCTTTTCCCCCTCGTCGTGGATCATCTCGCCCTGGTTGCGCTGGTCGGGCAGGCAGAACTCCAGCAGCCGTTCCAGGTGGGAGGGACTCATGCCCTGGCATACCTCGGTGGTGGCCAGGAAATCCACATCCATAATGGTCTCCTTTGCAGAGCCTGCCTCACAAGCGGCAGAGCCGCGAGGCCAGGGACCAGACCAGGGCGCATTCCAGCGCCCAAATGACCAGGTTGGCCAGCTGCGCCTGCCAGGTCTTGTCGCCAGGCTCGAAAATATGGTTGGCTTCTTCCAAGCGCTCCAAGGCCCACTTGGTACTGTCAGGCATGGCTCATCTCCGCAAAGACCTGGTTCACCACGATCATTTCGGACTGTACGTGCAGAAGTCTCCGGGGGGCCGGGGGGCCGTCCAGGAGCTCCAGCAGAAGCCCCAACAGCCGCCAGCCCGGATGCACCCCCCTGGGGGGATCGAGGGCCGGGGCCAGTTCCAACCGGGAGCCGTCCGCTCCCACAAAGGTGCCGCCGCTTTCCAGGCAGAGGGGCGCCGGCAGCACCAGGCGCGCCCGCTCGGTCAGGGGAGTATGGTGGCTGGCCAACACTACGCCGAAGTCCACGGCCTGCAATGCGTTCAAGAGCACGGTGGCCACCGGCTCCCCGGGCAAGATCCCCCCGGCCTGGACCAGCAGACCCCGCACCCGCCCGGCGGCGGCCCTGGCCAGGATTTCCCGGGCTCCCAGGCCAGGTTCGGACGGCAGCTCCCGCTCCCAGGCCCGGCGCATGGCCTTCAGGCTTTGGGGCTTGATCCGCCGGTGCCCTGGATAATGGTCCGGGCTGATGCCGGCCCGCCGGAGCCCCAGCACCGAGGGCAAGGCCGGCAGCAGGGCCAGCTCCACTTTCCGTTCCGGCAGGGTGGTGGCCAACTCGCTGAGCCGGTCCAGGGGATCCAGGCAGGTCTGATCCAGGTCCGCTTCACTCACCAGCACCAGCATGCTTTCGGCCCTGTCCGCCAGCTCGGCGGCCAGGCCCTCGTCGGCTCCACCCAGGATCAGCCGCTGCACCTTGGCCAGGCCGTGCCCCATGGGGGTGTCCACGCTCAGGTCGGCCCGGTCGGCCAGCACCTGGTCGCGGCCATAGAGGATCAGCCCGCCGCCCCGGACCTGCAAGCGGTGCAGGGCCGCCTCCAGCAGGGGGAGGCGCTGGCTTAGTTCATGGCCCACCAGGACCACCAGGCCGTATTCTTCCAGCTCCGGGTAGCGCAGGCGTCCCTTGCGCGGGGCCAGTTCGGCCAAAAGCTGGCCGCCCTGGGCCGCCTCGTCGTCCGGGGCCAGGAAGTCCAGGTTGTTGGTCGCCAGCCCCAGGCGCACCAGCTTGCCGAACAGATACAATTCCTCCAGGCTGGCCCGGCCCAGGGTGAGGCCCGCCAGGCCGGTGGGGGCCGCTTCCACCTTGAGGCGCTCAAAGCCGGTGGCCAGCTCGCTGAAGGCCTCTTGCCAGCCCACTTCCCGCAGCTTGCCGCCCTGGCGCAGCAGGGGGCGGGTCAGGCGCGAGGGTGATTCAACCGCTTCGGCCAGGTCGAAACGGCCGCGGCGGCAGAGGTGGCCAAAGGCCGGCGGAGCTTCCAGCCCCTCCACCCGCACCAAGTGGTCGCCGATGCTGCCGGTCTTCAGCCGGCACATGAGCGGGCACAGGTTGCACAGGCTCTCGGCCCAGCGCAGGGCAAAGGGACCGGGCTGGGGCCAGGTGGTGTGGTAGGACAGGGTGCCGGTGGGACATAGTTGCACGCACAGGCCGCACTCGTCGCAACGTTCGTTGATCTCCACCCGGTGGACGCGGAAGCGGGCCAGGTCCCCCACCGGCTCCTGGGTCACCTTGATGGCCGCCCGGCCGTGGTAGTCTGCGCAGGCGCGCTCGCAGCGGCGGCATACGATGCACTTGCTGTCCTCGATCAGCACCCGGGGGTGTTGGTCGCGGATGCTCCAGGGCTGGGCGGGCTTCACCTGGGGCACCAACTCCCGCAGGCCGAGATCGGTGGCGGTGCGGCGGAGCAGGCAGTCCTCCACCGCCTGGCAGCCGCAGGCCAGGCAACGTTCGGCCTCGGCCCGGGCCTGGTCTTCGCTCAGCCCCAGCTCCACCTGCTGGAAGCTCCGCCGCCGCTCCTGGGGGGCCAGCACCGGCATGACCGCCCGGGGCGCGGGGGTGCGTCCCCGGAAGTTGACCTCGTCCACTTCCTGCAGGGTGCCCTTGCTGAAGGTGAAGGGCCGGGAAGGGGCCGGGTCCTCGCCGCGCAGCCAGCGGTCCATGGCCTCGGCCGCGCGGCGACCGCCGCCAATGGCCTCCACCACCGTGGCCGGCCCGGTTACCAAGTCGCCGGCCGCGAATACCCCCTCCAGGCTGGTGGTCCCGCTCAGGTGGTCGCTCTGGATGGTGCGCCACCGGGTCTGGGCCAGCTCGGCCGCCAGGGAGTCCCTGGCCAGGGTTTCGCAGTCCACCACCTGGCCCACCGCCACGATGACATAGTCCAGGGGCACCTGGAACTCCGAGCCCTCCACCGGCTTGGGCCGGGCCCGACCCGAGCCGTCTATCTCGCACAGGTCCATGCGCACCATGGTGAGCCCGGCCAGGGCACCTTCCCGCTCCTGCATGTCCACCGGCGCCACGCAGAACTCGAAGCGGATGCCTTCCTCCTCGGCTTCCCGCACCTCCAGGTCCTGGGCCGGCATTTCCTTGCGCGAGCGGCGGTAGAACACGGTCACCTCGTCGGCGCCCAGGCGCAGGGCGGTACGCGCGCAGTCCATGGCCGTGTTGCCGCCGCCGATCACCGCCACCCGGCCGTGGATGCCGGTCTCCTGGCCCAGGGCCACCTGGCCCAGGAAGCAGGTGCCGTAGTTCACGCCGGGCATGCCATCGGGCAGGAAGTCCAGCTCCCGGTTCACCGCCGCGCCGATGGCCAGGAACACGGCCTGATGGTCGCGGCGCAGGTCTGCCAGCCAGAAGTCGCGGCCCCAGACCCGGCCGGTGCGTACCTCCACGCCCAGGCGCAGGATGGCCTCTATCTCCCGGTCCAGGACCTTCTTGGGCAGCCGGTACTCGGGGATACCGTAGCGCAGCATGCCGCCTAGGGCGGGGTTGGCCTCGAAGATCACCGGCTGGTGCCCGGCCAGGGCCAGGTAGAACGCCGCGCTCAGCCCGGCGGGACCGCCGCCCACGATGGCCACCCGCTTGCCGCTGGGCGGCGCGGGGGTGGGGTTCAGGCGGTCCAGGTCGCGGTAGGCGATGTCAGCGGCGAAGCGCTTGAGGTGGTTGATGTTGACCGGCTCGTCCACCCGGCTCCGGCGGCACTGGGACTCGCAGGGATGGGGGCACACCCGGCCGCAGGTCAGGGGCAGGGGATTCTTGCGCCGGATGAGCTGGGTGGCCTCCAGGTAGCGGCCCCGGGCGATGAGGGCGATATAGCCTTGGATGTCGATGTTCGCGGGACAGCGCAGGGAGCAGGGCGCCACGCAGTCGCCGTAGTGGTCGCTGAGCAGGAGGCGCAGCATGGCGGTGCGTTCGGCGCGCAGCACACTGGTGTCGGTATGCACCCTCTGGCCCTCCTGGGCCGGGGTGGCGCAGGCGGCCAGGGGACGGGGCTGGCCGTCCACCTCCACCACGCACAGGCGGCAGGCCTCGCCCGGGGGCAGGCGGTCGTGGTGGCACAGGGTGGGTATCCGGGCCCCGGCGGCGCGCGCCGCCTCCAGCAGGCTGGCGCCCGCGGGCACCGTGACCCGCTGGCCGTCGATGGACAGGGTGATGCGCCTATCCGCCATCACGCTCCTCCCCTGCCCAGGGGCTCCAGGCCGGCGGCGGCATGGGGGCAGCCGCCCTCCAGGTGGCGGACCACCTCCTCCCGGGCCAGCTCCAGCACCAGCCGCAGGGGCGCGGTCACCTTGGCCGCGAAGTCGCAGTAGGAGTCGCGGGCCATGGCCTGGGTGAGCTGTTCCAGTTCCTGGAGCGCCTTTGCCCCGGCCCCGCCGTTTTCCAGTTGCCGCAAGAGAGTCTCCACCCGGTGTACCCCCAGGCGGCAGGGCAGGCACTTGCCGCAGGACTCGGCTGCGTTGAAGCGGAAGATATAGGCCGCCGCCTGCAAGGGGCAGCGGTCCTCCTCCAGGAGCACCAGCGCGTCCCGGCTGCGGGGATAGTGCACCCTGCTGTCGGTCACCGTGAGCGGCGAAACCAACAGCCGCGGAAAGAGCAGGCGCCCGGCCAGGCAGGTCTCGGTCACCAGTTCGGCCGCCTCCTCGGGCGCCACGCCCCCGTAGAAGAGCCCCAGCTCGCCGAGCCCCAGGTAGGGCCCGCCCGCGCAGTCGCCCCGGCACACGGTGGGGGCCTCGCCCAGGGTGAGTTCCAGCTCCCGCGCCTCGGCCTCCCGGGCCAGGGCGGCCCTCAGCTCCGGCGCGCCCCGCCGGCATTGGGGATGCCCGCATATCACCAGGCGGGTGGGGCCCAGGACCGGCAGCGGTGCCTCCCGCCTGCTCCGCGGCAGGCCGCGCTCGTCTCTGGCCAGGCCGTGGCGCATGGCTACACGCCTCCCATGATTCCGCGCACTGCGGCCTGGGCCAGATCCAGGAACCCGCCGGGGAACACCCCCAGGTAGACCATGGCCGCGATGAGTGCGTAGTTCAGAAGCCGAACCGGCAGTGACAGGGTGAGCGGCGGCAGCTCTCGCTCGGGTTTGATCAGGTAGGCCGCCTTGATGACCATGAGATAGTAGTAGAGGCTTATGGTGGCGTTTATCATGCCCACCAGGACCAGCCAGAAATAGCCCTGCTGCATGGCGCCGGCGAACACCAGGAACTTGCCGGTGAAGCCCACGGTGGGCGGAATCCCGGCCAGGGAGAACAGGGCCATCATCAGGGTGAGCGCCAGGACCGGCGCCCGCCGGTGCAGGCCGGCCAGGTCGGTTATGGCCAGGTTCTGGCCGTCGGTGGCCACCAGCACCACCACCGCGAAGGCTGCGAAGTTCATCACCATGTAGGCCATGGAATAGAACACCGCGGCCGAGTAGCCCAGTTCGCTCATGGTGAGGATGCCCATGAGCACGTAGCCGGCGTGGGCCACCGAGCTGTAGGCCAGCATGCGCTTGAGACCCTTCTGCACGATGGCCACCAGGTTGCCCAGGGTCATGGAGGCCACGCAGAGCACCATGAGCACGTCGATGAGGTGCAGGCTGGTGCCGCCGGTGAGGGCGGTGAGGCGGATGAGGAGCGCCACCGCCGCAGCCTTGGAGGCAGTGGCGATGAAGGCCGTCACCTGGTTGGCCGCGCCCTGGTACACGTCCGGTGCCCAGAAGTGGAAGGGGAACACGGCCAGCTTGAAGAAGAAGCCGGACAGGGTGAGCATGAGGCCGATCGCCGCGGCGGGCTGTTGGATCAGAAGCGGCAGGCGCTCCATGATGGCGGAGAGGTAGGTGGTGTGGGCCACCCCGAAGACGTAGCTGATGCCAAAGAGCATCACGCAGGAGGCGGTGATGCCGATGAACAGGTACTTGACTCCCGCCTCCACGTCCATGTCGTCGCCGCGCCTGAGCGGCACCAGGATGTAGAGGCTGAAGGAGCTGAGTTCCAGGGCCACGTAGAGGGTCATCAGCTCCATGGCGCTGACCATGAGCATCATGCCCAGGCTGCAGGTGGCCAGGAACAGGAAGAAGTCGGCGTGGTAGCGTTCCTCCACCCCGGCCAGGCCCCGGCAGATGCTGACCACCAGGAACACCGCCACCGCGATGATGAGCTTGAACACCTGGCTGAAGAGGTCCACCCGGTAGGCCGCGAAGAAGAGTTCGCCATGCTGCCACAGGCCGGCCACCGCCGCTGCCACGCCCAAGCCGGAGAGGGTGAGCGCGACGCTGTGCACCCGGCGCTGGCTCACCTCCTTGGGCAGGCACAGGCAGAACAGCACCAGCACCATGAACAGGCAGGCCAACTCCGGCAGAAAGAGCATGATCTCCCGCGGCATCACTTAAACAGCTCCACCAAGGGGGCCACCCCGGTCTGGATGGTGTCCAGCATGAAGCGGGGCAGGAGCCCGAAGAACAAGATGGTGCCGGCCAGCAGCGCCCGGGGCAGCACCATGACCCCGCTCATGTCCGGCGCGCCCGCGTACTGTTGGTTCTTCTCGCCGTAGAAGGTGCGCTGCACCACCCGCAGCATGAACAGCGCGCTCACCACCAGGCCCAGCACCGCGGCGGTGCCCAGGGCCGGGTACACGGCAAAGCCGTTGATGAACACCAGAAGCTCGGCCCAGAAGCTGGCCAGGCAGGGCACCCCGATGCCGGCCAGGGCGGCCAGGATGAAGAAGAAGCTGGCTCGGGGCATGACCTTGGCCATGCCGCCCAGCTCGGGTATCAGCTTGGTGTGGGTGCGGTCGTAGATGTGGCCCACGGTGGAGAAGAACAGGGCGGTCATCACCCCGTGGGCGAACATCTGGAACACCGCGCCGTCCACCCCCCCCAGGGTGCCGGTGGCCAGGCCCAGGCTCACCAGGCCCATGTGGCTCACCGAGGAGTAGCCGATCACGTACTTGAGGTCGGTCTGGGCCAGGCCCACCAGGGCGCCGTACACGATGCCCACCGTGGCCAGGGTGGCCATGAGGGGCGACCATTCCACCAGCCCCTGGGGACAGAGGAACATGCCCACCCGCAGCACGCCGTAGGCGCCCAGCTTCATGAGCACCCCGGCGTGGATCATGCTCACCGCGGTGGGCGCGGCCACGTGGCCCACCGGCGACCAGGTGTGGAAGGGCCACAGGCCGGCCAGTACCCCGAAACCGAACAGGAACAGGAGAAAGCCCAGGCTCTGGGCCGCGGGCGGCAGGCCGGCGGCGGCGATCTCCATCAGGTCGAAGCTGAACACGCCGCTCTGGAAGTACACGTACAGGATGCCGGGCAGCACCAGGGCCGAGCCGGCCAGGAGGTAGAGGGTGAGCTTAAGGGCGCCGTACTCCTTGCGGGTGGAGCCCCAGATGGCGATGAGGGGGTACATGGGAAAGAGCGACACGTCGTAGAACACGAAGAGGAAAAAGAGGTCCAGGGACATGAACACGCCGTACACGCCCAGCACCATGAGCAGCATGAAGGAGAAGAACTCCTTGACCCGCTTCTCCAGGTCCCACATGGTCCACACGCCGGTGAAGAACACGATGCTGGTGAGCAACACCAGGGGCAGGTTGATGCCGTCCACGCCCAGGAAGTAGTAGATGCCCAGGCTTTCCACCCACAGGCTGCGCTCCACGAATTGCAGCCCTCCGGCCGTGGCGTCATAGGCGGCGTAGAGGTACAGGGTGAGCACCAGGCTGACCCCGGACGCGGCCAGGGACACCCAGCGCACCGCGCGCTTGGCCTGCGGGGGCAAGAACAGGATCACCAGCAGGCCCGCGCCGGGCGCCAGCATTATGGCTGAGAGGATGGGAAAGCCGGTCATGGTCCGTTCCTCACAGCAAGAGGAAGTAGAGCCCCACCAGGGCTATGATCAGCACCATGGCGAAGAGGTTGTATTGCAAAAGCCCGCTCTGCAGGAAGCTGAGCAGCCAGCCGGTGCCCACGGTGCCGCGGCAGACTCCGTCTATGGCGCCGTCCACCACCCTGCGGTCGTTCATGGTCAAGAAGCGGCTGAACACTCCGTAGACCACGTAGTCGGTGAGCCGCCGGTACAGGTCGTCCAGATACCAGCGCCGCCGGAAGAGGGTCTCCAGGGCGGGCAGGCGGCGCAGGAAGCCCTCCTGAGCCGCGCCCCGCCGGCCGAACTCCAGCCAGGCCAGGACCACCCCCAGGGCCACTACCGATACCGCCACCACCAGCAGCCAGGTGTGGTGGGGCACCTCCGGCGGCCGCCGCCAATGCAGGTATTCGATGAGATCCTGGCCAAAGAGGCCCAGGGCCACCGTGAAGCAGGCCAGCACGATGAGGGCCGCGGCCATGGCCCAGTAGCCGCCGGCCGAGTGATCCTGGTCGTGGCCGCCGTGGTCCTGGTGGCCGGCCTGGGGGGCGGTTTGCCCCGCCTTGGGGAACCACATCACGAACAGCAGGCGGAAGGTGTAGTAGGCGGTGAGCAGGGCGCCCAGGAGCCCGGCCCAGAGCCAGATTCCCTGGTCCAGCTCGGCCAGGGAACCCATGACCGCCTCCTTGGAGAAGAAGCCGGCCAGGGGGAACACCCCGGCTAGGGCCGCGCCGGCGATGGTGATGCACACCATGGGGATGCGCAGGCCGCGGGCGCCCTGGCGGCTCATGGCAAAGAAGTCGTTGGTGCCGAAGTGGTGGATGAACACGCCGGAGCAGAGGAAGAGCAGCGCCTTGAAGGCGGCGTGGGTGGTGAGGTGGAACACGCCGGCGAAGTAGCTTCCCGCGCCCAGGCCCATGAGCATGAAGCCGAGCTGGCTCACCGTGGAGTAGGCCCATACCTGCTTTATGTCCTCGGCCACCATGGCCATGGTGGAGGCCAGGAGCATGGTCACCGTGCCCACCGCCAGCATCACGGCCAAGGCGTCGGGCGAGGCGCTGTACATGGGGTACAGCCGGCTCACCAGGTACACGCCGGCCGCCACCATGGTGGCCGAGTGCAACAGGGCGCTCACCGGGGTGGGGCCCTCCATGGCGTCGGGCAGCCAGGTCAGGAGGGGGAACTGGGCGCTCTTGCCCACCACTCCGCAGAAGACCAGCACCGCGCTGAGGGTGAGCAGCCCCGGGCTGAGCTTGGCCGCGGCCTGGTTGTTCAGGCCCAGGATGGACAGGTCGCCCAGGTTGAGCAGCAGGATGATGATGCCCAGGAAGAAGCCCAAATCGCCCAGCCGGGTCATGACAAAGGCCTTCTTGCCGGCCTGGGAGGCGCTGAACTTGTGGTGCCAGAAGCCGATGAGCAGGTAGCTGGACAGCCCCACCAGCTCCCAGAAGATGTAGAGCTGCATCAACCCCGAGGCCGCCACCAGCCCGATCATGGACCAGGCGAAGAGAGAGAGGAAGCTGTAGTACTTGGCTATGCCCGGGTCGCCGGCCATGTAGCCCAGGCTGTAGACCTGCACCAGGAAGCTGATGCTGGTGACGATTACCAGCATCACCAGGCTCAAGGGGTCCAGCAGAAAGCCAAAGCTGATCGCCGCCTGGCCGCCGGCCATCCACAGCACCTGGAAGACCATTGGCGCTTCCATGGTCCGGTAGTGGAAGAGCAGCCACCAGGCCACCACCAGGGATACGGCCGAGCAGACCAGACTCACCGCCAGGGAGGGGACCACCCGGGGCCGGGTGAGGAAGAAGATGACCAAAAAGGCCACGAAGGGCAGGCCCATGGCGATGAGCGTCAGCCAGGTCACCATGCCTTCGGGCGCCATTGCAGTCATGCCTACCCCCTCAGCTCCCGGGCCTTTTCGATGTCAATGGAACGCATGCGCCGGAACAAGGCCAGGATCAGGCTCAGGGCGATGGCCGCCTCGGCCGCGGCGATGCCCATGACAAAGAGAACCATTATCTGGCCCGTGGCCGGGTCCGGGGCCAGGAAGCGGTTGAAGGCCAGGAAGTTGATGCTGGCCGCGTTGAGCATCAGCTCCACGCTGATCAGCATGCCGATCAGGGAGCGGCGCTGCAAAAGGCCGAACAGGCCGATACAGAACAGCAGCAGCGCGACGAACAGGTATGTGGTCAGGCTGTCCACGGCAGGATCAGGCCTCCTTGTCGTTCGGGCCGCCTTCTTCGCCGGTCAGGGCGGCGGCGGTGATGATGGCGCCCATGATGGCCACCAGGAGCACCAGGGAGATGAGTTCGAACAAAAGCTCGTAGCGGGTCATGAGCAGCCGGCCCAGGCGGGCCACGCCCCAGTCGCCGCCCCGGTTCAGGGCCGGTTCCCAGGCGGTGTGGGTGACGATGCCGGAAAAGGAGATGAAGATGGAAGCGGCCACCACGAAGGAGAACACCAGCTTGGGCCGCCAGCGCCGGGGTATCTGCAGGTGCATGGGCTGGGAGAGCATGATGGCGAACACGATGGCGATGCAGATGGCGCCGATGTAGATGAGGATCTCCATCATGGCCAGGAACTCGCTGCCCAGGAAGATGAACAGGCCGGCCACGCCCACCAGGCTGGTAGCCAGGCCGAATACGTTGTGGATGATGTTCTTGGGCAGCACCGCCAACAGGGCGCCGCCGAAGACCAGGAGCAGGGTCAGGCCAAAGGCGCCGTAGGCCACCACCTCGGGCCGGATGTATTGGGCCATGGCCGGAGTCATGCCCGCCCTCCCTCTTGCAGCCGGGACATGAGGTCCACCACCGCCCCGTAGCGGCTGATCTCGGCCTGTTCGTACTCCCGCGAGAAGCGCAGCGCCCTCTCCGGGCAGACCTCCACGCAAAGGCCGCACAGGGAGCAGCGCGAGAAGTCTATGAAGAAGTAGCGGGCGCGGTTGTGGTCGCTGGCCTGGCTCTTGAGCCCCTGCACCTTGATCACCCCGCTGGGACAGGTGCGCCAGCACTCGCCGCAGGCCAGGCAGCGGTGGCCGCCCTCGGCGGGCACCAGCTCGATGTGGCCCCGGTAGGCCTCGGGCAGGGGCAGGCGCTGGCGGGGATACTGCACCGTGGCCACGGGCTTGAACATGTAGCGTATGGTCACCCCCATGCCCGCGGCCAGGCTCCAGGCGCCGATGACCAGATCTTTCAGATAGCGGGCCAGGGCGTTCATGCTCACCTCACCAGCTTCAGCACCAGCGCCGTGACCAAAAGGTTGGCCAGGGCGATGGGGATGAGGTACTTCCAAGCCAGGTTCATGAGCTGGTCGAAGCGCAGGCGGGGGAAGGTCCAGCGCACCCAGATCACGCCGAAGATGAGCAGGTACACCTTGGCCAGGAACCACCAGGGCCCGTCGGCGATGGGCCCTCGCCAGCCGCCGAAGAAGAGGGTGGTGGCCACCGAGGCCACGATGAACATGTTGGTGTATTCGGCCAGGAAGAAAAGGCCGAAGCGCATGCCCGAGTACTCGGTGTGGAAGCCGGCCACCAGCTCGCTCTCGGCCTCGGGTATGTCAAAGGGCGCCCGGTTGGTTTCGGCGGTGGCGCCCACCAGGTAGAGCAGGGCCGCCACCGGCTGCACGAACACGAACCACAGCCCTTCCTGGGCGTCCACGATGGCGCGCAGGCTCAGGGAGCCGGAGAGGATCACCACGCTCATGGCCGAGAGCAGCAAGGGTATCTCGTAGGCCACGTTCTGGGCCACCGAGCGCACCGCGCCCAAGAGGGCGTACTTGTTGTTGCTGGCCCAGCCGCCCATGAGGATGGCCAGCACGTTGAGGCCGGCAAAGGCGAAGATGAGCATCAGGCCCACGTTCAGGTCGCGCACCTGGAGGTTTTCGCCAAAGGGCAGCACCACGAAGGGCACCAGCACCGGGGTGAAGACCAGGATGGGGCTGAGCACGAAGAGCAGCCAGCTCACCGGACGGGGAGTGATCAGCTCCTTGCCCAGGAGCTTGACCCCGTCCACGATGGTTTGCAGGATGCCGAAGGGCCCCACCTCCTTGGGGCCGATGCGGAGCTGGATGTGGCCTGCCACCTTGCGCTCCAGCCACACCAGGAACAGGGCGTTGATCTGCACCCAGGTGAGCGCCACCACCAGGCCGATGAAGAGCACCAGGGCCACCGGGCCGAAGAAGTCGACCAGGGCTTGCCAGGTGTTTTGCAGCGCTGCCAGCATTACGGGGTCGCAACCTCCCTAACGGTCTATCTCGGGAATCACCAGGTCCAGGCTGCCCAGGATGGCCACGGTGTCGGCCACCAGGGTGCCGGGCAAAAGCAGCGGCAGGATGCTCAGGTTGCTGAAGCTGGGGGTGCGCCACTTCATGCGCACCGGCACCCGGGAGCCGTCGGAGACCAGGTACACGCTCACCATGCCCCGGGCGCTCTCATAGGAGAACTGGTAGTCGCCCGGGGGCGGGGCAGGCTCCTGGGGCACTCCCCGGGCGCGGATGGAGCCGCGGGGCATCCGCTCCAATGCCTGCTCCACGATGTTCAGGCTCTGGGTCATTTCCTGCATGCGCACCAGGTAGCGGTCATAGCAGTCGGCCGCGTCCTGCTCGTGGTCGTCGTGGTCCGCGGTGACCACCTGGAAATCCAGCTCCGGGTACACGCTGTAGGGTTCGCTCCGCCGCAGGTCAAAGGGCACGCCGCAGGCCCTGAGGTTGGGGCCGGTGAGGGCGTAGTCCCGGGCCTGGTCCCTGGAGATGGGGCCGATGCCCTTGGTACGGTTGATGAAGATCACGTTCTTGCTCACCAAGGTGTCGTAGTCCTTGAGCCGGGCCCGCAGCTTGGGGATGAAGGCCTTGGTGAGTTCGATGAACTTGGGGGTCACATCGCGCTCCACCCCGCCGAAGCGGCAGTAGGAATAGGTGAGGCGGGAGCCGGTGATCTCGCCCAGGATGGCCAGGATGTCCTCCCGGTCGTCGAAGGCATAGAGAAAGGGGGTGAAGCCGCCCAGGTCCAGGAGGTAGGCCCCGAACCAGAGGAGGTGGCTGGCGATGCGGTTCAACTCGGCGCAGATGACCCGGATGTACTGGGCCCGCGGCGGGGCCTGGATGCCGCAGGCGCGCTCCACCGCCAGGCAGAAGGCGTGGTTGTACATCAGGCCGGAGAGGTAGTCCATGCGGCTGGGGTTGGGCATGAAGCGGAGGTAGCTCCGGGTCTGGGCCATGTGCTCATGGCCCCGGTGGCTGTAGCCCAGCACGGGCTCGCATTCCACGATGCGTTCGCCGTCCAGGCGCAGGAGCAGACGCAGCACCCCGTGGGTGCTGGGATGCTGGGGCCCCATGTTCAGGTAGAAGGTGTCGTCGGTGAGCGTCTTGCGCAGCATCAGGCGGCTCCCGGCTCGAATACGTCGCCCCCGTGGCGGGGACCGGGCGTGAAGTCCTTGCGCAGGGGGTGGTAGTCCGCGTCCTCGGGCAGGAGGATGCGCTTGAGGCCGGGGTGGCCCACGAAGCGCAGGCCGAACATGTCGAACACCTCGCGCTCCTGCCAATCGGCCGCGGAGTACACGCCGGTGAGGCTGGGCGCCGTGCCGGCCGGGCCCACCGGGCAGCGGGCCTGGATCCGGGGCGGGCCGTCCCAGCGGCTGAACACGTAGACCAGTTCCATCACCTCTCCCTGGTCCACCGCGGTTAGGTACTCCAGGAAGAAGCCCTGCTCCTTGAGCAGGCGGGCCAGGCCGGGCGCTTCGGCCAGCTCGATCTCCAGGCGATAGTCAAAGCCCTCGGCCGCGTGATCCGCCTCGCGCAGCGCCTTGACCGCGGGCGATGAGCGCAAGAGGGCGAGCATATCGCCTGGGGGAGTCATGCCCCGCCTCCAGTCTCCCTGGATCCGGGGTGGCGCTGGAAACGACGCAGGTAGTTACGCTTGGGCCCGCCGGTGAGCTGGTCCTCCAGCTCCAGGAAGCCTTGGATCAGGGCCTCGGGCCGGGGCGGGCAGCCGGGCACGTACACGTCCACCGGCAGGAAGCGGTCCGCGCCGTTCACGATGGCGTATTGGCCCTCATAGGCAAAGGGGCCGCCGCTGATGGCGCAGTTTCCCATGGCGATGACCCACTTGGGCGAAGGCATCTGTTCGTAGAGGGTGATGATGATGGGGGCCATCTTCTTGCTTATGGTGCCGGCCACGATCATCACGTCGCTTTGGCGGGGGGAGGGGCGGAACACGCCGGCGCCGAAGCGGTCCAGGTCGAAGCGGCTGGCCCCGGCCGCCATCATCTCGATGGCGCAGCAGGCCAGGCCGAAAGTCATGGGCCACAGGGAATTGGCCCGGCACAAATCCAGTATCTGGCTCAGCACGGCCAGTTGCACCGGCGGCGGCGATTGGTGGCGCTCTACCATTCGAACACCTCCTTGCACCAGGCATAGACGATGGCCAGGGACAGGATGCCGATGAACAAGGCGATGCTCACCAGGTCGCGCCAGGCAAAGGAACCATAGGCCACCAGGGCGGGGAACAGATAGAGCACGTCCACGTCGAAGGCCAGGAAGATGAGGGCGAATAGGTAATAGGCCACCCCGAACTGGATCCAGGCTTGGCCGATGGGGATGATGCCCGACTCGTAGGTGATGAGCTTTTTGAGGCCCAGGCCGCGGGGAGTGATGAGGTGGGCCAGGAGCACCGGGATGAAAGCGAAGACGAAACCAGCCAGGAGAAAGATCAGCACGAAGAGGTAGTCGGTCATCAGATGCGGTGGCATCAGGCACCTCCCCCGCCGGCTGCCAACGGGAGGGAACTCCCCGTTGGTCTTGCCGGGTGGACGCAGTTGCGCCGTGGTGGACCCGCTCCAGGGCGGGCTCGCGGGCTGGTTGCCGGGAAGATGCAGGCCGGGATGAGCTGGAAGGGCAGCCTTGAACGCGCGTGAGTAGGAAATTTCTGCGCTAAGGTATCAGGCTATGCCGCTCGACCCAGTGTAGCTGTTGGTTGCGCCGACTACAGGAACCTTGCTTGGCTATACGCCCCTTGTTGGCTGTACGCCTCTTGCGTGGCTATACGCCCCTTGCTTGGCGATCCGTTTCAGTCAAGCTCGCAACCGCCCTCTCTCCTATCGTAATGAGTTGCCCCCTGCTCCAGTCAAGGGGTTTTTGCAGAACAAGCGTTCGGCCCGAAAAAAAGGGCCCCTTCCGGGAGGGAAGGGGCCCTGCGTAAGGGGGAGGGTTATGAAGGCTGGGTTCACACCCAGCGGGAGGTCACGGTTTTCTCGTCCAGGAACAGACGCAGGGAGGCATAGCGGCTCTTGGCGCTGCCCAGGAAAGACTGCTTCTTGGAGCCCAGGGGGAAGAAGGCGTAGGGCTGGGGCACGGCCACGTTTACCCCGATGTTGCCGGTTTCCATTTCCTTGATGAACTTGCGGGCGTGCTTGCCGCTCTGGGTCATGATGCAGGCCGAGTGGCCCTGGCTGGCGTTGGATTGGTTGTGCCAGCGGATCACCGAGTCCAGATCGTCGAAGCGCATGAGGGCGCTCACCGGGCCGAATGCCTCCTCCTGAGTGCTGGGCATGCCGGGTTCGGCTCCCTCCAGGATGGTGGGCGAGAGGAAGTAGCCTTTCTCATAGCCCGCCACTTCGGGCGCCCGGCCGTCCAGCCCCATGCGGCAGCCGTCGGCCAGGGCGCGGTCCACCCAGGCGATGACCTTGTCCTTGCCGGCCTGGGTGGCCATGGGGCCCAGGTCCACGCTCTCGTCCAGGCCGTAGCCCAGCTTCATGGACTTGGCCGCGGCCACCAGCTTCTCTTTCATGGGCTGGTAGGCCTCGCCCACGATGACCACGTTGTCCGAGCCCAGGCAGCGCTGGCCGCCCATGCCGTAGCAGCCCCGCAGGAGCCACTGGGCGGCCTGGTCCAGGTCGGCGTCGGGCATGATGACCACGCAGTTCTTGCCGTTGCCGTTCAGGGAGCTGTCCTTGCCCAGCTCGCCGCACAGCCGGAAGAGTTCCTGGCCCACGGCAGTGGAGCCGATGAAGCCCACTCCCTGCACCTCGGGCTGGCGCAGGATGAACTCGTTGATCTGGCGCCCGCCGTGGATCAGGTTGATCGTGCCGGGCGGCAGATCCAGATCCTCGGTGACCCGGCAGATGTACTCCGCGGCCACCGGGTCCTGGCGCGAGGGACTCACCACCACCGAGCAGCCTGCGGCCAGGGCATAGGGCACGAAGGAGGACCAGGCGTGCATGGGGATGTTGCCCGGGGTGATGATGAGGAACACTCCCTTGGGCTCGTAGATCATGTACTCGTCGATGCCGTTGGCGAGCTGGTCCACGTGCTCGTTGAGCTTGGGCATCTGGTACACCGCCGAGCAGGCGCTCTCCACGTTCTCGATGACCCGGCGCACCGAACCGCGGCTCTCGCCGATGGTGCGGCCATGGTCCTGGGTGAGCACCCGGCAGAGCACATCGAAGTGCTCCTCGAACTTCTGGCGCAGGTCGAACATGAGCTTGCCCCGCTCGCGCAGGGGCACTTCCCGCCAGGCCAGAAAGCCCTCTTGGGCGGCCTCCACCGCGGCCCGGGCCTCATCCTGGGTGGCGATGGGGAACTCGGCGATCACCTCGCCGGTGGCCGGGTTGGTGGTTTCCTGTATGTCGTTGGAGCGGGATTCCACCCACTGGCCATTGATGTAGAACTTCAACCTACCGTAGTGCTTTTTAACCTCAGGCAGCATGCCCATGCTCGTTCTTCTCCCAGGGCGCCCGCGGCCGTGCGGCTCCGTTCGGGGCCCTGCTCTGGCTTTAAGGGGCGCCGGGGGAGGACTTCTCGCTTGGCGAAAGCTCCCCCGGCGGGGGGGTCTCTACCTCAGTCCGTCCTCGTATTTGGCCTCTTCCTTGGTGAGCCCGCCGATGCGGGGCAGGGGGCGGCCCGAATCGGTGACCACCAGGGCCACCAGGATCTCGTCCGGGTTGGGCGCGTCCTCCACCGCGATGGTCATGCCGTCGAAGTGGGAGCGGATGAAGGCGGCGTCCTTGTGGTTCAGGGGCACGTCGATGGTGCAGCCGGCAAAGCCGCGTTTCTTCACCGAAGGAATCAGGGCCAGGCCGCGGCCCAAGGCTTGGCGGAAGGGCTTGCCCAGCTTGGGGTGCAGGATGGCGCCGGCGTGCTCCAGCTCGCCCTTCAGGCCTACGATGGCGGCCTTGCCGTAGGACTCGCACTGCTCGGGCTCGATGCCCAGGGCCTGGCGGGCTTTGTTGCCCAGGAGCCCGCCCAGCTCCTCGCCCATGTCCATGAGCGGGGTGAGGTCCTCCACGTACTTGCCGGCAAAGGGGTTCTTGACCACCGCGATGGCCGCGGCCTTGCGGGTGGGCGGGTCGATCTTCTGGTCCATCTCGGAGTGGGTCTCCTCCACGATGGTGATCAGCTTGCGAATCTCCATGGCTTTACTCTCCTGCTGCGCTCTCATGTCCTGGCCCCTTGGCCGGGGCCCCGAAGCCCGGGCCCTGGGGCCCTACACCACCTTTGCCTGGCGCACGGCCGGGGGGGTGTTGCGGCTCTTGGCGGCCACCACCTTGCCGTCCACCATGATTATGGACACCCCCGGGGTATCGCCCTCGCTGAGTGCGCCCAGAAGATCCTTGCCGGGCGATCCCATGGGGGTGTCCATGAATACCAGGTCCGCTTCCTTGCCCGGGGCGATGAGGCCCCGGTTGAGGCCGTAGAGCTTGGCGGTGTTGCCGGTGGCCATGCACAGGGCCATCTCCGGGGGCACCGGGCTCTGGCCGGCGATGAGGGCCAGGTTGCGCAGGATGCCCAGGGTGACCACCCCGGTGCCCGAGGGGGCGTCGTTGCCCAGGATCACCCGGCCCCATTCCCGGCGCTCGTGGATGATCCCGGCCACCTCCACCGCCCGCTTCTGGTTGCCGCACTGAACGATCTCCACCGCTGCCTCGGATTTTTCGATGATCTCCCGGGCGCCCGCCAGGCTGACCGCGGTGGGGCCGCCGTTGATATGGGAGGCCACCGAGGGCTGGACCTTGAGTATCTCGGCCGCGCCCACCACCGAGGAGCCCGGGATGGAGGTGCCGCCGGTGTGCATCATCACGGTCATGCCGGCGTCCTTGGCCCAGGCCACCATTTGGGCGGCCTCCTCCGGGTCCTTGACCGAGCCCAGGCCCACCTCGCCGATCACCTTCACCCCGGCGGCGGCGCACTCCTGGATGTCGGCCCGGGTGAGGCCCTTTTCCAGGATGAGGGCTCCGCCCAAGACTTTCATGCCGCCGGGACGCAGGTTGGCCCAGGACTTGGCGGCCAGGATGGCCAGGCACTTGGCGCCCAGGGGGTCCTTGGGACGGCCGGGCAGATGGACCTCGCCCGCGCTGATGGCGGTGGTGACTCCGCCGTGCAGGGAGGAGTCCAGGAAATTCTGCATCTGCTGGCGGGGAGTCCAGTCGCCCAGCACCACGTGGCAGTGGGAGTCGATGAGCCCGGGAGTGACCGCGCAGCCATTGGCGTCGATCACCTGGGCCCCGGCGGGCGCGTTCAGGCCCTTGCCGATCTCCTTTATGAGACCCTCCTCCACCAGGATGCTGTCCGCTTCCAGGATGGGCTGCTTCACCTCGCCGGAGAGCATGAGGCCGATGTTTTTGATCAAGGTGCTGCTCATGACGGCTGAACCTCCCTACTAGGCAATCAAGAGTCGCGGGGCTACCAACTGGGTGGGGTCACCACCCAGACCACGGTGCAGGGCACCTCGCCCTCGTTGGTCCAGGAGTGGGGCAGGGTGGATGAGTAGTAGAACGACGAACCCTTCTTCACCTTGTGGGTCTCCTCGCCCACGGTGAGGGTGAGCTCGCCTTCCAGCACCAGGCCGAACTCCTCGCCCTGGTGGCTGTAGTTCTCGCGGGTGCCGCCGCCGGGTTCGATCACGGTGTAAAAGGGCTGCATCTGGCGGTGTTTCACCATGCGCATCATCTGGCGGATGTCGGCCTTCCAGCCGGGCAGGCTCACCGTGACCCATTGGGAGGGATCCAGCACCACCGGGTCGTCGCCGCTCTCGTCCAGGAAGAAGTCCACGATGCGCACGCCGACTGCGGCGGCGATCTTTTTCAGCGAGGCAATGGAAGGGGAGGTCTTGTCGTTCTCGATCTGGGAGACATAGGCTGCGGTGCAGCCGGCAGCGTCGGCCACCTGCTGGAGGGTCATCTGTTTGGCCAGGCGGAACTGCTTGAGTTTGTTCCCTAAACTAGACATGGCTTCGAGTTTCTGTACCAGGGCGACATAAAATTGCTTGACGCGGGGTTTCGTTTAAATATATTTTAAAAACTAAACTACCCCTTAAAATTGGCTGGGTCAAGCACAAAACAACAGGCATGCCGGCCAAAGCTACTTGAAGGATCAATGAAGCCGGGTGATGATTAAAGCGCTTATTCACAACCAGGGCAAGGCAGTCGCAGGCCGCGCAGGGAGGACTTGGGCGGCGGGGTTGGGCCGACACCCTGGTTTGGCCCTTGGGACCTTGGTTTAGCCGACCACAATTAAGGAGGGTTGCAGTAATGAAGAAGAGCTTTTGGCTGGTCCTATTGGTGGCTGGGCTGGTGTTCGGCCTGCTTTTGGGCGGCGTGGCCTTGGCCGGGTCCAAAAAGACCATGCACATCAAGTTCAGCACCTGGCATCCGCCCATGAGCCGCGAGGTGAAGACGGTGTGGATTCCCATGCTGGAGGAGCTGAAAAAGCGCAGTGGTGGCCGTATCACCTATACCCTGTATGCTGGCGGCGCCTTGGGCAAGGGTCCCGAGCATTTTGACATCGTGAAGAACGGCCTCTCGGACATGGGCTACTTCACCGCCACCTGGACCCCGGGCCGCTTCCCGCTCACCGATGTCTTGTCCATGGCCACCTGGATCGACGGCAAGGATCTCGCCACCGAGATCGGGCGCAAGATGTACCACAAGGCGCTCAAGGACGAGTTCAAGGGCGTCAAGGTGCTGGAGCTGAACGGCTGCATCCAGGCCTTCATCTGGACCACCAAGCCGGTGAAGACCATGGAGGACCTGAAGGGCCTCAAGATCCGCACCCCCGGCGGCCAGCAGACCAATTACATCAAGGCCCTGGGCGCCCAGCCGGTGTTCATGCCCCTGGGCGACGTGTACCTGGCCATGGAGACCGGCACCATCGACGGTCTGGTCACCTGCCCGCCCCCGTTTCTGGCCTTCAAGCTCTACGAGGTGGCCAAGTACGGGGTCAAGGCCACCTTTGGCTGCGTGTCCGAGGGCGTGATCATGAACGAGAAGGCCTGGAAGCGCACTCCTGACGACCTCAAGAAGATCATCGAGGAGGTGGTGGGCAACCCCTATGCCACCACCCACGGCCTGGACAAGAAGGCCTATGCCCAGATGATGAAGGAGATCAAGGCCAAGGGGGTGACCATCTACACCCTGCCGGCCAAGGAGGAGGCCCGCTGGTTCAAGGCCTTCCAGGACATGACCCGCAAGTGGGTGGCCCAGCTCGAGAAGAAGGGCAAGCCCGCCAAGGAGGCGGTGATAATGTACGGACAGATCGTGGAGGAACAGGGCTCCACCTGCCCGGCCATTCCGCCCGAATGGCACACCCCCAAGAAGTAGGCGCGTAGACCTTGGGCAGGGACTCCACGGAGCCGGCGGCGGACATGACCACCTATGAGCGCAGCAAGGCCTTCATCCAGAAGGTGACCCGCGGCATCAGCTACCTGGGCATGTTCCTGCTCATTCCCCTCATGTTGCTGACCTCTGCCGAGGTGGTGGGCCGGGGCCTGTGGTCCCGGCCCATCCCCGGCACCATGGAGTTGTCCAGCTACCTCTTGGCCATGTTCGTGCTCTTGGGCGTGGCCTACACCCAGCAGGTCAAGGGTCACGTGCGGGTGACCATGCTGACCTCCCGGCTCCCCCGCCGGGCGCGCCTGGTGGTGGAGATGTTCACCACCAGCCTCAGCATCTTCATCATAGCCATCCTGGCTTGGCAGGGCTGGGTGGTGGGTATCGAGGAAAAGTCGGTTTCGGACATGCTGCGCATTCCGCAGCTTCCCTTCAGGCTGCTGGTGTCGTTGGCCGGGCTGTTCCTAGCCCTGGAGCTGATCATCGACCTCATAGACTCGGCGCGGGAGCTGGTTGGTAATAATGGTTGACCCGGTAATCGTGGGCGTCATCGGCACCCTGGGCGTGTTCTTGCTGCTGTTTCTGGGCATGCCCATCGCTTTCGCGCTGATGCTGGTGGGCTTTGCGGGCATCAGCTACCTCTCCTCGGTGGAGGCGGCCCTGCCGGTGGTAGCCAGCACGGTGTGGGAGGTGAGTTCCTTTTATCCCTACACCGTGATCCCCCTGTTCATCGTCATGGGCGGCTTTGCCGGTTCCTCGGGCATCACCCGCGATCTGTACGCGGCGTTCGAGAAGTGGATGCGCCGCCTGCCCGGCGGGCTGGCCATCGCCACCATCGGGGCCTGCGGCGGCTTTGCCGCGGTGTCGGGCTCCTCGGTGGCCACCGCCGCCACCATGGGCACCGTGGCCCTGCCCGAGATGCGGCGCTTCTCCTATGGCGACCGCCTGGCCACCGGCAGCGTGGCCGCGGGCGGCACCCTGGGTTTCTTGATCCCGCCCAGCATCGGGTTCGTGGTCTACGGCATGCTCACCGAGCAGTCCATCGGCAAGCTCCTGGTGGCGGGCATGCTGCCGGGCATACTTCTGTGCGCCGCCTACATCGGCATCGTGGTCTTGTGGGTCAAGATCAATCCCGGCATCGCGCCTGCCAATCCGGAGCCGGTGGGCTGGCGGGAGAAGTTCCAGGCCCTGCGGGGCGTGTGGGAACCGCTGGTGTTGTTCCTGGTGGTGATGGGCGGCATCTACGCGGGCCTGTTCACCCCCACCGAGGCCGGCGCGGTGGGAGCCACCCTCTTGTTCCTGGTGGCGCTCGTCAAGCGCAGCCTCAGCTGGCAGGTGCTCCTGGGCGCGCTCATCGAGTCCTTGCGTATCTCGGTGATGGTGTTGTTCCTGGTGGCCGGGGCCAACGTGTTCAGCTACTTCCTGGCGCTTTCCACCATCCCGGTGCAGGTGGCCAACTGGGCGGCGGGCCTTCAGGTGTCGCCCTATCTCATCCACACGGTGATAATCGTCATCTACCTTTTCCTGGGCTGCTTCCTGGATGCCATCTCCATGATGGTGCTCACCATGCCGGTGATCTACCCCATCATCCTGGCCCTGCACTTCGACCCCATCTGGTTCGGAGTCATCGCGGTGCTCATGATGGAGGCCGGGCTCATCACCCCGCCCATGGGCCTCAACATCTTCACCGTGGCCGGGGTGGCGCCGGAGGTGCCGGTGGAGACCATCTTCCGGGGGGTGGCGCCGTTTCTCTTTGCCGTGTTTGCGGTGGTGTTTTTGATTACCGTGTTTCCCCAGATCGCACTCATACTGCCCCACATGATGTTGCGCTGATTCACATCCCACCTTGCGGCCGCTTGTGGGCGGCGCGCGGCGGACATTGCCCAATGGAGCTGGTTTTCAAGCTGAACGGAAGCGAGGTGCGGCTCGAGGGAGTGCCGGGCGAGGAGAGCCTGCTCAGCCTCTTGCGCGAGCGCCTGGGCCTTTTGGGCACCAAGGAGGGCTGCGGCGTGGGCGAGTGCGGCGCCTGCAGCGTGCTCTTGGACGGGCGGGTGGTGAACGCCTGCCTCACCGCGGCCTGGCAGGCGGCCGGCCGCGAGGTGACCACCATCGAGGGGCTGGCCCCAGAGGGCGAGTTGCATCCCTTGCAGCAGGCCTTCATGGAGGCCGGCGCGGTGCAGTGCGGATTCTGCACGCCGGGCATGATCCTGGCTGCCAAGGACCTTTTGGACCGCAACCCCAACCCTGACGAGGAGGCGGTCAAGACCGCCTTGGCCGGCAACCTCTGCCGCTGCACCGGCTACCACGACATCATCCGGGCGGTGCGCCGGGCGGCCCGGCGCCAGGGGGCAGTGTCATGAGCCGCTTTGTAATCGCCCGGAGCCTGGAGCACGCCCTGGAGGTGCTGGCCGAGGGTAGGGCCAAGGTCATTGCCGGGGGCACCGACCTCATGATCCATTTGCGCCGCGCCAGGCAGAGCGGCGGCCGGCTGCCGGAGACCATCCTGGACGTGAGCCGGCTGGAGGAGCTGAAGCGCCTGGAGCCAGGCGGGGCAGAGCCCTATGTGGGCGCGGGCCTCACCTTCCGCACCTTGGAGAGCGACCCCGGCCTGGCCAGCCATCTACCACTCTTGGCCCAGGCCGCCTCCTTGGTGGGTTCGGTGCAGGTGCGCCAGACCGGAACCATCGGCGGCAACGTGGCCAATGCCTCGCCCGCGGCCGACGGCATGAGCGCGCTCACCGCCCTGGGCGCCCGGGTGGAGATAGCCTCGGCCCAGGGGCGGCGCTGGTGCGCCCTGGAGGAGTTGGTCATTGGGCCCAACCAGACCGCCCTGGGCCCGGATGAGCTGATCGTGGGCTTTGCCCTGGACAAGCCGCGCTCGGGGGTGGGCCAGGTGTTCGCCAAGGTGGGCCGGCGCCAGGCGGTGAGCGTGGCGCGGCTCAACCTGGCGGTGTGCCTGGATGCGGAGTTGGCCGATCCCCGCCTGGTGTTGGGCGCCTGCTTTCCCTCTCCCCGCCGGCTGGCGGTGGTGGAAAGCCTGCTCAAGGAGGGGGAGCCCGGCCCTGAACTCTGGCAGGCCGCCGGCCGGGAGACGGCCCGCTGTTTCACCGATGTCTGCGGCTGGCGTTCGTCCGCGGCCTACAAGGTGCCGGCCATAGCCCGGGTCACGGCCCGGACCTTGGCCCAGGCCTGGTCCCAGGTGGGAGGTGCAGCATGAGGCTGGGCGCCAGTACGATGAGGGTGGGAGTCCGGCAGCGGGTGCGGGGCGAGGCCCGCTTTGGCTTTGACCAGGGCCGCCCGGGCGATCTGCACCTGGCCTGCGTGCGCGCGGCCAAGGCCCCGGCCCGCCTCAAGCGCATCGAGGTGGGGCCTGCCTTGCAGGTCCCCGGCGTGGTGCGGGTCTTCACCGCGGCCGATGTGCCAGGGGTGAACCGCCTGGGCATCATCCCGGTGAGCAAGGACCAGGAATTCCTGGCCCAGGAGACGGTGCGCCATGTGGGCCAGGCCGTGGCCCTGGTGGCGGCCGAGAGCCAGGAGGCTGCCTGGGCCGGCGCCCGGGCGGTGCGGGTGGAGCTGGAGGAACTGCCCGGGGTGTTCGACCCCGAGGCGGCCTTGGCCGGGGACGCGCCCTTGGTGCATCCGGATCATCCCTCGGGCAACCTGCTCCGGGAGACCCGCATCGTGAAGGGCGAGGTGGAGGACGCCCTGGCCGCCTCGGCGGTGGTGGTGGAGGCCGAGTACACCACCAGCCGGCTGGAGCACGTGGCCCTGGAGATCGAAGGCGGCCGGGCCGACTACCAGGACGGCCGGGTGATCGTGCGCGCCTGCACCCAGAACCCCCATTACGACCAGGCCGATCTGGCCTTGTTCCTGGGGGTGGACCCGGACCGGGTGCGGGTGGTGCAGGCCGAGACCGGCGGCGGCTTTGGCGGCAAGCTGGACCTTTCGGTGCAGCCCTACCTGGCCCTGGCCGCCTGGCACCTGAAGCGCCCGGTACGCATGGCCTACACCCGGGAGGAGAGCTTCTTGGCCACGGCCAAGCGCCATCCCTTCCGCATGCGCTATGTGAGCGGCGCGGATGAGGAGGGCCGGCTCACCGCCGTGAAGGCCGAGCTTTTGGTCGACACCGGGGCCTTTGCCTCCTACGGCCTGGCGGTGTGCATGCGGGCGGCGGTGCACGCCACCGGGCCGTACCTGGTGCCCAATGTGGCGGTGCGCTGCCGGGTGGTCTACACCCACAACCCCTGGAACGGCGCCATGCGCGGCTTTGGCGTACCCCAGGTGGCCCTGGCCCACGAGGGCCAGATGGACGCCCTGGCCGCGGCCCTGGGCATGGACCCCCTGGAGATACGCATCAAGAACGCGCTCCGGCCCGGCCAGGCCACGGCCACCGGCCAGGTGCTGGGGAGCGGGGTGGGCCTGGTGCAGTGCCTGGAGCGTATCCGGCCCATCTACCAGCGCTGGCGCCGGAGCTTGAGCCAGGGGCTCTGGCACCGGGAGGGGGTGGGCCTGGGCTGCATGTTCTACGGCATCGGCAATACCGGGGTGTCCAATCCCGCCACCGCCCAGCTCGAGTGGCGGCCCGACGGCCGGGTGGTGCTCTACACCGGCGCGGCCGAGATCGGCCAGGGCTCGGACACGGTGCTGGTGCAGCTCGCGGCCGAGCGCCTGGGCCTGGAGCCCGGGGACATAGACCTCTGCCGGGGGGACACCGACCGCACCACCAACGCCGGCGCCACCTCGGCCAGCCGCCAGACCTACATCTCGGGCAACGCGGTCCTGGACGCGGCCGGCAAGCTGGAGGACCTGCTCCTGGCCGGCGCCCGGGAGATGCTGGGCGGCGGCCAGATGGAGCTGGAGCTGCGGGGCCGGCTGATCCAAGAGAAAGGCGGCCAGGGGGGCGTCCAGGGGGGCGGCCAGGGGGGCGGCCTGGAAGTAAAAGAGGTGGCGCGTTTCCTCCACCGCCAGGGCCGCCCGCCCAAGGCCGCCGGCGAGTTCGACCCCGACTTCAGCGCCCTGGACCCGGAAACCGGCCAGGGCCGGCCCTATGCCACCTATGCCTTTGCCGCCCAGAGCGCCCGGGTGCGGGTGGACACCGCCTCCGGCCTGGTGCGGGTGAAGGAGGTGGCTGCGGCCCACGACGTGGGACGCGCCCTGAACCGGCGCGCGGTCACCGGTCAGATTTGCGGCGGGGTGATGATGGGCCTGGGCATGGCCCTCATGGAGGAATATCACCCCGGCGCCACGGACAACCTGCAGGACTACCACATCCCCACCGCGGCCGACGCGCCGCAGGTGACGCCGCTCATCGTGGAGGAGCCCGAGGAAACCGGGCCCTATGGCGCCAAGGGCGTGGGCGAGCCCGCCCTCATCCCCACCGCGCCCGCGGTGGCCGGCGCGGTGGGCCAGGCCCTGGGCCGGCCCATGCGGGAGCTGCCCCTGAACCTGGAGCGGGTGATGGAGGCCCTGACCGCCCTCGAGGACGAGCAAGCATGAAGATAGACCTGGAGCGCTGCAACGGCTGCGGCCTGTGCCAGAGGGACTGCCCGGTGGCCGCGGTCACCATCGAAGCCAAAAAGGCGGTCATCAATGACCGCTGCGTGGAGTGCCGCACCTGTCTCAGGGTATGCCCGCGGGATGCGGTCATGGATGAGGTGCGGCCGGTGCCCGGCGCGGTTACCTGCCAGGTGTGCCCCGTGGCCTGCCAGGTTCCCGAGGGGCGAAGCGGCGCCTGCGGCCGGTTCACCAACACCGGCGGCGAGCTGCGGCGCAACCAGCCCCTGCTCACCTACCAGGAGGTGGCCGAGCTGGTGGGCCCGGAGCCCGAGCCCCTGATCCAGAAGCCCTCCCTGACCGCCCTGGGCGCGGGAGGCACCTATCCGGACTACGTGCCCGCGCCCTATATCGTGAGCGATGTGCGCCAGGGGGTGGAGGTGGTGACCGTGGTCACCGAGGCGCCGCTCTCCTACTCCGGGCTCAAGCTGAAGATCGACACCGACCTGGAGGTGGGCCCCGAGGGCGCGGAGGTGCGCTTCGAGGGCCGGACGGTGGGCATGGTGGAGACCGAGGAATACGGCTCCAAGATATTGGCCATCGGCGGGGTCAACCGCCTCACCGGCAAGAACGGCTTTGCCGCGGCCCGGGCAGTGGCGGCCATCGCCAACCGGGAGGCAGTGGAGTTGCGGGTGAAGGGCGGGGCCAGGCTTTCGGTGCAGGTGGGCCAGCCGCCGGTCATCGACGGCCAGAAGGTGACCCGCATGCGGGTGGGCTGCGGCTCGGCCACGGCCGGGCTGTTCGCGCCTTTTTTCAAGGAGGCGGCCGACGAGGTCATCGTGCTGGACCACCACGTGACCAGCCTGTTCAGCCACCACGCGGCTGGCCGCTGCCTGGGGCTCAGCCCCTCGGGCCTGGAGCTTCGCTTCACCCGCTCCACCCCGGGGCGCTACTTCGGCACCCACGGCTCAGGCTGGGGAGGCACCGACATAAGCGATCCCTTGCAGGTGGTGGCCTCGGTGGACACCAGCCGCACCAAGCCCGGCAGCACCCTCCTGATCACCGAGACCACCGGCCAAAGGGCCGCCCTGTTCCAATTGGACGAGCAGGGCCGGTACCAGCCCATCCCCCTCACCCCTGCGGCCCGGGAGGCAGTGGCCGCCATCAGCGAGTCCTGCCAGAGTTCCCGGGTGTCGGCGGTGTACGTGGCCGGGGCGGGCGGTTCGGCCCGGGCCGGGGTGGCGCGCTATCCCCTCCGGCTGACCAAGGCGGTGCACAGCGCCAAGGCGGTGCTCACCTGCGGCGGCGCGCCGGTGTTCATACTGCCCGGCGGCGGCATCACCTTCATGGTGGACGTGGAGCGGGTGAGGCCCGGGGCCTTCACCTGGGTGCCCACCCCGGCCACGGTGGCGCCCATCGAGTACACCATGCGCCTGGACGACTACCAGAAGATGGGCGGGCATTTGGAGGCCATCAAGCCTTTCCAGACCAAGGAGCCCGTGCCGTGGAACCGGTCCAAGTCCTGAGACCGGACCTGGTCCTGGTGGACTGGGGGCCCATGACCCTCACCATATCGGCTTGGGACCAGGGCGAGCCGCGCCCGGTGATCGCCGCCCAGGCCGCCCGCGTCGCCCTGCGCCTGTTGGCCGTGCTGGCCGATTTCCAGCATTACCTGAAGCGCCCGCCTGCCGAGCTGCCCGCCGGGCGGCCCGCGCCAAAGGTGGTGGTCCGAGCCCGGGAGGCGGCCCGGGCCGTGGGCCGGGGACTGACCCCCCTGGCTGCGGTGGCCGGGGCGGTGGCCGACGAGCTGGCCGAGTTCGCCGCCGGCCTGGGCGCGGACAAGGTGCTGGTCAACAACGGCGGGGACATCGCCCTGCGCCTGGGCCCGGGGCAAAGGGCCCGGGTGGGCCTGCGCGCCTGGAGCCCGGGAGAGGGCCGGGAGGCGCCGCTTTTGGGGCGGCTCGACCTGTCCGGGGAGCAGGGCATCGGGGGAGTGGCCACCAGCGGCTGGCAGGGGCGCAGCCATTCCCTGGGCCTGGCCGACGCGGTGAGCGTGTGGGCCCAGAGCGCCGCCTTGGCCGATGCCCTGGCCACCGCCCTGGGTAACGCGGTCAACCTGGAGGCGGCGGGCATCAACCGCCGGCCGGCCCGGGAACTGGACCCGACCTCGGATCTGGGCGATACCCCGGTCACCACCAGGGTGCCCCCCCTGGAGCCCGGGCAGCGCGCTGCCGCCCTGGCCGCGGGCCGGGAAGCGGCCCTGGCCCTGCAAAGGGAAGGCTTGCTCAGGGGCTGCCTCATTTCCCTGCAAGGGGATTACGCCCTCCTGGACCCCCAGGCCCTGGCCCTGCCCGGCGCCTGAGCAAAACCACCTCGCGTTTTCACTGCTGTCTCTCCTTACAACTTGGTGGCTGCTTGGCGGGGGCGCGGCTCCCAAAAAAGCCTGGTTGCCCAAAGCAAGTCCAGTTATAATTCTTATATAGTAATGATTATCTATTTTTTGGGGCCCTGCCGCCAAGCAGTCAGTAGGCAGTGTCCGCTTGGAGCCAAGGAAAGGATGAGCCATGAGTAGAGTGTTGATCGCTTATGCCAGCCGCACCGGCCACACCGAGAAGATCGCCCAGTACATCGCCGAGGGCCTCCGCATGGGCGGGCACGAGGTTGACCTGAAAAAGATAAGCGATATAAGTGACATCGACAGCATAGCCGAATACGATGCCTATGTATTGGGCTGCCCTACCTATCACCGGGACATGACCGGGGGCATGAAGAACTTCCTGTTCAAGATGGAGAAACTCAACCTGGTGGGCAAGATCGGCGGCGCCTTTGGCTCCTACACCCACAGCGGCGACGCGCCCAAGTACGTGTTTGACACCATGCAGTATGTTTTCAAGATGGACATGAGCGAGTTGGGTTCCTTGAACGTGCTGGAAAAGGATGTCGACAGCCCGGACGGGATCAAGGCCGGCCAGGACTATGGCAAGTCCATTGGCGACAAGCTGCCCTCTTGAGTCAGGGGGCGAGGACCAGTGCCCGCATGGGTGCCGGCCTGGAGGCAGAAAAGGCGGTCGAGGTAATGTCCTCGACCGCCTTTCCTTGGTGCTTTTGGTGTGGTGCCGAAGGGGAGACTCGAACTCCCACGGGCGTGCGCCCACTAGACCCTGAACCTAGCGCGTCTACCAATTCCGCCACTTCGGCAAGCGCCCTTGCGGTGCGTCGGCGCGAAGTCTATAATCGGTCCTCATGATTGTCAAGGCCTTTGTGATGCACATTCCGCGGCAGCAATGCCCGGTGAAATCAAGGACTAGAGCATGCAGGTAATCCACGGGCTGGAAGAGCTTCGGGTGCGCCATCCGCGGCCGGTGGTGACCATCGGCAACTTCGACGGGGTCCACCGGGGGCACCAGGCCCTGTTCGCCACCTGTGTGGACAGGGCCAAGGCCCTGGGCGGCACGGCCATGGCCCTCACCTTTGAGCCCCACCCCATGCGGGTGCTGCGGCCGGCGGTGAACCTGCCTCTCATCACCCCCCTGGAACAGAAGCTGGAACTCATCGCCGCCCACGGCCTGGACGTGGCGCTGATCATCCGTTTTGACGAGAACTTCGCCAACCTTTCTGCCGACGCCTTTGTGGACAAGCTCCTCAAGGGGCGCATCGGGGTGGCCGCGGTGGTGGTGGGCTATGACTTTGCTTTTGGCCGCAAGGGCCTGGGCGACGTGGACCTGTTGCACAGCAAGGCCGAGACGCATGGTTTCGAGGTACACGCGGTAGGGCCGGTGATCGTGGACGGCCGGCCGGTTTCCTCCACCCGGGTGCGCCAGGTGGTGCACCAGTGCGACTTGGCCGCGGCCCGCCGGCTCCTGGGCCGGCACTACCGCATCGCCGGCCGGGTGATGACCGGCCACGGCCGGGGCGGCCGCCTGCTGGGCTTTCCCACCGCCAACCTGCGGGTGGTGGACGAACTGCTGCCCGGGCCGGGGGTGTACGCGGTGCTGGTGGAGCTGGCGGACGGGCGGCTCATCATGGGCGCCAACAACATCGGCAGCAACCCCACCTTTGACGACGGCGCCTTGTCAGTGGAAACCCACCTGCTGGATTTCCAGGGCGACCTCTACGGCCAGGACATCAAGGTGCACTTTGTGGAGCACCTGCGCCCGGAGATGCGCTTTGACTCGCCCCAGGAACTGGCCGCCCAGATCGCCAAGGACGTGGCCCGGGCCCGGGAGATACTGGCGCCCTGGCAAAGCGGCGAAAAGACGCCGGACAAGGACTAGCCGGGCCGGCTGGTCGAGGTGCGCTGCTCGGCCACGGCTTGCCGGGCCAGCTCGCGCCAGGCATCCATGGCCTCCTGGCCGCAGTTTTGGGTGTTCACCGCGATGAATTCATCCAAGGGCACGCCCAGGCGCCAGCCATGGTAGTGCAGGTACTCCACGTGGGGCCGGCCGGCCAAATCGGTTTCTGGCAACAGGGCGTCGTGCACGGGGTCGAACTCCACCAGGCGCCAGCCGCGTTCCTCGGTGAGCTTTCGGTCGAAGCTGGGGGTGGACTTCACCCAGCGCCCCTCGAGGAGCCACTCCACAAAGCAATGGTAATAGAGTATCTTGCCCGGGATCATCTCCTCCAGGTGCTCGGGCAGCAGGTGGTTTTTGATGTCCGCGAAGCCCAGGCGGGTGGGGATGCCCACCGCCCGGGCCAGGGAGCACAAGAGGGCGGATTTCTGCACGCAGTAGCCTCGGCCCCGGGCCAGGGTGTTGAGGGCCAGATAGTCCTCCAGCCGGTCAAAGGGCACGTACACGCTGTAGCGCACCGTGTCGCGCACGTATTCGAACAGGGCCCGGGCCTTTTCCACCTCGCCGGTGCAGCCGGAGGTGATGTCCTGGGCCAGGGCCGTCACCTGGGGATGGTCGCTTTGAATGGCCGGGGCGGGTAGCAGGAATTGCTTCAGGTCAGTGGTCATATCGGCCTCGCTTTACTCGGGTTGGGGATGGCGGAGTAATGCATGACCAGACCATTATAACCCCTTTATAACCCCTTGCGGGCCTTTGGGATGAGTTGGTTTGGCCTGGGTTCGCTATGCGGTTGGGCGGCCCTGGCCCGGCGTTGACACCCCTTCCCATCTTGGGTAGATTAAATCCTTACTCCCGGTGCCCGGTTACGGCATGTCCGCGGGGCCGGGGTTATGTTTGTCCGCAAAGGTTGCCAGCCATGGGCTAGGGAGGATTGCTTTGCCAAAGGTCGCGGTGGTTTTTCCCGGCCAGGGTTCCCAGTACGTGGGCATGGGGCAGGCGCTGTATGAGGCCTCGGAGGCGGCCCGGGAGGTCTTCTCTCTGGCCGAGGAGGCCAGCGGGCTGCCCATCCAGCGCCTGTGCTTCGAGGGTCCCCTGGAAGAGCTTACCCAGACGGTGAACCTGCAGCCGGCCATGGTGGCCGTGGATCTGGCCGTGTGGCGGGCCTTGGCTGCGGCCGGGGTGCAGCCGGCGGCCGTGGCCGGCCACAGCCTGGGCGAGTACCCGGCCCTGGTGGCGGCGGGGGTCCTGTCGGAAGCCGATTGCCTGAAGCTGGTCAGCCTGCGGGGCCGGCTCATGGACCGCGACGCCAAGGCCAACCCCGGCGCCATGGCCGCGGTCATGGGCAAGTCGCCCCAGGAGGTAGCCGAACTCTGCCAAAAGGCCGGCGGGGTGGTGCAGCCGGCCAACTACAATGCCCCGGCCCAGACGGTCATCACCGGCAAGAAGGACGACGTGGCCGCCGCCGGCAAGCTGGCCAAGGAGGCGGGGGCCAAGGTGATACCCCTCAAGGTGTCCGGCGCCTGGCACAGCCCCCTCATGGAAAAGGCGGGCCAGGAGATGGCCGCCGCCCTGGAGGATGTGACCTTTGCCGCGCCGCGCTGCCCGCATCTGCCCAATACCATTGGCCAGCCCACCCAGGACCCGGCCCAGGTCAAGGCCGAACTCAAGCGGCAGCTCACCTCGCCGGTGCGCTGGGTGCAGAGCGTGGAGGCCATGCTGGAGCTGGGGGTGGAGGTGTTCATCGAGGCCGGGCCCAAGAAGGTCCTGGCCGGGCTCATCAAAAAGACCGCGCCCCAGGCCAGGGTGCTGGGGGTGGAGGACCCCTCGGGCCTGGAAAAGGCCCTGGCCGAGCTTGGCTAGGGGCGAGGGGGCTGGAGAAGCTACATGGGAAAGGTGACTGTAATCAAGGACCGCTGCAAGGGCTGCGGCCTGTGCGTGGAGGCCTGCCCCCAGGGCAACCTGGCCTTGGGCAAGAGGTTCAATGCCCAGGGCTATGCCTATGTGCAGTTTGACAAGAAGGGCAAGTGTACTGGCTGCGCCTTCTGCGCGGAGATTTGTCCGGACTTGGCGCTTAGGGTGTACCGCGAGCCCAAGAAGAAAAAGAGAGCCTAGCCGGGCGCCGGCCGGTTCTATCAGAAGCAAATGGAGTGACAAATGGCGGAACGGGTCCTGGTCAAGGGCAATGAGGCCATTGCCATGGGGGCCATAGCAGCGGGCTGCCGCTTTTATTTCGGCTACCCCATCACGCCCCAGAACGACATCCCCGAGTTCATGAGCGCCGCCCTGCCCCAGGCGGGGGGCACCTTCATCCAGGCCGAGAGCGAGGTGGCCTCCATCAACATGCTGCTGGGCGCGGCCGCCACCGGCGCCCGGGCCATGACCTCCTCCTCCAGCCCGGGCATCAGCCTCAAGCAGGAAGGCATCAGCTATTTGTGCGGCTCGGAGATCCCCGGCGTCATCGTGAACATGAGCCGCTCCGGTCCGGGCCTGGGCGGCATCCATCCCAGCCAGGGCGACTACTTCCAGGCCACCCGGGGCGGGGGCCACGGCGACTACCGCACCCTGGTGCTGGCGCCCTCCACCGCCCAGGAGAACTACGACCTCACCATGCTGGCCTTTGACTTGGCCGACAAGTACCGCAACCCGGTGGTGGTGCTGGGTGATGCGCTGATCGGCAACATCAAGGAGCCGGTGGAGCTGAAGCCCTACCGCAAGAAGCAGCCCGCCAAGGACTGGGCACTCACCGGCTGCCAGGGCCGCGAGCAGCGGATACTCAAGAGCCTCTACCTGGCCGACGGCGAGTTGACCAAGCAGAACTGGAAGCTGTGGAAGAAGTACCAGCGCATGCAAAAGGAGGTGCGCTGGGAGGAGTACCGCCTGGAGGACGCCAGCCTGGCCCTGGTGGCCTTCGGCTCGGTGGGGCGCATCCTCAAGAGTTCGGTGGACATGCTGCGCGACAAGGGCCACCAGGTGGGCCTGCTGCGGCCCATCACCTTGTACCCCTTCCCCTCGGAGGCGGTGAAGCAGGCCGCCCGCAAGGCGGGCCGGCTCATGGTGGTGGAACTCAACACCGGCCAGATGGTGGAGGACGTGAAGCTGGCCGTGGAGTGCGAGGCGGAGGTGGCCTTCTACGGCCGCCCGCCCGGCTCCATTCCCACCCCTGACGAGCTGGCCAAGGAAGTCCTCAAGGTCTTGAAGAAGGGAGGGGCCCGATGAGCGCGCAGGCCAAGATGGAGCTTGTGTTCAAGCCGCCCCGGTCCCTCAAGGACCGGCTCAGCCACTTCTGCCCCGGCTGCCACCACGGGGTGATCCACCGCCTGGTGGCCGAGCAGTTGGATGCCTTCGGGCTCCGGGAGAAGACCATCGGCGTGGCCTCGGTGGGCTGCTCGGTGTTCCTTTATGACTACTTCGACGTGGACGTGGTGGAGGCGCCCCACGGCCGGGCCGCGGCGGTGGCCACCGGCGTGAAGCGGGCCCAGCCGGACAAGTTCGTGTTCACCTATCAGGGCGACGGCGACTTGGCCGCCATCGGCACTGCCGAGATAGTGCACGCGGCCAACCGCGGCGAGAAGATAACCGTGGTCTTCGTGAACAACGCGGTGTTCGGCATGACCGGCGGCCAGATGGCCCCCACCACCCTGGCCGGCCAGGTCACCACCACCAGCCCTGCCGGCCGCCAGGTGGAGACCGCGGGTCCGCCCATCCGCATGGCCGAGATGCTGGCCACCCTGGAGGGCGCGGGATACGTGGCCCGGGTGGCGGTGAACAACATCAAGAACCTCAAGAAAGCCAAGGCCGCTCTCAAGCGCGCCTTTGAGTACCAGACCAAGGGCCTGGGCTTCGGCTTTGTGGAGGTGCTTTCCGCCTGCCCCACCAATTGGAAGCTGAGCCCGGTGGAGGCCAATGCGCGGGTGGCGAACGAGATGATGGCGTACTTCCCCCTGGGCGTCTACAAGGACGCCGCCAAGGGCGCATGAGCAGATGGGGAATGGCTATGTATTTTGACACGATAATCGCCGGCTTCGGAGGCCAGGGCGTGATGCTGATGGGTAACGTGCTGGCCACCGCGGCCATGCATACCGGCCGGGAGGTGACCTACATGCCGGTGTACGGCGTGGAGATGCGCGGCGGCACGGCCAACTGCACGGTGGTGATATCGGACCGGCCGGTGGGCTCACCGGTGGTGTTCGAACCGGTGTGCGCGGTGGTGATGAACCGCCCCAGCGCCGAGAAGTTCGCGCCCCGGGTCAAGCGCAAGGGCCTGGTCCTGGTCAACTCCAGCCTGGTGGAGGACAAGTACGTGAAGGCCCGCACCAAGCGGGTGGTCAGGGTGCCCACCCTGGAGCTGGCCCAGGAGGTGGGCAACCCCCGCCTGGCCAACATGGTGATGCTGGGCGCCCTGGCCCAGGCCAGCGGGGTGGTGGAGGTGGAGCAGGTCATCGACTCCTTGCCCAAGGCCCTGGACAAGCGCTACCACAAAATGATACCGATCAATAGTGAGGCATTGCGCCGCGGGGCCGAATATTTGGACCAAGGCTGACACCCGGGGGGCGCGGCAGGCACCAGGGAGAGGCGAGTGATGGGTGAAGAGAAGAGGAACGGCTATGTGGGCACTCCCCAGGAGAACGACTACCTGGCGGGAGTGGATGCAGTGGCGGGCAAGGAGGCCGAGGCGGCCGAGGAGCTGGGCGTGGGGCCCAGGGTGGCCAAGGTGCGCCAGGACAAGGGCCTGAGCCTGGAGGACGTATCCCGCCGTACCGGCTTGGCGGTGGAGGTGCTGGAGGAGATCGAATCCGGCAGCGCCAACCCGCCCCTGGGCGTGCTGGTCAAGCTGGGCAAGGCCCTGGACATGAAGCTGGGCACCCTCATCGCCTCGGGCGAGGACCGGCCCTACACCGTGGTGCGGGTAGCCGAGCGCCAGGACATGAGCCGCTATCCCCACACCCGGGAAACCTCCTACGGCTACTCCTACCAGGCCCTGGCCCCCAGGAAGCGCAACCGCAACATGGAGCCCTTCCTGGTCACCCTGCGCAACACGGGCACGCCGGTGGAGCCTTCCTCTCACGACGGCCAGGAGTTCATCTTCGTGCTGGACGGCGCCATGGAGGCCATCGTGGGCGACGCGGTGGAGATACTGGAGCCGGGCGATTGCATCTACTACGACTCCACCACCCCCCACCTGTTGCGGCCCCATGGCCAGGGCACGGCCACCATCCTGGCGGTCATCTACTCCGAGGACCGCTAGCCAGCCGACCGAGACGACAAGAGCAGCCCTCCCCGGCCGGGGAGGGCTGATTTGGTTTTTGGGGTGCCCCGCCTTTCTGCCAAGCCAGGGGCCGGCTTTTGGACAAGGAAAAGTTTCCCGCCGCTATCCGGCTTGTGCCCGGTGGCCGGAGGTGGCTCCCGTCTCAGGCGTCCTGGGAGAGGTAGGTATCGGCCTTCCGCCTGAGTTCCTGGAGCTGGTCCGCGATGTTTTGGCACTCGGCCGGCTTCAGCTCGCGCACCGGCTTGGCCGGCGCGCCCAGTACCAGCATGCCGGCCGGCACCAGCATGCCCGGCGGCACCAGGGCGCCGGCCCCCACCAGGGCGCCCTCGTCAACCACTGCCCCGTCCAGGACAATGGCGCCGATGCCCACCAGGGCGCCGCTGCGTACCGTGGCCCCGTGCAGGCAGGCCTGGTGGCTGATGAGCGCGCCGGGCTCCACCACCAGCGGGTGTCCGTGGGGCGCCTCCAGGAGGCACAGGTCCAGCACCGCGCTGCCCGCGCCAATGAGGATCTCTTCCTCGTCGGCCCGCAGCACCGCCCCGGGCCACACCGAGGCCCCGGCCTCCAGGCGCACCTTGCCGATGATGCGCGCCGCGCGGTCCACAAAGGCACTGGGGTGGATGTGGGGCGCTTGGCCGTCAAAAGGGGTGATGAATTCGCGATCCATGGTTTCGGTCTCCTTTTAGTGCGCCTCGGGCGGGTGGGGGGTGCCGCCCGGGCCGCCGGCCGGGCGGGCCAGGGCCTGGCTGTCCGGCACCAGGCTGTAGAGCAGCACGGCGATGGCCAGGCCGCCGGCACCCACATACCACAACAGGTAGAAGTCCGCCGGCCCCGAGAGGCTGGCAGGGTCCGAGGTTATGAACAGGCCCAAGGCATGGGTGATCGCCGCCGCGCCCAAGGGCGGGAAGATGTTGCTCATGGTCAGGGCCTGGGCGGTCATCTCCGGCGGCAGCATCTCCTTGATGTGGGCGTACATGATCTGGCCCGGCGCGGCAAAGAAACCCAGGCCGAAGAAAGTGGCCACCACCAGGGCGAAGGGCACCTGCGCGCCCCAGGCCCGGATGCTGAGCACCAGGACCAAGAGGGCCAGGAAGGTGGGCAGCACCACTTTCTTGCGCGAGCGCAGGTAGCGGTCGCTGATGCGGCCGCAGAGGGGCAGGCCCACCATGTAGCCCAGGCCCATGGCCAGGATCACGTTGCCCGCCCTCACCGGGCTGAGGCCCAGGCCGTAGATGAGGAAGGGGCCGGCCCACAGTCCCTGCAAGGCCGCGAAGTAGCCATAGCGGAAGAAGTTGCTGAAGGCGATGGCCCAGTAGGGATACATGGTGAGTAGGCGCCCCAGCCCCTGGAACAGGCTGCGCGCGCTCTTGGCCGGCATCGGCTCCTGGCCGGGCGGTTGGTCGCGCACTACCGCCAGGAAGGCCGCCGCCACCAGGGCGTTGAGCGCGGCAAAGGCGAAAAAGGTGCCGCGCCAGCCCAGGCTGTGCGCCAGAAGCGCCAGGGGGGTGGCGGCCAGGAGGTTGCCCAGGGTGCCAATGGAGATGACCAGGCCGCCCAGGAAAGCGAAGCGGTTGACCGGAAACCAGGCCGCCAGCAGGGCCAGCACCACCATGAGGTTGCCGCTCATGCCCACACCCAAGAGCACCCGGGCCAGCACCAGGCTGGTGAAGCTGTGGCCAGCGGCAAAGAGCAAGGCCCCGCCCACGGCCAAGGCCGCCAGCACCGCCATGGTCCGGCGCGCGCCCCAGTGGTCCAGGGCCAGGCCCAGGGGAATCTGACTGGCGGCAAAGGCGTAGAAGAACGCTGCCGAAAGCTGGCCCAGTTGGGCGCTGGTCAGGGCCAGCTCCCGGGCCAGGTCCGGGCTGATGATGGCGGTGGACACCCGGTAGAACATGGAGAGCACAAAGCCCAGGCTGCCCATGGCGAAGATGGCCCAGCGCCGGCGGCTGCCCGGCGAAGGGTCTCCCCAATCGGCCGCAGGCGGGGCGGCCGCGGCGGATGGCATGGCGCGGTCGGCCACTACTTGTTGAACTCCGGCTTGCGCTTGGCAAAAAAGGCCTCGATGCCCTCGGCTTTGTCGGGATGGGCAAAGCAGGCCGTCTCGGCCAGGGCTTCGTAGGCCAAACCCGGGGTGAGGCCCACCTCCTGGGCCAGGCGCAGGCTGCGCTTGGCCATCTTCAGGGCAAAGGCGCCCTTGGCCGCGATCCGGCGGGCCAGTTCCAGGCCCGCCTCGCGGAGTTCCTGCCGGGGCACCACCCGGTTGACCAGGCCGATGCGCAGCGCCTCCTGGGCGTCGATGATGTCGCCGGTGTAGATCAACTCCCGCGCCTTGGCCGGTCCCACCAGGCGGCTGAGCCGCTGGGTGGCGCCCGAGCCGGGGATGATGCCCAGGTTGATCTCGGGCTGGCCGAAGCGGGCGTTGTCCGCGGCCAGGCGCAGGTCGCAGGCCAGGGCGATCTCGTTGCCGGCGCCCAGGCAGAGTCCGTTGATCAGGGCGATCACCGGCACCTCGAGCTCCTCGAAGCGGGTATAGAGCCGCTGGGCCAGGGTGTTCAGGAAGTGATAGGCCTCCAGGGGCTCCATGCGGCCGAACTCGTTGAGGTCGCTGCCGGCCGCAAAGTAGTCTCCCGCCCCGGTTATGACCAGCACCCCCACCTCGGGGTCATCCTCCACCAGGCGCTGCACCTCGCGTATCTCGTGGCGCATGGCCTTGTTCAGGGCATTGCGCTTTTCCGGCCGGTTGATGGTCAGGATGGCTACCCGGCCCTCTTTTTGGAACAGGATGTTTTCGAATTTCATGTTACCCGCTCCCGGGCTGGAGGTTCAGGAGACCAGCTCGAACACCGCGGCCACGCCCTGGCCGCCGCCGCCGCAGATGGTTTCCAGGCCGTAGGTTTCGCCGCGGCGCTGCATCTCGTACAACAGGGTCACCAGGCGCATGACGCCGGTGGCGCCGATGGGGTGCCCCAGGGATATGCCCGAGCCGTTGGGGTTGATCTTGCGGTCGTAGTCCTGGGGCGCGATGCCCATGAGCTTGGCGTCGGCCAGTAGCTGCACGGCAAAGGCCTCCTGGATCTCGAAAAGTCCCACCGCCCCGATGTCCAGGCCGGCCCTGGCCAGGGCGCGCTCCACCGCGATGCCCACCGCCGGGTAGGTGAGGGTGGGGTCGCAGGCACCGTGGGCCCCGGCCACGAAACGGGCCAACACGGGCAGCCCCAGTTCGCGGGCCGTGCTCTCAGCGGCCAGGAGCACTGCGGCGGCGCCGTCGTTTTCCGAGGAGGAATTGCCCGCGGTGCACACGCCGTCGGGGTAGACCGGTTTCAACTTGGCCAGCTTCTCCACCGTGGTGCCCGGCCGAGGGGTCTCGTCCTGGTCGAAGATGGTCGGCTCGCCCTTGGCCGGGGCCAGCGGCACCGGCACGATCTCCTGGGCGAACTTGCCCGCCTCCTGGGCCGCCACCGCACGCTGGTGGGAGCGCGCCGCCCACTGGTCCGCCTCCTCCCGGGTGATGCCTTCGTTCTTGGCCGCGGTCTCGGCCCAGGTCATCATGGAGTTCAGCTCTCCGTAGCGGGCGATGGGTTGGCTCATCACCCGGGCGCGCTGGATGCGGTCGTAGAAGGGCAGGCCCCACATGCCGAGCGCGCCGTGGCCCCTGGGCATGAAGCCCCACTTGGGGTCCTTGCCGCCGCCCAGCCCCCAGCGGATGCCGCCCGGCAGGTAGAGCTCGGCCTGGCTCATGCTCTCCATGCCCGCGGCCACCGCCACCCGGGCATTACCGGTCTGTATGGCCATGGCCGCGAACAGCACCGCGTCCAGGCCCGAGCAGCAGCGGCGGTCCAGGGTCACCGCGGGCACGCTGTCGGGCCAGCCCGCCTCCAGGAGCGACATGCGGGCGGCATTGGCGCACTCGCCGTTCATATAGCTCTGGCCCGCCACCACCTCGTCCACCTGGGCGGCCTCCAGACCGGCGCGTTGGATCACCTCGTTGAGCACCAGCGCGCCCAGGCGCTCCACCGGCACCTCCCGCAGGCTGCCGCCAAAGCGGCCGATGGGCGTGCGCGCCCCGGCCACCACAACCACTTTTTCCATCAGTCGGCTCCTTCGTGAAGCGCGGCCCGCAGTCAGGCCGTACTCAAAATTTCTCCGCGTCCTTAGCCGCCAGTTGGCGGCGCACCTCGCGGCGCAGCACCTTGCCCGCCGGGCTCAGGGGCAGCTCTGCGGCTATCTCCACCCGCTTGGGCGCCTTGTAGCGGGCCAGGCGCTCCTTGCAGTGGGCGATGAGTTCCGCGGCCTCTGCCGCCTGGCCGGGCTTGAGCACCACCACCGCGCACACCGCCTCGCCCCACTCCTCGTGGGGCAGGCCCACCACCGCCGAGTTCTGCACGGCGGGGTGGCTGTTGAGGCAGTTCTCCACTTCCGTGGCATAGACGTTGTACCCACCGCTGATGATCAGGTCCTTCTTGCGGTCCATCAGGTAGACGTAGCCGTGCTCGTCCATGTAGCCCAGGTCACCGGATTTCCAGAAGCCGGCGGGCGTGAAGTTCTCGCGGGTCTGCTCGGGGTCCCGGTAATAACCCTGCACCGTGTTGGCGCCGCGTATCAGAAGCTCGCCGTGTTCTCCAGGCGCCAGCTCCTGGCCCGCCTCGTCGCAGATCATGATCTCCTCGCCCGGAAAAGGGCGGCCGATGGAGCGCAAACGCCGCAGCTTCTCCTCGCTGTCCAGGCCGTGGTCGGCCCGGGGCAGGATGGTGGCCGAGGGCCAGCACTCGGTGGAGCCGTAGCCCTGCACGAACACCGGCCCGAACACGGCCAGGAGTTGCTCCAGCTTGGCCGGAGAGATGGGGGCCGCGCCGTAACGGATGGTCTTGAGGCTCTTGAGGTCGTAGCGGGACGGCAGGTCCAGGTCCAACATGCGGTAGAGCACCGTGGGCACCGCGTAGATCATGTCGATGGCCTGGTCCTGGATGGTGCGGCCCACCAGCTCCACCTCGGCCCGGTTGAGAGTGGCCACAGCACCGCCCTTGATGTGCACCGGGATGACTACCGAGCCCGAGGCCGCGTGGTTGAGCGGCGAGAAGAACAGCGCGCGGGGGTGGTCGTAGGGCAGCGTCTCGTAGTAGTGGGCCGGGTTGCAGCCCCAGGTCCACAGGTTGGACAGGGTGTACATGGCACACTTGGCCCGGCCCGTGGTGCCGCCGGTGAAACGCAGTACGCTGATGTGCCGCTCCGCGTCGTCGGCCACCAACTCCGCCTCCACCTCGGCCGGCGAGGCCTGCCCCAGCAGCTCCCAGAAGTCGTGTACCCCTTCCCATTCGTCCGGCGGCGGGTCCAGGCAGACCATCTCGATGCCCCGCTCCCGCAGGGGCTCATAGAGACCGGGCAGGAAACGGACCTCCAGAAAGGCCAACCGGGGCCCCACCTGGTCTATCTGGTTCAGTTGCTCGGGCAGGGATTCGCGCGCGTCGATCCACACCGCCCCCACCGGACTCTTCAGCATCCAGGGATGAAACAGGGCCATGTTGTCGTTGTCCAGGATGGCGGCATAGAAGTCGCCTTCACCCAGGCCGAAGCGACCGGCCAAGGTGTTGGCCAGGCGGTTGGACAGCTCGTGCATCTGGCGATAGGTGAAGCTGCGACCGCGCTCCACGTTGATCACCGCCGGACGGTCGGCATGGCGCAGGGTGGTCTGCCGGAATATTCGCCCCATGTTGACCAGCATCAGCCCGACTCCCGGCCAGGGCGCCGGCCCGCGATGCACAGAGATCGTGGCCGGGTTGAGTGCGTCCAGGCGGCAAAGGCCGTGTCTGCGCTTGGGGTCATGGTCCGGTTCCTTTTTTTGCCTAGATGCCGCCGAGGCGGGGCGGCCCAACCGTGATGCGGGGATAGTCCCCCTGGTAGCCCAGGAACTCGGAGAGCTTGCGGCCTTCCGCCACCAGGCTGCTCATGAGGCCGCGCGGCAGGCTACTGGATTCCTCCGCCTTGAGGACCGAGACGTTTATGGCCGCCACCACCCGCTCCTCGTGGTTCAAGAGCGGAACCGCCAGGGAGTACAGGGCAGGGGTGGCCTCGCGGTCGCTTTCGGCCATGCCGCGGCGGCGAACCTCTTTCAGCTCCCTGAGAAGCTGCTCGCGGCGGGTGATGGTGTGTGGAGTGAGGCGTTGCAACTTGACACCCGCCAGGATTTGTTTGAGGGCCGTGTCCTCCAGGGCGGCCAGCAGCACCTTGCCCATGGCCGTGCAATGGCAAGGCAGCTTGGTTCCGGGCTGCACGTCGAACTTGAAGAAGCGCTGCACTTCGTGGCGGTAGAGAATCAGCACGTCAGGGCCGTCCAGCACCGCCAGGTTCACGGTGCAGCCAAGGCGGCGGGACAAGCGCTTGAGCTGGCTCTCGGCCAGGCGCCGCAGCTCAGAGCCTTGGAGGGAGGAGTAACCCAGGGACAGCACCTTGGGCCCCAGGGAAAACTCCTTGTGCTCGCCCCGGTGCAGGTAGCCCAGGGAGACCAGGGTGTGGGTGCAACGCTGCACCGCGGCCAGGCTGAGCCCGGTGACCTCGGCCAGCTCGGTGAGGGTGATGCGGGGCCGCTCGGGGGTGAAGCTCTCCAGCACTTTGAGGCCGCGGGCCAGTGATTGCAGGAACAGGCGGTCTGTTTTGGGCTTGGCCATAAGTATCGCTAAGCAATAATTGAAAACGATATGCAATATAGTATATAGTAGTGCCGATGTCAAGCAAGAGGGCGACGGGGGGCGACGGGGGGCGACGGGGGGGCGGGGGCGACGAGGGGCGACGGGGGGCGGCGGGGCGGAGCCATGCCCCCGCTCGGAGCGGGAGGAACGGGCCTGAACACAGGAGGCGAGATGAGCAAGTCAAGAGCCATGGTGGTGACCGAGCCGGGGCGCATGGAGATGCGCGAGTTTCCTCTCCCCTCGGTGGGGAAGGATGACGGCATACTCAAGGTGGAACTGGTGGGGGTGTGTGGTTCGGACCCGGGTATCTTCCGCGGCAAGACCGCCCGCGCCCCGCGGCCCTATCCCCTCATCATGGGCCACGAGATCGTGGGCCGGGTGCATGCCATGGGCGCGGCGGCCAAGAAACGCCACGGTGTGGAGGAAGGCGACCGGGTCATCATCGAATATGCCTTTGGCTGCGGACAGTGCGGCCCCTGCCGGGATGGCCGCTACACCCTGTGCGACAATTACTACACCTATGGTTCCATGATCTCCTGTGCCGAGCCGCCCCACCTCTACGGGGCTTACGCAGACTACCTCTACATCCATCCCCGGGCCATGGTGCATAAGATCGGCGAGGACATGAGCCCCGAGGCAGGGGTCTTCGTGGGCGCGGTGCTGGGCAACGCGGTACGCTGGCTCAGCCGCATCGGCGGGGTGGCCGCAGGCCATACCGTGGCCATCGTCGGCCCGGGCCAGCAGGGACTGGCCGGGGTCATGGTAGCCAAGGTTTCGGGCGCGTCACTGGTGATGATTGTGGGCAAGGCCTGCGACGCCGGCCGCCTGGCCATGGCCAAGCGCTTGGGAGCGGACCTGGCAGTGGACGCGGACGCCCAGGACCCGGTGGCGGTTCTCCACCAAGCCACCGGCGGACGCATGGCCGATGTGGTCATGGATGTGACCGGTCATCCCGGGGGTGCGGCGTTGGCCTTGGAACTGGCCGGCCTGGGCGCGGCGGTGGTTCTGCCCGGCCTGTACGGCAAGGGCAAGGCAGTGCCCCTGGAGCTGGACCGGGCGGTGATCAAGGAGCTGCGCCTGCTGGGTGCCTTTTCGCAGGACTTCGAGTCCGTGGAGGCGGCCATCAAGATCGCCCGCTCCCAGCGGTTTCCCTTGACTGAACTCATCTCCCACCGCCTGCCCCTGGAGCGGGCCGAGGAGGCGGTGCGCTTGGTGGCTGGCGAGGTGGAGGGCGAGATGCCGCTCAAGGTGGTACTGGACCCTGCCCTGCCGGGCTAGTCGTCCCGCAGCTCCTTCACCAACTGGACGAGGGCCAGCAGCACCCGCTGGTGCCTGGCCTGGGGAGAGGCGTCCTTTTCCGGCGGCCAGTCATAGAAGCCGCCGCCGGTTTTCAGGCCCAGGCGGCCTGCCTGTACCTGCTCTTCCAAGAGGGGCGAAACCTGGGTGCGGCGGTCCAGGTGGGGCAGCAGATATTTCTGCACGCGGTAGGTAGTGTCCAGGCCGCCCCGGTCGGCGCGCTCAAGGGGGCCCATGAGGGCCAGGCGCAGGCCGAAGCCGTACTTCACCACCCGGTCCACCTCCTCGGGCGAGGCGATGCCCGCCTCCACCAAGTAGAACGCTTCGCGTTGCAAGGCGTGCTGCAACCGGTTGCCCAGGAAGCCGGGCACGTCTTTTTGCACCAGCACCGGCTCCTTGCCCGCCGCGCGCATGATCTCCACCACCCGCTCAAATACTTCCGGCCCGGTGTGGCGGCCTTTGATCACCTCCACGCAGGGCATGATCTGGGCCGGGTTCCAGAAGTGGGTGCCCACCAAACGCTCCGGGTGGCGCAGGCCCTGGGCCAACTCGCTGATGCTGAGGGCCGAGGTGTTGGTGCCGATGATGGCCTCGGGCGAAACCAGTTCTTCGATGGAGGCATACACCCGGCGCTTGAGTTCCAGCTCCTCGGGCACTGATTCGATGATCAGCTCCGCGCCCACGCAGGCTGGCGCCAGGTCGGGTTCATAAGTTATGCACTCCTGGCTGGCGCGGGCCTGCTCCTGGCTGATGGTTTTCAGCTCCTGGAACATGGCCAGGCTTTGGGCAATGGCTTTTCGGGCCCGGGCCAGGGCCGGGGGGTGGGGATCGTGCAGGCGCACCTCGTGGCCGGCCAAGGCCAGCACCTGGGCGATGCCGTGGCCCATGGTGCCGGCGCCGACGACCGCGGCTATGAGCCTAGTGGCGCTCATTCTTGCGCTGCCTCACCACCAGGGCGCGGTAGTAGAATATCAAGACCGCGGACCAAGTGATGAGGAGCAGCAGGAATATGTTGTAGTGGGTCACCCCGTAGTTGGTTATCTTGGCCAGGTACATCAACAAGGCCGTGAGCACTATGGGGACCCAGGCCAGCCAGTGCTGGTTCATGCGATCGCCTCCTTTGGTTTCGAACGCCGCACGTGCCGGATGTGGAGCAGCAGCACCACCACGAAGACGGCCCATCCCACCAGGTCGGTGAGCAGGTTGGGGTCGAACAGCATGAGGGCCACCGCCGCCATGAGCACCCGCATGGGCCAGCCCACCCGGTCGAGCATCCAACCCTCGGTGGTCACGGTGAGCGCGTATATGCCGCCAAAGCCCCCGATCACGCTGGCGGTGATGTGCAGCCAGTCACCCTCGAACACCATGGCCGGGTTGAACACGAACACGAAGGGCAGGATGTACTTGGCGATGCCCAGGCGGAAGGAGTGGAAGCCGGTCTGCATGGGGTTGGAGCCGGCGATGCCCGCCGCGGCAAAAGAGGCCAGGGCCACCGGCGGGGTGATGGCCGAGACCAGGCCGAAGTAGAAGGCGAACAGGTGGGCGGCGATGGGCTTGACGCCCATGTTGACCAAGGCCGGGATGACCAGGGCGGCCAGGGTGATGTACACCGCGGTGGTGGTGAGGCCCATGCCCAGGATCAGGGAAGCGAACATGGTGAGGATGAGCGCCACGGTGAGATGGCCGCCGGAGAGCGAGACGATGACATTGGTGAACTTGAGGCCCAGGCCGGAGACAAACACGCAGCCGATGATGATACCCGCGGTGGCGCAGGCAATGGACACGCTTACCGCCTGGCGGGCGCCTTCCTCCAGAGCCGAGAATATCTCGCTGGGCGTCATGCGCGTTTCCTTGCGCAGGGAGCTGAGCACCAGGATGGAGATGATGGCCCAGAAGGCGGCGAACATGGGGGTGTAGCCGATGATCATCAGCACCACGATGACCAGAATGGAGATGAACAGGTGCCCGCCGCGCTTGAGTTCGGTCATCAGGTCGGGCAGCTCCTCCCGGCTCACCGTGGCCAGGTTCTTTTTGCGCGCCTCGAAGTGCACCATGATGAAGATGGAGAAGAAATAGATCAGGGCCGGGAACAGCCCGGCCAGGGCCACGTACAGATAGGGCAGGTTCAAGAACTCGGCGATGACAAAGGCCGCCGCACCCATGACCGGGGGCATGATCTGCCCGCCCGAGGAGGCGCAGGCCTCCACCGCGCCGGCGAAGTAGGGCGCGTAGCCAATGCGCTTCATGAGGGGGATGGTGAAGCTGCCGGTGGTGACCACGTTGGCCACTGCCGAGCCCGACACCGAGGCCATGAGGCAGGAACTGACCACCGAGGCCTTGGCCGGCCCCCCGATGCGGCCGCCGGTGAGGGCCATGGCCACGTTGATGAAGAAGCGGCCTGCGCCCGAGCGCACCAGGATGGCGCCAAAGAGGATGAACAAGAATATGTAGGTGGCCATCACCATCAGCGGGATACCGTAAACACCGTTTTCCCGCATGAAGATGTAGTCGATGATGGTGAACCAGGAACTGGGCGGCCCGTAGAATATGCTGAAGAAGTAATCCGAGAAAGCGGTTTGCACCAGGAAGAAGCCGGCGATGATCACCATGGCCCAACCCACGGTCCGGCGGGTGGCCTCCAGGAGCAGGAGGATCAAGATGGTTCCGGCCCACAGGTCCAGGGTGTTCAGATCGCCCCGGCGGAAGATGAAGGCGTCTAGGTCCCAGAGGGTGTAGACCTGGATGGCGATGGTGAGCCCCACGAACAGGAGGTCCACTCCGAACCAGATGTTCTTGGGCGCCTTCCAGTCCGAGCGGCCCAGGGGGCGCAGCAAGAAGCAGAGCACCATCACGAACGCCAGGTGGGTGGAGCGGAAGGCGTGGGCTTCCAGGGAGCCGGCATAGGCGACAAATAGATGGTAGATGCTGAGTGAGAGGGAAAGCAGACAGATGACCAGCTCCAGGGGGTGAGCCAGCACCCCCCGCTTTTGGGCCAGCAGCCACTCCAGGATGCTGGGCTGGCGCTTCTCTTCGTAATGTATTTTTGGGGTTGGGGACGACAAGGAAATCCTCTCTTGGAGCCCCGGATACGCCCCGAGCTTGTTTCCGGTGGCCCACGAAGCCGCGGCCCGGCCGCGGCGTTTCCGGGCCGGGCCGCGACTAGCTGGTTGTTACTTCACGTAGCCTTTTTCCTTGTAGTACTTCAGCGCGCCGGGGTGCACCGGAATGCCGGCGCCCAGCAGCGCCTTCTCCGGCTTGGACTGCGCGATGGCCTTTTTCTTGACCTTGGCCAGCTCCGGCCAGTTGGCGTACAGGGTCTTCACGATGTTGTAGGCCAGCTCGTCGGGCACGTCCTTGTTGATCACGATGCAGGTCACGGTGCCCACCGCGGGCACGTCCTTGTCCAGGCCCTTGTAGGCACCCTTGGGAATGACCGTGGCCATGAGGCCGGGCTCCATCTTCAGGATCTTCTTCATGTGCGCCTGGTCGATGGGCAGGAAGCGGATGCCGGGGCGGAAGTTGAGGTCGATGATGGTGGACTGGGGGCAGGAGGTGACCGCCATGTAGGCGTCGCTGTGGCCGTCCTTCATCAGGGCGGCGGAGTCGGAGTAACCCACGAAGCTCACCGAGCCGCCGTTTTTCTTGATGGAGTCGAAGGTCAGCCCGTAGGCCTTCAACACCAGCTCGGCGATGACCGTGCCGGAGAAGCCCACCTTGCCGGGCACGATGCGCTTGTCCTTGAGGTCGGCCACGGAGTAGATCTTGCTGCTCTTGGGCACCGCGATCTGGAACACGCCGGGGTACAGGGACATCAGGTGACGCAGGTTCTGGTTCTTCTTGTGGAACTTGCCGCGGCCGTTGTAGGCGTTGTAGGCGGTGTGGGTGTAGGTCCAGCCCAGGTCCGCCCGCCCGGCGTTGACCGCCTTGCAGTTGCCCACGCCGCCGCCCGGGCCGTTGGAGGTGGAGATCTTCAGGTTCTTCTCGATGATGGTCATCATGGCGGAGCCCAGGGGATACCAGGAGCCGCCCTCCGGTCCGGAGAACATACGCAGGAACTGCTTGTCCGCTGCGGCGGCCGGGGCAGCCAGGCACAAGGCCAGGGCCAGCGCCAGACCCATGGTCAAAAGCTTTTTGGACATTTCTTCATCTCCCTAAACTGTGTGTTGCCTACCTCTAAAGCCTACCTACCAGGCTCTTTCCCGTGTGTTAGTCCCAGGGGTCCAGGCTGTCGCGCATTTCCAGGTCGTGCTGAATGCCTGCCAGCATGTGCTTGCTGCCCCGGTTGATGTGGGCCTCCAGCAGAGAGCCCGCCTTGCGTGCGTCGCGCTTCTCCAGGGCCTCGAATATCTTCTGGTGCTCCTCCTCTGATTCCTGCATGCGCGCGGAGGAGAGGCGTTCGGGACGATAGCGCAGGTAAAGCCGGTCGAATATCTCGCGCAGCACCCGCTGGCCGATGCGATGGCCGCTGAAGGAGGCCAGGGAGAGATGCAGGCGGGCGTCGCACCACAGGCGCTCGCGGCAATAGGACTCGCCCCGCACCGCCTGGTGCTCCTCCATGAGGCCTTCCAGGTGGTTCAGCTCCTCGTCGGTGATGCGCTTGGCCGTGCGGCGCACCAGCCAGCCTTCGATGAGCGCGCGCATCTCGTAAAGCTCACGCGCCTCGTCCAGGTCCAACTCCGGCACCCGGAAGCCCTTGTTGGCCTCGGAGCGCACCAGGCCCTCGTTCTCCAGGCGGGTGAGCGCCAGGATGACCGGGGTCTGGCTCACGCCCAGCTTCTTGGCGATGTCGCGGTAGCGTATCTTCTGGCCCGCCACCAGCTCGTTGACCAGCAGCATACGCTTGATATGATGATAGGCACGGTCCGCCAGGGAGCCGGATCCCTTGGCGGCGTCGCCGCCGGTGGGTTTTGGGTTTGCCCTTTTTTTGGGAACAGCCATAAACTCCAACGCCCCCCAGGGTCATGGCAACAAGGAGTTGCTTTTTACAAAATATAATATTAAATATTTAATAAAATATTTGAGAGAGCCTTGTCAAGTAAACTCTTGCCTGCGGCCGGTGGGCGGTGATTGCCGAGCCGGCCGTCTCTTGGATCGAATCTCCGCAAGCTGCGGATTCCACAACTGCTAAAGGATGGGTTATGTCTGACAAAGTGGCCGTCACCGTGGTCGGGGCCGGTGTGGTGGGCTGCGCCGTGGCCCGCGAACTGGCCCAGGCCGGCCAGGAAGTCCTGGTGCTGGAGCGCAACCCGGGTGTTACCCAGGGCGAAAACCAATCTTCCCGCAACTCCGGCGTGATCCATGCCGGCTTGTACTACGACCAGCGCACCCGCCCCCTGAAGGCGGCGCTTTGCGTGGAGGGCAACGGGCTGCTCTACGAGTTCTGCGAGCGCTACCAGGTGCCCGCCCTGCGCACGGGCAAGCTGGTGGCAGCGGTCACGGCCGAGGAAGAGGCGGTGCTGCGCACCTATGAGGAGCGCTCCCGCCAGAACCAGGTGCCCGTGGCCTGGCTCAGCGGTGGCCAAGTGCGCGAGATGGAGCCCCAGGTGCGCGCGCGGGCGGCACTGCACCTGCCCACCTCCGGCATCATCGACCCCACCGCCCTGGTGCACAAGCTCTACGCCCTGGCTTCGGGCCACGGCGCCCAGTTCGTCACCCAGACCCAGCTCATAGGGGTGGAGCCCCGCCAGGAGGGGCTGCTGCTCAGGGTGCGCTACCGGGACGGAGCCGAGGACAGCCTGCTCAGCGGCCTGCTGGTCAATTGCGCTGGCGTGTATTCCGATGAGGTCGCCCGCATGGTGGATGCGGCCTCGCCCTACCAGATAGACCCGGTACGCAGCGAGGCCATGAAGTTTTACCGCCACAAGCGCCCGGAGCTTGGTCTCAAGGGGATGAACGTCTACCCCGCGCCCTACAAGCTCACCACCCCCCATGGCTCCTATTTCACGGTGGGGGTTCACCTCACCCCCACCCTGGAAAGCGACGCGCGCGGCAACTTGTCCCTGGGCCCGGTGGTCACGGTGGGTCCCCTCAACCTTCCGGCTGCCGAGCGCGAGGACTACGGTGGCGAGTACCAGCCGGTGCAGGTGTTCCTGGAGAAGGTGCAGGGCTTCTTCCCCGGCCTTACGGCTGAAGACCTGGAGCCTCACCAGGTCGGTATCCAGGCCCGTCTGGCCGGGATACAGGACTGGGTCATGGAGCGCTCGCCCGCCGAACCCCGCTGCCTGAACCTGCTGGGCATCGACAGCCCCGGCCTCACCGCCAGCCTGGCCATTGCCCGCCGGGCGCGCGCCCTGCTGCTGGACTGAGGGGGCGCGAGGGGGCGCGGGAGGCACGGGGCGGCGAGGGGGCGGAGGCGTGTCAAAGGCACGGGCCTGGGCGGCTCAGACCTCCTCCTGCTCGGACACCATGCTGAGGGCGCCCTTGGGGCAGATCGCGGCGCACAAGCCGCAGCCCTTGCAATAGTCCAGGTCAATGACCGGCCGGCCGGCGGGGTCCTTGCTGATCGCCAGGTCAGGGCAAAGGAGCACGCACAGCTCGCAGCCCTGGCAGGCGTGGGTGGACAGGCAGCGGGCCGCCTCGGCCATGGCTTCTTCCAGGCTGAAAGGCGGCGCCGGGTGGCCCTGGGGCCGGTCGGGCCGGGGCTGGGACTCGGGCAGGGGACAGGGTGGGCGTGGTCTCATGCTGGCATCTCCTCCACAATGGCCCGGGCGCACGCCAGGCCCGCGGCCATGGCCTCCACCACGGTGCCCGGTCCGCTCGCCAAGTCGCCGGCCGCGTACAGGCCGGGAGCCAGGCGGCCGTTTGGATCGGGGTTGAACCCGGCCAGGCCCAGGGCCCGGGCCCAGTCCGCCGCCTGGCTGACCTGACCCACGGCCAGGATCACGCTGCCCGCGGCCAGCACTTCCTCGCGATGGGGAAGGTCACGGAAGGTGGTGCGGCCGTCGGCCCCCTCGCCCCCCTCGCCCCCCTTG
>CAZUHP010000015.1:0-12513 GCA_964620595.1 uncultured Desulfarculaceae bacterium | reverse complement strand
TCGCCCCCCTTGCCGGCCGGTTCGGTGGCCACCACCTTGAGACCGCTGACCGCACCGTTGCTGCCGGTCTCCAGGGCCAGGGGCCGCCGTTGGAACACCATGTCCAGGCCCTCGGCCAGGGCGGCTTCCACCTCCTCGGCATAGGCCGGCATGGCGGCACGGTCGCGGCGGTAGACCAGGCGCACCTCGGCATCCATGCGCAGGGCGCTGCGCGCCGCGTCCAGGGCCACGTTGCCGCCGCCCACCACCAGCACCGGGCTCTCGAGCCGGGGCGGCTGGCCCAGGGCGCAGGCCTTCAGGAAGTCCAGGCCCAGCCAAACTCCTGCCGCCTCCTCGCCAGGCAGCCCGGCCGGCTGGGGCAGGGGCGCGCCGCAGGCCAGGATCACTGCCTCGTATTCCGCCCGCAGCCTGGCCAGCTCCCCGAAGTCGACCGGCGTATCCAGGCGCAGCTCCACTCCGTGGCCCAACACGTAGTCCAGGTCGGTTTGCAGGGCGCCGCGGGGCAGGCGGAAGCCGGGGATGGCCCAGGCCAGCATGCCGCCCGCCACAGCCTCGGCCTCGTAGATCACCGGCTGGATGCGGTTCCTGGCCAGGTGCCACGCCGCGGTCAGGCCGGCCGGGCCAGAGCCGATTATGGCCACCGTGGCCCGCGCCGGGCCGAGGAGGGGCTTGACCTGCGGCCGCGGGGCCAAGGCGGCGAAACGCTTCAGCTCGCGTATCTGGGGTTGGGGCCCCACCTGGGGCTTGAGGCAGGCGTCCTGGCAGGGATGGTGGCACACGTGGCCCAGCACCGAGGGCAGGGGGTTGTTCCGCAGGATCACCTCCAGGGCGCCGGCCTGGTCGCCCTTGGCCAGGCGGCCCAGGTAGCCGGGGATGTCCTGGCCCAGAGGGCAGGCCCGGCGGCAGGGCGTAAGATCGCTTTGCTCCCGGGCCTGGGGAGCCAGGACGCCCCGCAAGGAATCCTGCTCTGTGGCCAGTTCGCGGGCCAGCACCGCCGGGCAGGCGCCGCGGCACACCCCGCAGGAGCCGCACAACTGTTGGTTGAGGACTGGTCTGTGCGTGCGGCCTTCCACGGTCAGGCCTCCTTTGCGCTGCGGCCCAGGGCCAAGCCCTGCTCCAGGGCCTTGAGGTTCAACTCCTTGAAGCGTTCGGGCACGATGTCCTCCACCACCCTGGCCAGGGACCGGGGCGTGAACCAGCCGGTGTAGCCGGCCACCACGCCCACCCAGAACACATTGGCCACCTGCTTGTTGCCCAGGCTCTCCAGCACCAGGGCGGTGACCTTGAAGCCAACCTCCCGGCGCAGCCCCCGGGGGGTGACCAGGCCCGAGTCGTAGAGCACCACGCTGTTCTCCGCCGTCTCCGCCACGTAGGTGTCATAGGCGCCCTGGCTCATGGCCACCAGCAGGTCCGGCTCCTCGGCGTGGGGATAGTCGATGGGTTCGGGTCCGAACACCACCTCGGCCTTGCAGGAGGAGCCCCGCGCCTGGGCGCCATAGGAGTTGGAGCCGGCCGCAAAGAGCCCGTCGGCCACTGTTGCCTGGCCCAGGATCACCCCGGCCAGGATCACACCCTGGCCGCCCAGACCGCCCAGAAGGATTTCCTTGCGTTCAGTCATTGAACTCTCCCAGCACCACCACCTCCTCGGGCGGGGGCAGCGAGGGATCCAGCTCCCGGCGCTCCCGGCAGTTTTCGGCCACTTGATGGAACAAGGCTCCCGGGCTGTCCAGCCGGTGGCGGCGGCCGAACTGGGTGGGGCAGGGGCTCACCACCTCCACGAAGGAGAATGACGGCGTGGTGAGCGCCCGGCTCAGATACTCCATGAGCCGATAGGGCCGGGTGACCGAGCCGCGGGCCACGTAGGCCGCGCCCGCCGCCTTGACCAGGCGGCAGAGGTCAAAGGGGCGGTAGGGGTTGCCCTGGGTGGTGGTGGCGGTGGGGCTGCCCAGGGGGGTGGTGGGGGCCACCTGGCCGCCGGTCATGCCGTAGATCATGTTGTTGGCGCAGACCACGGTGAGTTCGATACCGCGGCGGGCCGCGTGGATCAGGTGGTTGCCGCCGATGGAGGCCAGGTCGCCGTCGCCGGAGATGACCATGACCTTGAGCTTGGGGTTGGCCAGCTTGGCGCCGGTGGCAAAGGCCACCGCCCGGCCGTGCAAGGTGTGCAGGGTGTCGGCCTTGAAGTGGGGGCTGGGTATCCAGGCCGCGCAGCCGATGCCCGAGACGAAGAGCATGCGCTGCAGGTCCATCCCCAGGCCCTCTATGGAACGCAGCACCGCGCCCATCAGGATGCCGTGGCCGCAGCCCGGGCAGAAGGGAGTGGCGGCCACCTCCTCCCGCAGGAATTGGTCCAGTGAGCGCGCCATCACATCTCCTCCAGGGCGGCCAGGATGCTGCGGGGCGCGATGGTGGCGCCGTTGACCTGGCCCAGGCTGCGTACCCGGCGGCCGGCCGCGGCGGCGCGCACCAGGGAATACACCTGGCCCAGGTTCATCTCCGGCACCAGGAACTCCACCCCGCCCTGGGCCAGTTCGCTGATCAAGCGCTCGTGAAAGGGCCACAGGGTGATGAGCCGCAACAGGCCCACCTTGCGGCCCGCCTCCCGGGCCAGGCGCACCGCGCGCAGGGCGGCGCGGGCGGTGAAGCCGTAGGCCACCACCACCTGCTCGGCGTCGTCCAGGTAGTAGCTCTCCGAGCGGCAGATCTCCTCCACCCGGCTGAGCACCTTCCGGTTGAGGCGCCGCACCAGGGCGTCGTGAAAGGCAGGCCCCTCGGTCTTGCGGAAACCGCGCTCGTCGTGGGTGGAGCCGGTCACCAACAGGTTTTCGCCCATGCCAAAGGAGGGCATGGAAGGCACCCCGTCGGGCTCGGGCGTGCCAAAGGGCGGCTCGCCGGGCCGGTAGTCGCGCTCGTACACCTCCACCTGGGCCGGGACCTCCACGCTTTCGCGGAGGTGGCCGGTGGCCTCCTCGGCCAGCACGAAGGCCGGCACCCTGAGCCGCTCGGCCAGGTTGAAGGCCTCGATGGTGAGATCGAACATCTCTTGCACCGACCAGGGCGAGAGCGCCACCACCTGGTAATCGCCGTGGGAGCCCCACTTCACGGCCATGACGTCGCCGCCGCCCACCTTGGTGGCCTGGCCGGTACAGGGCCCGGCCCGCTGCACGTCCACCAGCACCAGGGGCGTTTCGGTGAAGGCGGCGTAGCCCAGGCATTCCTGCATCAGGCTCAGGCCCGGGCCGCTGGTGGCGGTCATGGCCTTGACCCCGGTCCAGGAGGCACCCACCACGGCGGAGATGGAGGCGATTTCATCCTCCATCTGGATGAAGGAGCCGCCGTGCTCGGGCAACAGGCGGGCCAGCGACTCCATGACCTCGGAGCTGGGGGTGATGGGGTAGCCGGCATAGAAGCGACAACCCGCGGCCAGGGCGCCTTCGGCCGCGGCTTCGTTGCCGGAAAGGTAGCGCCGGCCGGTTGGGACCGGATGGGTAACGATTCGGGTAGGCATGCTGCCACCTCTCGTGAGCTTTGTTGATGCCGCCGGCGACGACCGGGGGGGCACGGGACGGGAAGGGGCCTCGCCGCCGACGGCGAAGAAATAATAATATATTTTATTATATTTTTCATCAAAAAAATTGGCGGCCGGGAAGGCATCCTCCCGGCCGCCGGATCATGCTTCTCAGGGGACCGGCCGGGCCGGCGCTCAGTCCTTCAGCCGCGCCTTCACCGTCATGGCGTGGATGGGAAGGCCTTCGGCCGTGGCCAGGGTCTCCACCGTGTCGGCCAGGGAGGCCAGGCCCTCGCGGCTCAGGTATTGGAAGGTGGGTTTCTTGATGAAATCATCCACGCTGAGCCCGCTGAAGGCCCGCGCGCCCTGGCCGGTGGGCAGCACGTGGTTGGTGCCCGAGGCGTAGTCACCCACCGGCACCGGGGCCCAGGGCCCCAGGAAGATGGAACCGGCGTGGCGGATCTCCTGCAGGGTCAGGAAGGGGTCCCGGGTAACGATCTGCAGGTGCTCGGCCGCGTACTGGTTGGTGAACTCCACGGCCTGGGCCATGTCCGCGGCCACCAGAACCGCGCAGTAGCGGCCGGCCTGCTCCAGTATCTCCTGGCGGGGCAGCTCGGGGTAGAGCCGGGCGATCTCGTCACAGACCGCCTGGGCCAGGTCCATGTCGTCGGTGACCAGCACTGCCGCCGAGTCGGGGTCGTGCTCCACCTGGGAGAGGAAGTCCAGGGCCAGCCAGCGGGGGTTGGCCGTGGCGTCGGCCAGGATCAGCGCCTCCGAAGGCCCGGCCGGGGAGTCGATGTCCACCACGCCGAAGACCAGCATCTTGGCCGCGGTGACGTACTTGTTGCCCGGCCCCACGATCTTGTCCACCCGGGGCACCGCCGGGGTGCCGTAGGCCAGGGAGCCCACTGCCCAGGGCCCACCCAGCTTGTAGATTTCCTTCACCCCGGCGATGTCGCAGGCCACCAGGGTGTAGGGGTTGGCCTTGAGCCCCACATCGGGCGGAGTGCACACCACCACCCGCTTCACCCCGGCCACCAGGGCGGGCAGGGTGGTCATCAGGGCGGTGGAGGGGTAGACCGCGCGCATGCCCGGCACATAACAGCCCACCGCATCCAGGGGCGTGTGCTTGCGGCCGGCCCAGATGCCCGGCGCCACCTGCATCTGCCACATGGGGCGCTCCATCTGGGCGGCGTGGAAGGTGCGGATGTTGACGGCGGCCTTTTGCAAGGCATCCACCACCGCGGGCGGCACCTGGTCATAGGCGGCCTGGATCTCTTCCGGCTGCACCCTGAAGTCGGCCGGCGTGAGATCGGGCTTGAGTTCGCGATGCTGGGCCAGGTTGGGCTCGTCGCCCTGGGTGCGGATCCGCTCGAGGATGGCGCGCACCGATTCGTAGACCGAGGATATGTCCTCCATGGAGCGGCGCAGGATGCTCTCCCTCCGCTGGGGGCTCAGGTCCGCGATTTTTTCTGGCGCTAGCTTCATTATCCTCTCCGGGTGTGGGGCCGGCCGTGACTCAGCATAATTACCACTGCCCGCCCTGGGCCGCAAGGGCATAGGGAGCAGGGCGGGGCGGGCCGGGCCTCAATCGCCGCTGGGCGGGAAAAGGGCCAGCAGGTCCTTGAGGGCGTGGCCGGTGGAGGGAAAGCCCAACTGGTCCCAGGGAATCTCGGCCGGCGCAAACGCCTTCAGTTCCAGGGCCTCGCGGCCAGGGGTGGGCCGGCCGCCCACCGGCCGGGCCAGGTACACGATGAGCACCACCGGGTTGCCGGGGTAGGTGTACACGCCCAGCAGCCGCTCCAGCTCCACCTGGAGCCCGGTTTCCTCGGCCACCTCGCGCAGGGCCGCCTCCTCCACCACCTCGCCGCGGTCCACGTGGCCTCCGGGCAGTATCCAGCGGCCAAAGCCGCTGTCGCGTTGGGCCCGCCTCAGGAGCACCACCCGGCCGTCGTCCTGGCGAACCACCGCGGCCACCGCCACCTTGGGATCCAGGTAGAACTTCTGGCCGCAGAAGCTGCACACAAAGGGCGGTCCGCCCTGGTCAGAGCTGCACTGCACCAGCCGGCCGCCGCACTGGTGGCAAAAACGGGGAATACGGGGAGTGGTCACAGGGTCAGGTCCGTTCCTTGCCGGGAAGGCGATGCTTTGTCATGGTTACGCGGTTGCCGGGCGGAGTGAACTCAACCTGGTCCATGATGGCCTGCATCAAAAAGATGCCCCGGCCCCGTTCGCTGAGCAGGTTCTCGTCACTGGTGGGGTCCTGGCAATGGCTGAAGTCGAAGCCAGAACCCTGGTCTTCGATGGTCACCTCCAAGGATTCCCGCCGCAACTTGGCCTCCACCTTTACCAACTTGTTCTGGTCCCAACCGTTACCGTGTTCCATGGCGTTGGTCAATGCCTCCACCAGGGCCAGCTTCAGGTTGTTGTCCAGGTCGTACTCCGCGAACCCCACCGCCACCGCGCTGAGCGAGATCTGGTAGACTACCTCGGTGATGTACTCCGAGCGGCTGGCCACCTTGATCTGGGTGATCTGGCACAGGTCGGTCTGCAATTGGGTGGCGCCGGGACGGATGCAAGAGATGGCCAGGGCCTGCTCCAGCACCCGCTCCAAGAGACTCATCTTGAGCGGCTTGGACAGGAAGTTCTCGGCTCCGTTCTTGAGGGCCTGCACCACGGTCTCCACGTCGCCGTACCCGCTGATCAGGATCACCGGCACCCGGGGGTTGATGTCCTTTACTGCCCGCAGGAGTTGCAGGCCGGTGATGACGGGCATGCGTACATCAGAAAGTACCAGGTCGAAGGGCTGGTCGCGGAACAGTTCCAGGGCGGTGCGCCCATTCGTCGCCGTGGTGACCAGGTAGCCCTTGCGGGTCAGGAAGCGGGAGAGCATGTCCAATACGGATTCTTCGTCGTCCACCACCAGCAGCCGGGCGGTGGATGCGTCGCCAGGGGGATAGCGGAATTCGGACATGTCAAAAATCCACCAGGATAAAGGCCACGTCGTCAGGGAACTCGCCCTGCACATGGTCACGCAGGTCCTGCCAGACCAACTGGCGCAGGTCTTCCAGGTCCTGGTGCCGGTGCTGGGCCAGGACGCGCTCCAGCCGCTTTTGGCCATACAGGGTCCCCTCGGCGTCGGGCGCCTCGGTGAGACCATCGGTGTACAGGGCCAGGCGGTCGCCAGGGCGCAGGTCCATGCTGTGGTCCTGCATCTCCAACAGGGGATTGTCCGACTCGAACACGCCCAGGAACAGGGACTCGGCGGTGAGCGCTTCCACTCCGCCCTGTTGGGGCAGGTATAGCGGCGGCGGGTGGCCGGCCAGGCACCAGGTGAGGCGGGCCTGGCCAGGGTCGTAGAGCGCGGCAAAGGCGGTCACGAATACGTCTTCCGGGGTGAGGCTCCAGAGGTCGTCGTTCAAGGCGATGAATGCCTTGGCCGGCGAGAGGGAGCGGGCCAGGTAGCCGGGCAGCAGCGCCTTGATGATGGAGGCGGTCATGGCCGAGGGCACCCCGTGGCCGGATACGTCGGCCACCACGAACCCCAGCTTGTTTTCGGGCAGCTCCAGGAAGTCGAAGTAGTCGCCGCCCACCTCGCCGCATGGTTCGAACAGGAAGCTCACCCGGGCGCCGGGCAGGTCGGCCTTGTGGGGCAGGAGGAATTTCTGGTAGCGTGCGGCCATCTCCAGTTCGCGGCGCATGGCCTCGTTCTGGCGCTGGGTTTCGGCCATGAGGCGGCGGGCGGTGACCGCATTGCGTATCTTGAGGGGCAGTACGATTTCCAGGTCGTCTTTCTTGAGGGGCTTGGTGAAGTAGTCATACACGCCCATGGTCAGCGCCCGGGCGATGGAACCGAAGTCGTCCAGGCCGGAGTTGACGATGACCGGCACGGACTGCATCTCGGGCCTTTTGGCCCGCCAGCGCAGGAAGGCGAACCCGTCCACCTCGGGCATCACCAAGTCCAGCAGGATCAGGTCCACCTCAGGATGGGAAGCCAGGAGGTCCATGGCCTCCTGGCCGTTGGCGGCCATGAGGAACTTGTAGCCATGGTGGGAGAGGCTCAGGCGGAGCAGCTCCCGGTTGATGCGGGCGTCGTCCACGATGAGGATGACGGGAGGGGTGCGCCAGAGGGCGTCTTGTTGGTTCAAGGCTTTCATTTGGCAGCGCGCTCCTGGTCTTGGCTCCACAAGCCCATGATGAGAGGCGCGATGTGCTCCAGGGGCAACACCCGGTCCACCGCGCCCGCCTCTACCGCCGCCCGGGGCATGCCGTAGACCGTGCAACTGGCCTCGTGCTGGGCGATGGTCAGGGCGCCTGCCTCGTGCAGGTCCTGGAGCCCCCTCACCCCGTCGTCGCCCATGCCGGTCATGATCACCGCCACCGCGTTGGGCCCGGCGCTGCTCACGCCGGAGCGGAACAACACGTCCACGCTGGGGCGGTGGCGGTTGACCGGGGGGCCTTCCTTGACCCGCACCCGGTAGCCCGCCTCCGCCTCTTCCAGCAGCAGGTGAGAGCCGCCCGGCGCAATGACCGCCTGGCCGGGCAGGAGCGGCTCCTGGTCCCGGGCCTCGCTCACGCTGATCCGGCAACAACCGTCGAGCCGTTGGGCAAAGGCCTCGGTGAAGTGCTCGGGCATGTGCTGCACGATGGCGATGGGCGGGCTGTCGGCCGGCAGACAGGAGAGTACCTGTTCCAGGGCCACGGTGCCGCCGGTGGAGGCTCCCATCAACACCACCATGGGGCCGCCCGGCCGGGGGGGCGGCTTGGTGAGCGCCACCACCTGTTCCACCTGCACCTTGGAGGGGGCCGATAGGATGCCGGTGGGGACGCGATGATACACCTTGGCCCCGGCCGCGGCGCGCACCTTGGCCACCAACTCGTCCGCGACCTCTTCCAGCCGCTCGCTCAGGTTGCTGGTGGGCTTGGCCACGAAATCGACCGCCCCCAGGGCCAGCGCCTTGAAGGTGGACTGGGCCCCTTCCTTGGTATGCACCGAGAACATCACCACCGGGGTGGGGTGGGCGGCCATGAGCTTTTCCAGGAAGGTAAGGCCGTCCATGCGCGGCATTTCCACGTCCAGGATGATGACATCCGGCCGTTGCTGGGTGAGCTTGTCCCGCGCGAAGTAGGGATCGGGCACCGAGGCCACCACCTCTATGTCCCCCCCTTGCGACAGGGCACCACGCAAAAATTCCCGGATCGTGGCCGAGTCGTCCACCACCATCACTTTTATGGGGCTGCGCGCCATGCTGCTGTCTCCCCTTGCGGTCGGCCGGGGCGCTTCTAATCTATGATAAAACCTTGCCCAGCCCAGGGCCAGACCCTGCCGGCCGGGGCGGCTCCCGGGCGTCGAATCAGAACAGGGTCAGGTCTTCCTTGTCCATTTCCCGCGCCAGGCGCGACCGGTAGCGGCGGTCGCGGGAGGCCACCTTGTCCGTGGGCCGCAGCAACCTCTTGAGCAGCACCCTGCCCGAGGCGGGCAGGTAGAGCACCTTGCGGCCGCAGGTTCCGCCCACGTCGCTTTTCAGCACCTTGATGCCCTCCATGGCGAGGAACGAGCGGATGAATTTGAGGTTGGTGGAGGGTACCGAATCCTTGGTGGGGGCCACCGCGGGCAGCACATGACCGCCGCCAAAGACCTTGGCCGTAAGGTTGCTGCGGTCACCGCCTCGCTTGATGATATCCCCGATCAGAAGCTCCATGGCGTACATGCCATAGCGGGCATTCTGGCTCTGGAAGTCCTGGTCCACGCTGAAGTCGCCGGGCAGCATGAAATGGTTCATGCCGCCGATGCCGTTGGTTTCGTCTTTCAGGCACACGCTGACGCAAGAACCCAATATGGTGGCTATGATCTCGTCCTGCTCGGTGACGTAATACTCGCTCGGCTGGATGATGATCATGGGGCGTTTGAGCTTGGAGTGAAAGCGCCTGACCATGGGCCCCTCAAGTTGGCTGGTATGTGTTTCCGCCTGCCCGGGCATGGAGATGTCTCCTTGTCGGCAAGGACTCGCAGCAGCCCCCTAACATATAGCCGACCCGCTCGAGTACGGCGAGAGATTCGTGCATGAAGACCTTTTTCCCGGCCAGGGTGCGGGTGGCTTCCGCTCAAGGTGGAGCGCGGGAGATGCCTCCCGGCTGGAGGCTCTCAGGCGGCATCGGCCTGGCCCTTGAACGAAAGTAGCTGGTCCAGCTCCAGCAGTACGATAAGCCGTCCTTGGTGGCGATACAGGCCACGCAGGTGTTCGCGGTCGACCGGGCCGGCGAAGTCCGGTGGCTCCTGCACCTGGGACTCTTTCACCTCGATCACGTCGGTGACCGCGTCCACCACTACGCCCAGGTACTTGTCGTTCACCTTGAGCACCATCACCACCGGCTCGCTGTCCGTGCGGGCGGGGAGGCCCAGGCGCAGGCGCAGGTCCATCACCGGCACCACCATGCCCCGCAGGTTCATCACCCCCAGCAGGTAACGGGGCGAGCGGGGCAGCCTGGTCAGGCGGGGCAGGGCCATGATCTCCCGCGCCGAGAGGATATCCACCCCGTAGTTTTCCTCGCCCAGGGTAAAGGTGAGGTACTCGCCGACCGGGGACTCCGGGGGAGACTCTTCGGGCAGGGATGTCGCCACCGCCGCTGGGGGGGGCGAGGGGGGCGAGGGGGGCGCGGGGGGCGAGGGGGACGCGGGGGGCGCGGGTGGCGCAGGGGGCGCGGAGGGCGCAGGCTGGGGCCTGGGCTCCGGCGGGGTTGCGGCCGGTTGCATTTGGGCCGGAGCCGGGGCCGGCTCGGTCTCGGCCGGGTCGGCCAGCCCCAGGTCTTGGGGGCCGAGCAGATGGACCTCGCCGCCATCCAGGCGCAAGGCAGCCTGCAAGAGGTCCTCCTCCAGCACCGTGTAGTAAAGGATGTCAAAGGATATGCCCTGGTCACGCCCCGGCGGGGGAGAGGTCGCGGGCAGGTTGAGCCTGGAGTCCAGGATCTCGCCCACCGAGAGCATCTCCTGGACCAGGTGGACAGGGGTGAGCCCGCGTGCCTCCAGGCGGCCGAGATCCAGGTGCAGGTAGTACAGGTTGCCCTGGTCGAGTTTGCCCTTGAGGGAGTAGGCGCTCAGCTCGAAATCGGGCAGGCCGGCGGGAGAGGTGGCGAGGTCCACCTTGCGGAAATCCTTTTTGATCTCCGGGTCCACCGCCGCGTTGAGGGCGGCTTCCAGGGCGCGGATGGGGCCTTCGATGTCAATGCTCTGGTGCTCCTCCATCCGCGCGAACAGGCTGGCCAGCACGTCCAGTGATTGGAGGAGCGCATCGGTGACCGGCTGGACCGGCTCCAGGTCCCCGTTGCAGATGAGGCGCAGCAGGTCCTCCATCCTGCGGGCCAGGCGCTCGATCTTGGTCAGCCCCAACAGGGCGGCGCCGCCCCTTATGGAGTGGATAGCCCGAAAGATGGTTTGGGCTGCTTCCTCCTCCTCGCCGCTTTCCACCTGCAAGAGCCCGGCCTCTATGGTGTGCAGCAGAGGGCTGGATTCGGCTGTGTACTCTGGAATCAAGTCATCGAACACGCCCATGGCTGACTCCGTGCCGGCTGAGACCGGCGGGCTCCCTGGAACCGTTCCAGGGCGCCGTGGTGATGCCTCCCAGGCGCGCGCCTCGCGCCTGGTATCCTGGTATCCTTTGCCCCCCCGCCCCCCCGTCGCCCCCTAACTGGCAAAGGCCAACTTTTCCAGGCCGTGTATGTCCAGGATCAGGCTCACCCTGCCGTCGCCCAGGATGGTGGCGCCGGCGATGCCTTCCACCTTCTGGTAGTTCCGCTCCAGGCTCTTGATGACCGCCTGCTGCTGGCCCAGGATGTCGTCCACCAGGATTCCGAAGCGCTTGCTCACGCTTTCGATGATCACCACCATGGCCTGGGTGGGGTCGGTGCATTCGGTGGGCAGGCCGAACACCTTGTGCAACCGCACCAGGGGGAGGTATTCCCCGCGCACCGAGATCAATTCGCCGCGGCCCTCCACGCACTCCAGGTCCTCGGGCCGGGGGCGGAGGGATTCCAGGATGGAGAGCAGGGGCAGGGTGAGTATCTCCTCGCCCACCCGCACGGTCATTCCCTCGATGATGGCCAGGGTGAGCGGCAGCTTGACGCGGAAGGTGGAGCCCTGGCCCGGGGTGCTCTCCACCTCCACCGAGCCCCGCAGGGCCTCTATGTTCCGGCGCACTACGTCCAGGCCCACCCCCCTGCCCGACACCCGGGAGACCTCCGCGGCAGTGGAGAAACCCGGCTGGAACATGAAGGAGAACACCTCGGCATCGCTGTACACGGCCTCGGGGTCGGCCAGGCCCTGTTCCAGTGCCACGGCCAGCACCTCCTGGCGGTCGATACCCCGGCCGTCATCCGCCACCTCGATGAATATCATCCCCTCCTGCTGGTAGGCCCTCAGCCAGATGGTGCCGGTCTCCGGCTTGCCCGCGGCCAGGCGCTCTGCCGGCGGCTCCAAGCCGTGATCCGCGCTGTTGCGGACAAGGTGCTTGAGGGGGTCGATGATCTGCTCGATGATGTTCTTGTCCAGCTCGGTTTCAGTGCCGCTCATTTGCAGGCGGATCTTCTTGCCCAGCTCTGCGGCCAGGTCGCGCACCACGCGCTGGAAGCGGTTGAAGGCGCCCTCCACCGGGACCATGCGCACCTGCATGACCTGTTCTTGCAGCTCGTGGGAGATGTGGCCTAGGGCCTCGATCGCGGCGGCCAGCTCATTGTGTTCTTCTTCGAGTTGCTCCTCCTCGCTCAACTGGTTGACCCGGGCCACTCCGATCACCAACTCGCCCACCAGGTTCATCAGCTTGTCCAGCTTGTCCGTGTCCACCCGGATGGAGGGGGACGGTTTGACCGCCGAGGCGGCGGTCAACTTGGGCAGGCCCGCCCGGGCGCCTTGGGCCGGAGCCAGGGTGGCGGCGGTGGTAAGTCCCGAAGGCGACGGGGGGGCGGCAGGGGTCGAGAGCGCGGGCGACGGGGGGGGCGACGGGGGGGGCGAC
>CAZUHP010000014.1:35163-73894 GCA_964620595.1 uncultured Desulfarculaceae bacterium | reverse complement strand
AACCGGTGAATAACGGATTTGCAGTCCGCTGCCTTAGCCACTTGGCTACGCCGCCACTAAAATTTAGCCAGTGGTAACGGGCGCTTACAACCGCCCGCCCCGACCCAAACAATAATAACGGGGGGATGCGGGGGTGTCAAGCGGATTGTTGGGGCTCATCCGGCCCCCCGTCGCCCCCCTTCGCCCCCCGTCGCCCCGCCAGGCCCGCCTCGCAAGGGGCGGGCTCAATCCAGGCGGATGATCTTCACCTTCTTTCCCAGCCAGTGCAGGGGCAGATACACCCGGCCGCAATTGCCGCTGGAAGCCACCTGCTTGTCCAGGATCTCGGTTCCGTAAAGCTCGAACTTCACCTTCACCGTACAGTCGTTGCAATGCTGCCAGGGAATCCGGTCGCAAGGACCCTGGCAGGGAGTCTTGGGGGCCGCGCTGCCCCCCGGCCTGATGCTCATCACGTTGTTTCCTCTCAGCCGCCGATGTTGTACATTGGGCGCTCACATCCGCGGGACGGCCGGTTGTCCGGGTTTCGGGACCGCTTGCTCTCCAGCGCGGCCCGCATGATCTCCAGCAGCTCGGCGTCGCTGCCGCCGGAGCGCAGGGCGCCCCGCAGGTCTATCTCCTGGTCGGAGAACAGGCAGGTGCGCAGGTGGCCTTCCGGGGTGAGGCGCAGCCGGTTGCACTGGTCGCAGAAATGGTCGCTCACCGGGCTGATGAACCCGATCCCCCCCTTGCCGCCCTTGATCCTGAAGCTGCGGGCCGGCCCGTCCAGGCCCTGCCGCGCCACGGGCACCAACTCGCTCACCGCCTGGGCCCGCTCCAAGGTGGTGTGGGTGTCCACGAAAAGCTCCTGGCTCCATCGGCTGGAGCGGCCCACGGGCATGTACTCGATGAACCTTATGTAATATGGTTTTTCCCGCGCCAGGGACACGAAGGCGGGGACCTCGTCGTCGTTGACCCCCTTCATCACCACCACGTTCAGCTTCAGGGGGTGGAAGCCCACCCGCTCGGCCGCCTGGATGCCCTCCCACACCTGGTCGAACCAGTCCTGGCCGGTGATGCGGCGGTAGCGGCCGGGGTGCAGGGTGTCCAGGCTGATGTTTATCCGCTTCAGTCCCGCCTCGCGCAGCTCGTCCGCCAGGGGCGCCAGGAGCAGGCCGTTGGTGGTCAGGGTGACTTCCTCTATGCAGGGCAGCGCCCCCAGCCGCCGGATGAAACCGGTGACGCCCCGGCGCAGCAGGGGCTCGCCGCCGGTGAGCCGCACCTTGCGTATGCCCAGGCGGCCGAAGAGCCCCACCAGGCGCTCCAGCTCCTCGTAGGCCAGGATGTCCGCGTAGGGTATGAGCGTAGCCCCCTGCAGGGGCTTGCAGTACATGCAGCGCAGGTTGCAGCGGTCAGTGACCGACAGCCGCAGGTACTGCACCCCCGCGGCCTGGGCGCGGGCCGTGGCCGGGATCTTCATCGGCAGCCGCCTTTCCCGCCCTGAAGGGGCAGCGGCCCCCGGTCCAGGCTGCCCAGGCAGGCGCGGCCTTTTTTGCCCCCTGCCTGGTCCCCGCGCCCCTGGGCCTGCTCCGCCCGCACGGTTATCAGCTCGGCCGCGATGCTGACCGCGATCTCCGCCGGGGTCTCCGCCGGCATCTTGATGCCTATGGGCGCGTGGACCGCGTCCAGCCGTTCCCGGCTGGCTCCCCTGGAGAGCAGCTCGCGGAAGATCAGGTCCCGCTTGCGGCGGCTGCCGATCATGCCCAGGTAGGCGGGTTCGCCGGCCAGGGCCTGCTCCAGCACCTCCAGGTCGTGCAAGTGGCCCCGGGTGACTATGACCAGGTAGGTGTCCGGGCCCAGCTCCACCCCCTCCAGGGCCTTTTCATAGGCGCACACCCGCACCTCGGCGGCCATGGGGAAGCGCTCCCGGTTGGCGAACTCGGCGCGGTCGTCCATCACCACCACCTCGAAGTCCAGGCGGTCGGCCAGCCAGGCCAGCTCCAGGGCCACGTGCCCGCCGCCAAAGATATACAGCCGGCTGGAGGGCCCCAGGAGTTCGCAGAAGAGCAGGCCCTGGCCGTCCGGCAGGGCGAGCAGCACGGGGTCCTTGCCTTGGGGCGTGGCTTCCCCGGGCAGCTCCGCCCCCTGGCCCAGGGCGAGCCCCCCGGCCAGGCGCTCGCCCCGGCAGGCGAGCAGGTGGCTCTGCTGGAAGGAGGCGGCCGCCTCGCTTATCCAGGTGAGCCACAGGGGCCGTTCCTTCTGGGCCAGCAGCCCGGCCAGGCCGCGCACCAGCTCCAGGTCCCCGGGCCCCAGGCTCTCCACGTAGACCGAGGCCTGGCCCCCGCAGATCATGTCGGTCTGGCTGGCGTCGCTGCTGGTCAGGTCGAACTCCAATAGTTCGCGCCCGCCTCCCTGGTCCAGGAGCCGGCGGGCCAGCGCCAGGGTCTCGGCCTCCAGCCTGCCCCCGCCCACCGAGCCCAGCACCCCGCCCTGCCGGTCCACCAGCATGCGGCTGCCGGCCCGGCGGGGGGTGGAGCCGGTGTTGCGGATCACGGTGGCCCAGATCAGGCTCTGGCCCTCTTCCAGAAGGCGGATGGTTTCGGCCAGTATGTTTTCCATGTTCATCACCTCGCCAGGGGCGTATCCTGCCGCGGAATCAGCGGTTGAGCACCGACATGACGGCTTCCAGCACCGAGCCGGCCACGGCCCGGGCCTTTTCGCTTATGGTGTCCAGGTAGGAGACCTCGCCCCGGGGGTCCACGTCGCCCACCTTTAGCCCGGGCCACACCCGGCTGCCCGGCCGGATGAGCCCCCGCAGGACGCCTCCCACCTGGGCCACCACCGGCCGGCCGTCCACCTCGGCCACGGTCTGGCCTGCCTCCACCCTGTCGCCCAGGGAGAGGCTGGTCTGGAACACCCCCTCGGCCGGCGAGCGCAGCACCCTTTCGGTGGTATAGCCGCCGATGTTTCCCGGCACCCCGGTGTTGGCCTCTGCCCGGCCCCGGGTGTACAGGCGTCCCAGGTTGTGCCCCCGGTTGGTCTCCACCACGAAATGGGCGTCCACCCCGGCCTCGTAGCCCGGCCCCAGGCAGATGACCAGGGGCGCGTCGTCCTTGCTCACCCCGGTGTTGCGCTTGCTGAGGGTGGCCTCCACCAGCACCTGGGGTCGCAGGTCGGCGAGCAGGTTCAGCTCCGGGTCCACCAGCAGGGGGATGGCCCCTTGCTCCCACACCTTCTGGATGCGCGCCGGCCGGTCGATGCACACCGCCTCCACCCCTTCCACCACCTTGCGGCCCTGGTGCACGGCCTCGCAAAAGGACACCGCCCGCCTCACGGCCAGGGGATGGGGGGCCTCGCTGAGCACCACCCGGAAATGGGCCCGGTGCAGGCGCCAGGCCACGCCGGTGGCCATCTCGCCGGCACCCTTGATCAACACCTTGGGATGGATGGACATGGCAACCTACTCCCTAGCCGGCATGCCGCAGCAATTCCTGGCTCCCCTGCCAGCGGCCGGGCTGGTCCAGCATCTCCAGGCGCCGGCAGAACTGGTCCAGGGTGCGCAGGTTGTAGAAGGGAAGGAAAAAGTCCAGGTAGGGCAGGATGCGGCTCATGCCCTGGCAGATGGGTTCGTAGTCGGGGCTGGCCATCAGGGGGTTCAGCCACAGCAGCTTGCGGCTGTGGCCCCTGATCCGCTGCATGGCCAGCTCCAGGGCCTGGGGCTCGCCCCGGTCCCAGCCGTCGCTGACCATGATCACCAGCGAGCGGGAAGACGAGGAGGGGCGCAGGTGGCGGCGGTAGAAGCGGTCGAAGGAGGCGCCCATGTCGGTGCCGCCCGACCAGTTGACCTCGCTGGCCACGATGCGGTTCCAGGCCCGGCCGAAGTCGGGCTCCTCCAGGCAGCGCGAAACCGGGGTGAGCCGGGTGCTGAACACGTAGGAGCGGGTGGCGGGCCAGACCCTTTGCAGGCAGTGCAGGAAGAGGAGGAAGAAGTAGCCGTACACCACCATGGAGCCGCTTATGTCCACCAGGCAGTGGATGTTCAGGCGCCCTTCCCGCCGCTTGCGGAACCGGGGCTCGATCAGCTCGCCCCCGTGCTGCAGGGAGCGGCGCAGGCAGCGGCGGAAGTCCAGTTGGCGGGCCCTCTTGGCCCGGCGGTGGCGGCGGCTGAGGCGGGAGGCCAGCCGGGTGGCCATGCGCAGCACCAGGGCCTCCACCTCCTGGAGATCGCCTGGGGCCAGGCGGGAGAAGTCGGTGCGGGCCTGCACCGACTCCAGGCCAGCGCCCACGGTCTCCCGCTCGTCCTGTTCCAGCCCCACCTCCCCCAGCTCGGTGATGCCCCTGGCCATTGGCGGCACCTCCCGGGACACGGCCCGGGACGGCTCCGGGTCCTCGTCTGCCAGAAAGGCCAGTTCCCAGAAGCGCCGGAAGTGCTCCTGGAACACGGCCAGGTCCTCCTGGCGGGAGACCATGATGGTCTTGAGCAGGCTCCTCACCTGGGACTTCTGGGCCAGGGGAACCAGCTCCAGGGCCTGGAGGCAATCCCGCACCTGGCCCAGGGTGATGTTCAGCCCCTCCTGGCGCAGCCGCCGGGCGAACACCACCAGGGCCTGCACCAGGCTGGCCGGCGGCCCGGCCGTGTCTGGGGCCGGGCTCAGCAACTCTCGGTCGCCGAGAGGAAGCAAGATATCCCCTCCTGAAAGCGACGCAGGTCCGTGCGGTTCTTGAACAGGCAGCTCTTGGTCTTCTGCACCAGGTCCTGGTCCAGATGGTCCCGGTGCAGGAGCATCAGGGCCTGGGCCCAGTCCAGGGTCTCGGCCACGCCGGGGCGCTTGAGGAAGTCCTCCTGGCGCAGGCGCTGCATGAAACGGCATATGTCCAGGGCCAGGCGCTGGTTTATGCCCGGCACCTTGCTCTCCACGATGCGGAGTTCCTTTTCCAGGCTGGGATAGTCTATCCAGTGGTAGAGGCAGCGCCGCTTGACCGCGTCGTGTATCTCCCGGGTGCGGTTGGAGGTGATGACGATGAGGGGAACCGTGTCCGAGCGGATGGTGCCCATCTCGGGTATGGTCACCTGGAAGTCGGACAAGAGCTCCAGCAGGAAGGCCTCGAACTCCTCGTCGGCCCGGTCCAGCTCGTCTATGAGCAGCACCACCGGCTCCCCCCGGGATTCGAGCTGCACGGCCTGGAGCAAGGGGCGGCTGAGCAGGAACTCCTCGCTGAACACGTCCTCCAGGTGCTCGGGCCGGCAGCCGGCCTCGCCGCTCAGCCGCATGCTCAGAAGCTGCTTGGGATAATTCCACTCGTACAGGGCGGTGTTGACATCCAGGCCCTCGAAGCATTGCAGCCGGATCAGCCTGCGTCCCAGGCGGCTGGCCAGGACCTTGGCCAGCTCGGTCTTGCCCACCCCGGCCTCCCCTTCCAGGAACAGGGGCTTTCCCAGGTGCAGGGCCAGGAACACGCCCATGGGCAGGTCCTGGTCGCAGAAGTAGCCGCCCTCGGCCAGCATCTGCTCCACAGCTTGCACGTCTTCCGGCTTGTCCATGTCCGCCGCTTTCCCCGGCCAGGATCACCCCGGGGGGCGGGCCGTCACCGGCCCTTGCGCCGTCCGGGCGGGGCGGCGCACCCCTTGCGGCCGGAAACCCGGGAGCCGCAAGGAGGTGCGCCGATCCACGATCAGAACCGGGAATGGGAGATGGTGGGCTCGTAGAGGCCGGCCTTGAAGATGAGTATCTTCAGGGCGAAATCCCCCACCAGCTCCACCACGGCCACGGCCAGCACCGCGGTGAAGGAGACCGGGCCGAAGAAGATCAACAAGGCGGTGAGCAGGATGCCCACCACCAGCACCAGGGGCACGAACCATTTGGCCAGGTCCTGCTTGAGCAGCAGGGCCACCGAGCGCTTGCCGGCCTCGCTGGCATAGGCCGCCCCGTGCAGGAAGCTGAGCATGATCACTCCGCAGAACAGGACCAGCCCCAGCTCCACGGCCTTGAGCAGGGCCAGGGCCTGGGGGTTTTCCTGCAGCACGGTGTGGTAGGCCAAAAGGATGAACAGGGTCACCCCGCCCAACAGGGCGTAGCTGAGGCTGATGACGGGCATGATGCCGGTGCCCCACAGGGTGATGGAGGGCGAATAGGAGAGCACGAAGCCCAGGTAGACCATCACCACCAGGCAGGCCAGCATGGCCACCACCAGCAGGAGCTGGGCCAGGCCGCCGCTCACTATGTGGTAATGCAGGTTCAGGATGTGGGCCCCGCCGAACCCGGTGAACAGCACGCTGGCCAGCAGCCCCCGGCTGATCCAGGACTTGCCCAGGCCCATGATGGCGCGCCAGAAGCGCTGGGGCTGGCCCAGGTGCAGGAACAGGGCGGTGGGCTTGGCCACCGACACCAGGAACCAACCCACGGCCATGCCCACCACGAAGTCATAGAAGGCCGAGACGAAGAACAGGCCGGAGCCCAGTTCCCCGAAGAAGAAGGCCAGGGCTATCTTCCACCCCCATTCCTGCTGGGCGCGGAACCCCAGGACGAACTCATTACCAACTATCGGAAAGGTCTTGGCTTGCATCTTTTTCTTCCTCTGAGCCATTTTTCGTCCAGAACCCAATTGTTCGCGAGCCCGCTCAGTCTATGTAGAAGACCTTGGGCTTGGTGTTGAACTCCGCGTGCGGCTGGTAGCCCTTGCGGGACTGGATCAGTTGGCGCACCTTGGAGTTCGGATCGTCCAGGTCTCCGAAGATCCGGGCCTCGGTGGGACAGGTGACCACGCAGGCCGGGTCCAGCCCCTGCTCCACCCTCTCGTGGCAGAAGGTGCACTTGGTGGCGGTGCCCGCCACCCAGCGGACAAAGCCCTGCTGCTCGAAGGGGGTGAGCTGGCCGCTGTCATAGTAGCCGCTCTTCAAGACCTTCTTCTTGAGGATGAAGCGGTTCTTGTAGGGACAGGCCGTGGCGCAGGCCTTGCACCCGATGCACTTGTTCTTGTCCACCATCACGATTCCGTCCTCGCGGATGTAGGTGGCCTTGGTGGGGCAGGCCCTCTCGCAAGGAGCGTCCTCGCAGTGGTTGCAGATCAAAGGCACGTAGGCGCGGGTGACGTTAGGATATTCGCCGATCTCTTCGCTCACCGTCTTGGTGAAATGAATCTCCGGCGGTGTGCTGTTTTCCTGTTTGCACGCAACAGCGCAGGCGTTGCAGCCGATGCAACGTTTCAAGTCCAGTACCATTCCCCAACGCGACATGGCAACCCCCTATCTAGTCAGTTCGTCTTGAATAGCGTCTTCACCATCCTTGGGTCGGGAGCGCAGCTTGGTTATCTTCACCCGAGCCGTGGTCTCCATCTGTCCGCTGCAAGCGCAGGTGTTCTTCAGGTTGGCGGGCAGCAGGCGGTTGAAGTTGCCTCCCCCGGGCTTGACCACCATGTGGTACTTCACCCAGCGGGTGAGGGCGTTGGACACCGCCACCGTCTCGGGATGAACCCCTTCGCTGAGCTTGACCAGGCCCTGGATCGACCCGTAGGGAGAGGTGAGCTTGACCAGGTCTCCGTCCTCCAGCCCCTTGGCCGCGGCGGTGCGGGGGTTGATCAGAAGTCCCATGTGCACCGGATCCTTGTACACGATGTCCTTTATCCAGGGGATGCTCAGGTTCTCGGTGAAGTTCATCTGCACGTCTTTGAAGGTGATGGCGTACATGTCGTACTCAGGAGGCTCCTGGTGCAGCGGGTCCAGTATGGGCAGGGGCAGGGCCTGGTAGTCTCCCCACTCCCACTCGTTGATGAAAGGCACGCCGGCCTCCTCCATCTTCTTCTTCAGTTCGTCGCGCTGCTTGAGGATGTACTCCAGGTAGAAGTGCAGCCGCTGTCCCTCCCAGGGGCGGTACCAGATGTCCGGGCGCCGCTTGGTCACCGCGTGCCCGCGCTCCTGGTACCATTCCAGGGGCTTGTCGTTCCACAGCTTGCCCTTGCGCTCGGCGATGTCCCGGTCGGAGTACTTCACCCCGGGCTTGAGCAGCAGGTCGGGCTTCTGGTGGAAGCCGCAGGCGAAGTTGATGATCTCGTTCCAGGTGTCCAGGATGCCGAGACGCTCGGAGATCTCGTTGAATATCTCCTCTTCGCTCTTGCAGTCGTACAGGGGCTCGATGACCGGCTGGCTCAAGCAGGGGCCCTCGGTGTTGGGCGGCTCGATCATGGTCATGTTCCAGCGCTCGAGGTAGTCCAGGGTGGGCAGGACCACGTCCGCCCAGATGGTGGACTCGTTCAGCACTATGTCGATGGCCACGATGAAGCGCATGCTGCGCATGATCTCGAAGTAGCGCTCCTGGTCCCCGTTCAGGTTCCACAGGGGATTGGAGTGGCAGATGAGCATGGTGTCCGGCTTCCAGTCGTAGCCGAACTTGTCCGGGTTGAAGAAGGTCTCCTGGATCAGGTGGCCCGGGTCCACGCCCAGGGGGAAGTAGTCCATCAGGTGGGCGGTGTTGGGCGGGTAGGCAAAGGGGATCTCGGGGTGGAGCTGGTGGGGCTGGGGCTCGATCATGCCGTTCTCGCCCTCGATGATGTGTCCCTTGCCCTCTATCTGGTCGTCCAGGGTCACGCCGATGTGGCCGCCCGGGGCGTCGATGGAGCCCACCAGGAAGTTGACCAGCTTGTAGGCGTGGTTGGACATGCTGCCGTACTTGCGCCCCTGGGCGCCGCGGTAGTAGTTGAAGGCCGCCGGCCGCAGGGGCAGGTCCCGCCCCTCGATCCTGATGGTGGCGCCGATCTTGGCGGCCTGGTGGAACTCGTGGGCGATGCGGCGGATGGTCTCGGCGGGCACGTCGGTGATCTTGGACATCTTTTCGGGGGTGCAGTCCACCAGGATGTCCTTGAACACCTGGAAGGCCGGGCGGGCCTTCACCCCCTCCACCTCGTAGGTGCCCTCCAGGGCGAAGTCCTTGATGGAGGGATCGTCCCAGGTCTTGGCCTTGTTGTCCTCCGGGTCCCAGATCAGGCACTTGCCGTCCTGGTTGCGTACGAAGTAGCCGTCCGGGCCCACCAGGTACACCGCGTTGGTGTCCTTCTTGAGGGACTCGTAGTCGCACAGGCCCTCGTTGACCAGCACGTGGCAGATGCCCAGGGCGAACTGGCGGTCCGTGGCCGGGCGGATGGGTATCCACTCATCGGCCTTGGCCGCGCCGATGGAGAGCCTGGGCTCCACCACCACCACCCGCATGCCGCGCTCCACCCGGGCGTTGGCCATGTAGTTGGCCGCCGAGCAGACGTGCAGGTGGGAGGAGAAGCCGTCGCCGCCGCCCACGTTGATCCAGTAGTCGCAGTAGTCCGGGTCGTTGGCCGCGGCAAAGGAGGAATGGATCATGCCATTCATGGGGTGGTAGCCAGCGCCGCAGAAGGTGCCCACCACGGAGAAGTAGTTGGCGTTGCCCCCGAAGGCGGCCGGCCAGGCCCACAGGTAGAGCTTCTGGAAGTCGTTGATGGCCGGGAGCAGCTTGCGCGGGTCGTCTTCCAGCGTCTTCTTCAGCTCGCGGCTCACTATGTCGAAGGCCTCGTCCCAGCTTATGGGCACCCAGCCGGGATCGTCGTTGGGGCCCTTGCGGGGGTTGGTCCGCTTCAGAGGCGTCTTGATGCGCTGGGGGTCGTAGAGGCGCAGGATGGCCGCATTACCCTTGGGGCACAGTCTGCCCTTGTTGGATACGCTGGTGGGGTTGCCTTCCACCTTGTTGACCACCCCGTCCGCGGTGACGTGGACGAGCTGGTTACAAGAATGCAGGCACATCTTGCAAGTGGTGGCGTACCATTTTCCGTCTTTAACGGAATTCTGTTCAGGCCCCTTGTTCATACATAACCCTCCCATCGTGATGGTCACCGGGGCTTTGGCTCGGAGCAGCCAGGGGTGCCGCGCCGGGTGGTGTCCCTGTGTCGCCGCGGCGTTGCAACTGCTCGCTCCCGGCCAGTGTTTCACCGAAGAATCATTGCGTAAACTTGCTCAGCAGCTCCACCTGGTGGTCGGTGCTCTGCTGGATATGCGCTATCTGCTCGTCGCTCAGGTGCCGATACTTGCCGATGAGGGACAAGTATTCGGCCACCGGCAGGGGCTGGTCCACCGGATGGGTGAACTCCAGGCGCCCCACCTGGTGGTCGTACTCCCAAAGCGGCACCATGTTGGTCTCCACCGCCTTGCGCCCCACCTCGATGAGCTTGCTGGGGGCGAAGCGCCAGCCGGTGGGGCAAGGCGAGAACACGTGGATGTAGGCCATGCCGCGCTTGGCGGCCTCTATGGCCTTTTCCAGCTTGCGGTAGTAGTCCTCCAAAAAGGCGGTGGAGGCCGTGGCCACGTACTCGCAGTTGTGCATCATCATGATTATGGGCATGGGCTTGGAGTCGCGGGTCTTGCCCCTGAGCACCGAGCCCACCGGGGTGGTGGAGGTCCAGGCCCCGTAGGGGGTGGTGCTCGAACGCTGCACGCCCGTGTTCATGTAGCCTTCGTTGTCCACGCAGATGTAGATCATCTGCTCGCCCCGCTCGGCCGCGCCGGAGAGCGACTGGAACCCCACGTCGGCCGCGCCGCCGTCGCCGGCAAAGGCCAGCATGGTCACGTCCCGGCCGATGCGGTTGTAGTAGCGGCGGGCGCCGGCCAGCATGGAGGCGGTGTTGGTGAGCAGGGGGTGGAAGACCGGGGTCTTGGTGGCGGTGAGGCCGTTCACGCCCACCGCGCCCACCCCGGCGATGCAGCCCGGAGGGGTGGCCACCACCGTGTCCGGGCCCACCCGGCGCAGGGTGTGGCGCACCAGGAGCTCGGAATTGCAGCCCAGGCAGGCCGAGATGCCGGGGACGAACAGGTCTTCCAAATCGCCCCACTGGTTGTATAGGTCCGCGCCGGTGACCAGCTCCAGGGCGCCCTTGGTGCAGGCCTTGACGCAGGCCAGCTCCCCGCCCCCGCACAGGTCGCATTTCATCACCTGGCTGGTGAGGGGGTTGTAGGTCATGCCCGCGTAGGGACAGGCCAGGGTGCATATCTTGCAGCCCACGCACTTGGACTCGTCCCAGGTCACCACGCCCGAATCCAGGTCCTTGCTCAGCGCCCCGGCCGGGCAGTTCATGACGCACTGGGGCAAGGCGCACTGGCGGCAAAGGGCCAGCCCCGCCGGCTCCCCGCCAGTCTCAAAGGCTATCCGCACCCGTGAATGGGCGGGGTCGCCGGAACCGGCCTTGGCCTGGGCACAGGCGGTTTCGCAATCCCGGCAGCCGTCGCACTTGTCCGCGTGAAAAGCGATCGTATAGTAACTGCGGCCCATCAATAGTTCTCCGTTTACTCCGACTGGTTGGGCAAAATCCCCTGCCGCGCCTGTTTGGCCTGTAACGGGCAAGGGGCGAAGCCGGGCCGGGTCCGGTTGGACCCCGCCCGCCTCAACGCCACAGTTTGGTCATCAACATCCGCCCCAGCTTGGCGGGCTCGGCCGCGAACTGCTTCTTGATCCCGCCCAGGTCCACCTTGCGGCGGATAAGCTGCAACAACACGCCCGGGTCCAGGTCGCTGTTCACGCCCATGGCTCCCACCAGGCGGTCCCCCTTGAACACCAGCTTCTGGTAGCGCAGGCCGGCGGGGGAGTATTGGAAATCCACCTCCAGGCCCTTGGCGGAGCCGGAGGGAACCGTCCAGCCCACCGAGAAGGCGCGGTTGCCGAAGAAGCTGTAGGTGTTGAGCGCGATGGAGCCGCCATAGGGCTTCACCGCCTCGTCCCCGGCCATGTCCGCCCCGGCGATGCGCCCCTGCTCCACGGCCAGGGGCAACGTGGCGCTGTACACCGGCTCTCCCCGGAAGAAGCAGCGGGCCTGCACCAGATCGCCGGCGGCCCACACGTTCTTCAGGCCGGTCCGCATGTAGTCGTCCACCACCACGCCGGGCCCGTTGTTCAGCTCCTGGCCGAACAGGCCCTCCTGGTTGGGCTGCACGCCGGTGGCCACCAGGAGCAGGTCGGCCGAAAGGTCCAAGCCGCTCTCCAGGGAAAGGGCGCACCCCTTGTGGTTGGCCAGCACGTGGGTGACCGGGCTGCCCAGGAGCATCTTCACCCCGTTCTCCTGGAACACCTTTTTGATGATGCCGCCGGCCCTCCGGTCGAAGTAGCCGGGCAGGACCTGGGAGAACATCTCCACCAGGGTGACCTTCATCCCGGCCAGGGCCAGGTTCTCGGCGGCGTGCATCCCCACCAGCCCCGCGCCCAGCACGATCGCCGAGCCCGCCTCGGCCGCGCACTTCTTCAGGCTGAGGGCGTCGGCCAGGGTCCGCAGCACGCAATAGGGCGCGGCCTGGAGCCCCTCGATCTTGGGGACCAGGGGGCGGGCCCCGGTGGCGAAGAGCGCCTTTTCGAAGAATATCTCCCCCCCGTCCTGGAGGGTCACCTTGGACGCGTCCGCGTCCAGCCCTTCCACCGCGGTGCCGGGGAGGAACTGGACCCGGTTCGCCTGGAAGTACTCCGCGTCCCGCAGGAAGATGCGCTCCGGGTCGGCCATTCCGGAAAAGACATACGGCAGCACGGTGGGGGAATAGGGCAGATGGTCCTCCTTGGTCACCATGGTGATGGGCCCCTCCTGGTCCACCAGCCGTATGGCCTCCAGGGCCGCCAGGCCCGCGTGACTGCCACCCACTATCAGATACTTGGTCTCCGGCATATCGGGTATCCCGCCTCAGTCGTTTTCATTGAGCCAGATGGGCTGCTGGGGCACCTCGCCTTTCAAGGTCCCCTCGGTGATGTCGATGACGCGCTGGAAGTGCTCCTCGGTGATGTCCGCGCCGGCCAGGCCGCCGATGAAGCTGGTGGCCGGGATGCGCTTCTCCAGGTGGTACAGGGTGGACAGCAGCTCCTGGTAGACCGGCCCGGCGTTCCAGCCGAAGCTGACCGAGCGGTCCACCACTCCCAGGGCCTTGACCTTGGAGACCGCCTGCAACAGGGCCTGCAAGGGGAAGGGGCGGAAGGTCTTGATCTTGATCAGGCCCACCTTTTTCCCCTGCTCGCGGGCCGCGTCCACCGCGTCCTTGCCCGCGCCGGTCATGCTGCCGATGGTCACCAGGGCGAACTCGGCGTCCTCCAGGCGGTACTCCTCCACCAGGGGGGCGTGGAAGCGGCCGAAGCGCTCGCCCCATTCCTGGTGCACCTCGGTAATCACCCGCAGGGCGTTCTGCATGCCCCGGCAGGAGCCCTTGCGGTAGCGCACGAACAAGGAGGGACCAGTGCCGCCGGCGCCGCCGGTCAGGGGGTCCACCCCCATGGGGCGCTCCGGGTCCAGGGCCACGTGCCAGTTGGTGTTCTTCTCACCCAGGAACCGGTCCACATCCTCCTGGTCGGGCACCTCCACCCTTTCCACGCCGTAGGAGAGGTAGTTGCCGTCGTGGCACACGTTCACCGGCAGCATCACCTCCCGGTTCTCGGCCACCCGGTAGGCCATGATCACCGTGTCCAGCACCTCCTGCACGGTCTCGCAGTACATCTGGATCCAGCCCACCTCCCGCACGGTCATGGCGTCCTGCTGGCCACCCCACACGCACTGGGGGGTGATGCCGTCGCGGGTGACGATGGACATCACGATGGGCAGGCGCAGGGGCGGGGTGCGGAAGTAGGGCTCGAACATGAAGGCCAGGCCCTGGCCGCAGGTGGCGGTGAAGGTGCGGGCCCCGGCCAGGCAGGCGCCCTGCAGGACCGAGAGCACGCTGTGCTCGCCCTCCACGTCCATCAGGTCGGCGTCGATTATGCCGTCGGCCACGAACTGGCTGATGTATTCGGCCAGGGAGGACTGGGGGGTGATGGGATACACTGCCACCATGTCGGGGCAGGCCCGGGACACGCCCCAGGCCGCAGCCTCGTTTCCGTCGCAAACTATGGTTTTGGGCATGAACTAATCCTCTAGCTCTGGAATCATGGAGATGGCGTGGTGGGGGCACTCCTGGGCGCAGATCCCGCAGCCCTTGCAGATTTCCAGGTTGGCCTCGAACCAGGCGAGCTTCTCCTGGATGCACTGGGTGGGGCAATAGAGCCAGCAGGTGGCGCACTTCACGCAACGGTCCCGGTCCACCACCGGCCGTTCCGCCCGCCAGTCCCCGGTCTTGAGCACCGAATACTCGGTGGCGATGGGGCAGAGGTCGTTGGGTATGGTCGATTGATCAAAGGGTTTCTTGGCCTGCGGTCTCATTTGCCCTGCCCTCCCCCTAGCTCGTGGACCTTGGTCTCCTCGTATCCCCGCTTCACGGCCTTGATGTTCAGGTCCAGGGCCGCGTCGCGGAAGGCCACCGACTCCATGCCCTTGTTTATGGAAGCCAGGGACACGATGCCGGTGGTGCGGGCGAAGCTGCCCAGCATGATGGAGTTGGTTATGGGCCGCCCGAAGATGTCCAGGGCGATGCCAAAGGCGTCGCACAGGCCCACTTTCTTCAGGGTGCCGGGAAGCTCCAGGGCCTGGATGTCCTTCTGGGTGGCCTGAAGCAGCACGCCCTCCGGGTTCATGCCCTGGAAGATGTCCACCGAGCGCGGGAGGGTGGGGTCCAGGCAGATGATGCAGTCGGGATGGTAGATGTTGGTCACCTTGCGGATCGGGTGATCGTCGTAGCGCAGGAAGGCAGACACCGGCGCCCCCCTGCGCTCGAACCCGAAGGCGGGGATGGCTTTCACGTGCTTGCCCTCCTCCACCAAGGCCTTGGCCAGAATCTTGGAGGCCAGGACCGCTCCCTGGCCGCCGCGGCCGTGAAAACGTATCTCGTACATGCTCAATCCCTGGCTGAATGCCGCATTTGAACTGTTAGGAAAGGTGCCGGAGCCGCCAGGCGGCTCCGGCACGATGCTTTGGGTTCACGGCTGGGAGCCGAACAGGGCCCTGCCCTCATCCACGCCGCCCGCTCGGCAGAAGACGCGCTCGCCGCCCGCTTCGCCCACCCGCGGGGTCGTGAATATTTTCTCCAAGCAGGTCATGTTCTCTCCCAGCCTCTGGGGGCCGCCCTGACGGCCGGCCTATAGCGAGCGCCGCAAGCAGGAGCCGGCCCCGGGCTTGCTCAGGATGTTTCCGTCCTGATAGGCCACCTCGCCGCCCTTGACCACGGTGGCGGGCCACCCCTTGAGGGTGCGCCCCTCGTGGATGGAGAAGTCGCCGTAGGAGAAGCGCTGGCTGCTGTCCACCTTCTGCTCCTTGTCCAGGTCCAGGATCACCAGGTCAGCGTCGCTGCCCACCGCGATGGTGCCCTTTTGGGGATACAGGCCGAATATCTTGGCCGGCCCGGCGGTGGCCTTGTACAGGATCGCCTCCAGGGGCACCCCGCGCTGGTGGTATCCCTCGGTGAGCATGGAGGCCATGTGGGTCTGCAGGATGGGATACCCGGGCATGGCCTCCAGCATGCCCTTTTCCGCGCCCTTGACCTCCCTGGTCATGGACACGTTGTCCGTGCCCAGGGAGGAGATGGTGCCGTCGGCCACCCGGGCCCACAGGGCCTCGATGTCCTCCTGGTCCCGCAAGGGGGGCAGCATCTTGGCCAGGAGCCCCACCTTGTCGTGCTTGCTCACCGACAGGTAGGCGCTGGTGGTCTCGCCGAAGATGCGCGGGTGGCCGCCGCCCACCATCCGGGCGAAGCGCTCCACGCCCAGCTTGCTGGAGATGTGCACGCAGTAGAGCCGGTTGCCGGCCTTCTCGGCCAGGAACACCGCCCGCATGACCGCCTCTTCCTCGGCCATCTCGGGATGGGCCTCGGTCCAGTCGGCCAGGGTGCCGTTGGGCTTGCTGGCGGCCAGCTTCTCAAAGGCCACGTCCAGCATGGACTGGTCCTCGCAGTGGATGGCGGCAATGGCCTTGTCCCCCAGGGAGGCCACCTTGCGGAACCCCTCCAGCACGAAGCCGTCGTTCACGCCGGGGAACACCCCCCGCACGCCGGCCATGTAGAACTTGAACGAAGTGACCCCGAACCGCTTGACGTACTCGTCGATCTCGCCGAGCTGCTCGGGGGTGAAGATGCTCAGGTGGAAGAACAGGTCGATGGAGGACTTGGCCTCCACCGTGTCCACGAGTTCCGGCAACATGCCCAGGTAGGACTGGTCGCCTCCCATGAACACGCCCACCGTGGTGACGCCGCCGGCCAGGGCCGCGCGGGTCTCGTTCTCGCACTCCATGGCGAAGTCGCCGAAGATGCCCAGGTGGATATGGGGATCGATGAAGCCGGGAGTCACATAGTTGCCCCCGGCATCTATGGTCTGCTTGGCCTCCGGCATCTGGTCAGGGGCGGCCAGGAGGGCTACCTTTCCGTCTTTCACTCCCACTGCCAGGTCGAAAAAGCCGCTCCCAGGCAGAAAAACCTTTCCGTTGGTGATTTTCAAGTCGAGCATAACCAGCCCCTTCTCGTGTGCTTAGGCCGACAGACCTTTTTCTTTCACAGCCGCCAGGATCTTCTCCGGGGTGATGGGACCCTCCACGATCTGGACCCCGATCGCGTTGAAGATGGCGTTGGCCACCGCGCCGGTCGGCGCCACCTGGCCGCCCTCGCCCACGCTCTTGGCGCCGAAGGGACCGTTGGGGTCTTCCTCCTCCACCAGGATGGTGGTCATCTTGGGCATGTCAGAGGGGCCGAAGGTGCGGTAGTCGGTGAAGCCGTTGTTCAGGCACAGGCCGTTCTGGTCGTAGCGGATCTCCTCCAGGGCCGCCTGGCCCAGGCCCTGCTGCACGGCTCCCTCGATCTGGCCCTCCACCGAAGGCGGATGGATCGCCTTGCCCACGTCAGAGGCGGAAACCAGCTCGATCAGCTTGAAGTCGCCGGTTTCGATGTCCACCTCCACCTCGCAGAAGGCCGCAGCCCAGGGCGGGGAGTTGTGGGCCGGGAAGTAGCTGGCGTAACCCTGGATCTGGCCCGGGGTGCCGATCCACTGGCCGGTGTCGGGCATGATCCAGTTGTACACGCCCTCGTAGGCGATCTGAGCCACGGTGATGGACTTGTCCGGGCTGCCCTTGACGTAGACCTTCTTGTCCTCCATGACCAGGTCGTCCACGTTGGCCTCCAGGGCGGTGGCCGCCCGCTCCAGGATCTGGCGCTTGGCCTCCAGGCAGGCCTGCATCACCGCGCCGCCGCCCACGTACAGGGTGCGGCTGGCGTGGGCCCCGATGTCGAAGCCGCTCAGGTCCGAGTCCTGGGCCCGCAGGTGCACGTCCTCCATGGGGAAGCCCAGGGTCTCCGCCGCGATCTGCTGCAGGGAGGTGTGGGCGCCGGTCCCCAGGTCGGAGCAGGAGATGAGCACCTCGGCGCTGGCGTCCTCGTTGATGCGCACCGTGCAGGTGGTGTGCTCCAGGAGCATGGGCATGGCGCCAGAGGTGTGGGTCATGATGGCCACCCCGATGCCGCGGCGCTTGGTCCCGGTCTGGTTGGCGTACTTCTTCTTCTTCTCCTCCCAGCCAAAGGCCTCGGCACCCTTTTCCAGGCACTCGTCCAGGCCGCAGGAGGCATAGGGCACCCCCGCGCACCAGCCGTCGTCCCCCACGCTCTTGTGCCACTTCTTGCGCCACTCCACCGGGTCGATGCCCAGCTTGTTCAGGGCCCGGTCTATGAGCTGCTCCATGGCGAAGTTGTTCTGGGGGTTGCCGTAGCCGCGGTAGGCGCCGCAGGGGGTCACGTTGGTGTAGTAGCGCTGGCCCTGGTAGGCCAGGTTCTGGAACTTGTAGGTGCCGAACAGCCAGGCGCCCAGGGTGAACTGGGTGCCCGAGGCGTGGGTGTAGTAGCCGCCGCCGTCGCAGATCCACTTGGCGTCCACCGCCACCGGGGTGCCGTCCTTCTTGAAGCCCATCTTCATCTTGTACTTGCCCGGGTGACGGCTCTCGCTGCCCACCCAGTCCTCCTCGCGGAGCTGGGCCACCTTCACCGGCCGGCCGGGAACCGCCAGGGCCATGGCGCAGGCCTGGGGCTCGTTGATCATGCCCAGCCGGCAGCCGAAGCCGCCGCCCACCGTGGTCTGCACCACGTGGACCTTGTTCATGGGCATCTCGAACAGGTTGGACAGCTTGCGGTGCACGCACTTGGGCATCTGGGTGGAGGTCCAGCAGTTGAGGCGCCCCTGGTCGTCGTAGAGGGCCACATAGGTGTGGGGCTCCATCTGGCACTGCTTGGTCTTGGGCGAATAGAAGGTCTCCTCCACGATGAGGTCGGCCTCGGCGAAGCCGGCCTCCACGTCGCCCCAGCCGTAGGTGTGGTTGGGGAACATGCCCTCGGGAAGCTGGAAGGCCAGGTTGCCTTCCTTGAGGGGAGTGAACTGCACCGCGTCCGGCTTGGAGGACTCCTCGGCGGTGAGGTACACCGGCAGGGGTTCGTACTCCACCTTGACCAGGGCCGCGGCCCGCTCGGCCGCCTCCTCGCTCTTGGCGATGATGCCGCAGATGGGATCGCCCTGGTGCTTCACGTGGTCGGTGAAGATGTGCTGGTCCTCGATGTCGCCCAGCATCTGGCCCACCGGCTCAGGGGCCATCAAGTCCAGCACGCCGCTGTTGTATCCCTTGCTGGTCACGTCCTGGGGGCCCAGCACCTTGACCACGCCCGGCACCTTGGCCGCCTCGGACAGATCCAGGCTCTTGACCTTGGCGTGGGCGTGCTCCCAGCAGCGCACCACCTTGCCGTAGAGCATGCCGGGCATGCGCAGGTCGTCGGCGTAAACCGCGCGTCCGGTGACCTTGGCCTTGGCGTCGACCTTGGGGACCCGCTTACCTATCACAGAGTATTCTGACATGGCCTCTCCTCCTATTCAGACGCGCCGCCTTGCATGGTTTCACAGGCCCTCTGAACGGCCCGGACTATCTTTTCATAGCCCGTGCAACGGCAGATGTTGCCCTCGAGGCAATGCCTGATCTCCGCTTCATCGGGATTGGGATTGTTTTCCAGTATGCTGACGCTCTTCAAGACCATGCCCGGGGTGCAGTAGCCGCACTGGATGGCATGCTCCTCCACGAAGGCCTCCTGCACCGGGTGCAGCTTGCCGTCCTTTTCCAGGCCGGCCACGGTGGTGATCTCCTTGCCGTCCATGGTGGCGGCCAGGGTGAGACAGGCCAGGATGGCCTGTTTTCCGTTCAAGAGCACCGTGCAGGCCCCGCACTCGCCGGTGCCGCAACCATACTTGGTATCCACGAGGTCGAGGTCGTCCCGGAGCACCTGCAAGAGGGTGCGATGCACCGGTACCTCAACCTGGTAAGTCTCTCCATTGACCTGGAGACTGATGCCGCGTTTTTTCATCTCTCGCTCCAAACTGAATTAGTCCGGGTTGGCTCACGCTCCCTGCAGGGCGTCCTGGATGACCCGCTTGATCAAGACCCCAGCCACCTCCCGGCGGTATTCCGCGCTGGAGCGCACGTCGTCGATGGGGTTGATCAGTTGGGAGGCCTTTTCCGCCATCTGGGCCAAGAGCTGGTCCGAGACCTTCTGGCCCTCCAGCATCTGCTCGCATTCCTTGAGGCGCAGGGTCACCGGAGCCACCGCCCCCATGGCCAGGCGGGCCTTCTGGCAGGTGTCGCCGTCCATCACCAACCAGGCCGCGGCATTGATCTTGGCCAGATCCTGGTAGGTGCGGGTGAGCGCGGTGAAGGCCGAGACGCCGCCGGCGACCGGGGCCGGCAGCTTCAGCTCCACGGCCAGCTCGTCCGGCTTGCGGGCGGTCTTGCGGTAATCCAGCCAGAAGTCGTCGATATCCACCTCCCGGCGGCCGCCGGGGCCCTCCAGCACCACGCTGCCGCCCAGGGCCAGGACCGCGCAGCAGCAATCACCGGCCGGGGAGGCGCGCATCACGTTGCCCAGGACCGTGCCCAGGTTGCGGGTCTGCATGGTGCCGTTGCTGCGGGCAGAAGCCCACAAGGCGGAGTACTTCTCCTTCACCACGGAACTCTCCGCCACCTGGGCCAGCGTGGCCATGGCGCCCAGCCGCAGGCCTGCGGACTGGTCGAACTCCACGTAGTCCAGGCCGGGGACATCAGCCAAACAGAGCACGTTGGCGGGGTTGTATCCCATCTTCATGAGGACCAGAAGGTCGGTCCCCCCCGCCATCACGGCCGTCTGGTCGCCGCTTTGACCCAACATCTCCACGGCTTCGGCCAAGCTCTGTGGCATCAGCAAATCAAACTCGGGCAAGATACGACTACTCATGCCACCCCTTCCTTGTTCGTTTGAGGCACCCAAACCCGCCCCGGGCGAAACCATGGCGTGCGGAATCTCGGGAGCTTCCATCGCCGCGAGGCACACACATTGCCAAACCGCGCCCAGAGTAAGCAAGGGCAGTGCCAGGGCAGGAGTTTGTGCACAAAACAGGCTGATTTTCAGGACAAATCGTGGAATGGAGCCAAGGGGAGGCCAAGACCGGCAGGCATGGTTTCTTTACAATCGGCGGTGCAGGGGCTTTACAGTTGTTTACATTTTTTCGCCAAGAAGCGGCCTTGGGGGCGGCAGGCAGGGCCTTTTTACCGCACTCCGTTTTTGGGGGGCGGCTCCCCATCGGAAGGGCAAACACGCCCCGCAAAACGGCACAAGAAAATATGCCGATTCATAACAACCACTTAGCAAGGCCTGTCTTCCCGGGCCGGGCTCCGGCGGCCCTTGGGCCCCCATTTGGGACTTGACACTTCGCCCCTGGCATCTCGTATCATGAAGCTCCTACTGTAAACCGAGCAGTAAAGTTCCTCTTATTTAGGATGTCGCCTACGCCCCCTTTCCCAAGGGCGCGCTTCCACGGCAAGGAGTCGGCCAGCATGAGTTTTGAAGTCACCAGTGAGGTCATCCTCTACCGGGAGGACAACTTCGACCCCCAAAAGGACCTCTCGCGCCTGGAACAGATCTGGACCCAGTTCGCCACCAGCCAGACCATACCGGTGGAGCACCTGCGCCCCTCCATCGGCAACTCCTGGGAGCGCTGCCTGGACCTCAACGTGGACCCCCTGCTCCCTGCCCCTGCCCTGCTCTCGCCCGAACGGGTGCAGGTCCGCCTGGGCTCGCACCGTGAATACCTGGAGATAGTGCGGCCGGTGATAACCAGGATCGAGAAGCTGGTGGAGGCCTCGCACTACCTGATCGCCTTTGTGGACAACGAGGGCTACATACTGATGACCTACGGCGACCCGGAGCTGCGCAAGAAGCTGGAGGGGCTGAACTTCCGGGTGGGGGCCAACTGGAGCGAGCAGTTCGCGGGCACCAACGCGGTGGGCGTGGCCCTGGCCACCGGCCAGCCCAGCCAGGTCTTTCACGCCGAGCACTTCTGCCGCGACCTGCACGGCTTCACCTGCAGCGCGGTGCCCATCCGCAACCCCTTCAGCAAGCAGATCATCGGGGTGCTGGACTTCGTTTCCATGGTGCAGAACTTCCAGCCCCACACCATGGGCATGGCCCTGCAGATGGGCCACTGCATCGAGCTGGAGATATACCGCAGCCAGAAGGAGCAGGAGGACATCTTCCGGGAGTGCAGCACCCAGCTCACCCTGGACCAGATGCAGCGCGGGGTGATCGTGGTGGACCAGAACCGCCGCATCCGGCGCATGAACCTCACCGCCCTGGAGTACCTGGGCCTGGAGAACGACGAGCTGGTGGACAAGAGCACCGACGACCTGCCCCAGCTCAGCAAGTGGCTGAACCTGAAGGGCCCCACCCAGATCACCCTGCCCGATTCGTCCCCTGCCCGCCTGGAGTGCAAGCCCCTGTTGCACCACCGGCGCCCCATCGGCACCTTGATCCTCATCGAGCCCATCCGGCCCGAGATAACCGAGGCCCGCCTCCCCCAGTCCTCCGGCAACCTGGCCCTGACCAACACCCCGGTGGGCGAGTCCCCGGTCTTCCGCGCCACCCTGGAGGCGGCCCGGCACGCGGCCCAGTACGACTCCAACGTGCTGATCATGGGCGAGACCGGCACGGGCAAGGAGGTGATCACCCGCTACATCCACGACAACAGCCCCCGGCGGCACAAGCCCTTTGTGGCCATAAACTGCGGCTCCATCCCCACCGAGCTTCTGGGCAGCGAGCTGTTCGGGTACGAGGCCGGGGCCTTCACCGGGGCCAAGCAGAAGGGCCACCCCAGCAAGTTCGAGCTGGCCAACGGCGGCACCCTGCTCCTGGACGAGATATCCGAGATGCCCCCCGAGTCCCAGGTGTACCTGTTGCGGGTGATCGAGGAGCGGGTGGTCACCCGCCTGGGCGGCACCAAGGGCATTCCGGTGGACGTGCGCATCATCGCCGCCTCCAACAAGGACCTGCAACAACTGGTGGACAGCGGGCGCTTCCGGGGCGACCTGTTCTTCCGCCTCAACGTGATCCGCCTGGATCTGCCCACCCTGCAGGAGCGCAAGTCGGACATACCGCTTCTGGCCGAGCATTTCCTGCAAACCCTGTCCGCCGCCATGGGCCGCCAGTTCAAGGGCTTCTCCCCGGAGGTCATGCAGGCGCTCACCGCCTACGACTGGCCCGGCAACGTGCGCGAACTGCGCAACGTGATAGAGCAGGCCATGGTCATGTGCAAGGGGGACCTCATCACCTATGAGAGCCTTCCCGAAGGCATGCGCCGCTCCTTCAACATCCCCGACCACGTGAGCGAAAAGGACCGCAAGCGCTACCTGGAGTTCGTGCGCGCCTACCAGGAGATGGGGGGCAACATCTCCAAGGTGGCCCGGGCCCTGAACATCTCCCGGCCCACCGTGTACGCCTGGCGGGAGAAGTTCGGCCTGAGCTGATCTTCTGGCAAGCCTTGCTGGCGTGGGCCGGTCCGGGAAGGGCCGGCCCGCGCGCTGTTTGTCCCCCCCTTTCGCCCTGCCCTTCCCCCCGCTCCCGTCGCCCCCCCCGTCGCCCCCCCTCCGCCCCCCGTCGCCCCCCGTCGCCTCCGCCCCCCCGGTTCTCCCGGGTGTAACCGAGGGGCATTAAGAAAAGGCCCGCTGGTCTTTTGCCTGGAGGCTCCCGGCGCGGTTTCCGGCCCTTGAATCAACCGGGAAAAGGCTTTTGCCAGGGCTTGCGCGCCGCTTCTGGCGCGGTCAGGGAGGGGTCCGCCAGCCCGCCTCTTGGGTTTCATAATAATATTTGCGATATAATACACATAGTTAGTTGCATATTGTGCAGTCATGCCTAGTTTGCATAGGTTGGGAGCCGCAAACCACCCTTCCACTGCCTGTTGGGCAAAAAGGCAGCCCCTTCAAGCCAGTTATGCCCTTACCTCCTCATGGTGTCCCCTGGATGCCATCGCCAGGATAACAGGCTGAATTCAATATGATTAAGGCGAGCGAAGCCGGCGCGGGACAACTTTGGGCGCAAGTCCGGCCACGGGCCGGCTGAACCCGGGCTTGGCGGACCGCCAACTTTTTTTCTTGACAGCTCTCAAAACCTAATGATATTAAGCTCGACAGAACCTAACCGCGTTTTGCAGGTTTTATCTCATTGATTTGCAGCAGTTGTGGGCCAAATATCAATAGATTATGGCTATCTGCCTCGTGCTGTTAGGGGGACGATTCGAATCCAAGCCGCCATCGCGGATTTTTGCTTTTGTTTCAAGGGGCAGCAGCCAAGGGGCGCATTTATCATCTAGTAACATTAAGCAAGCTATAACAACTGGTTAAGCGCAAAAAGCCGTCTTATGGTCTGTTCCGCCTAATAACCTTAAGCAAGGTTTGAGGAGGGGCCATGGGGAGTCAAGATTTGGCTGGTAACAAAAAAGGCGAAGGCACCAAGCAGCGCATCATTGATTCGGCGAGAAAGCTCTTTGCCGAGTACGGTTACCAGAAGACCACGGTGGTGGACATCTCCAAGCAGGCGGGAGTGTCCGAGGCGGCCCTGTACGAGTATTTCAAGGGCAAGGAAGACCTGCTGATCACCATCCCCGACCTGTGGGTGCGCCAGCTCCTGGCCGACCTGGAAGACCAGATGTTCGGCATCCAGGGGGCCTTCAACAAGCTCCGCAAGTACCTGTGGTGGAACCTGCGCCGCATCGAGCAATCCCCCCTCGACGCCAAGATCGTCTACATGTTCCTGAAGACCAACGCCAGCTTCATGGAGACCGACGTCTACTCCAATGTCCGCAGCCTGTACTCGTATTTGCTGGAGATATTCGAGGAGGGCGCGGCCAGCGGCGAGATGAAGCCCGACCTGGACCCCTACGTGGCCCGCTGCGTGTTCATCGGAACCATGGACTACACCGTGACCCGCTGGCTGCTCAAGGACATGTCCTACTCCCTGTTCGACAAGCTGGAGCAGATGTTCGAGCTGTTCGTGGATGCGTTCGCCAACAAGAAAGACCGGCCCGGGGAGGCCCAGCCCCGGCAGGCACCGGGAGAAGCAAACCGCCCGCCGGCCTAGGGACCGGGGAGGCGACAGGGGCTGCATACAAGCTTTAGCGTGACCCATATAGCACAGGAGGTAAGCTCAATGGCAAAGGTATTGTTTGAATGGGACTACTCATCCTATGAGGGAGCAAAAAAATATCCCAACTTGTTCAGCCCGATCCAGATCGGCAACCTCATAGTCCCCAACCGGATCAAGTACGCCGCCACCGAGGACAACCTCAACGATCATAACGGTTTCATCACCGACGCTGACGTGGCTTACATGCGGTCCCGGGCCGAAGGCGTGGTGGGCGGCCTGTGCTTCATGCAGGGTGTCTACATGGACCCGGCCCGCAAGGGGCAGGGTTACGTGGGCCAGGCAGCCGCCTGGGACGACAAGTACATCCCCGGCCTGAAGAAGATCGCCGATGCCATCCACAGCGAGCGGGCCATTGCCGGCTTCCAGCTCATGGACTGCGGCCGGGTGGGCGCGGTGGAGGTCCCCTCCGGCCACGCCCCCTCCACGGTCCCCCAGCGGCTGCGCATCTTCAAGCCCATGTACGAGATGACCATCGCCGAGATCGAGGAGATGATCCAGCAGCACATCGACGCCGCCAAGCGGGGCGTGGAGGCCGGCTTCGACGTGATCGAGGTCTCCGGCATCGTGGGCTACCTCATCTCCAACTTCATCTCCAGCTACACCAACCGCCGCACCGACAAGTACGGCGGCGACCTGCGCGGCCGCATGCAGGTGGTGGTGGAGATCATCCAGGGCGTCAAGGAGGCGGTGGGCCCCGACATCCCGGTGGGCATCCGCATGTGCGCCGACGAGCTTCTGGCCGACGTGCGCGGCAACACGCCCGAAGAGTCCATGGAGTGCTACAAGATCGCCGAGGAGGCGGGCATCGACTACATGAGCGTCACCGCCGGCTGGCAGGAGTCCATCGTGCCGGTCATCTCCCGTGACGTGCCCATGGGCTCCTGGCTCCACCTGGCCAAGCGGGCCAAGGAGCACATCAGCGTGCCCGTGCAGATGGCCTACCGCCTGTTCATCCCCGAGCTGCCGGAAAAGGCCATCGCGGCCGGCGAGCTGGACATGTGGGAGATGTGCCGCTCCATGATCGCCGATCCCCTCATGCCCAAGAAGGTGCTGGAGGACCGGCAGGACGAGATCCGGCACTGCGTGGCCTGCAACCTGTGCCTGGCCCGCCTGTTCCGCGACGCGCCCATGACCTGCTACATCAACCCCCTGTGCGCCCACGAGCACGACGAGAACTTCTATCCCAAGCCGGTGAGCGAGGACGACAAGAAGGAGATCATGATCGTGGGCGCGGGCCCGGCCGGCCTGGAGTGCGCCTACGTGGCCGCCCAGCGGGGGCACGAGGTCCACGTCTACGACAAGCGCGAGGAGTTGGGCGGCACCCTGCTGGAGGCCTCCAAGGCGCCCTACGGCGACGAGGAGCTGATGACCTGCCCCAACTACCAGAAGACCATGTGCGAGAAGTACGGGGTCCAGTTCCACCTGGGCACCGAGGTCACCCCCGAGCTCATCGAGGAAGAGATGCCCGACGCGGTGGTGCTGGCCACCGGCCCGGTCTACTCCCAGCTGCCCGGCAGCGAGGAGGCCAAGAACGTGGTCAACGTGCTGGACGTGCTGGCCGGCCGGGTCGAGGTGGGCGAGTCGGTGGTGGTCTGGGGCAACCGCAAGCCCGGCATCGGCGTGGCCCTGTTCCTGGCCAAGCAGGGCAAGAAGGTCACCATCGTGGGCAAGGAAAAGAGCGCCGGCTTCGACATCAACCCGTCCTTCAAGTGGCGCTACATGATCTACCTCAGGCAGAACAAGGTCAACGCCTACAACGACTGCGACATCGAGCAGATCAACGACGGCGAGATCATCGTCAAGACCTATGACGGCTACCGCTTCCCCGTGAAATGCGACACCGTGGTCGTCACGGAGCGCGAGGCCAACGACAGCCTGAAGAGCGCGGTTCAGGGAGAGGGAATCGAGTTCTACGTGATCGGCGACGCCCTGGTGCCCCGCAACCTTTCCAGCGCTGTTCATGATGGGTATCGGATCGGTATCCGTATCTAATTCAGGAGGTTAGCACAATGTCGTTTGATGCGGAAAAAGAAATAACCAAACTGTGGAGAGGTCTGCAGGGCGCCCAGGCCGAAATCGGCAGGGCCTATATGCGCTGGCGTCAGGCGGCCCTGGAGATTGCCGGTCCTGATGCCGATCCCCTGGAGGTTAGCCTCAAGGCCGCCCGGATCATGGGAGTGGAGATCGGCAAGAGCCTCCTTCCCCGCCTGAACTGGCTCAAGGGCGAAGAGGCCTGGCTGATGAGCCTGGCCCGCAGCCTGGCCGGCAACTGGAACACCCATGGCGCCGTGGTCACCGTGGAAAAAGGCGAGAACCCCTTCGAGGTGTTCATCAAGTGGCACCGCTGTCCCTGGCCCACCTTCGCCAAGGAATACGACGTTGACATGAAAGAGGACGTGGCCTGCTGCGACAAGATCCTGCAGACCACCCTGGAGGACGTCAATGTCTTCTTCAACGTCAACTACAAGATCGAAACCATCAAGGCGATCCCGCGGGGCGAAGGCGTATGCCTGCGGCGACTCTACAAGGAATAACCGGAGGGGAGTGAAAAAAGATGGCTGCTCAAATTGATCTCGACAAATGCGGCATGTGCGGCGGCATGGTCTTGCCTCTTTGCGTTGAGGCCTGCCCGGACGCTGCGATCCGGGTCCAGGACAACCGGGTAGTGGTTACCGAGTTCCTCTGCGAGGATTGCAACGAGTGCGGCTGCGTCTGCCCGGACGAGGCCATAACGGTCCCCGTGGAGAAGGTCACCTTCTAGACAAGGGCTGGCGAAAAGACACCGGCGGCCGGGCACGGCCCGGCCGCCGGCCCACAAGGCTGGGGAGGCAGACATGAAGGCCAACAAGATAGACCACATTTGCATCGCGGTGAAGAACCTGGAAGAGGCCCGCAAGGTCTGGGAGCCGCTCCTGGGCAAGACCGAGCCGGACGACGCCTATGTGGACGAGCCGGAAAAGATCAACGTGGCCCGCTACTGGATCGGCGAGGTGGGGTTCGAGCTGATGGAGTCCACCACCCCGGACGGCGACGTGGCTAAGTTCATCGAGAAGAGAGGCGAAGGCGTCATGCTCATCAGCTTCAACGTGGACAACACGCGGGAGGCGGTCAAGGAGCTCCAGGACAAGGGCTATCCCTTCATCCCGGCGCCCAACGGCGAGATCGCCCGGCCCTTCCGCGACTGCGAGTTCGCGTTCGTTCATCCCAAGAAGCTGAATGGCGTGCTGACCGAAATCATCGACTACAAGTGGGATGAACTCAAGTAAGGAAGGAAACAGATAACCCGCTGCCCTTTAACCCACCTTTGGTTCAGGCAGCTTTGATCGATTTATTGCTCGGCTCTTCGCGGATGTCCCTGCATTCGTTTCAGGGCAGCGGGTTATCTTCTCTTCCCTTCATACCCACAGGAGGCTGTCATGCCTAAGCACCACAGGGATTTCGAAATATACCTGGTCTACGTGGACCAGGAAAAATGCGACGGTTGTAACGAATGCGCCCTTTATTGTCCCTGTAACGTCTTTGATGTCTTCCACAAGGCGCAACCGGTGCGCCCCCAGAACTGCCTGGGATGCAAGACCTGCGAAGCAGTGTGCAAGTCCAATGCCGTGATCATCACCGAAATCTGATTATCCAGGCGCGGCGGGCCTCGGCGCGCCTCACAACATAATTTACCCGGAGTCATTCCAGCTAAGGTGTCAGCATGAGTGAGTCAGTATTGATCATTGGTGCAGGTGTGGCCGGGCTGAATTGCGCCCTCAACGTCGCCAACTACGGGGTGAAAGCCTACCTGGTCGACGACACCCCCAGCATCGGGGGCATGATGGCCAGGCTGGACAAGACCTTCCCCACCAACGATTGCTCCATCTGTATCGAAGCCCCTCAAATGTACGAGGTGGACAACCATCCCAACATCGAAATCCTCACCAACACCGAGGTGCGCAAGGTCAAGAAGGCCAAGGACGGCTTCAAGGTGAGGATGGTCAAGAAGGCCAGGTTCATCGACGAGGAGTTGTGCACCGGCTGCGGCGCCTGCGTGGAGGCCTGCCCGGTGACCCTGCCCGATGAGATGGACGGCAACATCGGCGGCACCCGAAAGCTGATCTACATGCCCTTCCCCCAGGCGGTGCCCAACGTGGTGACCATCGACCCGGACTGCCGCTACGGCCGGGCCCGGGAAAAAGGCGCCTGCGTGGGCGGCTGCGTGGTGGACTGCAGCCAGTGCCGGGAGTGCCCCATCGCCCTGTGCGTCAAGGCCTGCCAAAAGGAGGGCAAGGACGCGGTGCGCCTCTGGCAGGGCAACGAAAAGATCGACCTGGAAGTCAAGAGCATCGTGGTGGCCACCGGCATCATGGACGCCAAGCCGCCGCACGGCCTGCACGGCTATGGAATCCACAAGAACGTGATCACCAACCTGGAGTTCGAGCGCCTGATGAACGCGGGCGGCCCCACCGCCGGCCACATCATCCGCCCCTCGGACGGCCACCACGCCAAGAAGATCGCCTGGCTCCAGTGCGCGGGCCGGGGCCTGGCCGAAGGGGGCGTACCCTACTGCTCCAAGGTCTGCTGCATGATCGCCGCCAAGCAGACCATCATCACCAAGGAGCACGACGCCTCGGTGGAGACCTCCATCTTCTACAACGACCTCAAGGCCTATGGAAAGGGGTTCTGGGACTTCTACCAGAAGGCCCGCCAGAACGGGGTGCGCTACGTGAAGGGCAGGCCCTATGACGTGTTCGAGGACCCGGAGACCAAGAACCTGGTGATCCGCTACGAGTCCCTGGAAACCGGTCAGTTGCAGGAGGAGGAGTTCGACCTGCTGGTCCTGTCCACCGGCCTGGTCCCCAGCGACCGCAACAAGAAGCTGGCCAAGGTGCTCAAGATAGAGCTGGACCAGTTGGGCTACTTCAAGGAGAAGGACCCCTTGACCGAGCCTTTGGCCACCAAGGTGGAGGGCATATATCTTTGCGGCGGCGCCACCGGCCCCATCGACATTTCCGAATCCGTGGTCCAGGCCACCGCAGCCGGTATGAAGGCCGTTCTGAACTAAACACGCGGGGAATATCTCAATGAGCGAAGATGTACGCATAGGTGTTTTTGTTTGCGACTGTGGATCAAACATCGCCGCTTTTGTGGATGTGCCCGAGGTGGTCGAATATGCCAAGGGCCTTCCCAACGTGGCCTTCGCCGACGAGGGCAGGTGGTCCTGCTCGGTGGATTACCTGGTGCGGCTGCAAGAGGCCATCAAGGAGCAGCAGCTCAACCGGGTGGTCATCGCCTCCTGCACGCCGCGGACCCATGAGCCCCTGTTCAAGAACTCGGTCAAGGAAGCGGGGCTGACCCCCTACCTGCTGGAGTTCGTCAGCATCCGGGAGCAGGTCTCCTGGGTGCACATGGACGACCGCGAGGCCGCCACCCAAAAGGCCAAGGACCTGATCAAGATGGGGGTGGCCAAGGCGGCCCTGCTGGAGGAAGGCGAGGAGATCAGGCTGCCGGTGGGCAAGGACTGCCTGATCATCGGCGGCGGCATGGCGGGCATGAACGCCGCCCTGGCCGTGGCCGACCAGGGATTCAACGCCGTCATCGTGGAGCGCCAGCCCCGCCTGGGCGGCCTGCTCAACCAGGTGATGACCGTCTCCCACGAGCACGGCAAGCTCCCCGCCCAGGAGCTGGTCCAGGCCAAGGTCTCCCAGGTGGAGGGCCACCCCAACATCACGGTCTACACCGATACCGAGATCGAGGAGGTGGTCGGCTACATCGGCAACTACAAGGTCAAGCTCAAGGCCAACGGCGACGGGACCGAGACCGCCCTGGACATCTCCACCATCGTGGTGGCCACCGGCATGAGGGAGATCGAGCCCGAGGGGCAGTTCGAATACGGCAGCGACCCGCGGGTGGTGACCCAGTTGCAGCTCGAGGGCCTGCTCCGCGACAACGCGCTGGGGGACAAGCGCAACGTGGTCATCATAAACTGCGTGAACTCCAAGAACGAGACCCGCGGTTGCTGCAACATCGGCTGCCAGGTGGCGGTCAAGAACGCCCACGCCATCAAGAAGCTGAACCCCGAGTGCCAGGTGCACATCCTCTACCGCGACCTCAGCCTGGTGCGGGAGGAGCACTTCCAGCTCGACGCCGCCAAGCAGGCCGGCGTCAAGTTCATCCGCTTCCCGGACGACGACTACCCCCAGGTGGTCAAAAGCGGCGACAGCCTCACGGTCAAGGCCAAGGACCTGCTCATCGGCAAGGAGCTGGAGCTGCCGGCCGACCTGGTGGTGCTCACCACCGCCTTTGCGGGCAACCAGACCGTGGAGCAGATCAAGGGCCACCTGAAGGTCTCGGCCAATGCCGACGGCTTCTTCCAGGAGGCCCACGTGAAGCTGGGGCCGGTGGACTTTGCCGCGGACGGCATCTCCCTGGCCGGCTGCGCCAAGGCCCCCAAGACCTTCAAGGAGAGCTGCGAGGAAGGCATCGCCGCCGCCATGCGGGCCTCCATCCCCATGAAGAACGGCTACATCGAGGCCGAGGGCATCGTGGCGGACATAGACCTCACCGACTGCAAGAAATGCGGCCTGTGCCACAAGCGGTGCCCCTACAGCGCCATCCAGGTCAACGAGGACAAGGAGCCCTCGGTCATCAAGGCCCTGTGCAAGGGCTGCGGCCTCTGCGCGGCCGATTGCCCCACCGACTCCATCCAGATCGTGCACTACTCCGACGAGCAGATACTGGCCCAGGTGGAGGCAGCCCTGGAGGAGTCCCCGGAGAAGAAGATCCTGGGCTTCGTGTGTCACTGGTGCGCCCTGGGCGGGGTGGACATGGCAGGGGTGAGCCGCCTGCAGTATCCCCCCAACGGCCGCCTGATCAGGGTCATGTGCTCGGCCCGGGTGTCCCACAAGATGATCCAGCGCGCCTTTGACCTGGGCGCCGCCGGGGTGCTGGTGGCCGGCTGCGAATTCCCCACCTGCCATTACATCTCCGGCAACTATGCCTGCGAGGCCAGGGTGAAGCGCACCAAGAAGAAGCTGGAGAAGCAGGGCTATGACGCGGAAAAGCTCTGGCTGACCTGGTGCTCCGCTGCCGACGGGCCCAAGTTCGCCAACACCATGCGGGAAATGGTCAAAACCCTGGGTCTTGAATAAGAGGTGGAAACAATGGCTGCCAACATGAACGCGCTAGCGGTATTCAACGAAGTGGATCAGTTCAAGACCTGCGAGCAGTGCGGACTGTGCAGCTCGGCCTGCCCCATCACGGGCAGGGAGGGCTACAACATCAGGCGGATACTGAAGCACGTGGAGCTGGAACTGGCCTCGGACATAGCCAACAGCCCCTTCCCCTGGATGTGCACCACCTGCGGCCGCTGTGAATCGGTCTGCCCCAATGGGGTCGCCATCCTGGACATCATCCGGCCCCTGCGGGCCCAGACTCCCCCCGAGTTCACCCCTCCCGAGGGCCCGCCGCCCTGCGTGAGGGCCTGCCCGGGCGGCATCGACATCCCCGGCTACCTGCGGCTCATCGCCCAGGGCCAGCCGCAGGCGGCCTGCGACCTGATCATGGAGAAGGTGCCCTTCCCGGGCGTGCTGGGCCGGGTGTGCACCCATCCCTGCGAGGAGCAGTGCCGGCGCAAGGACGTGAACCAGCCGGTCTCCATCTGCGCCCTGAAGCGCTACGCCGCCGACCAGGCGGGCGAGCCCTCGCCCGAGGTCATGCAGGTGGCGCCGGACACCGGCCGCAAGGTGGCGGTGGTGGGCTCGGGCCCCGCCGGCCTGAGCGCCGCCTTCTTCCTGAGGAAGAAGGGCCACCAGGTCACCGTGTTCGAGGGCCGGGACCAGGCGGGCGGCATGCTGCGCTATGGAATCCCCGCCTACCGGCTGCCCGAGGAGGTGCTGGACCGGGAGATCAAGCGGGTTTTGGAGCTTGGCATCGAACTCAAGACCGGCCAGGTGCTGGGCCGCGATTTTGACCTGGACTCCCTGAAGAAAGACGGGTTCGACGCGGTCTTTTTGGCCCTGGGCCTGCAAAAGAGCCGCAAGATCGAGCTGGAGGGAGCAGACCAGGACGGCGTGCTCTGGGGCCTGGACTTCTTGTCCGGGGTCAGGGAGGGCGCCGACATACCCGTGAAAGAGAGGGTGCTGGTCATCGGCGGCGGCAACGTGGCCGTGGACGTGGCCCTCACCGCCAAGAGGCTGGGCGCCAAGGCCGTGACCATGGCCTGCCTGGAGAGCCGGCCGGAGATGCCCGCCAACCCCTGGGAGATAGAGATGGCCCTGGAGGAGGGGGTGGAGCTGCTGCCCTCCTGGGGCCCCAAGCGGGTCATGGCGGACGGCGGCGGGGTCAGCGGGGTGGAGCTGATCCGCTGCACCGCGGTGTTCGACGACCAGGGCGCCTTTGCGCCCCAGTTCGACGACAAGGACCTCAAGACCGTGGAGGTGGACCAGGTGATCCTGGCCGTGGGCCAGGCCCCGGACTTGGCCGCCCTGGCCGAGGCCAACGGGGAGCTGGTCCAGGACAACGGTTTGTTGGCTACGGATGAATCTTCCCGGCAGACGCCGGTCGACGGCGTGTTCGCGGGCGGCGACGCGGCCGCCGGCCCTGGCACCGTGATCGGGGCCATTGCCGACGGCAAGCGCGCGGCCAGCGCCATAGACCGCTATTTGGGGGGCGACGGGAAGATAGAACCCGACTGGTCGGAACGCAAAGAGCCCCCTGCTTACGACGGAAAGAGGGAACGAGGCTTTGCCGACCGGGTCAGGGTGGATCATCCTGTCCTGCCCTTGGCGGAACGCCAGCAGGGATTCGCAGAAGTGGACCTGTGCCTGGAGCAAGCCCAGGCCATCGAGGAAGCAGGCCGCTGTCTACAGTGTGATCTGGAGAAGATGCTGGTCGGCGCACTACAAGGCAAGTAATGGGGTTGGAAAGCGATCCGCTTCCAATTTTCAAGCCCGGCCGTCTCGCGGTGGGATACCGGGGCCTGGAAGCTGCGGCGGCATAGCGCTTTCAACCAGCAACCATTGACCAAGCAAAGGAGCAGCTGATGAAAAAGTTTGTTATGGGCCTGGTCCTGCTGATGGCAATGGCTTTGGTGGCCGGCGGCGCCTGGGCGAAGACCTACAAGATCGGCACCTACCAGATCCCCTTGATGGTCGAAAGCAAGGACAAGGGGGTGTTCATCGACCTGGTCAAGGAGGTGGCCAAGCGCGCCGGAGTGCAGATCGACATCGTGGTGATGCCCCCCAAGCGCACGGTGGGCAGCTTCCACGCCGGCAAGATCGACGGATTCTTCCCCTGCCTGGACGTGCTGCTGCAAAAGGACGCCTCCAAGTCCGATCCCATCTACGTGAAGCAGGACTTCGCCTTCACCCGCAGCGACTCCCCCACCATAGGCACCGTCGCCGGGCTGGAGGGCAAGAAGGTGGGCATCACCGTTGGCTATCCCTATGCCAAGGCGGTGATCAGCAACCCCAAGATCAAGCTGGAGAGCGCTGCCAGCGACGTGTTGAACATCAAGAAGCTCGCCAGGGGGCGCATCGACGCCTTTGTGGTGGAGGAAAAGACCGGCCTCAAGGCGATGAAGGAGGCCAAGGCCAGCAACATCCATTACGACAAAACCAAGCCGCTTTCCCGGCAGGACGTGTACTTCGTCTTCCAGGCCACGCCCGAGGGCAAGACCCTGGCCGACAAGTTCTCCAAGGCCCTGGCCGACATGAAAAAGGACGGCACCTTTGCCCAGATCATGAGCAAGGCCAAGTAGGGAACCCGGCTTGAGTACAGTCCCCACAACCCCCTAACCTCGACTCCGGCGCTTGCCCCGCCCACCCTTGCCCGACCATCTTGTCGGGGCAGGCGCCGGAGTCCACTCCCCTCCCCGGCCCGGCCGCAAAGGCCGGGCCACCCTTTTGGGGGGAGAGCTTCTGACGGTGCGGCCTGCGCCCAAGGCAGGCCGGCCAAGCTACCCCCCTGTCAAGCCAAAGTGTAAAGAAGTGTAATGTCGCCGCGCCCTGGATTGTAAAGGAACCAGGCCGGCCTGCCAGGGGCTTTACAAGGGCGCCAGGGCGATTCTTCCTGAAAATCAACCTGTTCACTGCACAAGCCCGGCCCTGGCATCGCCCTTGCTTACCTAAAAGGTAATTTGACGGTGTGTATACAATCCATGCTTCCCTATCAGGGGAATTCATGGGTTAATGGGAAACGGAGCCCAGGTGCCGGCGGCGGGAGGGAGCTGTTGAGAATGCAGCATACAGCCCCATCCCCTTGGAGGGGCCCCTCTGCCTTTTTCGACCTGCCCACCCTCATGCCTTTTTCGCAAAGGGGGAACAAACGACGATGAAAGGCAATATAACCCAACGCCTGAGTATTGGAGTGATCCTGGTCACCACCTTGGTGATGCTGGGGTTCGGCGCCTATGACTACATCACCACTAGGACCGAGATGAGCCAGGAACTGGAGCGCTCGGCCGAGATAATATCCCACCGGCTCGCCATCGTGCTGGCCACTCCCTTGTGGGACCTGAACGAGACCCTGGTGGCCCAGTGCCTGAAGTCGGAGATAGAAGACCGCCGGGTATACGCCCTGTTGGTCAAGGAAGGCGGCGAAGGCAAGCTGTTCCAGGGCATCCGGCGGGATGCGGACTGGCGCATGGTCCCGTTCAAGGGGGAACTCCCCGGGGATCTGGTCATGTCCCGGGCGGACATAACCAAGGGCAAGGAAAAGGTGGGCACGGTGGAGGTATACCTCTCCCGCAAGTTCATGGCCCAGGCCCTGAACCGCAACATCGTGGAGCTGCTGCTGCGGGTGGCGGCCATGATCCTGGCCGTGGCCCTGGTCTTGATCGTGATGATGAAGCGCATGCTGATCAAACCCTTGCAGGACGCCATCGTCAGCCTGTTCGACAGCGCCTCCCAGGTAAACGCCACCTCGGACGAGGTGGCCGAGGTCTCCCAGGAGCTTGCGGACAGCTCCAGCCAGCAGGCCGCCTCCTTGGAGGAGACCTCCGCCTCCCTGGAGGAGATAGCCTCCATGACCCACCGGAACGCGGAAAACGCCGGCCAGGCCAACCAGGTGATGTCAGAGGAGGTTTCCTCCCTGTTCGTGCAGATAGCCGAGCGGACCGACATGATGCAGGACGCCATGGGCAAGACCGTGGAGTCTGGCGAGCAAATGGCCAAGATCGTCAAGACTATCGACGAGATAGCCTTCCAGACCAACCTTTTGGCCCTGAACGCGGCCGTGGAGGCGGCCCGCGCCGGCGAGGCAGGGGCGGGCTTTGCGGTGGTGGCCGACGAGGTGCGCTCCTTGGCCATGCGGGCGGCGGACGCGGCCCGCACCACCCAGGAGCTGATCGGCAACTCCAACGAGCAGATCAAGCACAACAGCGGCCTGCTAACCCACGTGGTGGAGGCCCTGGAGAAGAACCAGACCCTGGGCGGCGACGTGGCCAACCTGGTGTCCAGCATAGCCGCCGCCTCCTCCGAGCAGTCCCAGGGTATCGACCAGATCAGCAAGGCCGCCACCCAGATGGACAAGATCACCCAGGAAATCGCGGCGAACGCCCAGAAGGCGGCCGCCTCGGCCAAGCAGATGAGTTCGCTGGCCGCGGGCATGGTCAACCTGGTGGAAGGCCTGGAAAAGCTGGTGGGCGCCAAGAAGCGCAAAGGGGCGGCCAACGGCGGCGACTCGGGCCCCCGGCTCATCCCTGCCCAGAGCGGCACTTGAGCCCAGGGCGGAAGCTTATCCCCTCGGACGGCGCCTGCATGTGCCGGGCCGGCGCCAGAAGGCCCGGCTGATCCCGAAACCAAAGGAGAGCCATGGCGTTCCGCGCTCACTTGAAGGTACGTTTCGCGGATATCGACAACGCGGGCATTGTCTATTACCCCCGTTTCCTGGATTACTTCCACATAGCCCTGGAGGAGTTCTTCAGCGCGGAGCTGGAGATCGACTACGCCACGGTGCTGCACGAGCACCGGTTCGGCTTCCCCACCGTGCACCTGGAGAGCGACTTCCGCCGCCCCCTGCGGTTCGGCGACCGGATCGAGGTGGAGGTGAGGGTGCTGAACATCGGCCGCACCTCCATCACCTGGGGCTACACCACCTACCTCTCCGGCGAGGAGGAAACCCTGGTGGTGACCGGCCACAACGTGACGGTCTGCCTGGACCTGGACCACTTCACCAAGATGGAGATCCCGGACTGGTTCCGGCGCAAGCTGGAGCAATACCAGAAGCGCTGCCAGTAATCACCCCCGCGGAACGGGGGGCGGGGGGGCGACGGGGGCGGGCGACGGGGGACGGGCGACGGGAGGGCGAGGGGCGGGGGGCAGATCTCCCCTACCCTCACGGCCTCCTTGGGTGCCCATGCAAGACCTGCCTCTCCCCCCAAAAACCGGCCCTTTTTGTGCAAATGGGCTGCGGGTGGCTGGCCCTGGTAGGGGTAAAACGCGGTAGTTGAATCCCACAAAAAACCGGCCCCTTTCAAGTAAAGGAGCCGGCTGGTCGGACTCTGGTTGGAGCGGGAGACAGGCGGTGAGGCCCCCCAAAAAACCGGCCCCCTCTGAGCAAGGGAGCCGGCTGGTCGGACTCTGGTTGGAGCGGGAGACGGGAGTTGAACCCGCGACTTCAACCTTGGCAAGGTTGCACTCTACCTCTGAGTTACTCCCGCTCGGCTGAGGCGAAATGATAGCAGATATCGTGGCCTTGTCAAGTTGAAAAAGGCCCGGAACCGTGGTTGGCCCGGTGCCCCAGCTCGCGCTGGAAACGGATGAAATATCCCATGCCGGACCAGACAGTTATGGCCACTGCCACCCACAGGGCCACCATGCCCCAGAAGTGGGGGTCGAACCCGGCCAGGGGGTAGTGGATTATCAAGAGGAACACGGCCAGCATCTGCACCGCGGTCTTCCACTTGCCCCACAGGTCGCTGGGCACCGCAAAGCCCTGGATGGCGGCCAGCGCTCTCATGCCCGTAACCGCTATCTCCCGGCATATCATGAGGATAGCCATCCAGGCCGGCGCCCGGTCCACCCCCACCAGAACGATCAAGAGCGAGGCGATCAGGAGCTTGTCCGCCACCGGGTCCAGGTACTGGCCCAGCACGCTCACCTTTTTCATGCGCCGGGCCAGCCAGCCGTCGGCCAGGTCGGTGAGCCCGGCCACGAAGAAGACCGCCCCCGCAGCCCGGCACCAGGCCGGGCCGTCCAGGTAGATCATCAGCACCAGCACGGGGATGGAGCCCACCCGCACCAGGCTGAGCAGGTTGGGCAGGCTGAAGAGGTCTTCCTTGGACGGCGGGGGCGTCATGGCAAGGGTCTGCTCCCTGGCTTCAGGCCTTGCGTTTTTCCCAGTCGGCCAGGAACTTTTCCAGGCCGATGTCGGTGAGGGGGTGTTTGAGGAGCGCGTCTATTACCTTCAGGGGTATGGTGGCCACGTCGGCGCCCATGAGGGCGGCCTGCACCACGTGCAGGGGATTGCGCACCGAGGCCACCAACACCTCGGTGTCAAAGGCGTAGTTGTCGTAGATCTCCACCACCTGGCTGATCAGCTCCATGCCGTCGCTGGAGATGTCGTCCAGGCGGCCCACAAAGGGGCTGATGTAGGCGGCGCCAGCCTTGGCGGCCAGAAGTGCCTGCATGGGGGAGAAGCACAGGGTCACGTTGACCTTGATGCCCTGGTCGCTGAGGGTCTTGGTGGCCTTGAGCCCCTCTTTGATGATGGGCACCTTGACCACCACGTTGTCCGCCCACTTGGCATATGTTTCGGCTTCCTTGACCATGCCGTCGTGGTCGGTGGCGGTCACCTCCACGCTCACCGGACCGGGCACCTCGGCCAGGATCTCCTTGATGCACTGCTCAAAAGGCTTGCCGGTCTTGGCCACAAGGGAGGGGTTGGTGGTCACCCCGTCCAGGATGCCCAGGGACTTGGCCTCACGGATTTCGTCGATGTCCGCGGTGTCGATAAATATCTTCATCTCGGCTCCCTAATCATGACTGCGTTGGTTTCCACTCTACCCGTTGGGGCGGGCGTCCTCTTTTTGTTCTTGGGGCTTTTTGCCTTGCAAGAAGGCATCGCGGCAGGCCTCGGAGCAAAAGAAGCGCTCCTCGCCAAAGGCCCAGGCCTTGATGGCCTCGTGGCGGGGGAGGTAGGTGCCGCACTGGGGGTCCTGCACCATCACGTCTATCACCTGGTCCGGCCCGCGGGGCATGGGCCGGGAGGAGGGCCGCCCGCTCAGCAGGCTGCGCACGCTGCGGTACAAGAGCCACACCGCCAGGGCGATGAGCCCGAACTTGATCAGGTTCCAGATTCCCAACGGCTGTATCCAATCCGCCCCGCTGGACAGGCGGCCTCCCGGCCGCCCTTGGCGGGGCATGGGTCGCGGCGCGTCACAAAGGGCCCATCCCCGCCCTTCTCGCCCCC
>CAZUHP010000014.1:0-35063 GCA_964620595.1 uncultured Desulfarculaceae bacterium | reverse complement strand
CCCCCCCTTACCAGGGGGTGGGCTCTATTGCCTGCTCGGCCCGCTCCCGGGGGGTGAGGGCCTGGTACAACTCGGCCGCGGTCTTTTGCCAGCGGGGCAGCTTCAGCTCCGGGGCCAGCTCCATGAGGGGCACCAGCACAAAGGCCCGGCGGTGCATCTCCGGGTGGGGCACCACCAGGTCCGGCTCCTGGATGATCTCCCGGCCAAAGAGCAGGAGGTCCAGGTCCAAGGTGCGCGGGCCCCAGTGCAGCTCGCGCCGGCGCCCCCGGGTCTGCTCTATGGCCAGCAGGTGCCCCAGCAGCTCGCGGGCGCTCCCCCTAAACCTACCACGGGCCACCGCGTTGCAAAAGGGCGGCTGGTCCTGCGGCCCCACCGGCGCGGTGAGGTATAGCGAGGACACGGCCAGCGGCTCATAGCCCTCCAGCCCGGCCAGGCCTTCCAGCCCGGCCCTGAGGTGGGCCTTGGCATCGCCCAGGTTGGAACCCAGGCCGATGAACACCTCCACCGGCGCGGGTTCGGGGGTGGCCACCTGCCCTGCCCTTTCTTCAAAAGCTCAACTTGGCCAGGCGGTCCATTGCCTCGGCCAGGCGCTCCTTGTCCACGGTGAGGGCAAAGCGCACGAAGCCCTCCCCGGGGGCACCGAAACCATTGCCCGGGGTGGTGACGATGCCGCACTCGTTCAGGAGCCGCTTGGTGAACTCGGCGCTGGTCACCCCCGGCGGGCAGGGGCACCACACGTAGAAGGTGGCGCGGGGCGGCTCCACGGCCAGGCCCAGGCCCTGGAGGCCCTTGACCAGCACGTCGCGCCGCTGCTGGTAGAGGGCGCACATGTCGGCCACGCACTTCTGGTCGCCCTCCAGGGCGGCTATGCCGGCTATCTGCACCGCATCGAAGGCGCCGGAGTCGATCTGGCTCTTGACCATGCCCAGGCCGCCCACCAACTCGGCATTGCCCACCGCGAACCCCAGGCGCCAGCCGGTCATGTTGTAGGTCTTGGACAGGCTGTGGAACTCGATGCCCACCTCCAGGGCGCCCTCGGCGTTGAGGAAGCTGGGGGGGCGGTAGCCGTCGTAGGCTATCTCGGTGTAAGCCGCGTCCGAAACCACCATGAGGCCGTGCTCGCGGGCAAAGGCCACCACCTGGCGGTAGAAGTCCAGATCCGCCACGGCGGCGGTGGGGTTGTTGGGGTAGTTGATGATGAGCACCTTGGCCCGGGCCAGCACCTCGGCCGGTATGGCCGCGAGGTCGGGCAGGAAGCGGTTGTCCTTGAGCAGGGGCACTTCATAGGGCTCGCCGCCGGCCATGATGGTGGAGGCGCTGTACACCGGGTAGGCCGGGCTGGGGCAGAGCACCACGTCCCCGGGGTTTATGAAGGCCAAGGGGAAATGGGCCAGGCCCTCCTTGGAGCCGATGAGGGTGATGACCTGGCTGGCCGGGTCCAGCTTCAGGCCGAAGCGGCGCTCGAACCAGGAGGCCGCAGCGTCGCGGAAACGGTTCATGCCCGAATAGGCCGGGTAGCGGTGGGTGGCGGGGTCCTCGCAGGCCTCTTGCAGCTTTTTTATCACGTGGGGCGGGGTGGGCTGGTCAGGGTCCCCCACGCCCAGGTCGATTATGTCCACGCCCCGGGCGCGCACCTCGTCGCGCAGTCGGTCGATCTCCTGAAAGAGGTAAGGGGGAAGCTTTTTCAGCCGCTCTGCTCTGTCGAATCCCATGTTCTCCCTCGGTCGCCAAACCGTTGATCAGTCGATAGCCCGCGCGCATGGTGGCCAGGCCCCTCTGGCCTGGGCCGCATTTCCGATTCAGAAATCGCTACAGGCTCTTGAGCTTCCTGACGGGCCCACCCCGCCGGCGCTGCCCGGCAGCGGTCAGTTCTGCTCCACCACCGGGTAGATGTAGTTCAAAAAGCCGATGGCCACGATCACGGTGCCGTATTCCTTCTTGGGCACCAGGCTCTTGATGATGATCTTGGTGTCCCGTATCTCATAGTTGGCCTTGCTGTAGCCCCGGCGCTCGTTCATGCCCTTTTGGGCGGCCAGAAGGTTCTGCCTGGCGGTTTCCTCGATGGCGTGCCCGTGGTATTCGGCCACGAACCCGCCGATGTACTTCTTGAGCTTCTTGTCCCACACCTTCCAGGTTATGAGCCCGGCGGTGATGAGTTCACCCTGGTTGCCGCTCATGTCGGCCATGATGGTTTCCATGACCGAGCCGTGGGCCAGCTTGGCCGGGCGCTGCACTTCCCGGGCCTGGGGCGGCATGACCGAGGAATAGGTGATGATGTTGCAGTTCTCGATGCCCGCCTGCTTCAGGGCCGCGTCATAGGAGCCGGTGTGCACGCCCACGTCGCTCTGGCCGGTACCCACGGTTATGAAGTAGTCGCGGGGAATGCGGTTGCCCAAAACGAGCTGCCCCGCGGCCCAGGCCTGGCCGGCCGCCAGCAGCAGGCAGCAAACCAGGATCAACCAGCTCAGCCTCTTGACAGTCTTCTTCATGGTTCCCCCCTTATCCTTAAGAGTTGTCAGGAATCGCGGGCAGGCCGGAGACCCCCAGTCCATCTGGCCGCCCCCTAGTCCCGCCCCCTCGTCTTGCCTCGTGGTTCCCCGTCGCCCCCCGTCGTCCCGCCCTTGTCGCCCCCGTCGCCCCCGTCGTCCCGCCTAGCGGGGCGGGTCGTCTACCTTTCGGCCACGGGGTTGATCAAGCGCCCCACCTGCTCCACCTCGATCACCACCTCCTGGCCGGCGTTCATGGGCCCCACGCCCTCGGGCGTGCCGGTGGCGATCACGTCACCGGGGTTTAGGGTCATCACCTGGCTGATGAAAGAGATCAGGCGGTCCACCGGGAATATCTGGTCCGAGGTGTGGCCGTCCTGCTTGAGGTGGCCGTCCAGGTAGCAGCGCACGTAAAGCTCCTGGGGCTGGATCCCCAGGGCGATGACCGGGCCCAGGGGGCAGAAGGTGTCGAAGCCCTTGGCCCTGGTCCACTGCACGTCGGCCTTTTGCAGGTCGCGCTCGGTCACGTCGTTGACGCAGGTATAGCCCAGGACGTAGTCCAGGGCCTCCTCGGGCGAGACGTTCCGGCATTTTTTGGCCATGACCACGCCCAGCTCGGCCTCGTGGTCCACCCGGGTGGCACCGGGCGGGCGCTTGATGGTATCGCCCGGGCCGATGACCGAGCTGGCCGGCTTGAGGAAGATGATGGGCGTCTGGTCGGGCACCTCGTGGCCCAGCTCCTTGGCGTGGGCAGCGTAGTTGCGCCCCACGCAGACGATCTTGGAGGGTCGGCAAGGGGCCAGGAGGCGCACGTCCTTCAAGGCGGCGTAGTGCTTGCCCAGGCGGCCGCCGGCAAAGGGTGAGCCCTCGTACAGGCGGATGCGGCCCTGGCTCCACAGCCCGTAACGCACCTTGCCGTCATGCGCCACGCGCACCACGGCTTTCTCTGCCAGGATCAAACTGGTGTCAACGGCCATGGCTGCTCCCTATCCCTTCAGGCCCAGCACGTCCTGCATGTCATACAGGCCGGGCTCCCTGGCCGCCACCCACAGGGCGGCGCGCACCGCGCCCCGGGCAAAGGTATCGCGGGAGTGGGCCCGGTGGGTGAGCTCCAGGCGCTCGCCCTGGCCGATGAAATACACGGTGTGGTCGCCCACGATGTCGCCGCCGCGGATCACGCTGACCCCGATCTCGTCCTTGGGCCGGGCGCCCACCAGGCCCTTGCGGCCGTGGGTGCAGGCCGCCTCCGGGTCCCAGCCCCGGGCCTTGGCCAGCTCGTCCAGGAGCTTGACCGCAGTGCCCGAGGGGGCGTCCTTTTTCTGGTCGTGGTGGGCCTCCACCAACTCCAGGGCGTAGTCCGGCCCCAGGACCTCGGCCATCATGCCCACCAGCTTGAACATGAGGTTCATGCCCACGCTCATGTTGGGCGCATAGACCAGGGGCACCTGCTTGGCGTGGCTGGCCAGGGCCTCCTGCTGGGCCTGGTCCAGGCCGGTGGTGCCTATGACCAGGGCCTTGCCGGCCCGGGCCGCGGCCTCGGCGTGGGCCAGGGTGGCTTCCGGGGCGGTGAAGTCTATGAGCACGTCGGCCGAGGCCAGGGCCTGGGCCGCGTCGTCGCCCACCTGCCCCTGGACACCGGCCAGGCCGGCCGCCTCGGCAATGGAGCGGCCCACCATGGGATGCCCCGGGGCCTCGAAGGCCGCGGCCAGCTCGGCCTCGGCCTGGGAGGCAATGGCGTGGATGATGCGCCCTCCCATGCGGCCAGCCGCGCCGGCCACTGCAATGCGTACCATACTCGGCAAACCTCCCTAGTTGAGCAGCCCGTTATCGGCCAAGACCTGCTTGAGCTTTTCCAGATTGGCCGGGGCCATCTCGCACATGGGCAGCCGCAGGGAGCCGTCCGGGATGAGGCCCATGAGCGCGGCCGCGGTCTTGACCGGTATGGGGTTGGTCTCCAGGAACATGGCCTTGCACAAGGGCAGGAGCTTGTAGTAGAGCTCGCGGGCCTTGCCGACGTCGCCCGCCTCCCAGGCCGCGCAGATGTCAGCGGTCTGGCGGGGGGCGATGTTGGCGATCACGCTGATGACCCCGGCGCCGCCGATGGCCAGGACCGGCAGGATCAAGTTGTCGTCGCCGGAAAGCAGGGTGAGCTTGTCACCGCACAGGCGCACGATCTCGGCCATCTGGCCCAGGTTGCCGCTGGCCTCCTTCACGGCCACCACCTCGGGCAGCTCGGCCAGGCGGGCCATGGTGGCCGGCTCGATGTTCACCCCGGTGCGGCCGGCGATGTTGTAGGGCACCAGGGGGAAGCCGGTTTCCCGGGCGATGGTCTGGTAGTGGCGGTAGATGCCCTCCTGGGTGGGCTTGTTGTAGTAGGGGGTGATGTGCAGGGCCGCGTCCGCGCCCACCGCCTTGGCGTGCTTGGTGAGGTCGATGGCCTCGGCGGTGTTGTTGGAGCCCGCGCCGGCCACCACGGGCACGCGCTTTTTCACCTGGTCCACCGTGATCTCGATCACCCGCTTGTGCTCCTCGTGAGAGAGGGTGGGCGATTCTCCGGTGGTGCCGCAGGGCACTATGCCGCTGGCTCCGTTCTCGATCTGGAACTCGATGAGCTGGCGCAGGGCCTCCTCATCCACAGTGCCGTTCGTGAACGGGGTTACGATGGCCACCAAGGCTCCCTTGAACATTTTGTGTCTCCTTGCTTTTGGTTTAGGGATTTACGCCTTGCCCAGTCGCTATCCGTGAAGCGGGGGGCCACCGCGCCAAGGATGGCACTCTCCCGCTGTCCCCTTCCGGCGGCCTACTCCCTCAGCCAGGCAAATGCCTCCTGAAGGAGCACGCCTTCATATACATAGGAGGCCGGTCCCTCCAAGAAAACCTCGCCCCCGAACTGCTTCCCCTGGGCGCCGCCCCCGTCACGCCCCCCGTCGCGCCCTCCGTCGCCCCCCCCGTCGCCGCCCCCGGTGGGCGGGAAATGCACGGTGAGCCTTTCGCCGCTGCGCACCCGCACCGTTATGGGAGGCTGGAGCAGGCCCCGCGCCCCGGCCACCAGGGCCGAGGCCACCGCGCCGGTGCCGCAGGCCAGGGTTTCGTCCTCCACCCCGCGCTCATAGGTGCGGATCCACAACTCGCCGCCCTGCACGGCCGCGAAGTTCACATTGGTGCCGGCCGGGGCGAAGTGCTGGTGAAAACGGACGGCCCGGCCCAGCTCCCTCACCGGCGCGGCCTCCAGGTCGTCCACCAGGAGCACGGCATGGGGCACGCCGGTGTTCACCCCGTCCAGGCTGAGCCTCCGGCCCCCGGCCTCCAGCTCCAGGTCCTGAAAAGCGGCCGAGGGCGGCACCATCTCCAGCTTGACCACCGCCCCCTGGACCCAGGCCCGGATGGGTCCGGCCAGGGTGTCGAACACCATCTCCGGCCCGGCCAGGCCCTTGTCCAGGGCAAAGCGCGCGGCGCAGCGGCCGCCGTTGCCGCACATCTCGGCCGAGGAGCCGTCCGCATTGAAGAAATCCCAGCGGAAATCGACCTTTCCCAACTTTGGGTCCACTCTAGCCGATGGGGAGAGCAGAATCAACCCATCCGCCCCCACCGAGCGGCTGCGGGCGCACAAGGCCCGGGCCAGAAGAGACATCAGCTCCGCCGCCACCCGGCCCTGGCGGTTGTCCACTAGGATGAAGTCGTTTCCCGTGCCGGTCATCTTGGTGAAGGCCAGGCCGGCCAGGGAGGTCAATCGGTCCAGGTCTTGGCGGTTGCCCATCATGTCCGTCCGCTCGAAAAGGCCCCGAGGGGGCGCCCAACTGCCAAACGTAAATATGCCCTTCAAAGGGCATGCCCAGGAAATACCATAAAGTGCAAACCTCGTCACGCCACAATTGCCGGCCCCGGCGGGGGGGCGGCGCAGGACAATAGTACACCCCCCCGCCAGGGTCTGGTCCCCCTGGCAGTGGCTTCCGGCCAGGAGCGCCGCGGCCGCGCCGGCTAGTCGAGGGTCAGAAGCACCTCGGGGAAAAGGGAGGACTCATGGAGCGGCCCGCAGGACTCCCGCACCAGGATCCGTATGGTCTGGCCAGGCTTTACCTTCAGGTCCTCGTAGTCCAGCACCCCCACCACCACCTTGCCCTCGATGGGTGTCCTGGTGGCCGCCTTGCTGCCCGAAAAGCCCATGACGCTGACGACTTGCTCTTCGGTCTTTCCCTTGAGCCGGTCCAGGCCCATGGCCCCAAAGCGTTTCAATACCTTGGCTTTGCTGGAGCCGCCGGTGCAGGCGGTCATGCCGTTGTCGTACTTTATGCAGGCGTCGATCTCGGACCGGTAGTCAAAGCCCTTCCGGTCCCTGAAGAACATGAGCCTGGCGCCGCTCTTGGGGTCGTTGTCCGTGTCAAAGTAGACCTCCGCCACCGAGCTGGCGAAATTCCCGGGCGGGTCCTTGAGGGTGACCGCGAACTTGAGCTGCTTGCCGTTGCTGGCGATCTTCAGCTTCACCACATCCAGGCCCGGGTACTTCCCCCCGCTGGTGTTGATGGGCTCCACGTCTCCGCTGGCGTCGCTGAGTTCTATGCTGCCCTTGGCTTTCTTGACCTGCGCCTGGGCGCCGAAGGCAAGGCCGAAACAGGCGGCAAACACCGCCAGGACAATGAACCGGCGTCTCATGGAATCCTCCTTGTCAATCGGGAAAAGCCTGGCTGATCCCAAGGACCCCCAGCGAGTTCAGGCGAGAGGATTCAAGAGAGCGCGCCACAGGAACGAAGCAGATTCCCCCTGGTCAGCCATGTAAAACCGCTTATCGCGGAAAACAAACCTTATTTCCCCGAGGATACAGCCTCAAGTGCTCTTTAAGAAATCATAGCTCCAAATCACCGGAGCCGACCTTTTGTCCCCTCGTTTTCCCAGCCAGAGACAACTATCAAATAAATACCATACATACTCTCATCACACAAATAGATGTATTGCGTTTACGAGTCATCACCACTAGTTGCGCGGGCTTTAAATGGTGTTCGCGTGCACCCATCTAACTTTCGATGAACGTATGAAACCATGGTTAGCAAATCAATGGCATCCTGCTCATCCAAGTTCCAAACTACTTTTGGCGCATGTGCATGTGGGTTTCGAAATACACCAAATATGCCTTTCAATAAGTTCACAAATCCCTTCTGTTCAGATTTTTCACTGTCGGTTTCAAGGTTATTCAATGCCAACAGTGGATGTGCAACAGAGAATGCTTCGTCAAATAGGGTGGCTCCGTCAGTAGTCAGGCCAGTCATATTCCTGACTCGCTCGGCAACGCTCTTGGCCGCTTCCAAAACAGCATGGAAATAGTTGTCTTGTATGAGCTCTGAACTGCAATACTGAAGTACTTCGTGGTGCACGTTTCGCCCCTGTAACTTGTGACGAAGGGTCCTTGCCCGCTCTTCCGCTTCGCTTAAGGTTGATGCTGCAGAAACTCTCTCCAGTTGTCCGCTTTGGTTCAGTGATAATCCGGAAAAGGCCAGCGTTTTGTTCAGATTAGCTCGCAATGATTCAAATTTATTGTGCTCGTCAACAAAACGAACTGGATCCATAACTAACATTATAAACTTACAGATAGCATTTGCACTTTGGTCTTGCTCTTGTTGACCCAAAAGAGTCGCGCGAATCCGCCGCCACTTCGTGTTCGATTCGGCTGGACGCTCCACGATTCTACATTGACGTAGAATCGGTTCAATTTCACTAGCAGTTACTGCGTCTCCTAAAACTCTAGATATCTGCTCAATAGCATTTGCATTGAATACTGGAATAGGCTTTTTCATGATCCCAGTTTTCCTGTCACAAATTATAGACAACCTCGCTGCCTTACTCTACCTTATTCAGACTATACTTGAGCGCCCGGCCAGGGGTCAAGAAAGGCCCTGTCGAAAAAGATGCTGCATTATCAGCGAGTTTTGGCGGCCAACCAGCAGGCGGGCGGTCTTGGGGACAATGGCCGCCCTTGGGGGGGCATGGGAGCTACTTGATGAAGTAGCCCACCACCCGCCAGCCGCGCCGGGGCTCCTTGACCAGGGTGAGGCGCTCCTGGGCGGTCTTCTTGCGGGTAAAGGAGGTGTTGAAGACCAACAGCTCGTACTGGCCGTCCGGCGCGCCGGGCAGGTGGCTGCGCTGTTGGGCGCTGATCAGGTGGCGCCAGCGCAGGGCGCCCAGGGGCTCGCGCACGCCCCGCAAGGTCCGCCCCCAGGTGTCCCTGCTCACCGCGCCCTGGAAGAAGCGGGCCGCCTGGTCCCAGGAGCGGGCATACTGCCCCCCGTCCACCAGGCCCAGCCAGGCCAAGGCCGCCCGCCGGGCCGGCTGGGCCAGGGCGGGCCCTGATGCCTGGGCCGGGGCGCCGGCCAGTAGCAGCAGGCAGCAGGCCGTCAAGACGATAGAACGAACCATGGTCACGCCTTCTCTCTTTTTGCCGCTACAGCGGCCTTTCAAGCCATCCAGGGAGGCAGGTTCTCGCCGCGGGAAAGGTCTTCGAGGGTCTCCCTGGCGCGCACCACGCTGAAGCGGTCGCCGTGGACCAGCACCTCGGCCGCCCGGGGCCGGGAATTGTAGTTGCTGCTCATGGTGAAGCCATAGGCCCCGGCACTCATCACGGCCATAAGGTCGCCCCGCTCAAAGGCGGGCAGCTCGCGGTCCCGGGCCAGGAAGTCGCCGGTCTCGCAAATGGGGCCCACCACGTCGGCCACGGCCCGCTTTTCGCCCCGGGCCCTGTCCACCGGCCAGATGGCGTGGTAGGAGTCGTAGAAGCTGGGCCGGAGCAGGTCGTTCATGGCCGCGTCCACGATGATGAAGCGCTTGGCCGGGGTGCGCTTGGTGAACAGCACCCGGGCCAGGAGGATGCCGGCATTACCCACCAGCACCCGGCCCGGCTCCAGGATGAGCTTCATGCCCAGGCGCTCCACGGTGCTGCGCAGGGCGGCGGCGTACTCGTCGGGCGCGGGCGGGGTTTCCTGGTCATAGGTGATGCCCAGGCCGCCGCCCAGGTCCAACAGGTCCAGGGACAGGCCCGCTTCCCGCAGTCGCTCCACCAGGGACGCCACCCGCTCCAGGGCGTCGGCAAAGGGGCGGGTGTCGGTGAGCTGGCTGCCGATGTGGCAGGACACGCCCCTGATCTCCACGTGGGCCAGCCTGGCCGCGGCCTGGTACTGCTCAAAGGCGCTGTCCATGTCCAGGCCGAACTTGTTCTTGGCCAGGCCGGTGGTGATCTTGGGGTGGGTCCCCGCGTCCACGTCCGGGTTCACCCGGAAGCTCACCGGCGCGATGAGCCCCAGGCGGCCGGCCACCTGGTCCAGCACCTCCAGCTCGGCCGCGCTCTCCAGGTTGAACATGAGGATGCCGGCCTTGAGGGCGGCCTCCATCTCGGCCTCGGTCTTGCCCACCCCGGAATACACGATGCGCCCGGGCGCGACCCCCGCGGCCAGGGCCCGGGCCAACTCGCCGCCGGACACTATGTCCGCGCCGCCGCCCATGCCGGCGAAAAGCGCCATGACCGCCCGGTTGGAGTTGGCCTTGACCGCGTAGCACACCAGGTGGTCCAGGCCCTCAAATGCCTGGGAAAAGGCGCGAAAATGGCGGGTGAGGGTGGCCTGGGAATAGACGTAGACCGGGGTGCCCACCTGGCTGGCGATCTGTTCCAGGCTCACCTCCTCGGCGTGCAGGGTATTGTCTTTATAGCTGAAATGATGCATGAGCGGTTCTTTGTCCCCAAGGTTCGTCAGCAGGTATAGGAAGTTACATATCTAACCCAAACCCGCCTCCCCTGCAACCAAAAGCGGGCGGAAGGTCCTGCCTCCCGCCCCCCGCAGCCTCCGTCCCCCGTCGCCGCCGTCGCCACCAGGCGCCCCCCGTCGCCCCCCGCCCCCGTCGCCCCCCCGTCGCCCCCCGGGTCAGCCCATGGCGGCGTAGAGCGCCTCCACCTCCTCCCGGGAGCTGGCCAGCAGGTCCCTTATCTCGGCCAGGCCCTCGGGCTTGATCCCCAGGAACTCCAGGTCAGCCTGGTTGATCCGGCTGCCCACCGGGTCGTGCTCCTTGCCCAGGCCCACCTCGTGGGCCAGGCTGTTCACCACCCTGAGCATGGCCAGGTCCACGGTGTCAGGCCCCTTGGGCAGCTTGGTGGAGTGATGCAGCTTCACCGGCTGGATTATCACCTCGGGGAAGTGCCAGCGGTTCAGGAGCAGAAAGCCCACCTCGCCGTGGTCCAGCTCCAGGACCTCGCGCTCGGCCTCGCACAGGGCAATGCCCTGCTCCTGGGCCAGCTCGATGCAGCGCTGGAATTCCGCGGAAAAATACTTGTCCAGGACCAACTGCCCGAGGTCGTGCAGAAAGCCCAGCAAAAACAGGTAGTCAGCCTCCAGGCCCAGCTTCTGGCCCAGCCGGTTCAGGCCGCTGGCCACGGCCAGGCTGTGCTGCCAGAGCTGGTCGCGGGAAAAGCCGGGGGTGTTGGCCGCGCGGGGAAAGCTCTCCATGGTGCCGATGCTCAGGGCCAGGGAGCGGATGGTGTTCAGCCCCACCAGGGGCACTGCCCGCCGCAGGCTGTAGATGGCGCGGGAAAAGCCATAGAAGGCCGAGTTGGCGGCCCGGAGTATCTTGGTGGTCAGGTTGGGGTCCGGCTCTATGGCGGCCACGATGGCATCGACGCTGCTCTCCGCGTCGTCCACCAGTTGCATGATCTTGGCCACCGCCTCGGGCAGGCGGGGCAGGTCGTCGCACACGTCCTTTACCTGGCGTACAATCTCGGCGCGGTGCACCTCTGCTCCTGCTCCCCCCGTCCTCCCGCCCCCGTCGCTCCCCGTCGCCCCCCCCGTCGCCCCCCCGTCGCCCCCCCCTGGCAGGAGGCCCCTGCCGGGGGGGCAGGGGCCTGCATTCCTGCCTAGGGGATGTACTCTATCTCCATCTCCTCGCTGAAGGCGCCCTGGTTGCCGGCCTCGTCCACGGCCTGCACCTTGTAGAGGTACACCCCGCGCGGGGTCACCGTCAGGTCCACGAAGGTGTTCTCCTTCACGGGCGCGTCAGTGAGCTTCTGCCAGGGGCCGCCCTTTTTCTTGTCCTTGCGGAAGATGAGATAGCCGGCGGTGTCCTGGTCCGGGCTGGGGGTGAAGCGCAGGTACAGGCCGTCCTTGGTGGAGGCGCCCAAGAGCCCGCTGGGCGGCCGGGGCGGGGTCTTGTCCTGGGGCTTGGCCTGCACCCAGGCGCTGTGCCGGCCCACCACCTGGCGGCCCTTGATTTGGCGCACCTGGGCCACCTTGTAGGCGTAGAGCCGGCCGTTGACCACGCTCTTGTCCTTGAGGGTGGGAGTCAGGAGCGGGCGCTGGTTGAGCTGCCTCACGCCCTCGGGGCCCTTGCGGAAGACCACGTAGCCGGCCAACAGGTCAATATTCTTGCCTTTCTTCAGCTTGGTGGCGTCCACGGCCAGGCCCTCCCAGACCAGCTCCACCACCCCGTCGCCAGCCTTGGCCTTGAGCCCGGTGGGCGCGGGCGCGGGCTCCACCCGGGGAGCGCGGGCCAGGTTGGAGGGCAGGCTCACCCGGCCCGAGGCGTCGATGAGCACCACCTGGTACACCGCTTCCTTGCCCAGGGGCGCTTCCTTGTCCAGGTAGGCGAAGCGGCCCCCCTGCATGAGCTGGGCATCCTTGCCCTTGAGCCGGAACTGGTGGTACTTGCGCAGCTTGGGCGGGCAAGGCGGGCAGTCGGCCAGGCCGGTGAGGGGCAGATAGCCGTAATAGAGCCGGGCCTCCACCACCGCGCGGCCGGGCTTTTCCACCTGGGGCACGGTGAAAGAGACCTCGATGCCGTCCGGCTGGGCGGATGCCTTGAGGTCCTTCACCTTTGCCGGGGCCACCTGGCTGCGGGGCAACGGCGGGGCCTTGACCCCGCAGCCCGCGGCCAGGGCCAGGGCCATGAGCAACATCAGCGCGACTACACCTACCCGTCTGGCCATAAGCGTTTCCTCGCCTCCTCGAGGGCCGCCTCCACCTCGGCGCCGGCGGTGCCGCCCGGGCTGGTGCGGGCGGCCACGGCGTACTCCGGCTCCAAGCACTGGAACACGTCCTCTTGAATTACAGGTGAGATGTCCTGGTACTGGGCCAGGCTAAGCTCCTCCAAAGTGCAGCCCTGGGACTCGGCCAGGCGCACCGCCTTTCCGGCCAGCTCGTGGGCCTGGCGGAAGGGCACCCCCTTGCGCGCCAGGTAGTCGGCCAGCTCGGTTGCGTTCAAGAACCCCTGCCCCACCGCCCGGCGCATGCGCTCGGAATTGACCGTGAGGCCGCGCAGCATGGGCGCCAGCACCCGCAGGCAGTCCAGCACCGTGTCCACCGCGTCGAAAAGCGGCTCCTTGTCCTCCTGCAGGTCCTTGTTGTAGGCCAGGGGCAGGCCCTTGAGCACCACGAGCAGGCTGACCAGGCTGCCGATCACCCGGCCGCTCTTGCCCCGGATCAGCTCGGCGGCGTCGGGGTTCTTCTTCTGGGGCATGATGGAGCTGCCGGTGGCAAAGGCATCGGAGAGGGTCACGAAGCCGAACTCCTGGCTGGACCACAGGACCAGCTCCTCGGCCAGGCGGGAGAGGTGCACCTGCACCAGGCTGAGCACAAAGAGCAGCTCCAGGGCGAAGTCCCGGTCGCTCACCGCGTCCAGGCTGTTGGCGCAGGGCGCGGCCATGCCCAGCTCCTGGGCCACGGACTCCGGGTCCAGGGGGTGGGGGGTGCCGGCCAGGGCCGCGGCGCCCAGGGGCAGGCGGGCGGCGCGCTTCAGGCAGTCGGCCAGGCGCTCCCGGTCCCTTTGGGCCATCTCGTAGTAGGCCAGGAGGTGATGGGCGAAGAGCACCGGCTGGGCCCGCTGCAAGTGGGTATAGCCCGGCATGATGACCGTGTGGTGGGCCTGGGCCAGCTCCACCAGGGCGCGCTGGTATTCCAGGAGCGCGCCGTCCAGCTCGCGGCCCGCCTCCAGGACCCAGAGCCTGAGGTCGGTGGCCACCTGGTCGTTGCGGGAGCGGGCGGTGTGCAGCTTGCCCGCGGCCTCGCCGATAATCTCCTTGAGCCGGGCCTCCACGTGGGTATGGATGTCCTCCAGGGAGTCGGAGAACTCCATCTGGCCGGCCTCGATCTCGGCCCGCACCTGGTCCAGGCCCTGGATGATCTGCTGGGCCTCCTGGGGGGTGATGACGCCCTGGCGGGCCAGCATGGCGGCATGGGCCTGGGAGGCCCTGATGTCCTGGGCATAGAGCCGGCGGTCAAAGCCGATGGAGGCGTTGATGCGCTCCATCATGGCGTCGGTAGGCTCGGCAAAGCGGCCGCCCCAGAGCTTATATTTTTTATTTTCGGTCACTTATGAATTTAGCCCAACCTTTACTTCAAGTTACCCAGTTTCTGGGCCAAGGCATGGCGGATTCTGAGCCGCAGCCCGTTCAGGCGGATGAAGCCGGTGGCATCGGCCTGGTTATACACCGTGTCCGCCTCAAAGGTGGCGATATCGGGCCGGTAGAGCGAGTTGGGCGAGCGCCGGCCGGTGACGGTGACGTTGCCCTTGTACAGCTCCAGCCGCACCTGGCCGCTCACCGGCTTTTGGGCCTGGTCCATGAAGGACTGCAAGAGCTCCATTTCCGGCGAGAACCAGTACCCGTAATAAACCAGCTCACTGTAGTTGGTCAACAGGCTGTCGCGCAGGCGGAGCACCTCGCGGTCCAGGCACAGGCTCTCCATGGCCAGGTGGGCCTGGCGCAGGATGGTGCCGCCCGGGGTCTCGTACACCCCCCGGCTCTTCATGCCCACGTAGCGGTTCTCCACCAGATCCACCCGGCCGATGCCGTGCCTGCCGCCCAGCTCGTTGAGCCGGGCCAGGAGGGCGGCGGGCGAGAGGGGCTCGCCGTCGATGGCCACCGGGTCGCCGGCCTCGAAGTCGATCACCACCTCCTGGGGCTCATCCGGCGCGGCCTGGGGCGAGACGCTCATGACGAACATGTCCTCCGGCGGCGCGGCCCAGGGGTCCTCCAGGATGCCGCCCTCAAAGGATATGTGCAAGAGGTTCCGGTCCGAGGAGTAGGGCCGCTCCTTGGTGACCGGCACCGGGATGCCGTGCCTCTCGGCATAGGCGATCAGGACCTCGCGGGAGTTGAGGTCCCACTCCCGCCAGGGCGCGATGATCCTGAGCTCGGGCGCCAGGGCCTGGTAGGCCAGCTCGAAGCGCACCTGGTCGTTGCCCTTGCCGGTGGCGCCGTGGGCCACGGCCTCGGCCCCGGTCTGGTGGGCTATCTCCACCTGGCGCTTGGCGATGAGGGGCCGGGCCAGGCTGGTGCCCAGAAGGTACTGGGACTCGTAGATGGCCCCGGCGCGGAAGGCGGGAAACACGTAGTCGCGGACGAACTCCTCGCGCAGATCGTCGATGAATACCTGGCTGGCGCCGGTGGCCTCGGCCTTGACCCGCACCTCGTCCAGTTCCTCGCCCTGGCCCAAGTCGGCGGCAAAGGCGATCACCTCGCACTCATAGCTTTCCTTGAGCCACTTCAGGATGACCGAGGTGTCCAGCCCGCCGGAGTAGGCCAGCACCACCTTGTTTATGTCAGATGCCATTTTATCCTAGGTTCCCGTTTCATGGTTGAGTGGTTCTGTTTCATCATTGCCCCCGCCCCCCGTCGCCCCCCGTCGCCCCTCCGGTGCTTTGCGCTAGTCCGGGGAATGGCCCACCAGGGCCTCGAGGATGGCCTTTTGCATGTGCAGCCGGTTCTCGGCCTGGTCCCAGACCACCGACTGGGGGCCTTCCAGCACCTGGTCGGTGATCTCCTCGCCCCGGTGGGCGGGCAGGCAATGGAGCACGATGGCGTCCCCTGCGGCCCGGGCCAGGAGCTCCTGGTCCAGGGTGAAGCCGGCAAAGGCCTGGGCGCGCTCGGTGGCCTGGTCCTCCTGGCCCATGGAGGCCCACACGTCGGTGGAAACCACCTGGGCCCCCTCTATGGCCTGGGCCGGGTCATGGCCCAGGCTGATGCGGGCGCCCCGCTCCCGGGCGGCCTGGACGATTGCCTCCTCGGGCATGAAGCCTTCCGGGCAGGCCAGGCGAAGCTCCAGCCCCAGGCAGGCCGCGGCCTCTATCCAGGAGTGGGCCATGTTGTTGCCGTCGCCCAGCCAGCAATACACCGGCTCGGTCACTCCGCCCAGCTTCTCCTGCACGGTCAACAGGTCCGAGAGCACCTGGCAGGGGTGGTAGCGGTCGGTGAGGGCGTTGATGACCGGGATCGAGCCCCGGGCGGCCAGCTCCTCGACCACCTCCTGGCCAAAGGTGCGCACCACCATGGCGTCCACGTAACGGCTCATGACCCGGGCGGTGTCGGCCAGGGGCTCGGAGCGGGCCATCTGGGTCTCCCGGGAGGGCATGAACAGGGGGTGGCCTCCCAGGTGCACCACGGCTACCTCAAAGGAGACCCGGGTGCGGGTGGAGGGTTTCTCGAAGATCAGGGCCACGCTCTTGCCGGCCAGGGGCTGGGGGGCATAGCCCTGTTTCCAGCCTTGCTTCAGCTCGGCGGCGCGCTCCACCAGGCCCAAGACCTCGTGCTTGGCCAGATCGCGGATGGTGAGTAGATGTTTGGTTTTCAGTTTCATGCTCAATACGTTTCCGTTTGGTTTGTGATTGCCGTGTCCCCCTGCCCCGCCCCTCCTGCCTATCGCCTGTAGTCTCTCCGCCCCCGCCCCCCCGTCGCCGCCCCGTCGCCTCCGCCCCCCCGTCGCGCCCCCCGTCTCAGGCGGCCTCCTGGGGCTGCCAGACGGCCAGCTCCTGGTCCAGGGCGTCCACCAGGGCGTCGATGTGCTCCTGCATGACGATCAAGGGGGGGAGGAAGCGGAGCACCGTATCCTGGGTGCAGTTGGTCACGAACCCCCGCTCCAAGAGCCGGGACACCAGGGGCGCGCCCGGGCCCTTCAGCTCCAGGCCCAGCATGAGGCCCACCCCGCGCACCTGGGCTATCTTGTCCGGGTGGGACTGGGCCAGGCCCTTGAGCTGTTCGCGGAAGTAGATGCCCGTGCCCTCGGTGCGCTCCAGGAACCCCGGGGCGGTTAGGGTCTCCAGCACCACCCGGGCGGCCTCCATGACCACCGGCCCGGCGCCAAAGGTGGTGCCGTGGGTGCCGGGGGTGAAGAGGGCGGCCACCTCCTGGCTGGCGCACACCGCGCCGGCGGGCAGGCCGTTGGCCAGGCTCTTGGCCAGGGTCATGATGTCCGGGGACACGCCCGCGTACTGGTGGGCGAACAAGCGGCCGGTGCGGCCCAGGCCGGTCTGTATCTCGTCGAAGATGAGCAGGGCGCCGCGCTCGCTGCACAGCCGGCGCACCCCGGCCAGGTAGTCCGGGGGCGGCACCACCACCCCGCCCTCGCCCAGGACCGGCTCCAGCATGACCGCACAAGTGTTGTCGTCCCAGGCCTTGTCCAAGGCGTCCAGGTCGCCGAAGGGCACGTGGGAAAAGCCGGGCACCAGGGGCTCGAAACCTTTTTTCACCTTGTCCTGGCCAGTGGCGGTGAGGGTTTTCATGGTGCGGCCGTGGAACGATCCCAACATTGTAATGACACCGTAAGCACCGTTCAGGTGCTTTTTGCCCCAGAGGCGGGAGAGCTTGAGGGCGCCCTCATTGGCCTCTGCCCCGGAGTTGCAGAAGAACACGCGGTCGGCAAAGGAGTTTTCCACCAGGAGCTGGGCCACCCGGGCCTGGGGCTGGGTGTAGAAGAGGTTGCTCACGTGGGTGAGCTTGAGGGCCTGGTTACACACGGCCTGGCACACGCCGGGGTGGGAGTGGCCTAGGCCCACCACGGAGATGCCGGCCAGGAAGTCCAGGTATTCCTTGCCGTTTTCGTCCCAGAGCTTCATGCCCTCGCCGCGCACGAAGCAGACCGGCTGGCGGGCATAGGTGGTCATGGTGCACTGGTCGATGGTTTGAGTGATGCTCTGGCTCAATTTGCCTGCCTCGCGTTCTTGCCGACTCCGGGGGCGCCCAAGGGGGGTGGGAGCCCTTGCGGTCGCTTTTTATCCTTCCAAGATGGTGCCCACGCCCTGGTCGGTGAAAAGCTCCAGGAGCAGGGCATTGGGCACCCGGCCGTCGATTATGTGGGCCTTTTCCACGCCGGCCTCCAGGGCCTCCAGGCAGCAGTTCACCTTGGGCAGCATGCCGCCGGCTATGGTGCCCTGCTGGATCAGCTCCTGGGCCTTGGCGCGGGTCAGCTCGGGGATGAGCCCGCCGCCCGCGTCCAGCACGCCGGGGGTGTCGGTGAGGAGCACCAGCTTGGAGGCCCGGAGGCCCGCGGCCATGGCCGAGGCCACCAGGTCGGCGTTTATGTTGAGCGACTCGCCCTGCGGCCCCACGCCCACCGGCGCGATGACCGGGATGAAGCGGCCGTGCTCCAGGGCGTGCAGCACCTGGGGGTTGACCTTGACCACCTTGCCCACCAGGCCCAGGTCGATGATCTCGGGCGGCTGGTCGGCCGCGGTCTGGCGGGTCATCTGCATCTTCTCGGCCTGGGTCAGAAGGCCGTCATGGCCGTTCAGGCCCACGGCCCTGCCGCCGTGCTGGTTGATGAGGCTCACGATGCTGGCGTTGACCTGGCCCACCAGGACCATCTGCACCACGTCCATGACCTCGGGGCTGGTGACCCGCATGCCCTCCACGAACTGGCAGGGGATGTTCAGGCGCTCCAGGAGGTTTCCGATCTGGGGCCCGCCGCCGTGCACCACCACCGGGTAGATGCCCACCTCGCGCAGGAGGATGACGTTCAGGGCGAAGCTCTTTTTGAGGGCCTCGTCCTTCATGGCCGCGCCGCCGTACTTGATGACCACGGTCTGGCCGGAGAAGCGCTGGATGTAGGGCAGCGCTTCGATCAGGGTTTGGGCCCGGAGATTTGCTTGCTCGGTCATCAGTTAAATTTCCTATATTGGTTTCAGTAATCTATTTGGCCCCATCTTCCACTGTGCATAATAAATCGGCAGCCCATATTTTTCTCTGAGCATCTTTGTATAATCTTTATCGGGTTGTTTTGGCTCACACATACCTACAACTATTAGGCGATCTGCCCGTGTATCGTTTGGGAAAAAAGCGTACTCGAGCAATTGCCCAATCGCGTCTCTGATGCATCGCTTAACGCTCTTATGAGTCTTAATTTCGTAGAAGGTTATTTCCTCCTTATCATTAAGCACTAGATCAACGTTGTTTTCTTCATATGAAATATTATTTTCGCCATATTTACTTGCTAACCAGCCATACATTCCATTCTGAATTTTCACATGAAGAGGATCATATCTCGTCGCTTTGATAGCGGATCTTTTTCTTTTATGTTCTGATCTGCGCGGATCAAAACTCGGCTTGTCCAAATTTTTATCAGGACATCGGAAGCTCTCTTTTACTTCTTGAGGGATTTCTCCGCTCCACTCCATTAATTGATATCGGGAGTTCCTAACGATCTTATTGTGCCGATTGGGGTCAACTGGGATTAGATTAAAAAAATCAACGTCCTCTATTTTAAATTTAACATTGAATATGGCTGTGGGAGCAACCTTATCTAACCACTCTGGGTCATAGCCAAGATCGTTAATTCGCTTGGCCTCTCTAATTTGCTGATCCATTTCATCGAGCCAGCCACGCCTTCGATACACATCCAACACCTTCGATGCTTCACTCTCTTCAACGAGCTTAACATTATTAATTGTTGCTACCCAGCATATATCCCTTGAAGGAGTTCTTGTGTATAATAATAGAGTAAGATTTTCTCCCTTATCTGTTGGATTATGTTTCCTGACGGGTTCAAAAAAAGCATACTTGAAATAAATCCCAGAGTCACCGATAACCTCCGGAAGGATCCAATCATAATTAAACGCCCACTCTTCGTATCCAAACCCATTTTGGGCTACAAAAGGAGTAGATTCTATTCTTGCTGCTTCTCCGGTTGCTTGTTCCCAGTTTTTGGAGTTCCAACATAAACGACAATATTTCTTTTGCATAAAATCTCCGCGCGCAAAAAACACGCCCATCGCTAGAGCCGAAACAAGAGCATAATCTTAGAAACGCACCTCTACACCATTCCTGCCCCAGCAAATCAATTTTAATTCACTTTGCAGTAAGACCTAAATTTTTCTCATCTCCCGGGTGCATTTACTTGCGCAACCAACGCCTTTCCCGCTCCCCCGTCGCCTCCCGTCGCCCCCGTCGCCGGGCCTCTACAGGATGTAGCGGCTCAAGTCGCGGTCCTGGCTGATGTCGGCCAACTTGGCGCGCACGTATTCCGCGTCAATGTCTATCTTCTTGTCCGCCCGGTCCGGGGCGGTGAAGCTTATCTCCTCCAGGAGCCGCTCCATCACGGTGTGCAGGCGGCGGGCGCCGATGTTCTCGGTGCCCTCGTTGACCCGGGAGGCTATCTCGGCAATGGCCCGCACCGCGTCCTCGCTGAAGGAAAGCTCCAGGCCCTCGGTTTCCAACAGCGCCACGTACTGGGTGATGAGGGCGTTGCGGGGCTCGGTGAGGATACGCACGAAGTCATCGGCGGTGAGCGCCTTGAGCTCCACCCGGATGGGGAAGCGGCCCTGGAGCTCGGGCACCAGGTCCGAGGGCTTGGACATGTGAAAGGCGCCGGCCGCGATGAACAGGATATGGTCGGTGCGCACCATGCCGTACTTGGTGTTCACGGTGGAGCCCTCCACCAGGGGCAAAAGGTCGCGCTGCACGCCCTCCCGGCTCACGTCCGGGCCGTGGCCATGGTTGCGGCCGGCGATCTTGTCCAGCTCGTCCAGGAAGATGATGCCCTCCTCCTGCACCTTGGTGAGCGCGTCCTGCACCACCCGGTCCATGTCCACCAGCTTGGCCGCCTCCTCGCTGATCAGTATCTCCAGGGCCTCGGGGACCTTGACCTTGCGGCGCTTGGTCTTCTGGGGCAGTATGCCCGAGAGCATGTCCTTGAGGTTCATGTCCAGGTCCTCGAGCCCGGAGGCGGAGAATATCTCCACCATGGGGAGCTGGGGCTGGGAGTTCACCTCCAACTCCACGTAGCGCTCGTCCAGCTTGCCCTCCCGCAGGAGCTTCCTGAGCTTGCTGCGGGTGGGGTTCACCTCCTCGTCCCGGCGCACCACCTCCAGGTGCTCGTGGTCCTCGCCCCGCTCGCCGGGCAGGCGGGGGGGCAAGAGTATGTCCAGCAGCTTCTCCTCGGCCAGCTCCTGGGCCTTGGCGCGCACGTTCTGCTGCTCCTGCGCCCTGACCATGTTCACCGCCAGCTCGGTGAGGTCGCGGATCATGGACTCCACGTCGCGGCCCACGTAACCCACCTCGGTGAACTTGGATGCCTCCACCTTGAGGAAGGGCGCGTCGGCCAGCCGGGCCAGGCGGCGGGCGATCTCGGTCTTGCCCACGCCGGTGGGGCCGATCATGATGATGTTCTTGGGCGCTATCTCGTCGCGCAGCTCCTCGGGCACCTGGCGCCGGCGCCAGCGGTTGCGCAGGGCAATCGCCACGCAGCGCTTGGCGTCGTGCTGGCCCACCACGTACTTGTCCAGCTCGCTGACGATCTCTCTAGGGGTCAGGGTGGCCATTTCTATTCCTATGCTCGCCCCTGGGGCGAAAAAACAGCTTCCGAAAATGCGAAGACCTTCACTTTACAACGCGATGAATCCGCCCGCCAACCGATTCATGGTTTGCCCCGTCCCCCTGCCGCTGTTTGCAGGGGGTCCGCGTCTCTACAGCACCTCGACCGTGATGTTGTGGTTGGTGTAGATGCAAATATCCGCGGCAATGGCCATGGCCTCCCGGGCCAGGTCCTCGGGCGGCAGGCCGCTGTACTTAAGCAGGGCCCGGGCCGCGGCCAGGGCGAAGCTCCCGCCCGAGCCGATGGCCGCCACCTCGCCCTCGGGGTTTATCACGTCGCCCGAGCCGGAGATGAGGAGCAGGTGTTCCTTGTCCGCGGCCAGGAGCAGCGCCTCCAGCCGGCGCAGGGACTTGTCCGTGCGCCAGTCCTTGGCCAGCTCCACCGCGGCGCGGGAGAGGTTGCCGGCATAGGCCTCCAGCTTGCCCTCCAGGCGCTCGAAAAGGGTGAAGGCGTCGGCAGTGGCGCCGGCAAAGCCGGCCAGCACCTGGTCATGGTACAGGCGGCGCACCTTCTTGGCGCCGGCCTTGACCACGGTGGCGCCCATGGTCACCTGGCCGTCCGCGGCCATGACCACCTTCTCGCCGCGCTTTATGGCGATCACGGTAGTGGCGTGCATGTGGTTGCTGTGGGTCATGAGAAAGCCTTTGGCTCAACTTGTTTCGTCACCTTGCCCTCCGGTGGCCGGGCCCTTGCCCGGCCCCGTGTCTTCCTGGGCCCGGGGGTGGGCCCGGTCGTACACCTTCATCAGATGCTCGATGGTCAGATGGGTGTACTTCTGGGTGGTGCTGAGGCTCCGGTGTCCCAGCATCTCCTGCACCGAGCGCAAGTCCGCGCCGCCCTCCAAAAGGTGGGTGGCCATGGCGTGGCGCAGGGAGTGGGGGCTGACCTTGCGCCCCACGCTGAGCCCGCCCAAGCGCTCGGCCAAGAGGTTCTGCATGCTCCGGGTGCTGAGCCGGCCTCCCCTGGCGTTCAGAAACAACGCCTGGCCCTCGTCGCGCCCCCCGTCGCGCCGCTCGGTTTTTTCCGCCTTGCCCCCTTTGGGCAGCAATTCCTTGCGCGCGGCCAGATAGGCGGCGAGCGCCTCCCCGGCCTTGCCCCCCACTGGCACCACCCGCTCGCGAGAGCCCTTGGCCCGGCGCACATGCACCAGGCCCAGGTCCAGGCGCAGATCGTCCACCTCCAGGCCGGCCGCCTCCTGCACCCTGAGCCCGCTGGAGTAGATCAGCTCCAACAGGGCCCGGTCCCGCAGCTCGAGGGCTTGGCGCCGTTTCTCGGTCCCATAGGGGCGGCGGGCCGGGCGCTCGGCCTCCACCAGGTGGAAGGCCTCGTCCACGCTCAGGCGCCGGGGCAGGGGCTTTCCCTGCTTGGGCGGCTGCACCAGGCGCGAAGGGTCGGTGGCCAGGCCTTGCTCGCGCAAGAACTCAAAGAACGCGCGCAGGCTGGCCAGCTTACGGGCCGTGGTGCTCCGGGCCTGGGTCTTGAGCCCCTGGGCCATGAAGGCGCGCACGTCGGCCACCTCGATCTGGTCCCAGCTCTCCACCCGGCGCCGCGCCGCCACAAACTCCCGGAACTGCCGGACATCACGGGTGTAGGCCGCCACGGTGTGGGGCGAGCGGCCCTTGCCCTCGCTCAAGAACGCGGCGAACTCCCGCACCTGTTGGTCCATGCCGGCCTGCCTCCCCCGGTCTATCCTGGGGAAAAGCTTATCATAACCCGCATGCGCCGGGAATCAAGAGAAAAGCTTTGCGCGGTGGGGCCGTTGCCGGCCCCGCCAACTTAATCACAAGGTGTGGCTTGTGCGCCAAGGGGTACAGCGCGGCAAACCCGGCTCGGCAACCGAAACTGACCTTTTGTAGATATCCCCGGCCGAGAAAACAGGAAAGCCGCTAGTTTGCTGTTGTGCAAAGCCTTATATACACCGATAAATACCTCTCAATAATCTAGATAACCATCTTGACTTTTCGCCGAACGAATTTGTATGATGCCTTATCCACAGCTTTGCCACACTGCATCTCGTTAAGTGGTCAATTCATCACGGCCGGCCTGCCCCGCTCGGTTGTTGACCAAATGACAAGACCACATTCTTGCCTGGACGTAGCGCCCCCTCGCCCAAGTGTGGGGTGGCGTCCGAACAACCATTAACCTAGTAAGGAGGTTGGGATGAGGAAGATCGTTGTAGGCGCCCTGGTTCTGGCGTTGGTGATTTGCGGTGCGGGCATGGCCTGGGCAGACCAGGCGGCAGAGGCCAAAGCCAATGTGAAAAAAGCCATCGCCATGGTCAAGGAGAAGGGCGTGGACGCCACCCTCAAGGCCATTGCCGACCCCCACGGCCCCTTTTGCAAGGGCAATCTCTACATCTGGGCCGGCTCCCTGGACAAGGTGCAAATGGTGGCTCACCCCTACAAGCCCAAGTTGGTGGGCAAGGACCTCAGCCTGTTCAAGGACGTGAACGGCAAGCAGTTCTTCAACGAATTCGTGAAGGTGGCAAAGGAAAAAGGCTCGGGGTGGGTGGACTACATGTGGCCCAAGCCCGGCGAGAAGAAGCCTTCGGCCAAGACTTCCTACATCGAGAGAGTTCCCGGAGAGAACCTGTACTTCGGCTGCGGTATATACAAGTAGTTGTTTTCCCCAGGCTTCCCGGCCGCAAGCTATTGCCCGCCGGCCGGGAGGTCTGAGACCTTTTTGGGAGGCGGCATCTGCGCGTTGCCATGTATGGCGCACCCCCCCCGATCCACCTGTCCAGACTGTGGCCGGGATAGGGAGGGATTTTTGTTTACGTTCAAACCCAAGGAGGCGCCATGAGCCTACGGGGCAAGGTGGTGTTGTTGTTGGTGATGGCCCTGGTCGCACTGGGGGTGGTAACCGGTGGGAATTACTATCTTCAGCGCAAGGTGTGCCAGGCCCAAAACATGAGCAACCAGGTGTTGCAGGCTTTGAACATGGTTCAGTCGGCCCGGGTGGCCGAACACCTCTTTCTGCTGGAGGGTAAGCCGGAGCATGCCCAAAAGACGCTGAAACTGCTCAAGAGTGCTCAGAATATCCTCCAGGCCGCCAGCGAGTCCGCTGACAAAAAGGCACGGAACGACCTCAAGGCTACCAAGAGTAAGATCCAGGCCTTTGAAAAGGTGTTCCGCAAGGTCAAGGGCAACGTGGAGCAGATCAACAAGTGGCGCAGCGACATGATCGGGGCAGGACAAAACCTGGCCCATAGCGTCCAGACCAGCATCGTGCAGCCCTTGATCCAGTTGGAGGGCGAGCTGTTCCTGGAAAGCGGCGAAGGCCTGGACGACTACTTCAAAAACCTGCGTAGCGCCGCCAAGGACTTGATCTCCTTGGAAAACCGCCTGATCCTCAACGTGTTGGCCCTCTTTTTGACCCAAGACGAGAAGGCCTACCTCAAGGAAAAGAAAATCGTGGAGGAGGAGCGCAAGCTCCTGTTCTACAACACCGCCACCCTGCTTCCCAAGCTCAAGGACCAGGAATACGCCAAGGCGTGGCGGACCCAGGAGGCCAACAGCAAGAACATCGATCAGGCCGAAGCAGAGCTGCACAAGCTCTGGAAGGCCAACCTGGTTCTCATGGCTTCCCTGGACAAGGCAGCGGCAGAGCTGTCCCGCATGGGCCAGCAGTTGCAGGCGGACACCAAGAAGAAAATCGAGTCCATGTCGCGCCTCAGCTATTGGCTGGCCCTGGTGGTCGGCCTGGTCGCGGCGATCTTCCTGCTGGTCTGGGGACTCTACCTGATCCGCAGCACCTTCAAGCCCTTGAACCAGGCGGTCTTTGCCCTGCGCGAGGTGGTGGACAAGGTGGAATCCTCGGCCGACACCACCCAGCGCTCCTCCCAGGCCCTGGCTGAAGGCGCCACCGAGCAGGCCGCCAGCCTGGAGGAGACCGCGGCCAGCCAGGAAGAGATAACCGCCATGACCCGCCAGAACGCGGAGAACGCCCACCAGGCCCGCGGCCTGATGGAGGAAACCATGTCCCTGGTGGAGCGGGCGGGCGGCTCCATGCAGCAGATGAGCCAGGCCATGGGCGAAATCTCCAACGCCAGCGAGGAGATAAGCAAGATCATCAAGACCATCGACGAGATCGCCTTCCAGACCAACCTTCTGGCCCTGAACGCGGCGGTGGAGGCCGCCCGGGCCGGCGAGGCGGGGGCGGGTTTCGCGGTGGTGGCCGACGAGGTGAGAAACCTGGCCATGCGCGCGGCCGAGGCCGCCAAGAGCACCCAGGACCTGATCCAGGACGCGCTTTCCAAGGTCAAGGCCGGGGTGAGCCTGGTGGACCAGACCGAGGCCGAGTTCCGCGAGATGGCCGACGCCTCCCAAAAGAGCGCCGCCTTGGTGCGGGAGATCGCCGAGGCCTCGGGCGAGCAGCGCTCCGGCCTGGAGCAGATATCCCAGGCGCTCACCCAGGTGGACGCGGTCACCCAGCGTAACGCGGCCGAGGCCACCCAGAGCGCCGACGCCGCCGGCCAGATGAGCGAGCAGGCCCGGGTACTGGCCCAGGTGGTGGAAGACCTGGTGAAGGTGCTGGACGGAGGCGGCGGCCGGCGCGCCAAGAAAGGCGACCAGGAAGAAGAGGGGCAACCCCCGGAGCTGCCCGCCGAGGAGGAGCAGCTCCTGCTGGAGAGTTCCTGAGGCTCTCGGCCCCATCCTTCCGCTGGAAACCGGCCTGAAAGGGACCTGGTGACTCATGATTGGTCTGGGGCAGGTTCGGCCCTCTGTGCTTGGAGAGCCGAACCGCCCCACCCTCCTCTTGTCCGCCTCCAACGGCCCGTGGCACCAGACAAACACCCACCCGTTGTCTTGCAAGCATGCGTTCTTCCTCCGCGCACCTCGTTTCCAGGCCGGCCCCAGCGCCTCCTTGCGGGGAGCAGTTGCAACCAGGTGAGAAACGAGTCACCATACCGGTGACTGCCATTGCATTTGACGGGGTGTTTTCAGATGAATTGCTGGGAATTTATCAAGTGCGGCCGCGAAAAAGGCGGCAAGCATGCCGATGAATTGGGAGTGTGCCCTGCCTGGCCCGACCATGGCCAGCAATGCTCGCAGGTGGCTGGCACTTTTTGCGGCGGCCAGGTGCAGGGCACCCGCGCCCAGAAACTCAAGGACTGCACCAAGTGCGACTTCTTCCACCTCACCCAGGCCTCGCAGAACGCCCACAAGATGATCCTGAAGCTCATAGAGCTGTGCCCCCTGGGCGTGATCGGGGTCAACCGCGAGGGCATCCTTACCATCTTCAACTCTGCCGCCGAGAAGCTCACCGGAAGGCGCAAGGAGGAGGTTCTCTTCAAGGAGGCGATCCAGAACCTGTACCGCCGGGAGTCGGACGCCAAGGAACTCAAGAAGAAAATGCTCTCGTCGAGCTACGGCGGTCCCGACCTGCTGCAAGGGGTGGAAGTGACGGTCAAGGGGGCCGGCGGGGTCCCGATCCCGGTCAAGGTGTGGGGCTTCATCATCCGCGAAAACGGGGAAGAGCTGGGCAGCGTGGGCTTTTTCTTCGACCTGAGCGAGCAGAAGCAGGCCGAGGAACTGCGGCTCAAGCAGGAAAAGCTTTCCTCGGTCCTGGAGATGGCCGGCGCGGTCCTCCACCACCTGTCCCAGCCCCTCCAGGTGCTCTTGAACGATTCTTCGCTGCTGCTCAGCGAAATACCCCGGGAGGACCCCCTGCGGGAGAGCGTGGAGGCCATACGCGAGAGCGTGAACACCTTGCACGAACTCATGACCAAGATCAGGAAGCTCGACCGCCTGCGCACCAGCGAGTATGCCGGCGGCACCAAGATAATAGACCTGTAACCAGCCGCCCCTTTCGCCCGCGGGCCAGCCCCCGGGGGCCGTCCTGCGGCCCGGCCGGCCCCCTTGGGCCGCATTAGCCCTTGACTTGCCCGAAGCGCTTGGTTAAGTTTTGCCGTTGATTCGATAAACCCTTTGCAGAATCCATGCAGGAGCCACAAATGAGTGACATCAAACTCACCCGCACCTTTGCCCTGGTGGGCCACGGCGGCTCGGGCAAGACCTCCCTTGCCGAAACCTTCCTGTTCAACGCCAAGGTCATAGACCGCCTGGGCAAGGTGGACGAGCAGACCGCCACCACCGACTACGAGCCCGAGGAGACCAAGCGCGGCAGCAGCGTGAGCGCCGCCTTTGGCCACTACACCCACAAGAAGCACCTCGTGCACTTCGTGGACACCCCGGGTGACGACAACTTCCTCTCCGACGCCGCCGCGGCCCTCCGGGCGGTGGACGGCGTGGTCATGGTGGCCGACGCCATCGACGGCGTGAAGGTCCAGGGCGAGAAAGTGTGGCAGTTCGTGCGCAAGAACAACCTGCCCGCCGTGGTGGTGGTCAACAAGATGGACCGCGACCGCGCCGACCTGGACCAGGCCCTGAAGGTGATCGGCGAGATGCTGGACACCAAGCTGGTCAAGCTCCAGGTGCCCATCGGCCAGGGGGACGACTTCCAGGGCGTGGTGGATCTGCTTTCCGGCAAGGCCTACACCTTCCCCAAGGACGGCTCCGGCCAGATGACCGCCGGCGAGGTGCCCGCCGAGCTGGCCGACGAGGTGGAGGCCGCCCGCGAGACCATGATCGAGGACATCGCCGAGGCGGACGACAGCCTGGTGGAGCGCTATCTGGAGGGCGAGGAACTCAAGCCCGAGGAGCTTTCCGCCGCCCTGGCCAAGGGGGTGCGCGAGGGCATCTTCTGCCCGGTGGCCGTGTGCGCGGCCCTGTTCAACATGGGCTCCCAGCCCATCATGGACCTCGTCAACCAGCTCCTGCCCTCCCCGGACCAGGCGCCGCCGGTAAAGGGCATAAACCCCAAGACCCAGGAGGAGGAGGAGCGCCCGGCCGACCCGGACGGCCCCCTGGCCGCCCTGGTCTTCAAGACCGTGGCCGACCCCTTTGCCGGCCAGCTCTCCATGGTGCGCGTGTTCTCGGGCACCCTCTCCAGCGACATGCAGCCCTACAACCCCAACCGGGACGCCAAGGAGCGCTTCGGCCAGCTCCTGCAGATGACCGGCAAGAACCAGAAGACCCTCGACCAGGCCGGCCCGGGCGACATCGTGGCCATCCCCAAGCTCAAGGAGACCAAGACCGGCGACACCCTGTGCGACCCGGCCCAGCCCATCCAGCTTCCGGCCATCGAGCCCCTGCCCGCGGTCATCTCCTATGCCATCGAGGCCAAGGACAAGGGCGACGAGGAAAAACTCTTCGCCGGCATCAACAAGCTCCTGGAGGAAGACCCCACCCTGCGCCTGGACCGCGACCCCCAGACCAACGAGGCCATCCTCTCGGGCATGGGCGCGGTGCACATCGAAACCACCCTGGAGCGCCTCAAGCGCAAGTTCGGGGTGGAGGTGAACCTCAAGACCCCCAAGGTGCCCTACCGCGAGACCATCAAGGGCTCGGTGCGGGTGCAGGGCCGCTACAAGAAGCAGACCGGCGGCCGCGGCCAGTTCGGCGACACCTGGCTGGAGATCTCCCCGGCCGAGCCCGGCGAGGGATTCGTGTTCGTGGACGAGATCGTGGGCGGCGCCATTCCCCGCCAGTACATCCCGGCCGTGCAAAAGGGCATCGAGGAGGCCATGCAGGGCGGCGTGCTGGCCGGCTACCCCATGGTGGACGTGAAGGTGCGCCTGGTGGACGGCTCCTTCCACCCGGTGGATTCCTCGGAGATGGCCTTCAAGGTGGCCGGCTCCCTGGGCTTCAAAAAGGGCGCCGCCCAGTGCAAGCCCACCCTGCTGGAGCCCATCATGAAGCTCACCGTCACCGTGCCCGAGGAGTTCATGGGCGACGTGATGGGCGACATCTCGGGCCGGCGCGGCCGGGTGCTGGGCATGGAGGCCAAGGGCTCCATGCAGGTGGTCAGCGCCATGGTGCCCATGGCCGAGGTGCTCACCTACCAGCCCGAGCTGACCTCCATGACCGGCGGCCGTGGCGCCTTCACCATGGAGCTGGACCACTACGAGGAGGTGCCCGGCGACGTGCAGGCCAAGATCGTGGAGGCCTACCAGAAGGCCAAGGAGGAGGGCAACTAGGCGCCCCTCCCCTTCCCCGGAAACAGCCAAGCCCCTTTCGCCCGGTGGCGAAAGGGGCTTTTGCCATGGGCCGAGACGGCTAGGCCAATGCCACCCTGTTGCGGCCCGCCTGCTTGGCCGTGTACAGGGCGGTGTCCGCCCGGCGCAGGCAATCGCCCAGGTCCTGGTCCTGGGACACGAACTCGGCCACCCCCACGCTGACGGTGCAGCGGATCGGCGCGCCCTCCCAGACCATCTCCAGTCCGGCCACCGCCTCGCGCAGGCGGGCCGCAACCGCCAGGGCCGCCTCGCTGCCTGTCTCGGGCATGGTGAGCGCAAACTCGTCGCCGCCCAAACGGCCCAGGATGTCCTGCTTGCGCAGCAGGCGTTTGCAGGTGTCGCTGACCTGGCGCAACACCAGGTCGCCGGCCGCGTGGCCATGGCGGTCGTTGACCCCCTTGAAGCCGTCGATGTCCAGGATCATGACGCTGAACAATCGCGAGTAGCGCCGGGCCCGATCCATCTCCACCTGGCTCAGGTCCACATAGCTGCGGCGGTTGTGCACCCCGGTGAGGGGGTCCATGTAGGCCATGTCCCTCAGTTTCTTCTCCATGGACTTGCGGTCGCTCACGTCACGGATGATGCTCTGCACCGCTCTTTGCCCCCCGAAACTGGTGGCCCCGGAAACCACCTCCGCCTGGATGGTCCGGCCGTGGCTGTCCACCAGTATCAAGTCCACCGAGGCCAGCCGCTGGGCTCCGCTGTACAGGGTCGCCAGCCGCTCTTTGACCAACTGGTGGTAGTCGGGGTGCACATAATCCAGGATATCTTCGTGGTCCAGGGGAACCCCCTCCTCCACGCCGAACAGGAAGCGGGCCGCCGCGTTTACATACAGGATGCAACCCTGCCGGTGCACCAGGATGGCGTCCGGCGAAAGCTCCACCAGCCTGCGGAAGCGCTCCTCCGACTCCCGGGCCACCTTCTCGGCCTTCAGGCGCTCGGACATCTCCTGGCGCAGGGCCTCATGGGCCTGGCGCTCGGCCTGCAACTTGGCGTAATGCAGCCTGCGCAGGCGGTTCAGGCGCTGGGTGGTCATGCCCCCCAGGATATTGGCCAGGGTCAGGTACATGGCCACCACCAGGTAGGCCGAAGGGGTGTAGGTAAGATAAACCCGGCCCACGAGCATGAAGGCCAGGCAAAACGACACCGCGCTGGCCGCGCTGAACAAGAGCCGGCCCGGCACGAATAGGTAGTAGACCGTGATGAAGACGAACACGGTGAGCGAATGCTGGATCAGGCTCAAAGGACTCAGGGCTATTATCAGGCAGGTGGCCGCCGAGCAGGACAGCAAGGCCAAAAACGACATCCGGTCCACCTCTTGGTGGCCCAGGCCGGGCTCGATCCGAAACGCCAACCAGCCCAGCAACACCGCCGCCGCCACCCGGATCAAAAGCAGCCAGCAAAGGGCAGGACCCCACCCCACCACCAGGTAGTCCACCCCACTGCCGGCCAGGAAGAACAGGCCGCCTATGACGGCCACATGGCGAAGCTGCCGCACCAATTCGTGCACCGTGTCCCGCCGGTAGGCAGCCTCCTGGACAGGGTCTGCGAACTGGCCGGTCAGCGGCGAAATGGCATATGTGTCTTCCGGGGCGGGTTCCAAATTTATCCATCGTAAATTTGTCTGAAAAATTATAATTTATTATAACATGGCGATATATCCATAATGGCCGGGATCAGCGGCCAAACAGGGCGGAACCGGCCCAGGGGCCGTTCGCCCTCCCCTTTTTGGAGTAGTTTCTGGGACATGATGCAACACCAAGCAGCCATACTAACCATAAGCGACAAGGCCTCCCGGGGCGAACGGGAAGACATCGCCGGCCAGGGGCTCAAAAAGGCCCTGGAGCAGGCGGGCATAGCGGTGGTCCACACCGCCACGGTGCCTGACGAGCCCGACCAGATCGCGGCCGCGCTCAAAGGCTACGCAGACCAGATGGGCCTGGCCCTGGTGCTCACCACCGGCGGCACCGGGCTCAGCCCCCGGGACATAACCCCCGAGGCCACCCGGAGCGTGATGGAGCGCGAGGTGCCGGGCATGGCCGAGGCCATGCGCCAGGCCGGGCTCAGCCACACCCCGCATGCCATGCTCTCCCGGGGCCTGTGCGCCATCCGCAAGGCCACCCTGATCGTGAACCTGCCCGGCTCGCCCAAGGGCTCCCTGGAGGGCCTGGAAACCATCCTGCCCGCCCTGCCCCACGCCCTGGACAAGCTGCGGGGCGACACGCGGGACTGCGCGCGCTGAGCCGGCAGCCCGAAAGAGGTTTGCACCATGAAATACAGCCAAGCCAGCTTGGGGCGGGTGTTCGTGCTGCGCCTGGAGGACGGCGACCGCATCCCCGAAACCATCGAGACCTTTGCCGCCGAGCACCAGGTTTCCCGCGCCTTCTGCGCGCTGCTGGGCGGCCTGGGGCCGGGCCGCCTGGTGGTGGGGCCGGCCGAGGGCGGGGCCTCGCCGGTCACGCCCCTCTTGCAGTCGCTGGAGGACATCCACGAAGCCGCGGCAGTGGGCACCCTGTTCCCGAACGCGGAAGGCACCCCCCGGCTGCACATGCACGCCGCCCTGGGCCGGGGGGGACAGGCAACCACCGGCTGCGTGCGCCAGGGCCTGGAGGTGTGGAAGATCGCCGAGGTGGTGATCCTGGAGCTGACCGGCCTGGACATGACCCGGCGGCTGGACCGGTCCACCGGCTTCGAGGTGCTGGAGGAGAGCTAGCCGCCCGGCCTTTACTCCTCGGCCCGGGCCTGGCCGCGGGCGGCCTGGCCGGCCCGGTGCAACGCCTCCAGGAGTTCCTCCTTGACCACCGGCTTCTGCAGCCAGGCAAAGGGCTGCACGGCCCGGGCCTCGGGGTCGTCCGCCAACTGGGTGGCTCCCCAGCCGGTGAGCACGATGAAGGCGGGAGCGGGCCGGCCGCTGGTCCGGGCCCAGTTTTGGGCCTCCTGGTGGATGTGCCAGGCATTGCCGTCGGGCAAGCCAAAGTCGCAGACCACCCACTGGGGCGCGGCCTCGCTCAACTTCAGGGCAGCCTCCTCCACGTCCCTGGCCAGCCACACCTGGTAGCCGGCCTGGCGCAGGATGGTGGCCACCCCCATGGAGACCAGCACCTCGTCCTCCACCAGGAGCACCCGCCGCCCTCCATTGGATGAGCCTGGCTCCAGGACGCTTTCCGCCCCGCTCTCGAGGGGCGCGGGAGGGGGCGGGATGGCCGGCAGCTCGATACGCATGGTAGTGCCCTGGCCGGGCTGGCTGTGGCAAGTGATGCTGCCGCCCAGGCCGCTGATGATCTCCCGGCTCACCGCCAGACCCAATCCCTGTCCAGCCACCCCCTTGTCGGTGGCAAAGGGCTTGAACAGCCTCTTTTGCATCTCCGGGGAGATGCCCGGCCCGTCGTCGCTGACCTCCAGGAGGATGCACCCTCCGTCCTGCTCCCCGCCGGCCTCCTTGTCGCGCCTGGCGCGCACCTGGATACGGCCGCCGCGGGGCATGGCCTCCAGGCTGTTCTTGAACAAGTTGAGCAGCACCTCCATCAACTCGCCGCGCGTGGCCATGACCCAGAGATCGGGCTCCAGCTCCGCCTCGAAACGGGGCGCCGAGGGTCCGCTGGCCCAGGTGTGGCGGGCTATCTCCTTGGCCCGCAGAATCAGCCCGCACAGGTCCTGGGGGCTCTGCTCCGGCTCCGGGCCGGAAGAATCCCCCACCGCCCGGCTCAGGCGGCGGGCCACCTCCCGGCCGCCGGCCGCGCTCTGCCAGGCGTTCTCCAACAGGGCCTGCACCGTGGCCAGGTCCTGGCCGGCGCCAAGGGCGTTCTGCGCTGCCTGCAGGTTGGAGGTGATGGCCATGAGCGAGTTGTTGAAGTTGTGGGCCACGCCCGAGGCCAGCTCCCGCAAGGAGCGCTCGGCCCGCTTGCGTTCCTCCACCTCCTTCAAGAGCAGGGCCTGGGCCTGGCGTTCGGCCTGGAGGTTGGCATATTGCAGGCGCCGCAGGTAGTGCAGGCGTTGGGTGGCCAGGCCGCCCAGGAAGTTGGCCAGGACCAGGTAGAGCACGATCAAGGTCAGGGCCGAGCTGGTGGGCGCAAAGCACAGCACCCCCCCCACCACGAAGCAGGTGCTGAAGGCCAGGGCGCACAGCGCGTTGAAGACCAGGCGGCAGGGCACGAAAAGGTAGAACACGATCACCAGCACGAACACGGTGAGCGCATGCTGCACCATGGGCGCCGGGCTAAGGAAGATGATTATGCAGGTGGCCGCTCCGCAGGCCAGCAACACCGCCAGCACCATTACGTCGTAGATGAAGGGGCTGGCCAGGCGGGTGACGATGCGGCCCAGGGCCCAGGCCAGCAAGGCAAAGAGCACCCTGGTGGCCAAGAGCACCCCCAGCTTCGGGGTGAGGCCCAGGATGCAATAGTCCACCAGCAGGCCGGCCAGGTAGAAGCCGGCGCTCACCCATGCCACCAGCCGGCTCTGGCGGGCCCACTCGGGCAGGGCGTCCCGCCGGAAGCGGGCCTCTATGGAGGGGTCCTGGAATTCACCGGTCCAGGGGCTTATGGCCGGCACTTTCTGTGGCGCAGGCAAAGCCATTTGTTACCTACTGGGGATGCGGTGCAGACGGATATCCAGCCGCCGCCGGGTTGGCCCCGGCCTGGGACGCATCATCAGGCAAGGATTGATAAGGCAGATGACAGCGAGCCTCGCCTCCTCCCCCCTACCAGCAACCATTTGCCCTGCCACTGCCCCATGTCCTATGCTGAGGGCAAGCGGTTTGGCAAAGATACTCAAGCCTAGCATTACCGAGCCAGGAGGGGAACCCCCCATGAGCGCCCAGTCCACCGACCTCAGCCCCTTGGCCATGGCCCGCGAGCAGGTGCGGTCCGCGGCCCGACACCTGGACATAGACCCCGGCATCCTGGAGAAGATCACCCAGACTCAGCGGGAGGTCACGGTGCACTTCCCGGTGCGCATGGACGACGGCTCCCTGCGTACCTTCACCGGCTACCGGGTGCAGCACAACGACACCCGCGGTCCCTTCAAGGGCGGCCTGCGCTACCACCCGGAGGTAAACCTGGACGAGGTGCGGGCCCTGTCCATGTGGATGACCTGGAAGACCGCGGTGGTCAACATCCCCTTTGGCGGAGCCAAGGGTGGGGTCCAATGCGATCCCAAGCAGATGAGCCCCCGGGAGCTGGAGAACCTGACCCGCCGCCTGACCTGGGAACTGGCCCCGGTGCTGGGGCCGGAGCGCGACATCCCCGCGCCCGACGTGTACACCAATCCCCAGGTCATGGCCTGGATCATGGACACCTACAGCATCCTCAAGGGGCGGACCACCCCGGGGGTGGTCACGGGCAAACCCCTGGAGCTGGGCGGCTCCCTGGGCCGGCTGGAGGCCACCGGCCGGGGGGTGTTCATAATCGCCAGCCAGGCGATGCGCCACCTGGGCCGCAGCCTGGAGGGGGCCCGGGTGGTGGTGCAGGGTGCGGGCAACGTGGGCGGGGTGGCCGCGCGCCTGTTCGCCCGGGCCGGGGCCCGGGTGGTGGCCATCAGCGACTCCAAGGGCGGGGTCTACAATTCCCAGGGCCTGGAGATAGAGCGGGTGGTGGCCTGCAAGCACCAGTACCAATGCTTCCTGGCGCCCAAGCTGGAGGCCGAGGAGGTGACCAACCAGGAACTGTTGGAGCTGCCCTGCGACATCCTGGTGCCCGCGGCCCTGGGCGGGGTGATCACCACGGACAACGCCGAGCGCCTGCGGGCCGAGCTGATCGTGGAGGGCGCCAACGGCCCCACCACGCCCGAGGCCGACGCCATCCTGGCGGAGCGGGGCCTGGTGGTGGTGCCGGACATCCTGGCCAATGCCGGCGGGGTCACGGTGTCCTATTTCGAATGGGTGCAGAACCTGCA
>CAZUHP010000013.1:0-74006 GCA_964620595.1 uncultured Desulfarculaceae bacterium | reverse complement strand
AGGCGGCGGGATAGTAGGGCTTCACTCGTCCAGGATGAAATCGGTGATAAAGGGGATGTCCGCATAGCAACAAACTATGCGTAATTCCCGCTACTTATTTCGCAACAGACCCCCATTGTCAACCCGTTGTCAACCCGCCCCGGCAAAACCACCCTGGTGCGATCCCACACCAGCCAGCGCTGGAGGCGCGCTGGGCTACTGGGCGCGAAAATCAGGATATAAGAGCCCCCGGCCCGGGGTGGTCAGGCCCAGGCCGGGGGGGAGGGTGGGGAGGGAGAAAAGGAGTGATGTTGGTGGGGGCCGGGCGGCCCCCGGGTTAGGCCCATATCGGGGCGAGGTTCAGCCCCTGCGGCGAGCGCCACGAGGGGTGCACCGCCTTGAACGCTTCTGGCAGGGGCACAGTCCGCAGGTGCTCAGTTCTCCGCAGGAGGGTGTCCACGCCCTCTGAGCAAAACAACCTGCCCGGGTCCTCAGCGAAATTGGGGGCCCGGCCGTTGTCGTCGTCGTCGCTGAGAGGGAACCCCAGGGTCACGGCCCAGGTGTCGTAGGGCGTGCCCTCCAACTCCCGGGCCAGGCGGCACAGCTCGGCCGCGGCCTCGGGCGTCTGGCCGGCCGGGGTCTTGAGCCAGATCAGGGGCGTGCGTCCCTGGAGCCGGGGCCCCAGGGGCGCCACCCGCCACTCCGGCCATGCGGCCTCAGCGCAGTAACCGTCCTCCAGCACGATCCCAACGTGGGTGGCCACCAGGAGGCCGGCGTCGTAGGCCTCCCGGGCGGTCTCCAGGGCGATGGAATCCGAGACGAACCCGTCGCCCATCGAGAAGAACACCTGGCCGGGCTCCAGCAGCGCCTGGCAGTTGGGTGGCAGGATCACGAGGGCCATGCTATTCCGCCGACTCCGCCGACTCGGTGGTGGGGTTGTGGCTGTTCCAGTTGCCATCACGCCCCACATAGGTGGACCCTCCGGTAACCTGGTTGCCGCCAACCTTGTCTTGGCCGGTCCAATCGCCGCCGATCGTGGTTTTGTTGCCAGCGGCCCTGTAGCTCGCTTTGAGCACCTCGCCGCCCACCTCGATACCCTTCCAGCCAAGCACGGCATGGGCCACGTCCCGAGGAGCAGCCTTGATCACGTCAGCAACCAACTCCCCCGTGCTCTTGGGGCGATCGCTCACCGGCGGAGGGGTCCAGGTACTCGGGGGTTCAGGGTAGACAATGGTTGCCGTGAGCTTGGCGTTTAGCGGTTTCGTGTTGTCAATGGGCTCCAAGACCAGCTTGGTTTGTCGGGGGTGTGCGGCCCGCGCCTGTTGTGCCTGCGCCCAGGCGACCCACTTCGCCTTTTCTACGTCGCGCCAGGCATTGAAGTCCTGGTTGTCGGTCCAGCCGGCACACCCCGAGGCGGCCAGGGCGAGGGCCAGGCACGGGAGCAGGAGCCAGGCGACGCGCCGCATCACTGCCCTCCCTTGGCCTTGCCGCGGCTCAGGGCGTACCCCAGCACGGGCAGGGCCGCGATGATCGCGCCGGCGACGGCGGTCACGGACTGCACCAGGGTGTTGGCCTGGTCCGGCGTGAACACCCCCAGGGTGACGAGGATACCCATGGTGCTGGTGCTGAGGGAGGCCCAAAACTCGGTGGTCTTGTATCCGGGCTTATTCTTGTCCATCAAACTTCTCCTTCTCCTGCGGCCCATTCCCGGGCCAGTTCAGCGCAGAGCCGGACGCAACGCAGCGCCCAGCCCCGCAGGTACGGTTTATATTTTTCGTGGGCGGCCAGCCGTGCGTGGCGCTCCAGCCGGCCGACGGCCACCATCAGGGCCAGGAGCGTGGCCCGGCAGGGGTCGGCCCCCAGGGCGCGAACCGCCCGCTTGGTGGCCGGCCCCAGGATGCCGTCTATTCGTAGGGTCGGGCGGCTCTCCAGCAGGTTGACAGCCCGCTGGAGGCGCCGCGTGGCCGGGCCGCGGCCCGTGTTGACGGCCACGTCCAGCATGGCCAGGGGCACCGGCCAGGGAAGCGCATCCAGGCCCAGGCGGTCCCAGTAGTCGCGGCGGTAGATGGCCCGGGCCTGCTCCACCGTGAGGGTGGAGAGGTCCAGGTCGGGGAAGGCTCGCTGGCTGATGCCGTAGCGGGTGGGCCCGCCGCTGTCGTGGGTCCAGTCGCCCTCCTGGCGCAACACGAACTCCACGGCCTGGGCGAATCGCCAGCTCACTTTGCCCCTCCGTTGAGTCGGCCCTTGAGATAGCCCACGTCCTTCACCACGCCGGTGATGCGGTCGTGCAGGGCCTCCTCGACTGCCTCGCGCTTGGTCTGGCACTCGGCCTCCTGTTTCAGCAGTTCGGCCTGCATCTTCTCGATGCCGGTCAGCCGCTGCTTGATCGCCCCCTGGGAGTAGATGAGCGTAGCCACGGGCGTCCCCACCCCTACCACCAGAGCGGCCACTTGCAGCATCTCCAGACCGGTCACCGTCAGCTCCGCACCTTGAATGCCAGGGCCTCCGGGTCGGCCAGCCTCAGCTTGAACGGCCCCACCTTGGCCAGGCGCTCCTCCACCAGGCGGTAGAGGCCGTCGCGCAGGCGGTCCGGAATCGTGAGGGTGCCGCTGGCCTGGCCCTCGGTGAGGGTGACCATCGGGCTGTATTGGTCCACTCCCAGCTCGTGGACCAGCTCCAGGGCCCAGGCGCCGGAGAGAGGCACCGGCGGGTCGGTGCCCGGCACGTGGGTCACCAGGTCCGAGTCCGGCTCCGGGCCGGCCCGGAGCGCGGCCGTGTACTGGAGCTGATCGCCCCGCTGCACGTAGCGGGTGCCGGTGAGCTGATTGACCGTGCCGCCGGAGAGCGTGCCGTGGAGCCATAGCTCGGGCTCGGGCGGCGCGGCGGTGACGGCGGTGACCTGGCCGTTCTCTACCTGGGCCTGTATGGCATCGTATTGGTGCTGCTCATCAATCCAGGGGATCGCGTTGGGCTGCCCGATGTTGTTGAAGACAATCTGGATGGCCTGGGCCGTCAGATTCCCACTGGATTGGTGCACCCAGCGGACAATATGAGTACCGTCAGTGTTGGGGATTGCGAAAAGCCGCATAGGCCGTCTCCTAATGTATAGCGATAACCGGCACCTCATAAACGACCGAGGCGCCGCCCATCACATAATTGGTGACAAAAGCGCCGGTTTGGCTGTCCTGGACAGACACCCCCATTCCCCAGGCGCCGTATGCTGTGTCCGTTGCAGGAACGTTGTTGCTCCTGAACGGCTGAATTACGAGAGGGCTATCAGTTCTTAGCGTCTCTGTGAGGGTGAACGTAGTTTCCGCCGGGGTGGCGATCGTGGCAGGCACGGGGACGCTGTATACCTCCTGGTGTAGTTTTGCACCCTCGGGGATTTTGTAGATTCCGTAATGGGCGCGGAAATACTTGGTGGCGCTGTTGGCCCATATCTGGAGTCTGATTACCCCGGCGGCAAAGTCCTCATAGAATTTTTTGATCCGTCCGCTATAGCCTGTGTCACCGTCCGTGGGATAGATATCCCCACCCATGAAGATCACGGGAAAAAAACGGGCGGGGTCATATGACCCGGACAACGGAATGTCCCGCAGGGCGTAGGCGTTAGCAGTCCCTAGAAAATCCGACGTGCCGTGCTCAACCAGCGTGCACACGCCACCGGGGACATTCAGGGGGCCCGGCTGTCTCAACCGCCTGCTCATGCCGCCCTCATCTGGTTGACGTAGCCCTGGACCACCACCCCGCTTGCGTCCGCATAGGCCGCGACCGCCAGGCCGTTCTGCAGCGGGTGACCATCCAACACCCGGTAGGCTGTGTAGGCGGGGATCCGCACCGGCCCCACTGCGGTGCCGCCGATCAGGAGCGTGAGCAGGCGGTCGTCGGACGTGGTGTTGGTGGCCGTCAGCCAAACCTCGTCCCAATCCTCTGCGCCCGTGCCCGCCACCGCGGTGTGGATGGTATTGGCCGAGGCCGCATCCGTGCCGGTTATCGAGATCGGCCCGTTGCCGGCCGGCGCGGCACTGAGGCCGGCCTTGCTCAGAATAGCCATTGTCCCCTCCTCCTATCCAAACATCTCAACGAACAGCAGGCTGTGCAGGTCGTGGCCGGCCAGGCTGCGCTGCACCGTGCCGTCCCGCGCCACCTCCACCTGGCCGCTGATCGAGTCCAGGTTGAGGGTGAGCCCGGTGGGCAGCACGCCGTCACGGCTGAGCAGCGGGTCTCCGCCCGCGCCCTCGTGCACGTGGTCAGCAGGCGCCTTTCCGGCCAGGTCCGTACCGACCTGGGAAATGAAATCTCGCAGAACGGTGCCCCACCCGCTCGCCCGAAGCCTCAGTTTGTCCAAAAGTGCGCTGTAGTCTGCCATCACAGGCTCTCCTCAATGACCAGCTTGGCATGGCCATAATGCGGGTTAGTGAGTCGAACACCAGCGTTGTTCGCCAGCCGGCCGTACAGGCACCCCACCCAGAAGTCCATGCCCTGCTCGTCGCCCGACACCTCAAGAACATAGTCAGTCACGAAGTCCTGGGTGGTGCCCACCTCCCGCAGCATGGACACGATTCCCCACCACACGCTGTCCGGGGGGATGTAGGCCAACTCGATCTCCAGCCGCCTAAAGCGGGGCTGGCGGTTGGCCCACTTCTGGCCTCCCAGACTGCGCTTGGTGTGGCGGTAGGTCTCGTCCACGGGCACGAAACGCAGCCCCTCCCGGGGCAGACGCGGGCTCTCGATCGCCTCACAGAGGATCATCCGCCCCACCGCGAGATAGCCGTCACTGTTGTCCGGGTCCTCGACCGCCATCCGCCAATAGCGGGCGGTGACTCCCTCGAAGTAGTAGATGCCTACGGGGTCGGTGGAGTATTTGGCGATCTCCTCCCGGGTGAGGTAGCCGCCAAAGCCGTGCAGGCCAAAGCCGCCCTCCCCAAAGCCGATAGCGGGCTCCACTGCGTCGAACTCCACCGAGAGCAGGCTGTCGTCTCCCGGGCTGTCGCCGGCGGTGAACGTGATCTTCCCCGTGGGCGTCAGGTTGTGGTTGATCAGGGCCAGGCCGGAGGCATAGACCTCCTCGCCGAAGTCGATGTCCACGTACTCGCTGGCGCAGCCGGTGGTGCGCCACTGGCGAGTGCGAAGCTGGTCTTGGAGATTGTCCACGGGGAACCCCGTGGCCTCGCTGGAGGCCGTCAGGGCTGCGCCATCAAGGCCCGAGTTGTCTATCAGGAATCGCAGCCGAGGCATGTCCTAACCCCACAGCTTGAGGTCCACCTCGCTCTTGAGGTGGTCTTCTTTGACTTCGACCACTCGGCCCAGCCAGCCGGAGCCCAGGCCAAAGCGACCCAGGGATACCTGCACCACGTCCCCCAGCTCGACCGCGAGGGGCTGGAGCTTGACGCGGCAGGAGAGCAGCCGCCGGCGCTGGCCGAACAGGTCCAGCCACCAGCCGGCCACCGTGGCGCAGTCCGCCAGCTCCTTGAGCAGAGTCTCGTGCTTGGCCTCGCCGGCCAGGGGATAGAGCCCCTGCACCGCGCTGTCCTGGACCTCCCGCCAGCGGTAGGCCTCCTTGAGCCATGCGCGCCGGTCGGCCGTCACAGAGGCGGCTGGGGAGGTGTTGGTAGACCAACAGCGCTCCCCCCCGACCCGTACCCGCCAGTACAGGCGCTCCTCGGGCTCCACCCGCAGGTCCAGGACCTCCAGCTCCCCCAGCAGCTCCAGGGCCGGAGGCCCGGCAGGGGCGGTGAAACGGTGCAGAAAAAGTTTGCCGGCTCGGGACACCCCCAGCGACCCCAGCAGGCCGTTGAGCACCCCATCCACCACGGATAGGACCTGCCTGGAGGTGTCCAGGTACAGGCCCACCGGATAGGGCGCGTCAGTGTTGAACTGGCTGAACGAGGCCGCGTCGATGTCGTCCGTGGAGTACCCAGCCACGCTGGTCAGCAGGTCCTGAATGATATCGCCGGGCAGCTCCAGGAAAGAGCCGGCCGCCACCCTGCCGCGCACGTCCAGGGTGACGGTCCCCTGGGGGTCGGCCGTGAACGTCACGGTCCCCTGGCTGAGGTCCACCGTGAACCCGCTGGTCGTCTGCACCCCGTCCACGTACACCGCATCCACCGCCTGAATGGGGCCAAAGGCGGGGTCGTGCACCTGGTAGACCCAGGGGTTCTCGCCGGTGAGCACTGGCGCCACGTTGTAGCACCAGCCCCAGCAGAGGGGTTTGGCCCTGCCCCGGGCCGAGGCGGTCACCGTGTCGTCATAGGTGTTGGGCGGCGCCTCCCGCTGGCGCAGGTCCTCGCTCGCGGCCGCCACCGGGATGCGGGCCCTCTCCACGGTGTACTCCGGCTGCCCCAAGCGGCCCGCCAGCACGACCCCCCAGTCACCCCAGTCCAGTTCGGGGCCGCCCACCCTCACGGTGATGGGCCGGCCGGCCCAGGCATAGTCGGCCAGCAGGTCGTCCATGGTGAGCCCGTCGGTGATCTCCACCTCCGGGTCCAGGGCCACGTCCAGGTTTCCGAAGCTCACCAGGGACCGGCCGCTGGTCAGCTTCTGAAAGCGGTGCCGCACAACAGGCAAACCTCTCAGGGCCGGTACGTAGTAGTGGCTGCCGTCCCACACTCCGCCGTGGGTGGACAGACGCACCGTGAGGGTGGCGCCGTCGCTGATCCGCACCACCTCCAGGTCAGCCGCGTACACCTTTTGGGTGTCGCGCCGGGCGGCCCACTCCGCGAAGGTCGTGCTCACAGCCCCACCTCCGTGTGGTTGCGGTGGCCAAAGGCCAAGCCCCGGTTGTGGGCCTCGGTCAGCTTGTGCTCCACGGCCTCAGCCACGGCCTCGCCCACGGCTTCGGGCGAGAGGTCGGCGCCGCCGTCCACGTGCACGGTCACCGTCAGGTTGATCACCGGGGCTGCGGCGGACGAGGTTCCGCCGCTGGCGTGGGACTGCGGCGGGGGAAGTACTGCGGGCGGCATGGCCGGCGCGGCCGGAGGCGGGGCCGGAGACAGCGCGGCCCGGGGGACCGCCATCTCGTTGATGGCCCGCATGAAATCAAGCCCCCAGTAGTCCACCGCCCGACGCTGCATCATGAACTCGCCAGCCTGGGCCAGCACCCAGCGCTCGTCCGGCCGCAGACCGCCGGAGTGCATGCGGGTGATCCCGCCATGGGGGGTGATGAGCCCGGCCGCCAGGGCCGCGTCCACCAGGCCACCGTGGTGCAGGATCAGCCCGCCGTGGTGGTAAGTCTCGCTGCCATGCCGCCCCGCCGCGTGGCTGATGAGATTGAGCAGCCGCTCCAGGGCGGGCAGGGTCTTCTGGTCCAGCGTCTTGCCGATGCGCTCCAGGGCCTTGTCCACGCTGGTGAAGGCGCCCTCGCCCAGGCCCAGCTCCTTGCGCAGCTCGCGCCCCCGGGCGATCAGGGACCGCGCCTTGTCCTCCTCGCCCTGGCGCAGGCCCTGCAACTGCTTGATGATGTCCTGGTACTCCCGCATCTTGGCGGCCAGGTCGGCCTGGGTGGCGTTGGCGTTGAGCAGTTGCTCGATCCAGGAGTCGGTCTCCTCCTGGCCCATGTTGAAGCTGCCCAGCAGGGTGTCGATGACCGCGGTCACCTTTCTTTGGGCAATCTCGAGGTTGGCGAGCCCCTGGGCCCGCAGCTCGTCCTCCATGCGGCTGAGCAGTTGGGCCGGCTGCAGGCGCTCCCGCAGAATGTCGGCCCACTCGCCGCTGCGGAGCTGCGCAGCGTCGATGTCCCTGAACAGGTCCTCCAGGGTGACCCCGAACACCCCGGCGCTCTCCTTGAGGCGCATCATGGATTCGCCCAGGGCCTCCACCGTCTCCACCGGCAGGCTGTCCAGAACCTTGTTCACCTGGTCCAGATTGGCCGAGGCCCACCCGCCGCCGGCCTCGCCGCCGAAGGCCCGGCCGAACAGCCAGCCGGTGGTGGCCCGCTTCCAGTATTCGGGGGTCTGCGTGCCCTCGAAGTCCTGGCGGCCGCCGACCATCTCGGCGCCGGGCATCCACCACTCCCACGCCTGGCCCATCTTCCGGCGCATGAGTGCCTCGACCTTCTCGGGGCTCCAGCCGGCCGCCCGCGCGCGGTTGTCGGACTGGTGGAACTGGCGGATGGTGTCCAGGTAGGTGGAGAGGTCCATCTCCCCGCGCTTGAGCCGGCTCAGCTTTTCGATGTCCTTTTGGAACTGCATCCAGCCCAGCTCGCCGGAACTGGGGCCGTCATCGCCGCCCAGCAGGCCCGCGCCCAGGCCAATGAGCGCGCCTACCGCGGTGCCGATGCCCGGCATGACCGCGGTGCCGCCCATGGCCCCGGCCAGCACGCCGGACAGAGGATCGCCGCTCTGGTAGGCGTTGAACACGCCCCACAGGCCGCCGGCGATGCCCAGGGCGTTGCCCAGGCCGAAGCCGCCGCCCCCCCACAGCGTGTTCATCTGGAACCCGGCGGGAGTACCGGGAGCGCCCATGTCCGCGTTGATGCCCGCCCAGTCGCTCTGTATCGCGCCGTAGTTGGTGGCGCCGGTGACCGGCGAGAATGCGTCGTTCAACCAGGTACCGGCCTGCTTGAACAGCGAGGTCAGGTCGGAGATGTTGAAGCCGCCGCCCAGGTTCGGCAGCAGGCCCCCGCCAGGCATGACTGCGCCCAGGCCTCGCGCGAACAGGTTGGTGGCCATCATGGTGGCCACCTGGGCGATGGCGTTGATGGCGATGTTTTCGAACACCTGCCACAGGCTTTCGAAGGCGTCCTCGCCACCTGCCAGCAGGTTCCGGAAGAAATCCCTGAACCCGGACTGGATGTCGCGCAAGGCCTCCTCGCTGAGCGCCTCCATCTGGCGGTTCAGGTCGGTCCAGTCCTCCAGCATGCGCTGGAGGGCGGTCTTGTTGGCCTCGGCCTGTTTCTTGGCCGCCTCCTCCAAAATCTTGGTGCGCTCCTCGGCTGCGGCCGCGGAAAGCTGGGCCTTGAGCTCCTCGTAGCGCACCCCCACCTCGTAGTCTTCGGCGGCCAGGTCCTCCAGGGTCTGGTAGTAGCCCTGGTAGCGGTGCTCCAGGTCGTCCAGGGCACGCTCGGTTTCGGTCATGTCGCGCCGGCGCAGGGTGCGCTGGACCGCCGCCCACTGCGTTTCCAGGCGGGCACGCTGCCGGAAGTGCTTCTCCAGGGCCTTGCCCGTGGCCTCATAGGCCTTGGCGGTGGCCTTTTCGGTTTCTGCCGCACGCCGTTGGGCGATTCTTGCAAGGACGCCCTGCCTGGTTTCTGCCGCACGCAGCTCGCTCTCGGAGAGGATGGTGCCGATACCGCCCGGAGTGATGGGGGTAGCGCCGGACATGACCTGCTTGTGCTTCAGGAGCATTTCACGGCGCTTGAGGTAAGCATCAAGCTCGCTTAGATCGCCAGTCCAGTCCCGCTTGCTAAGCCAATCCCACACCGAACCCCCAGACTTCAGGGTTCGTTGGAGCATTTCGATGTCTACGGCCGCAGCACCAATCACATGCAGCGCAAGCCCGGCCACTACGGCACCCTTTTTGCCAAAGAAAAGTGCACCGAGCACGCCAGCGGACAGAATCCAGTCAGGCAGAGAAGTGATGCCGTTGACCAGGACCTGAGCCTCCTTGCCTATATCCTTGATCACGGGCACCATCTTTTCGCCCAGCTCAACCGCGTCCTTGAAAAGCTTTCCAGCCTCTTCCGCCCAATCTTCAAGCGCCGCCTTGCCTTCAGGAGTATTCAGGTAGTCCAGGAAGTCCTTGAGCTGGGCCTTCATCTCCCGGAAGGGGCCGCTCTCCATCACCTCCTTCTGGAACATGGTCCAGATGTCCATGAGGTTGGACATCATGCCGCTCCAGGAGTCCATCTGCCGCTTCATGCCGCCCCGGTAGCGCGCGAAGATGCCGGCCAGGGCCTCGGTGATGGCAACCTGGGTCTTATGAACCGTCCGGGTCATTCGGCGGCCGTTCTCCATCCAGGAGAAGGTCACCTTGTCGCCCTCGACCTTGGCCCGGACGCCGAACTCCTTCAGACGCTCGAACTCGCCGGTGGCCGCGTCGGCGAACATCTCCACCGCCTGGTCCAGGGTCTTGCCCATGGCGCTGGCGGTGTCGCCCAGGCGCTCCAGGTACTTGACGGGCTCCAGGCCGTAGGCGCTGAGCTTGCGGAAGGCGTTGGCCACCTCTTCGAGCTGGAAGGGGGTGTTCTTGGTGAAGTCGGTGATCCAGTCCATGGCGGCTTTGGCGGCCTGGGCCGAACCGGTCACCGTCTCCAGGCTGATCTGCAGGGTTTCGAAGCTACTGGCGGTGCGCACGGCATCCCTGGCCACATACACCAAGCCCAGGCCCAGCAGTGCCGTGCGCAGGCTGAAGATGCGACTGGTCATGGCCTGGAAATGCGATGCGCCTTCTCGGGCGTATTCGCGTATCGCACCTTTTTGGTCACCCAACTGCCAACGCAGCCGCGCCAGCTCGGTCCGGGTCAAATTGGCCTGGCGGGCGATGGCCTTCAGGGCCCGTTCCTGGGCCCGCTCCGCCTGGGTCTGGAGCATCCGCCGCTGAAGTTTCTGGAAGCTGCGGTCGGTGAGGCCTGTGAGGTGAGAAACCTCCTTGAGGTCCAGCTTGAGGCGGTCGAACGACCGGCCCGTGACCTTGGCGGTGCGCTCCACCTTGCTCAAGTTGCGCACCAGGGAGTTGAGATAGTTGGCGGCCTGCTTGTCGGTGAAGGCGTTGTTCAGGGAGTCGGATATCTCCCGCCCGCTTTGGCGCACCAGCCCCGTGGCACGGGTCAGGTCCTTTTGCAGCTCATCCAGGTTGCCGCGTATCTCAACTTCTAGACTAGGTAGGCGCATCTTGCTTGGGCGTTTTCTTGTTCGCGGCCTCGATGGCGGCCGCGGCCAGGATCTGTACGCGCTTGAGGCAGGTGAGCGGATCGCGCACCCCCATCAGGCGCATCACGCTTTCCACCGCCAGCAGGTTCAGGGCTACGGGGCCGTTGAAGCCCATGATCCACTGGCCGGCGCAAAGCTGATAAACACTGACCGCCTCCGCATTGTCCCGATGCAGAGGCGGCCGGCACGTGTCACAAGGAGGACCCCCGGCCTTGCGCCGCAGGTCCTCCTCGGTGTCCCACCGGGTGATGGCGTATGCCCGGCGGCAGTCCTCGCACGCCGGCCGGTCCGCCTGGGCCAGCCAGCGCGCGAACTCTAGGAGTTTTTTTCGAGCTCAATCTCCTTGCGCCGGTGGTCCTCGGCGAGCTTCTGGTAGCACTCGCCCACCCAGCGGGCGAAGCCCGGCACCAGCCCAGCCACCTTGAGCTTGTTCTCGTCGGTGCAGGGCAGCGGTTTGCCGTCCTCGCCGTAGATGTTCTTCCAGGACTTGACGCGCTTGCAAAACAGCCCCCTGGAATGCTTGCCGTTGTCCAGCCGAGTTTCCAGTTCGCCGTCGCGGAACTGCACGGAGGTGGACTCCTCCATGACCTCGTCTTCCTCGCCGGGGGTCAGCAGGCGCAAGGTAACCTCGGCGCCGTCCTCGTCGCCGGGCACCTGGAAGGTGGCGGTGATCTCCTTGACGTACTCCTTCAGCTTCATGTGGTCCTCCGGTTGTTACTACAGGGTGCCGCCGTGCAGGCTGATGGAGTTGCCGGCGGCCTCGTCGGTGATGGTGCCGCCCGAGAGCACGATCTCGCCGGCGGTCACGCTTTCGATGAGGTACTGGCCGTCGTTGCTGGCGCTGCCCTCCACGATGAGGGTCTGGCCGGCCTCGAAGCCCGCGTCCACTAACCCGCTGGCGCTGTCGGTGATCTTGTTACCGGTGGCCACGAAGGCGATGGTGTCGGCGGTCAGGTGCCTCACGAAGTAGGCGAAGCGCCCCCCGCAGACCATCTCGCAGTCCAGGGGGAAGGTGCCGCTCTTGTCCGCCTGGCCGGGGGTCACCCGAACCACCTGGAAACACGCTTCCGGGTCGTTGGCGAGGTCCACGGTCACGAAATTCTCCAGGTCCAGATAGAACCGGCAGTCGGTGATCTTGGCGTTTTCGATGAGGTACTGCTTGAGCTGGTCCTGGCCCTTGGTGTCGCCCAGAACCAGGTTGCCGCCGAAGGTGACGCGGCCGTACTTGCCCGCGGTGGTGAACTCAATGTCGAAATCGGTGCGGAACTCCTGAATGCTGATCACCTCGCGCATCAGCTCCGGCAGCCCCAGCTTGTTCAGGCCCTTGATCACGGCCTCGTCGGCGGTGCCGCACTTGAGCACCACCGCAACATCGGTTCCCAGCTTGTATTCGGGACGACTCATTGTTTCCCTCCTGTTAGATGTCCTGGATCAGCGCCCGGTAGTCGCCATGCGCCGCCCAAAGCCTCTCGCCGCCCCGGCGGGGCAGCGGTTCCATGATCCGAATCAGCCTCACGGTGCAGCCGTTCACCGCGAAGTCGGTTTTCTCGAAGAAGCCCGTGGCCGCCCGGCACAGGTTCCAGCACTCGGCCGAACTATCCTGAGCGGAAAACAGCGACACCTGGAAGCGCAGGTTGGTGATGCGGGTCGAAAAGGTGTCGAAGTTGGTCCCCGCAATGGGGCTCATAACGGCGAACGGGGCCCGCTCCCCCTGGGGGGCGTGGTCAAAGAAAAGCCGCCCGGAGAGCAGGTTGTGCAGCTCGGGCGGCGGGTCCGCGTTGAAGGCCGTCATGATGGCCTGAAACAGTTCCTTCATGGCCTACCCCGACGAGATGAAGCCCCCGGAGCGGGGGTTGTACACCCAGCCCTGGGCGGCCACCTCCTCTTCCAATGCTGGCCGCAGGAAGGGATGCGGTGGCACGTGTCCCACGATCCGACCGTCCTTGGTTACTTGGGCGTGGCCAAATTCGACGAGGTGGGCGTGTCCCGATTCTCCGGTTCCACCGGCGCGGACGATGTAGCCCAGGGCGTGGGGGTGTTCCAGCACGCGGATGGACCGCCTCAGGTTCCCGGTGTGGTCCGCGAAGGCCGAAGTCTGCTTGGCCCGGTCCTTCACCCGCTCCGCCATCTGCTTGAGCGCTTCGTCTGTGGCGTCACGAATCGCCGACAAGCCAATATCTTGTTCGGCGATCTTCACATCCGCCGCGAGAAGTGCGTTGCGACGGCGTGCCACATTCCACGGCTTGGCCCGCCTGCCCCGTTTACCCATGATCCTCGCTGTGCTCCGCGCACATCAGGTGTAGTTCCCGGTTGCGTTCCCTGACGTTGATGATGGCCTGGATGTCGAACACTCGGTCGCCGAACAGCACCCGCATGTCCTCGCTGATCTGGTCGGTGAGCCCCTTAAGCCAGCGCAGGCGGAAGCGGACCGTGGAAACGGTCTGCATCTGGCGGGCGGCGAAGAACTCCCGGCCCTGAAGCGGCTCGACGCTGGCCCTGACGGTGCACACGTCCTCCCAGGTCACATCAAAGCCACCCATGTCGTCGGGGGTGTTGACCGGGCGCTGGATGGTGATGGTGTGGCGCTGCCTGCCGGCCAGGATCATTACGCGCTCCGCAGCACGGTGTAGGGGTCCAGGAGGCCGTCCAGGTGGGTGCGGGGCAGCTCCGTCACCGCCAAGCCCCCCCCGGCCACCACCAGAGCCTCACGCTGTTCGTAGAAGGCGCCCACCATGCGGTAGAGCCACCATTTGAGGTTCTGGGGCGTGGTGGGGTTGCCATCGCCGTCCAAGGGCCAGCCGGCGGTGAACTGGATGCGAACCGACTGCGGACCGGGACGGGTCTCGGGCCAGGAGGTGCCGTAGGCCGGCCAGAGGTCGCAGACCTTGGCGCCACCGTCTATGCTCACCTCGTAGTCCGTCCCCTCGCTGAGCGTCTGGAGGTTGCCGTCCGGGTCCAGGTAGGCCACCGACTGCACCGACTGCACCGGGTGCCGGCCCAGGTCACGGATGGCGGCCCCCGCCGGGAACTCGGGCAAACGTAGCTCCCACACCGATTCCACCCAGGCCGCGCCAGTCAGGCTCTCCCCCAGCTCGCGGGCGGCGGAGATGCCCTGCTCCAACAGCGCATCGTCCTCGGTGTAGTCCACCGGCAGATTGAGGGCCCGCTTCACCTCCTCCAGGCTCGCTGGCTCCTTGGTGGCGGGGGTTATCAGCGAGAGGGTCATTTGCGGTCCCCATCCTTGGCTTGCCGCCTGGGTGCGGCCTCGCGCTCCTTGTTGCGCGGCGCCGGGCCGGCATCCTTGTTTCGTGGTGCCTTCTTCAACATGGCCTCACCAAGGCGGCGGGGCGCTCACCCCGCCGCCGCCAGCCTCAGCGCCTACTCCACCGGGAAGGCGAGCGGGTGGCCCTTGATGATGTCCAGCGCCATGGCGATGCCGTTGTTGAGGGTGCCGTTGGGGGTCACGGTCGCCTTGATGTAGCGCTTGCCGCCCACGTAGCCGATGCGGTAGGTCGCCTGGTCCTTGTCCAGGCTGTCCAGGGAGAGCACCACGCCGCCGGAAGGAGTGGCCCCCAGCACGTCGTCCTCCTCCACGGCGGAGTAGGCGCTGGGATCGTCGGCGTGCTCCAGTTTCACGGTGATGTTGTTGCTGGCGTCCAGGGTGTCGCCGCTGGCGCCGCAGTTGATCACCAGTACGGCGGACTGGAAGCCCTGGAGGTCCACGTCGCCGGTGGCCTTGGCGCCGCCGGTGGTGCTGATCACCTGGGCGTCGATGCCGTGCACCGTGCCGATGTTGTCGTACAGGTCCTTCATGTTCATGTTTCAGCCTCCAAAGGTAAGGGGCCCCCGAAGGGGCCCCGCCTGGGTTCGTTTTGGTTTCACCTAGGCCGAGAAGCGCAACAGCTTGACGGCCTGGAAGTCCTGGATGCCGCCGCCCACCCGCTTGGTGGTGTAGAACAGCACGTAGGGCTTCTTGGTGTAGGGATCGCGCAGGGTCCGGATGCCGATGCGGTCCACGATGAGGTAGGCCCGGCGGAAGTTGCCGAAGGCGATGCTGTAGGAAGCGCTGGCGATATCCGGCATGAAGTCATCGTAGCTGATGGGCCGGCCCAGCAGGCGGTCCGGCTGGCCCTGCTCCAACCCGGGGCGCCACAGGTAGTTGCCGTCGGCGTCCTTCAGCATCCGCACCTTGGCACAGGTGCCGTCGTTCATCAGGAAGCGGGCCCCGGCCCTGAGCTGGCGCTTGAGGGCGTGCACCAGGTTGATCAGGGCGTCGCCGGGGTCGCTGGCAGCGAAGTCGCCGTTGGCACCGGTCTTGATGTAGCCCACCTTGCCCCAGGCCCAGGAGCTGTTGGCCACCATGGGGTAGCCCAGCAGGCCGCGGGGCTTGTCCACCCCGTCGCCATTGATGAAGGCGTCGCCCTCCAGCTCGGCGAAGGCGATGGACACCTCGTCGGCCAGCCAGGCTGCCACGTTGACGAAGGCGTCGTCCAGAAGGGTCTGGGTCGCCGCCGGCTGGGCGTAGAGCTCGTGGGTGGGGATTTCCAGTCCCACCAGCTCGGCGGTCTTGGTTTCGGGCCGGCTGTCCTTCTCACCCACCCAGCCAGCAGTGGCGCCGCCGACGCTGACCAGCTTCTTGTAGTTGGCCGCGCCGATGGAGCGCACGGTGCATATGGCGCGCATGGCCGAATCCTGGGTCAGCAGCCGGTCGATGGCGGTGGCCACCGCCTCGGGCACCAGGTAACCCCCGTCGGGATCGCTGATGGTGCTGGCCGCCTTCTCGCCCAGGGTGCGCGCCAGCATCTTGCGCTCCAGGTCGCGCAGGTTCTCGTCGCCGTCCTTCTCGCGCATGAAACGGGCGAAGGCTTCCTGATGCTCCTTCACCTCCGCGGGAGCATCGCCGTCCTTCTGGCGGCCCAAGCGGTTGGCCATGGCCTCCAGCTCGTCGATGCGGGCCTTCTCCTTGTCCAGCTCCTGCTTGATCTTGGTGGCCTCGGTCACGGCCTCGTTGATCTTGTCCACCTTCTCCTGAAGGTCGGCCGGCACGTGGCCCTTCTTGGCCAGCTCCTCGAGGCGCTGGTCGTTGGCCTTCTTGAACTCCTCGAAGGTGCGGCCCAGCTTGTCCACGGCCTCCTTGATATCCTTCACAGCGGGCGCGCCGCCGGACCCCGCTTCCTTGGTGCGGAATCCGTGGGTTGCGCCGGTGTCGTATCTCAACATGTCTCAACCTCCAACCTGTTGGTTCACGGCATCCCTGATTCGGGCCTCCAGGGCTTCGATGGTCGAGACCACATCCCGCGGTTCGCCACCCTCCAGGGCCTTCCAGCCGGCAGAGGCCAGGGCCTTGGCCTGGGCGCGAGAGAAGCCGAGCTCGTCCCGCAGCGCGGCTTCGAAATCCCGAATCGTCTTGATGTTGTTCGCCTTCACGGTGGTCACCCCCGCCTCAGGGTTGGCGGGGAAGGTGACCACGCTGATCTCCCAAAGGTCGATCTCCTTGAGGTACACGATGCCTTCATCGCGATCGTACTCGTCCACCACCGGCACGTAGCCGATGGACAGTCCCGAGATGGCCCGGTTCTTGAGCAGCGAGTGCGCCTCTTTGGCCCTCTGCACCTCCTTGATCAGGAGCTGCCCCCGGATGAACAGACCCCTGTCGTCCTCCTCCATCTCCAGGATCAGCCCCAGGGGCTCGTCGCGCTTGTGTTGCCAGAGGACCGGCGGCATGGACCCCGACTCCCCCCACTTCCGCAGGCTGTCCTTGAACGCCCCGGGCAGGATCACCTCCCCGTAGCTGTCCTGGTTGCCGAACACGGCGCCGTAGCCCTCGAAGACCCCGTCGTCGCCCAGTGCCTTGAGCTGTATCCGGGCGTTACGCCTTCGCTGCATCCTCGCCTCCCTCCTGCTGGCCGGGCTGCTGCCCCACTTGCTGCACCGGGATCATGTTGGCCGGGGCCATGTAGTCGTCCCCGTTGGGGATGGGGTTCATGTTCTCCAGCTTGCGGATGTCGTTGATGGACAACCAACCCCACTGCCGGCCGGCGGCGTAGTATTCCTTGCGGGCGCGGTGGTCGCCGCGCAGCAGGCCCAGCACGTTGTGCTCCACGAAGTAGCCCTCCTCTTGCTGCCAGGGGGTCAACAGGTCCCGCCAGAGCGCCTGCTCGATGCAGCTCAGCCACCAGCCCAGCGAGTCCACCACGTACTCCAGCGACTGGTGCTCAATGTTGGAGAAGGTGGCCCGCTCCAGGTCGTTGATCTTGTGCAGGGGCACCCGGAACAGCCCGGCGATCTCCGCCCGCTGGAACTTGCGCGTCTCCAGGTATTGGGCATCGGCCGATGTCATGCTGATGGGCACGAACTTGAGGTCCACCTCGGAGAGCACCGCCACCCGGTGGGCGTTGTCGCCGCTGTATCTCTCCTCCCACTCCCGCTTGAGCTTCTCCTTGGCCTCGTCGCTCAGCTTCTTCTGGGTGTACAGCACCCCGCCGGGCCGAGCCCCGTTGCCGAACAAGAGCGCCCCGTGCTTCTCCGCCGCCAGGGCCACACCAATGGTCTCCCGGTGGAAGGTGATGGGGCTGACCCCTACCACCCCGTCCAGAGTGAGGCCCGTTACATGCAGCATGTCCTCCTGCTTGATCCGCTGCTTGCGGAAGCGGTCCAGGGCCACCTCGTAGGTGAGGGTCAGGTCGTCCTCCTGCCGTACGGTCACCGAGTCGGGATGCAGGGGTTGCAGCTCGTAGACCTTCCTGTCGCGCCCTCGGCCGACCCAGTTGATGTAGGCGAAGAAGTTGCCCCGCTGGAGCAGGTGCCAGTGCATCATCTGGCGGAACATGAGGCTGGTCTGCCAGCCGTTGGGCCGGTAGCGCAGGGTCCTGTAGAGCGGGTCCTGGTCCCGGGCCTCCTTGCCGCCGTCCCCAAGGCGCCGGAACAGCTTGAGCGGCAACTTGGAGGTGTCCTGGCTCAGGATCAGGCAGCACTGGAAGACCGTGGCCTGGCGGATGGCCGTCTCGGGGCTTACGCGGATGCCGCTCTTGGTGGGTACCCCCCACTCGCCCAGCAGCAGGGATTCCAGCTCCCCGGGGGTGGTGGCCTTCTGTCCCGCGGCCCTCGCCACGGCCAGGCTCAGGATGCCCATCAGGCCGGCCTCCGGAAGGTGATGGCGACCCCAAGCCCGAAGCTGAGCACGCCCACCACCAGGAGGGACACCCGCCAGTCGAAAAACCAAAGGCCCGTACCCATGAGGCACAGGCCGCAAAAGACCAGCAGGTCCTCCAGGCCCGGCCGGCCCCCCGTATCTTGTGGCTCAAAAACCTGCACGCTAAAATCTCCTACAAGATCAACAGCCCCTCGCTCTCGTAGGCGCTGATCTCTTCCCCCTCCTGCCTCAGCGCCCGGTCCAGGGCCATGATGAGCGCCACGATGCCGTCGATCTTCTCGGTGGACTTCTTCTTGTCCGGCTTGATGTTGCCGGCCGGGTCCATGCTCACCACCACGTTGTCGGCCATCCAGGCCAGCACCGGGTTGCCGCCGTGGGCCAGCCGGCGCTCCAGGATGAGCTTCTCCAGCTCCTTGGCCGGCGGGCTCATGCTGGCGTAGCCCTGGCCGAAGCGCACCGCCGTGAAGCCCAGGTCCTCGAAGGCCGCATACAGCGGCGGGGCCCCCCAGCGGTCGAAGGCCAGCTCCTTCAGGTCGTACTGCTCGGCGTCCCGCTCCATCTGGGCCAGGATGAAGGCGTAGTCGATCACGTTGCCCGGGGTGGCGGTTATGAACCCCTCGCGTTCCCAGGTCTCGTAGGGCACGCGGTCGCGCCTGCTTCGCCTGGCGATGTTGTCCGCCGGCACGAAGAAGCGCGGCAGCACCCAATAGGGCTCGTCGTCGCTCTCCGGCGGGAAGACCAGCACCCAAGCCGCGATGTCGGTGGTGGTGGCCAGGTCCAGGCCGCCGTAGCAGGCGCGGCCCTTCAGTGCCTCCGGGTCCACCGGCTGCTCGCCGCAGGCCCGCCAGGCATCCACCCCGATCCAACGGGATTCGGCTTGGCACCACACGTTGAGGTGCTTGGTCAAAAATCCGTTCAAGGCGGCTGGCGTGCTCCGCGCCTTCCGGGCCTTGCGCCGCAGGTCCGCCAGCTTGCAGCTCACCCCGAGGTTGGGGTTGGCCTTGAGCCAGACCGTTTCGTCCTCCCAGTCGTCCCCCTCGTCGATGGTGTAGATCATCCCGAACCAACTGTCGTCTCGGACCACGCCCTCCAGCACCTTCTGGAGGTAGAGCCGGTTCTCGTAGCAGATGCCCTTGCGGTCGGTGCCGGCGGTGGTGATGGCCGAGATCATCGGCGAGGTGCGCGCGCCGGTGGCCGTGTCGATCACCTCGTAGAGGTCGCGGTACTTCCAGGCGTGCAGCTCGTCGCACACGGCGGCATGCACGTTGAGGCCGTCCAGGCTGTCGTAGTCCCTCCCCAGGGGCTCGAACTTGCCCGCCGTGGCCTCGCAGTGGATGTTGTGCTTGAAGACCCCCAGGTACTTGCTCAAAAAAGGGGAGGCCCGCACCATGCGCTTGGCCTCCTCGAAGCAGATCCTGGCCTGGTCCTTCTTGGTGGCCACGGAGTAGACCTCCGCGCCCATCTCGCCGTCGGCAAAGAGCAGGTACAGGGCCTCGCCCGCCGCCAGGGTGGTCTTGCCGTTCTTGCGGGCGATCTCCAGGTGGCTGGTGTTGAAGCGGCGCCCGCCACCCTCCTTCATCCAGCCGTACTTGCACCACAGGTAGAACTGCTGCCAGGGCTCCAGGTCGAACCCCTGACCGGCCCATTCGCCCTTGCTGTGCTTCAGGAACCCGAAGAACTCGATGACGTGCCGAGCGGCCTCCTCGTCGAAGTAGAGCCCGCGCCCCGGCCCCTTCTCCAGGTCCTCGAGGTGGCGCCGGCAGGCCAGGCGGACCCACTTGCCCGCCCGGATGCGGCCCTCGACCACATCAAGGCAATACTGCATGGCGGGCGGCATGGCGCCTCGCTTGCTGCTCGCGGCCATAGCCGTCACCCGTCGGGGCGGCGGGCGCCCCCGGGTCAGGCTGCGCCCCCGCCACGCTTTCGCTTCAGGAACCTGGTGAACTCGTCCTCACCGTCCCCCTTCTCGATCTCCACCCGGATGCGGGTCCGCGCCGCCGGGCTGAGCCCCAGCTCGGACCCCAGTCTGGTCAGGTTCTTCAGGGCGTGGTTGCGCACCGCCAGCCAGGGGTTGGGCACCAACTGACCACGCGTGGTCTTCTCCTCCACGTCGCCGTTGCGCTTGCGGGTGGTGGTGCGGCCGCCGCCGTTCACCACCACCGCCGGCAGACGGCGCAGCTCCTTGAGCGCCCGGATGTAGTCGGCCAACTCCACGCAGTAGAGCGCCAGCAGGTCGCGGTCCAGGCCGGTCAAGAGCCCCAGGCGGTGTAGCTCCGGCGCCAGGCGGCGCCAGACGTTCCGGGCCGCCGTATCCAGCCAGGAAGGCGCCGCAGGGGGCCGCTCGCCCCGGGCCGGCTTGGGCTCCTTGTCATTCAAGGGCCGGCGGCCGGGGTTGCCGTGGAGCATCTTGAGAGCCGTGGGTTTGGGTGGACGTCCAGCTGGCATCATGCCTCCGTTGTGCTTGCATGGGACTCCACCAAGGCGGTGGGTGGGCTCGCTCCGCAGTCCCTGGTTGTGCCTCGCTGGCGCAGAGCCGGCAAAGCGCCACCCCCCCCCTTCGAATTTCGCGCACGCGCGAGGAGCCATGCCGGCGCCGGTCCTCGGTGAAAAGCTGTAGACTTTTGACCCCCCCCTATCCCCTGGGCGGGGTCTGCTGCTGCCGGCGTGGCCGCCACCGCTCGGCGGTGTGCTCGGCCTCGTGGCACTGCCGGCAGATGCTTTCCAGGTTCTCGGGGGCGTTGTTCGTGGGGTCGCGGTCCTTGTGATGCACGCCCCAGGCCTCGCGCACTCGGCCCCGGGCCAGGCACCGCTCGCACAGGGGGTCAGACCGTAGCTTGGCCGCCCGAGTCTTCTCCCACTGGCGGCCGTAGCCCCGGGCGCTGGCGGTCGGTCTCTGGCGGTCGTACTCCTGCCGTGCCTGCTTCCGGTGCGCCTCGCACAGTCCCGAGCGGTCGGTGGTGAGCAACGGGCATCCCGGGCGCCGGCATGGTCTCGGCGGAGTGTGTGGCATTGACCCAACCCCCAAACACACGGGGCCGCCCCGTTGTGGGACGGCCCTGAAAGACCCCGGTGCCTTGGCCCGTTGGCACCAATCGGTATTATGAACATTTTAAGGCACCTGACGGCTGGGTCAAGTGACAACTGGGGACTCCTGGGGACAACTCGGGACATCTCGGGACACCCTTGCTGTTCGAGCCCACTCTTGGAGCGCCAGAAGGGTAATAGTCGGAGTCCGGCCGCGGTAGACGATGGGGAGGCCGTGCCTGCGCACCCAGCGCCTGGCCGTCCGGCGGCTCACACCTAGCAAGGGAGTGATAGATTTCCAGCCGACCAGCATCTTCAGGCCGCGATCTTCCTGCAACGAGCTGCTGCTCTCAAGCTCCGCCAGGCGTCGGTGAGCAGCCGCTCGTACTGCCTCGGGGTCAAGTCCATGTGTCGTAGCCATGCTCTCCACCTCTTACCCTTGAGCCAGGGTTCGTGTTGGAAGTCCACCACGGCCAGGATGCAGGCCTGCGCCCACTCCGGGAGGGACAGGAAGGCCATGCCGACCTCGTCCAGGATGCCGGGCTCCGGCGGCCGAGCGCCGGAGATGAGGCAGAAGCCGGGCTCTCCCACCAGGTAGCCTTTCTCCAGACGCCAGCGATAGGAAACCTCCGGAAAGCGCCGAGCCCTGGGGCAGCCATACACGGTGCGGCGCTCCAGCCAGGCCAGCAGCAGATCCCACAGCCGGCCCGAGACGATCTCTGCGCGGTATCTCTCCGCCACGCGCCTACTTCCTCCCCGAATCCATGGATCGCAAGTAGTCAACCAGCGCCTCCTGGGCCTCCTCGGCCGACCAGCAGGTCTTCACCAGGTAGCCCTGGTCCTCCAGGGCCCGGTGCCAGAGGCGTTGCGCCTTGCTGAGCCTTCCTCCCGCCATCTTCATCTCGATCCACAGGCCGTGATGGCCCCCGCGGGGTACGGGGAGGAACAGGTCCGGCACGCCGGCCTTGACACCCTCTGCGCGCAGCTTGCGGGCGGTCTTCCAGTCGCGGTACTCGCCGTTGGGGATGGCGAAGAGGAGGTTCAGCTCCGGGTAGCGTTTTCGGACCTCGAGGGTCCAGGCCATGAGCCGTGCCTGGGCGGCGTGCTCGCGTTGTCTCCGGGTGGTTGCCATCTCCTGCTGCCCCGCAAAAAACCTGTCAGACTCGTCGGTACCCACCGCGGGTTTTACCGACAGGTTTTTATTTAATAAAAACAAATATATAAATAAATACTCGCGGTATTTTTTAATTTCTACCTGTGTGTTTTTATCTTTACTCTTATTGATACCCCACCGCGCGCCGCGAGTTTGACCTATCATTTTGATTTAGCTGGCCAAAAACTCGCGGTACCCTTCACCGCGAGTTGCCGCGAGTTTGACAGGTTTCAGCCCCTTCATTCTCCCCCCCTATTACACCCCACCGCGACTGACAGGTTTTGATCTATCGTTTTGTTCTGGCTGGCTAAAAACCCGCGGTGACAATCCCACCGCGAGTTGTCGCGGGTTTCGCGGGTTTGCGAGGGGTCGGACGGATTGTCCTCAAGCTGGGCCAGGCACAGGAGCTTGACCTTCGGACCGCGCTTGGGCTTGTGGTCCATCTCCTTGATCTCGCCCGAGGCCAACAGGGTCTGGACCACATCATCGAAGTAGCGCTTGAGGCCGGAGAAATTCCTCAGGATGTCCCGCCGGGTGGCGCCCGGCCGGCTCTCGGTGGCCGTGCGCCGGATGAAGGCCAGCACCTTCTTTTTGGCCCTTTCCCACTCGTTGTCGCTCACATGCTCCAGGACCATCTGCACCAGGTGGGGCACCAGGTGGTCCACCACCTGCATTGCCCAGCGCACGTCCTCGAGTTCCACCTGCTGGTCCACCACCCGGGCGCCGCAGCGACTCAAGGCGTGCACCAGGGCCAGCTTGTGGGCGTGCTCCGCGGCGCGGCCGTAGATGGCGCTCCTGCCGTCCTCGTGCTCCTTGAACTCGTTCTTGAGCCGGTGGTATTCGGCGGCCCAGCCAGCGAACTCCCGTGCCGCCCCGGGCGTCTTCGGGACCATCCTCGGCACCGGGATACCCCCCATCTGGAGGTTGCCCCCCGTGCGCTCGACTTCGATGCCCCATATCCCGTCCAGGGCCTCCACCAGGGTGGGCGGCGCCTCGGTCGAGACCACGGCCTTGGGCATGGGCGCGTCGTGGCGGCTCTCGAACACCAGCAGGCGGGCCAGGAATCCGTCCGTGATGTCGCTCCTGGTCAGGGCCTCCCAGAACCGCCCGGGCGTGGAGGTGCCGTACAGGCCCAGGTGGTGCCAGTGCAGTACGATGGGTTTCTCCCGGGCGTAGATCTTGGTGTAGGGACGGTCGGTGGCCGACCACAGCTCCATGAGCGCCTGGGGTATCTGGGCCGCCGGCGAGTTGGGGTTCTTGATGCCCTTCAGCAGGAGGCCGATCTCGTCCAGGAGCAGGATGCAACAGCCGTGGGCCCCGTCCGCCCGGGCCATCCAGTGCAGAATGGCCGGCGCCGAGGTGGGGCTGTTGGGGCCGATCACGCCGGCGGCCAGGCTCCTGCTGAGCAGGTTGTTGATGGCCGAATGGGGCGCGTCCTTGCCGCAGCCGGAATACCCCAGGCAGATGCAGTAGAAGTTGGTCCGCAGCCCGGTCTCGGTCATCACCCGCTGCCCGGCCACGGCGCCCAGCAGGGTGATGGCCGCGGCCAGGTTGAACAGCGGGAAGCTGGCCGCGCTGGAGGCATCGATGTACTCCATGACCTGCTCCAGCAGGCCGCCGGGGTAGAGTATCTCACGGGGGAGGGCTTCCAGCTCCCTGGCCGGCACCACCACCTTCAGGTCGGGTTGGTCCTCCGCCTCCGGATGGTTGGCCGCGTGGCGCCTGCCGATGGAGGCGACCGTCGCCCTGAGTTCGCTGGCCCCCAACGGCGGCCGGCAGCACCGCCGGTTCCAGGCCTCGCACAGGGCCAGCACCTCATCCCGTCCCAGCCCCTTGGCGTAGTAGAGCCCCGCCACCCGGGCCAGCTCGTTGTTGCGCTGTCCCTGGGGCACCTCGCGTTCGGTGTCCACCAGGGGCTTGACGCGGCTCAGGTCCAGGTCGATCCGGGTGCCCGGGCGTCCCTTGCCTGTCTTGGCTGGCTCATAGGCCCATTCGGCCAGGTCCTGCCAGCCGTCCAGCAGGAACCTGAACTGGTAGGCCTTGCCGCCTATGCTGGAGGGGGCGATCACGATGTAGCCGCCCTCGCCGCGGATATCCAGCTCCGGCTGCACCCTGGCGCCGGTCTGCACCGTCTTGCCCCGGGGCAGCCGGTAGATGGCGTGGACACCGCCGCCCGGGGTCAGCTGGTAGACCGAGGTGCGCGGGCAATGCTCCGCGATGTAGGCCATGCCCAGGGGCCCGTCCGCGTCCAGGGCCCACACCCCGGAGATGGAGCCGCAGATCAGCGCCAGGTTGGCGTCGGGCCACTTCCCGAACCAGGCCTCCACCTCCTCGGGCGTGGCGATCCTCTCCTGGTACTGCCGCCAGGAGAACCCCGGTATGGGCCGCTTGTCGTTGGGCCGCACCGGGATCACCGAGAACCCCATGTCGATCATCTCAAGGGCCTGGTCGAGGCAGGTGGTCATGGCAGCGTCGTCCCCTCAAGGCATTCTTGACGTAAGACGTCATGCGTCATAAACTGAGAGGGAAAGGAAACACACCAAGCTTGATCCGAAGCTTCGCCAACAAAGATACGGAGCGGGTCTTCCGGCGGGAAAGGGTCCGCCGCTGGCACCCCGATGTGCAGCGGGTGGCCCAGCGACGTCTGGTCTACCTGCACCGGGCCGCCGACTTGGCCGACCTGGCCGCAGTCCCCGGCCACCGACTGGAGGCCCTGAGCGGAAACCGTAAGGGCTTCTACAGCATTCGTGTCAACCGCCAGTGGCGAGTGTGCTTTCGTTGGGAAGACGGCGATGCTTGGGATGTGGAGATAACCGACTATCACTAGCGCCGGCACCATCGGCGCCTTGGAGAAACGCCCATGGCCAAGAGACTGCCGCCGGTTCATCCGGGCGAGGTGCTCCGAGAGGACTTCCTCAAGGAACTGGACTTGACGCCGCGTCAACTCGCCGCAGCGATCAAGGTGCCGCCCAACCGGATATACCAGATCATCAACTGCCGCAGGGCCATCACCCCGGACACCGCCCGGCGCCTGGCCCGCTACTTCGGCACCTCGGCCGAGGTGTGGCTGGGCATGCAGATGGACTACGACCTGGCGGTGCTGGAAGACCGCCGCGGTCCCCAGATCGACCGCGAGATCACCCCCCGCCAGGCCGCCCATGCTTGATGATCTTCCTCTCGCCATCTTCCCCTCACGCTCCTTGGCTTAAAACGGCGCCAGCACGTCGGGGTTGGGGGTCCAGTTGCGGCAGGGCCGGCCCCACCAGTCCCGCGGTATCTCCCTGCCCTGGCAGGTGGCCGTCAGGCCCTCGAAACGGCACGAGGCGCAGGAGCCGCAGGTGAGCCAGCGCTGGGAGTGGTCCCCGGGGCTCCAGCACAGGGTCTTGTAGTCGCACCAGACGCACTCGAAACAGTCGGGATCGTCCTTGATCCTGGGGGGCGGCTGGTTGGCGGTGATGATGTGAAAGGCGCGGTTGTTCAGGGCCTCGAAGTCCTGGAGGTTGAAGTAGCCGCGCTCGGTGTGGATCTCGCTGGTGTCCTTGTTGTAGACCACCCACAGGATCCGCTCCAGGCCGGCGTAGCCCATGTAGAGCTGCCCCTGGCAGTAGTAGACGGGGTAGGCCCGCCGGATGCCGCCCTGCTTGATCAGCTTGAACTTGGACGCCTTGGCCGACTTGCACTCCAGGATGTGCACCCGCCTGGTCACACCGCGGACCTGGCCGTCGCAGTGGCCGCCGAACCAGCCGTTGTGGGCCGAAAAGCGGAACTGGTCCTGGTCCTCCACCTCCACCCCCAGGGCGCGGAGGATCTTCACCACCTGGTGATGGATGCCGGTGACCTCGTAGCCGGCGGCCAGGAGGTACTGGATGATCTTGGCCTCGATCATATCCCCGAGCTCCCAGATCATCTTGATGCGGCCCTCCACCCGCCGGGGCGAGAACTGCCGGAACTGGTACCACAGCGCCCGGTCGCAGGGGGCGCCGATCTGGCTCATGCCCAGGTAGTTGCGCGGCTTTCCGGAGTCGTTCATCCGCGCTGCGGCCTCGTAGATGTCGTTGGCCACCTGGTCCTGATGAATTTGGGGAAGGGCCGGCATCAGTTCCACCTCACGATGTTGTAGTACTTGCCCCTCTTCTTGATGGTCACCTCCGGCGGCAGGGAGAGTTCGCCCAGGCGGAGGTAGGCCTCTGCTATGGAAGCGGGAACCGGTCTCCGGCCAAAGGCCCGCCATAGCCGTTGGGCCCGGTCCCTGCTCCAGGCGCCAGCCTGGCCCTCGATGTCCAGGAACTCGGAGACCGTGATGGCCTCCCTGCCGCCGTTGCGGCAATCCAGCATGATCCGGATCATCCAGTTGCCCCTGGCGCTTTTGTGCACCACGCCCTTCCAGCGCACCACCCGCACGCGCTTGGGCGCCCACTCCGGTTCCCGCATCTCCCGAGGGGCCGCGGCCTCCACCAGCACCTCCTCGGGCCAGAGATAGCCGCAGTGGGAGCACTCGGTGGCCCCCAGGGGGTTGAGCAGACCGCAGTTGGGGCAGGTCCGCGCCCGCACCACCTCGGCATCCGGCTTTTTCCTCTTCTTGCCGTCGGGGACATGCACATGAGGGCTGTCGGGGTCGCCGTGGTAGCGGCAATTGTTGCCCAAATCGAGGATCAGGAGATCCTCCTTGCCGGGGTGGGGACGCAGGCCGCGGCCCACCATCTGCACGTACAGGGCCGGGCTCAGAGTGGGCCGGCAGAGCAGGATGCAGTCCACCGCGGTGCTGTCCCAGCCCTCGGTCAGCACGCCCATGTTGGCGATCACCCGCAATTCGCCCCGCTCGAAGCGGGCCAGGGTCCGGCGGCGCTCCTGTATGGGTTGTTTGGAGTGCACCACGCCCGCGGCATGGCCCGCCCGGCTGAAGGCCTCGGCCACCTTCTCGGCATGGGCGATGGTCACGCAGAACACCACCACGTGCCTGCGCCCCTCGCCCCACTTCTCGTAGGCCTCCACCGCGCCCCTGATGTGCACCTCGCGCCCCATGAGATCGCCCAGGGCGTTCAGGTTGTACTCGCCGGCCGTGGTGCGCACCCCGGAGAGCTCGGAGGCCATCTCCCTGGCCTCCCGGGCCAGGTAGGGGACCAGATACCCCTGCTCGATGAGCTCTCCCATGCTGATCTGGAAGTGGAGCCTGGGGAACCAGTTGATGTTGCCCGGCTTGCATTGGGCCCCGTAGATGTAGCCGTGGTTGAGGATGTAGGGGGTGGCGGTGACCCCCAGCAGCCTGAGCTGCGGGTAGTATCGCTCCAGCCCCTCGAGCATGGCCTTGTACTGGCTCGGCTTGTGGCGGGGAGGTATGCGGTGCGCCTCGTCCACTATGACCAGGTGCACCGGCGGCATCTCGCCCAGGCGCCGCAGGATGGTCTGCGGGGAGCCGATCACCACCGGCCGCTCCAGCTCCACCTGGCCGCTCACGCTTTTGCAGGCCAGCCCGGTGCAAAGGGCCGCCTCGGGCCACACCCGCACCAGCTTCTGGTAGGCCTGGCGCACCAGTATCTCCCGATGGGCCAGCACCAGGATCCGCATCCGGTACCGGGTGATGAAGGTCTCGATCAGCTTGGAAAAGAGGATGGTCTTCCCCGCCCCGGTGGCGGCCTGCAACAGGAGGTACCTCTCCTCCTGGCAGGCCGCCACCACCGCCTCCAGTGCCGCCTGCTGGTAGGGGCGCAGGGTGATCATGCGGCGCGCCCCCGCCTAGCCCTGCTGCCAGGGGGGAGTGGAGGCCGCCTGCGAGGCCGCGGCCGGTGGCGCCACGGGGGGCGCGGCGGCCTGGTTGCCGCCGCCCCAGGGCGTGGCGGCCGGGCCGGCCGGCACCGCGGACGCGGAGGGGGGAGCGGCCGCCGCCGGCGCCGGCGCGCCCTGGCCCGCCTGGGGGGGCTTGTAGGTGCTCACCTTGTTCTGGTCGTCGTACTTGCCGCTCTTGTCCCTTTCGATCTTCACCTTGGCCAGGAAGGTCTTGCCGTGCAGCTCCTCGGTGTTGCCCAGGAAGTCGGGGTTGGGGTGGCCGCAGGCCACGCACAGGCTCTTGAGCCGTTTGGTGGCTATGTCGTTGTTCAGCACGAAGTGGTCGAACAACTTGCGGCCGGCGTACTGCTCGCCCACCACCTCGTAGGTGAAGACGGCCATCAGGTTGCCGCCGGACGATGTCTTCACGTCGGAATCGACCACCTGGAGCTGGTACTCGCCCGGGGGGATGGGGTCGAATCCGGCGTCGGGTTCCACGTTGCTCATGTTCATGTTTACTTGAGGCATGGTTTGCTCCTTTCCGGAAAGAATCAGCCCAATATCTTGCGGGCGATCTTCAACAGGTTGGGTTCCTCCATGGGAGCCAGCTTGCCGCTGCGGTCCTTGCCCGGATACTGCTCCCACTTGACGGTCTGTATGGCCCGATAGGTCTTGCCGTCCTCCCCGCTGAACTCGCGGAGGTAGAACACCTCGTCGAAGTAGCTGGGCAGGCGCTGCTTGATCTTCTTGCCCACGATGTCGGGCCCTATGAAGCGGCGGTTGTTCTCGTCCTTGTCCACCGAGGGCAGGCAGGTGAAGATCACGTTGTAGTGGGGCAGGTCCCGGAACTCCTTCACCCGGTCGGTGATGGTCTCCGAGTAGTCGCCCCACATCTTGAAGGAGTCGCTGCTGTCGGGGTGCTTCTGCTTGGCGGCCTTCTCGCACTGGTCGGCGATCTCGGTCAGGCTGTCGATCATCACCCAGGTATAGGTCTCGCGCGCCTTCTGGTCGCTGTTGAGCCACATGTACGCCTCGCGCATCTGCTCCCAGGTGGTTATCTTGATGGCGTCGATGTGGCCCGCCTGCATCAGGTCCCGCACCGACAGGAGCCCGGGCTCGGCGGCCAGGATCAGCACCTTGCCCTCGGGCTCCTCCACCTGGACCCACTGGCCGTCCTGCCACTGTTGGCCCAGGGCGGTGCGGGCCAGGCAGGTCTTGCCCATGCCGTAGTCGGCTATCACCAGGGCGCAGATGCGGGAGACCTCCTCAACCGGTACGAACTCGAGCGTCATGGCTAGGCCGCCCTGTCCTGCCGGTCCTGGACCGCCTCGAAGCGCACCGAGGTGGAGACCCGCCGCTCCCCGGCCCATTGGATCGCCTTGGCCAGATCGCTGTCGGGCCGTTCGAGGGCCTCCTCGATGCGGGCCCCGGCGATGGGCCGGTAGGTCTGCTCGAACACGCTGCCGAAGACCTCGGCCGGCAGGTGTGCCGCGCACCGGGCCAGCCTGGCCTGGTCGAACCGCCAGGACTCCCGGCGGACCACCACGGCCCGGACCTTGGCGCCGATCACGTGGCCGGATTTCCGGCCCGGCTTGTACTCGGCCATCCTGGCCAGCTCGGCCTTGATCTCCTTCAACCGCTCCTGCCGCGCCTTGATCTCCTGGTCCAGGCGCAGGCCCTCCTCCAGCATCTCGTTCACGTTCCTTGGCACCTGTATCTCCCTTCCCCGCCCCGTGCAGATGCTCCGCACGCTGGCGTGTCTGGCTGCGCGCACGCAGCCGCGCATGTGTATCCGAGGGGCCAGGCACTCGATGCGGGGCACCAGGTCCAGGCGCCTGGCGGCATAGGGGCACTCCACCCTGGGCAGCACCCGCACCTGCTCCGCGTAGGAGAGCCCGCGAATGCCCGACCTCCTAGCCACGCCGGTCCCGCACGATGTCCCACAGGGCCTCCACCAGCACCGCCACCACGAAGGCCAGCGCCAGGGGGGCCACCAGGGACAACACCGCGCTCCAGGGGAGCATCACTATCTCCAGGCCCCCCGCCGCCAGTCGCCGGGGCGCACCGGGTGGGGGGCGGCCCACAGCCCCCGGCGTCGCAGCTTGGCGTAGGCGGCCAGGTCCAGGTAGAGCGGGATCTTCTGGTAGCGCATGAAGGCCCAGGCGTGGCCCAGGCGCACCGCCTCGGCCCCGTAGTCGGTGCCGTCCAGAAGCTGCACTCGCGCCACCAGCCGGCCGTAGCGGTCCGTCTCCAGCACGATGAGCCGCACCTCCCGGCCGGACAGCAGCTTGCGGGCCCAGGCCGTAGCCTGCCGCGCCCAGGGCTGCTCGGGCCATTTGCCCCGGCGCCCCATCTCCGGCCCGTCGATCCCGGCCACCCGCACCCTTTGGGCCCGTTTGAAACCCACCTCGGCCAGCACGGTGTCCACGTCGTAGACCTTGAGCACCCGCGCCTCGATGATCCGAATTTGCCCGGCCAGGGCCGGCGCAGCCAGGAGCGCCAGGATCAGGAAGGCGAACAAGACGGGCCTTTTCATGCCGCCATCTCCCTGTTCAGCCGTTGCAGGTCCCGCACCACGTCGATGATCCGCGCCTGGGGGCCGTAGAGGTCCATCAGCCCGTAGAGCGTGCCCAGCTCGCCCGCCAGTACCGGCAAGCCGCCGGGGGCGAAGCGGGCCGTTCCGCCGGTAGAGGGGGGTGTGTTCCGTGCCGTGTCCTGCATGGTGTCTCCTCCTGGGGCCCGGGGGCCGGTCTGGTGCCACCCACATTCGACGCCCCGGGCCCGGTTCACGGTTATCGCCCTGCGACGGCCAGCGGCCGCCGCGCCTTCTCGTCTTCCATCCGCTTCACCGCCTGCCTGGCCTCGGCCAGCTCGCGCTCGATCAGGTCCAGGTGGCGGTGGAGGGCGGTTGTCTCCTGCCTGGTGATCCTGGCCCCGCCCGGCCCCTGCGGGTCCAGGGCGGCCCGCAGGGCCTTGATGGCATCCGCGGCGGCCAGGTTGATGTCGGTGATCTCGGCCTCCGGGTCCTTCAGGCGGGGGGCCGCCTCCGGCTCGGGCACCAGGCGCCAGCCCTCGGGCTCCAGCAGCTTCCGCAGCCGGGGGTCCCGGGTCACCACCCAGGCCGCCTTGATCACCTCCACCGATGGGTTGAGCCGGCCGTCGGTGCAGTGGTCGTAGACCGTCCGCTCCGCCAGCCCCGCCACCCGGGCCACCTCCTTCACCGCGCCCCGGTGGGTGGCGATCAGGACCTCGTACAACAGCTCGCAGACTGGGTTACGCATTGCGCGCGACTCCATACCTCGAATTTGCGTGGTTTCCGTCGGCCGAGTGGGCGATGGTGGAAGCGTGAGCGAACTCGCCAAACAGTTCCTGCCGCTCGGTTGTCAAGGCGGGATTTGTTTGAATCGATGCGGACATCCGTTGTATCCTCGGATAACAATTAATCTTTTGGGTGTGTTCCATGTCGGAGTTGGGGTGGCTAAATACCTTGGCCGCATGTCTCACGGCCTTGTTTACAGGCCTGTACCTGTGGCTCACCTGGCGCAAGGAGCGTTCCATGCTCCAATTGGAAATCGATTCCGTGAAAAAATCTAGGGTTGACGCCACGTTATATGTGTGGAACCCGGGCCCTAAAAGGCTGTTTTTTAGGGAGATAAGGGCAAGTAAACCCAAGGGGCTCCGCATTGCGCTGTGGCACCATGGATATGCCCCGGACGGAATGGGTAGCTTTTCCGACATCCCTGTGCCCATTGAAACCGACAGCATCGATTACTCCTTTTCCGTTCCCCCGAGAGAAGAATTCTCGGTTCGATTGGCGATGGACCTGCCCTCCAGCATTCGCCGCAAATCGCGAGTCAGCATTCTTGTGGAATCGAGTATCCGATACAGATGGCTTCCGGTGCGCCAGAGAAGATATGTTGAAACGGCAATACAAATAGAGGAAACCGTGTAGCAAAGAGGCCAGACCAATGATTTGTCAGGGACCATGCCCTCAGTAAGGTCCATGCCATCCTCCTTGTTGGCCCGGGGCGTGAAGGGTGCCACCCACATTCGACGCCCCGAGCCGGGTTCGTGGTTTCAAGCCGCCAGCGCGGCAGGGCTACGCACCAGCAGCCGTTGATGCCTTTGAGGTTGCCCCCTGACGGCAATTCGACGTACAATCGGGCAGAATTGTCCGCGCCCGCCGCAAGGCGTTGTAGACCAGGAATGCGGTCAAGTTCATTCCCTCGTGCCTGGCGGCGGCGTGTAACAGTTCGTGGTGCTCGGGGGTGAGCCGGACGGAGATGGCTATCCTCTCTCTAGGCATGCTCTACTGCCTCCCTCGTGGTGTCTGTCTGGGGGCAGTTTGACACAATGTTTGCTGGGTGGTCAAGCGAAAAATGACTGATTATGGCGGTTTTTGTGTTTTCTGAAAAATTACGCGCTGCTAGGAAGGCGCAAGGATTGTCTCAAGAGGCGTTTGCGGCTAAGATCGGCGTGCCCCCACGCACCTACCAAACCCTTGAACAGGGGAAGACCACAAGAATTACGGCGGAAGCGCTGGCGGCTTTAAGCAAAATGGGTGTTGACCTTGTGGATTTGGTGGGCGGGAAGCGGCCAGCCGATGGCTCCTCTCCCGTCCCCGTCTCCCCCACCGACCTGCCCCCCGACAAGGTGAACGAGTACGTGCTGGTTCCGCGCTACGACGTGACGGCCTCAGCCGGCCACGGCGCCCTGGTGATGGACGAGCACATCATTGACTGGCTGGCGTTCAAACGCTCCTGGATCATCGGCGAGATGAGCCTGGACCCCGGCAAGCTGTCGCTCATCACCGTGCACGGCGACAGCATGGAGCCCACGCTCCTATCCGGCGACCTGGTATTGGTAGACACTGCCTCGCGCCAGGTGCGCGGTGGTGGACTCTATGTCGTCCGCATGGGCGAAGACCTCATGGCCAAGCGGGTGGTGCGCCTGGGGCCAGATGAGGTCAGGATCGTGTCCGACAACAAGGAATGGTATCCACCTATCACCGCCAAGATCAGCGACGGGGTGGACATCATAGGAGAGATCGTCTGGTTCTGCCGGGCGCTGAGGTGAAAACAGGCTACCTGCCCCACCTTCACGTAACCAACGGAGAAAGGAATAATGTTCGGGTGGCTACGATCTTTTATGGACTCCCGACATGCGGCAAAGCTTATAGACCTACATCCAGACGCTCAGGTTTTAACACTTCAAGAGGGAGCCGAACTTTTCTTTAGTCAACCATCCACTAAAGACCTGAAGGATTTCTTGGGAGGGTATGTTCGCATCGATGAGTTTTGGGCGAAGCATTTTATTGGCTGGCGCGGCCTGCGTGATTCCGTAGACGGGCGCATTATCCCCATTGATGGCTATTACAAAAGCCGCCTACTTTCTAGTAATGATTTCGTAGAGATGGTGGCAGAAGCCATCAGCGAATTGCCCCCAAATCATGAACTTAAATGGCTTGAACAGTGTTGGGGGGCCAACCCAAAGGCCCCACATTCAATAGCAGGAGAAGATGGGTTCATATTTATTTCTGACAGGACAAACGGAATCGTTTATGAAAAAGTATACTCTACAATAGTTGGCATTGGCTATGAAAACCCAGACGGCACACCACGAAAAGAAAATTTTACAGGGCTAAAGCAAGGAGAGCAAGTTTATCTTTTTTGGCACAAAAACAACCCTAAAGATAAGAACGCCGTTGCGGTATTCCCCGCCAGGGGGCTCTTTGGGCAGCTAAGGGGGTCTGACCAGTTAGGGTACCTTCCACGAGAAGACGCGAAGGAAGTGATGGCGAAGGTAAAGCAGGGGTTTTCTGTTTTGGCGGAAATTGACTACCTCAAAGAATGGTATCCGTCGGATAGCAGATGGGATGATGACGATTGGGATGATGACGATTGGGATGACGATGAAGATGTGCGGTATGACTGCCGCCTGCGCCTTAAGTTTTATGTCCCAGATTCAGCCGGCATTGAAGAGTTGTTGAGGTTTAAATATGGCCTTCCTCCATCAACAGTCAAAGCACTGCTAGAAGGTGGTGTGTCTTCTGTGGACGACCTTGCCAGGATGAGCGACCAACAGCTTTTGGCCATAAAAGGGATAGGTCCAAAAGCGCTAGCGCGTATAAGAGGTTCATTACCTGAAGAAAGAGGTTAACTGCGGCGACAAGCTCCTCAAGCGCTACCGCCGTCCCGCAGGCCAAAAGGTGACCATTCTAGAGTCTAATATCGGAATAGCACAAACTGGGGGGAATTAGCACATGAAGATGGATCCGATGCTCGTCGACCCGGACGGGCAACCCTGGAACTTGATGTTCAACCGGGCCCGGCGCGAGGAGCGCTCCATTGACGAGCTGCTGGGCCTGTGCAAGGGAATCCTGGCCGATGGCAGGCTGGTCCAGGCCGAGGCGGAATTCCTGGCCGACTGGCTGCGCACCAATTGGGAACGGGCGGATGCCTGGCCCGTCAATGTCCTGCAACCCAGGCTGGAAGCCATGCTCGCGGATGGGGTGTTGGACCAGGAGGAGAAGGCCGAGCTGCTTGAAATGCTCCGGAAGCTGATCGGCCAAAGCAACACCGCCGCCGACGAGTCCTTTGAGAACTACTCCACCGCCCTGCCGCTGGACGACCCGCTGCCGCCCGTGGTGTTCCCTGAAAGGCGCTTCGTGTTCACCGGCAAGTTCGCCTGCGGAAGCCGCAAGAAATGCATCCAGGTTACGGAGGCGCAGGGCGGAGAATGTGCAAACGCCGTCTCGGGCAGGGTCCATTACCTGGTGATCGGCCTGGTGGGCAGCCGCGACTGGATCCATACCAGCTATGGCCGCAAGATCGAGAAGGCGGTCGCCCTGCGGGAGAAGGGGCGGGAGATAGCAATCATTCCAGAAGAGCACTGGGCCAAGTATGCGCTTGACTTATAGGGCGTGGCCAGGGACAACCTCGCAACTAAGAATGATGATGGGGGGTCAATATAATGTGGACATGCCCTGAGTGCGGGACACAAATCTCCGACGGGGCCAGGTGCCCCAGGTGCAAGACAGGCGATCCCAGGTTCTACGAGAACACGCCCGACAGGGCGCAGCCAAAAGCACTGCCGCCCCCGCAGCCCCCGCAATCCACGATCATCACCGACATCAGGATTCCCTTTGGCCGCTGGGTGGGCATCATGGTCAAGATGAGCCTGGCCGCCGTGCCGGCGGCGATCATCGTCGCCGTGATCTGGGCGTTCATCGTGGCCCTGTTGCCCGGCTTTATCGCTGGCCTTCGGTGAAGGCGAATGTTATTGCAGATGAACCAGAGGCAGAGACGGGAAGGGGGGTATGGCGAAAATCAAAGTCCACGCAGGCGATTTCGAGGGAACCATCAAATACAGCCTCGGCACCTTTTATGTCCCTCACGTGATCGGGGGGACCGAAAAGATCGGGGTCAGGGAGTTGGAGCTCGTTGAGCCCGCCAGCGAGGAAAACGTCAAGAAGCTGGGGGGAACCCTGGGCTGGGGCGCAGCGGGAGCGGCCGTGCTCGGCCCGGTAGGGCTGCTGGCCGGCCTTTTGCTCGGCGGACGGAAAAAGGAGGTAACGTTTGTGGCCCGATTCAAGGACGGCCGCAAGATGCTGGCCACCACCGACAGCAAAACTTTCAAGGAACTGATGGCCGCCGTGTTTTAGACTGCTTCCACGAGGGGAAAAATGGGCACTGATACCCCGAAGCCACTCTCGGTTGATCAGGGCAAGGTGGCGGAGTGGCTGAACAAAAAGTGGCAAGGCAAGAAGAACTGCCCTCTTTGCGGCGAGAACAACTGGAACATAGGAGACCGGGCGGGGAAAATCCCCATCTATTACCCTTCCGCCGTGGTGGGAGGCCCCAGTTACCCCCTGGTGGTGGTAACATGCAACAACTGCGGGTACACGCTTCTCTTTAATGCTCTTTTCGTGGGATTGCTGCCCTCTGGCATGGAGGCCGGGGCGAGGCCCGAAATGAACGATCGCGAGACGGATTCCGGGGAGAAAGGGCAAAATGCCTAGGAGTGGATGGGGCATGGAAAATGTCCTAAAATTAAATAGGGGGCATTCGCCAGTCAGCACCGGCGGAAGTGGAGGTGATGACATGGAAGCCCGCGTAGCAAGACTAGAATCCGACGTTTCCAACATCAGGGAGAACGTCGCCGACATCAAGGCCGACTTCCGCGAGCTGCGAGGGGACATCAAAAAACTAAACTCTTGGCCCTGGAAACTGCTGCTGGCGCTGGTTCTGGGCTTCGCAAGCCTTTGGCTCAAATCCTTTTTCTTGCAGCCATGACGCCGGGGCACCCCGCCCCCACTCCCAGCTTGACACCGCCTCCGCTGCGAGGTAGATTGAATATGCCATCCACATTCGACGCCCCGGGCCCAACCCTAGGAGCAATCCGGGTTGGGCGGCGTTTCTTTGTCAATTCTGGCCCAGCTCAACGAGGCGCCTGCCATGCGCGGTAGGATCGCATCTCGGCAGGTATGCCCCATGTGCGGGGCCCGGGGCCGCTATGATCTGGTGCGGGGCCGGGGACAATCCGCCCTGGTCTGTCAGTGCGGCCAGTGGGTAGCCGACCGCCTGGAGATCGTGCTGAAATGGCAAGGCACCACCTACCGCCTCACGCACGATCAAAGGGCGCGGCGCCTCCGCTCCTACACCGAGGCCGAAGCGGCCCTGGTCGAGATCAACAGCCAAATTGAGCGGCGGACGTTTGACCCGTCCCTCTGGAAGAGCCGACGGACCAACCGCCTACTGTGGGAAAACTATCTCGCCGACTGGCTGAAGCGGGAGGAAGCCCGCGCCACCAAGGCCACTTTTGAGGTCAAGCGCGCAGCCGCGCGGCATCTCGCATGGTTCAATGGAATGAACGTGCGAGACATCCGCACCGCGCACGTGCAGGATTACTTTAACTTGCCATGCATAAAGCTGGCCCTGGCCCCAAACACACGAAAAAACGTTGCCGCCGCGCTCCGACAGCTTTTCCGGGAGGCGGTAGAACGGGACGACATTGAAAAGGCGCCCCGGATTCCCCGGATAGATGCCCCCGAGCAACCCATCCTTTGGATGGGACCCAAGGAACAGGCGCGGGCCCTTGAGGCCATGCCAGAGGAACACCGTCCCATCTTCCGGTTCCTGATGCTCTACGGTTGCCGGGTGGCCGAGGCATGCGCCCTGTGCTGGGACGCCATTGACCGACAAAAAGGGCTGGTGTGGTTCCGGCGAACCTTCAGCCGGCGCCAGCTCAGGGAGACCACCAAGACCCGCCGGGCCCGGGCCTTGCCGATCTTTGACGAGTTTGCGGCCTACTTGGACTCGCAGACTTCGGGCGTGGGGGTAGCGCCGGTGTTTCGAAATCCGCATGCTTATGCGGCAAGCAACCCCAGCGCCTTCTACTCGCCAGAGATACTGAACCGCATCTGGCGCAAAGCACTTCGCCGGGCGGGGCTGCCCCACGTCCCCCTCAAGAACGCCACCCGCCACAGCCGCGGAATGCAGGCGATCAACCTGGACGGTTGGGGAGTGGCAGACGCGCAGGCGCTGCTGGGACACACCAGTCCCAGCACGACCCTCCGGTTCTACGCGCACACTGAGTCTGCGCGACTGAGGGGCCTGGTGGACGGTCGGAGAGGGCAAATTGTCAACCTGTTGTCAACCACCTCCGGGGATGGCCGTACCAAATAACAGCTTGAAATCACTAATTAATAATATGGCCACCCCAACAAATCAGTGATAAAGGGGTTCTCCTCCTTCTCCCTGGCCAGGGTGGAGGTGGGAGTCTCGCCGTAGTCGTGGCCCGGCCGGATGATGGTGTGGTCGGGCAGGGGCAATAAGCGCCGCTCGATGGACTCCAGCAGGGTTTCCAGCGAGGACCCGCCCAGGTCGGTGCGCCCGGCCGCGCCCACGAAAAGGGTATCGCCGGTGAAAAGATTGCCGGCCACCAGGAAGCACACCGAGCCGGGCGTGTGCCCCGGGGTGTGGATCACCTCGATCCGCAAGCTCCCCACCTCCAGTACCTGGCCGTGCCCCAGCCGCAGGTCTGCCCGCTGGGGCGGAGGCAGGCCCAGCTCATCGCTGGATACCGCCCGGCCCTCCTCGGAGGCGAAAAAATCGTCGTCCGCCTGGTGCATGGCCACCGGCGCGCCGGTGAGTTCCTTGAGGCGCTGGTTGCCCAGGGTGTGGTCCGGGTGGCCGTGGGTGTTCAGGATGTAGCGCACCTTGAACCGCCGGGCCCAGGCGTCCAGCCCTTCCGCCTCGCCGGCCGGGTCGATGATCACCGCCTCCTTGGTCTGGGGGCAGGCCACCAGGTAGGAGAGCACCTCGTACTCGCCCACCCTGAGGGATTCGATGATGGGATCGGCCATGAAATCCTTCCCTGCTCCAAGGTTGAACCGTCTCGCGCCCTATTCTAGCACCAGCCGCGGCCGGCCGGGCCTTTCCGTTGACAGTCCCCCCCCGCCGTGATAGCAAGTCGTAGACAGCCGGAAGCAGGCGCCTCCCGCGCCGGCAGGGCGGGGAGGCCGAGGGGGAAGAAGGTGAAAAGCCTTCGCGGTCCCGCCACTGTAACCGGGAAGAGGGGCTCCGGCAAGGCGCCGCCAGGGGGGATGGGCGCGGCCCCGGAAGGGGGGCGGCGGCGGGATGACTTTCTCGGTCATGACTGCCGCGGCGTAGCCCCAGAAGGGGAGCGCGGCCCCACGGAGGGGGGAGGGCGCAGCCCCTTGGACAACCCGGGAGCCAGAAGACCTGCCTGCTTCCAGGGCCGCTGCCGCGGGTTATCGGTGTCTTGTTGCGGTCCGAGCTTGGGGGTCAAGCAAGCTGGGTGCAATCCCTGAGCCCGAGGGGGCCAGGGCTTTTTTATGGGAGACAGGCTGCTGCTCATGTCTGCACGCGCCATCATGACCGCGCTCCTGTGCCTGGTCCTCTGGGCCTGGCCGGCCGGGGGAACGGGGGGGGCATGGGGGGCGTGGGGGGCGTGGGGAACCGAAGCCCTTGCCCGCACGGTCACCGACGAGTTGGGCCGCACCGTCCAGGTCCCTGACCAGCCCCGGCGTATCATCGGGCTGATCGCCTCCCTCACCGAGACGCTCTACGCCCTGGGCCTGGGGGACCGCATCGTGGGCGCCACCACCTGGGCCGACTACCCTCCCGCCGCGAAAAAGCTGCCCCGGGTGGGTTCCTATACCGCGCCCAACCTGGAACGCATCGTGGAATTGGCCCCGGACCTGGTGCTGGCCACTCGGGAGGGCAACCCACCCTGGGTGGTGGACAAGCTGGAGCGCCTGGGCATCCCGGTCTACGTCACCGCCCCCCGCCACCCCAGCCAGGTTCCCCAGGGCCTGGCCCGGCTGGGGATGGTCTGCGGGGCGGAGAAAGCGGGCCGGGAGCTGGCCGCCCGGCTGCGGGCCCGCTTCGAGGCCGTGGCCCGGCGGCTGGAGGGCGCGCCCTACCGCCCCACCCTGATGGTCATCGGCTCGCGTCCCTTGATCAGCGTGTCCCGGGGATCGTTGAACCACGAGATGCTGGTGCTGGCCCACGCCCGCAACGTGGCCGCCGACGCGCCCGGCCCCTGGCCGCGGCTCAGCCTGGAGTTCGTGGTGCAGGCCCGGCCCCAGGTGGTGATCATCTCCACCATGGAGCGCGGCCAGGACTTGGCGCGCCAGATGGCCTACTGGCGCAGCCTGCCCGGGGTGGGGGACCGGCCCGGGGTGCGGGTGGTGGCGATCAACTCGGACCTGATCGACCGGCCCGGGCCCCGCCTGGGCCTCGGCCTGGAGGAGCTGGCCCGCGCCATCCACCCGGAGCGCTTCGCGCACCACGGCCCGGAGGCCAGGCCATGAGGGCCACCCCGGCCAGGGTGGGCCTCACCTGCCTGGCCCTGCTGGGGCTGCTGGTGGGCAGCCTCTTGCTGGGGCTCAAGCTGGGCACCGTGAGCGTGGGGCCCTCCGAGGTATGGGCCTGGCTCAGCGGCGGCAAGCTCCCCCGGGCCACCCAGGTCATCCTGGGCGAGCTGCGGCTGCCCCGCCTGCTGCTGGCCGCCCTGGTGGGGGCGGGGCTCAGCCTCTCGGGCGCGGTGTTCCAGGGCATCCTCCGCAACCCCCTTGCCGAGCCCTTCATCCTGGGGGTTTCGGGCGGGGCCGCGGTGGGGGCGGTCAGCGCCTTGCTGCTGGGCCTGGCGGGCATCATGCCGGTGGCACTCATGGCCTTTGCCGGCGCCTTGGCCACGGTGGGCCTGGTGCTGGCCATCGCCCGCCGCCGGGGACGCATGGAGACCAGCACCCTGATCCTCACCGGGGTGATGATCAACGCCTTCTTCACCGCGGTCATCATGTTCGTCATCTCCACCACCACCGACCAGAAGCTCCACTCCATCCTGTTCTGGCTCTACGGCGACCTGTCGGCCTCGCGCCTGGGGCAGGTGTGGCTCCTGGCGCCGGTGGTGCTGGGCGGGGCGGTGGCCATGTTCTTCTTCGGGCGCCACCTGAACCTGCTGTCCGCCGGGGGCATGGCGGCCGCGGCCCTGGGCATGGCGGTGGAGCGGGTCAAGCTGGCGCTGTTTTTGATGGTGAGCCTGGTGGTGGGGGTGACCGTGAGCCTGTCGGGCCTCATCGGCTTCGTGGGGCTCATGGTGCCCCACCTGGTGCGCATGACCCTGGGCCATGACCACCGCTTGCTGCTGCCGGCCTCCACCCTGCTGGGCGCCAGCTTCCTGGTGCTGGCCGACACCGCGGCGCGCACCGTGATCAGCCCCACCACCTTGCCGGTGGGGGTGGTCACCGCGGCCTTGGGCGCGCCCTTCTTCGTGCTGCTGTTGGCACGCAGGGGGAGCCAATGGTGGTAGGGCGGACCGCGGAGCCGGTGTTGAGCGCGGCGGGGGTGGCCTTTTCCTACGCCGGCCAGCCGGTGCTGAGCGGGGTGGACCTGGAACTCCGGCCCGGCGAGATGCTGGGCGTGATCGGCCCCAACGGCTCGGGCAAGTCCACCCTCCTGGGCATCCTCTGCGGGCTGCTCCCCCCGGCGGCCGGAGAGGTGCTGCTCCACGGCCGGGAACTGGCCGCCTACCAGCGCGGGGAGGTGGCGCGGCTCATGGGCATAGTGCCCCAGACCGCCGAGCTGGCCCCGGGCTTCAGCGTGCTGGAAACCGTGCTGGCCGGGCGCTTCGCGGTGATGGGCGGACGGGTGTTCGAAAACGCCGAGGACCTGGCCGCGGCCCGGCGGGCCCTGGAGCAGACCGGCATCTGGCCCCTGCGCCACCGCCGCGCCGGCGAGCTTTCCGGCGGCGAGTGCCAGCGCCTGGCCCTGGCCCGCGCCCTGGCCGCCCAGCCGGGCATCCTGCTCCTGGACGAGCCCACCAGCGCCCTGGACCTGGACCACCAGGTGCGGGTCATGGGCATGTTGGAGCGGGCCTGCCGCCGGGACGGCCTGGCCGTGTGCCTGGTGAGCCACGACCTAAACCTGGCCGGCCTCTTTTGCGAGCGGCTCCTGCTCCTGGCCCAGGGCCGCCCCCTGGCCCAGGGCGCGCCCGGCGAGGTGCTGACCCCCCGGCTCCTGGCCCAGGCCTACGGGGTGGAGGTGGCGGTGGATTCCGAGCCCAGCCGCGGCCGGCCCCGGGTCACCCTGCTGGCCCCTCCCCTGCCCCAATAAAAAATCCGGCCGGCAAAAAGCCGGCGGAGGGCGGGGGGCAATAGAGGGGACGGTAGGCAAGCGGGCGGGAGCAAAAAAGGATGGCGGTCCTGGGATGCTGTGGCTCATCCCAGGACCGCCGGGTGACCCTTTCCGGAGGCGCCCTAATTCCTACGGAAAGGAGCGGAGCCGCTGTTTGGGCGACGGGGGGGCGCGGGGGGCGCTGGGGGCGCCGGGGGTGCGGAGCCGCTGGGGCCGGGGAGCGCTCAGGCGCCTTCAGCCGGACGCGCTCCCCCCGGCGTGGGGCCGGCAGGGACCCCGCGGGACTCTCCCCGGGGCCCGCCCCCCAGCCCTGGCATCAGAAGCCGAACCCCACGCCACCCCACACCACCTGCTCGGGCTCGGGGTAGTAGGAGTAGCCCCAGGAGCCGGCATAGGCCCAAGAGGCGTACTTCTCGCCCAGCAGGTTGCTGGCGTTGAGGAAGAAGTTGAACCTTCCCCAACGGTAGTCCAGGTTCAGGTCCACGGTATAGAAAGACTCCATCTCGGGGTAGTCGTTCGCCTTGTCGTTGCCAAAGGGGCGCTCGCCCATGTAGTTGACCCGTAGGGTGCCGGTGAAGCCCTTGAAGGGCCGCACCGTGGCGCCGGCCGAGAGCTTCCAATCCGGCACCAGGGGAAGCTTCTTGCCGTCAAAGGGCCCGGCGGTGAAGGTGCTCTCCTGGTAGGTGAGGCTGCCGAACAAGCTCAGCATCCGGCCCGCCGGCACCACCACCGACAGCTCCACGCCCTTGTGCTCGGTGTCGTCCAGGTTCTCGTTGGCATAGGTGTCCTTGTTGTAGGAGATCTCGTCCTCCATCTGGAGCAGGTACAGGGCCAGGGACACGCGGCCGCCGGGCATGAAGGTCCACTCGCCGCCCACCTCGTAGTTCACGCCCTTTTCGGGCTTGAGTTCGCAGAACTTGCCGAAGGTGACGTATTCCTCCACCGTGGGATAGCGGAAGGTGCGCGCCACCCGGGCGTAGAGCTTGGAACCGGCCGCAACCGTGTAGGTGAGGCCCAGGGTCCAGGCGGTCTGGTCGTCGTCGTAGCTCTTGGAGCTGTGGGCCGAGCCCACCGGCTTGAGGTCCAGGTCATAGTCGGCCCGCTGGTAGCGCGCGCCAAAGGAGAACATGACGCTTTCGGTCAGGCTGAGTTCGTCCAGGAAGTAGGGCCCCACCGTGGCCACCGTGTACTCCACGCTCTCGGTCTTGGGCCCCGAGAGCTGGAACCGGTCGGTGGTCATGGCGGTGTGGTAGTAGTCCAGGCCCAGGGTTATGCGGTTCTGCATGGAGCCCAGGCTGTGGTTCAACACGTACTTGGGCAGCACTCCCCAGGTGTTTATGCCGGTGTCGCGCCGGGAGTTGGACCAGCCGCCCATCTCGGACTCGGCCTCGCGGCGGTTGAAGGAGACATCCGCGGTCAGCACCCCGCCGGAGCCCCAGTCCTTGCGCACCTGGCCCCGCAGGCCGCCTTCCCGCCGCTCGCCCCAGTCGTTGGGGGAGTTGCTCTGGCGGCGGTCCTGCTCATACTGCTCCTTGCTCAGGCCGCCGGGCAGGGAGTAGTGGGACTGGTTCAGGCCGCCGTCCAGCAGGAATCCCCAGCCGTTGCCCGCCTCGTAGCGGGTGTTGAAGGAGATGTTGCGGAGCCGGGTCTCGGAGTTCTGGCGGTAGCCGTCGGTGTAGTCGTGGCGGGCGGAGACGAACCAGCCCAGCTTGTCCAGGCCGCCCTGGGCATAGCCCCGCAGGCCCCACAGCCCGTAGGAGCCGTACTGCCCCTGCACCTTGCCGGAGGGGGCGCCCTTGCCCGTGCGGGTGATGATGTTGATCACCCCGCCCACGGCCGAGTCGCCGTAGAGCACGCTGGCCGGGCCGCGCAGTATCTCGATGCGCTCGATGTTCTCCACCGGGATGGTGGTGAAGTCCACGCCCGAGAGGTCGATCTGGTTCAGGCGCCTGCCGTCCACAGTGACCAGGGTGTGCAGGAGCCCGGTCTCGCCAAAACCCCGCAGGTCCACGCTGGCCAGGGCGCCGGTGCCGGTGTAGTCGCGCACCGTGATGCCGGCCAAGGTCTTGAGCACGTCGGTCACGGTGAGCGGGCTGAGGCGCTCTATCTGCTCGCGGGTGATGATGGTGACGTTGCGGGGGAGCTTGTCCAAATCGCGCTCGCTCCTGGTGGCGGTGACGCTCACTTCGGGGAGTTTCACCTCCTGCTGGGCATGGGCAGGGGCGGCGGTGACGCCGGCCAGCGGCAGGCACAGCATCATGGCGACGGAAAGGGCGTTCAGCAACTTTTTCATCTGGAAGTAGCCTCCCTTTGGGTTGTGGGGGTTGAGCCGGGCTCCCGCCGCCAAAAAAGAAACCCCCTGGTCACTCACTGACCAGGGGGATTGCACCCAGCTTGCTTCATCACCCCGTGGAACGGAACCCGCCGGCCTCACGCCCCAGGGGCTTAATTGGCCACGTCAGCCGGTCCTGGCCGGCTTACCGCGAATCCCGTACATGGAGTCGGCAGGTCTTCTGGCTCCCGGATCCTCCTACTCGCCGCGCCTTCCCGCGTGGTTCAGGTCGTTCCCCGGAGGGCCGCTCCCTCCAGCACCTACCAGCGCAGTGACTTGCCTGCGGCTTTCGTCCCCGGTTACAGCGGCGGGACCGCGACGGACTCGCACCGTCTTCCCTTTTAAACCCCTTGCTCTTGGGGTACCGTCTCCCGGTATGTCTCTCTGCCCTGTTTACGCCGAGCAGAGTCTGCTGTCAAGCAATTTCCGCAAAAGGCCCTCCCCATGGGCGCGGGAGGGGCCCTGCGGAGTCTCGAGCAGGCGGCTGCGGGGTCCCCCTGCCCCTGGCAGGCGGCCCCGCCTCGCAGCCGAATTAGCCCTTGCGCACGAAGAAGCTGATGTAACCGTCGCGCTGCTCCTCGCCCAAGAACTCGTCGCCCGAGCGCTCGGTGAAGGCGGGCAGGTCGTTGCGGGTGCCAGGGTCGGTGCCCTGGATCTCCAGGATCTGGCCGGGCTTCAGCTTCTTCATGATCTTCTTGGTCTTCAAGACCGGCATGGGGCAGCTAAGGCCGCGGGCGTCCAAAACCTCGTCGGGGGTCCATTCCGCCATGCTGTTTCTCCCTTTTCGACTTGGGTTAGGGGGTCGTGACCGCGAGCCGACTAAACCATGGTCAGCTTGTCGGTCTCCTCGTTCCAGGCCATGATGGCCCACCATACGATCATCACCAGGCAGACGATCACAATGGCCCAGAAGTAACCGGTGACCTGGGGCAGGAAGTAGGGGTCACCCCAGGCCTTGGCCACCTGGCTGGTGAAGACATAGTGCTTGAACAGGCTGTTGCTCAGGGCGAACATGATCACCGCGACGATCAGCTTGATCTGGCCCTCGCCGGCGCGCCACACCGAGCCCGAGCCGCAGCCGCCGGCCAGCAGCATGCCCACCCCGAATATCACGCCGCCGGTCAAGCCGCCGATCCAGTGGTGGTACACGTAGGTCATCTCCGGGCGCAGGCCGGTCCACTTGATTATCATGAAGCCCACGAAAGAGATCATCACCGACAGCGCCACCGTGCGGGTGGCCACCGCCTCGCCGGTCATGAAGGGATCGCGGAAGGAGCGCACGAAGCAAAAGCGCACCCGCTGGATCACCAGGCCCAGGCCCGCGGCCAAAAGCAGCAGCCCGCCCGCCTTGGTGTAGGCGTAGAAGCTGAGCCCATAGGCCCAGAGGATGAGCGCCAGGAAAAAGAGGGCGCCCAGCCAGGGCTGCACCTTGCGCCAGTCGATGCCCCCCTCCCTGGGCTTTTTCTCCTTGAGGGGCTTGACCGTCACGTTCTCCATCTCCCACAGGAGATACTTCAGGCCGATGAGCGCGCCGATGAGGAGCCCCAGCATCATGGCAAAGCCCGACACCGAGCCCGCGGCCAGGGCGGTGTAGAAACCGCCCACGTTGCAGCCGCCGCTCAGCACCGAGCCTATGCCCATGAGGCTGCCGCCCACGAAGCCCTTGAGCAGCTCCCAGTTGGGAGCCATCTGCAAGGCGAATTGGCGCGAGAGAAGGGCCGAGCCAAAGGCGCCGAACAAAAGGCCCCAGGTCAAGATGGCGGGGTCAGAGAGGAACAGGGCATGGCCCGGGGCCCGCTCATACAGGCCTATGCCATAAAAAAGCCAGTCTCCCCACACCCTTAGACCGCCAGCCACGCCCCAGGGGCGCCCCCAGGCAAAGGCGAGGATACCGAGCAGCGCTACCAACACCCCGCCGACCCAGAAAGGCCAGTTACGGTCGAATATCGCGCTGTAGCCTTGCTTGAACCTTTCCACCAGCACGCTTTCCGCCATGTTTCCTCCGGTTGACGGGCCCGCGGTCGGCTCTGGCGCCTGGGTTTCCTATCGCCCAAGGGCGAAACCGGCCTGCCACTGCTGCCCGGCCCTGGTTAGTATTGGTCCCAAGTGGTCCCCGGCAGGTATATCAGGCTAACTATTTTTTATTCCTCGCCAGAATGTATATGGCACAAGGCCGGGCCAGTCAAGGGTCCTCTACCGGCCAAGCCCACTCATGAGCAGAATTATGAGCGGATCGCTAAGATTTCACAAGTTCTTTTGCGCCCCACCCCGGCCGGGAAAGGGGCGGGGCTTGACAGGCCCGGCCGGGGCCGGTTTACTAGGCAGCGTTGCAACCCGCGGCCGCCCTTCAGGATTTTTGCCGGCCGCATAAAGGAGAAAGACCAGCATGAGCCCTCTTAGGCTGAGTGCAGTGATGGTGCTGGGACTGGTGCTGATGGTCTTGGCCCTGCCTCCGGGCGCCCTGGCCCAGGACGAGGTGGATTTGGGCGTGATCACCGTGAAGGACAAGGCCCTGGCCCAAAAAATCCGGCAGCGACTGCTCAAGGGTGAGAGCTTCGAGTCCCTGGCCAAGGCCCACTCCCTGGGGCCCACCGCCTCCCGGGGGGGCCGGCTGGGGCGGGTGCCCCTGAAGCGCCTGCGGAGCGAGTTCCGCCAGGCCCTGAAGGGCCTGCCCCCCAACCAGCCCAGCCCCATCGTGCCCACCGAGGGCGGCTACAACATACTCATGCGCTTCGGCGCGGCCAAGGCCAAGACCACCTCTCCGGCCTCTCACGCCGATCCGGAGCAACGTTTCCTGGAGGCCCGCCAGCAGGCCATGGCCGGGGTGGAGGCCCTGGTGGCCGGCAAGCTGAAGGACGCGGAGGCCGACTTCTCGGAGTCCATAGGCCTCAATCCCCATGAAAGCTCCACGCCGTTCTTGCTGGAGATGACCCGCCAGGCCCTGGCGGGCAAGGTGTCCGCCAAGGCGGTGGCCAAATTTGCCGAGGGCTTCCTGGCCATGACCGACGGACAGGTCAAGAGGGCGGCCGAGCTTTTCGCCCAGGCCGGCAAGAGCGACCCGGGCCTGTGGCAGGCCAAGCTCTTCGAGGCCAACCTGCTGGCCGGCCTGGGCCAGAAGGACAAGGCCAAGGCCATGTGGCGCCAGGTGCTGGCCAAGCGGCCGAACACCGCCCTGGCCTACGTGTCCCTGGCCATGGTGGCCCGCGACGAGGGCAAGCTGGCCGAGGCGCGCCGGCTCTTCCGCAAGGCCCTGGCCGTAAACCCGGACCTGGCCGAGGCCCACTACGGCCTGGGCGGCCTGGCCCTCTACGAGGGTGACCTGCCGGAAGCCGAACGCCAGTACCGCGCCACCCTGGCGGTGGCCCCCTTCAACGAGGAGGCCCACAGCGACCTGGGCCTGGCCCTCTTCTACCAGGGCAAGCTCAAGGAGGCGGAGCAGCAATACCTCAAGGCCCTGGACATCAACCCCAGCTACGCCGCGGCCCACCTCAACCTGGGCACCCTCTATGCCCAGAAGAAACGCTACAACCAGGCGATCGACGAGTTCAACAAGGCCCTGGCCCTGGACCCCACCCTGGCCGACGCCCACAGCAACTTGGCCGCGGCCTATATCCTGAAAGAAGACTGGCCCCGGGCCATCGAACACGCCGACGCGGCGCTCAAGATGAACTACCCGGTGCCCGAGGTGATACTCAGGAAACTGGAGCCCCACCGCCCCAAGGCCAAGAAGTAGCCCCCGGCCGCCGACGGGGGGGCGACGGGGGGGCGACAGGGGGCGACAGGGGGCGACGGGGGGGCGACGGGGGGGGCGGGGACGAGGGGGGACAGAGGGGTCGCCCCAAGCCCGCGGCAGCGGGGCTCAGGGCCTTGCCGGCTGGGGCAGCAGGGCCCATACCTCTTCGGCGCGGGCGCGATTCTCCTCTGCCACCGCCGCCGCCGGGCTGTGCCAGGGCAGTGCTGCCGCGGCCAGAACCCTGCCCTCCCCGTCCACCAACTCCACGACCAGGCGGCCGTCCCGCACCTGCCGGCGCTTGGCCGCTGCTGCCGGGGCCTCGAGGCGCCGCAGGGCGCGCAGCCCCAAAAAGTCCGGCGCGGGCAAGTCCGCCAGCCGCTCCCACAGCCCTTGCCATTGGTCCACCTCCAGGCCCAGCTCCCGGGCCAAGGCGCGCGCCTGCCCGGGCGGGGCGGCGGTGTAGGGCCGGCCCAGGTCCAGGGCCTCCTGCTCGGCCGCCAGGAACCGCTCCAGGTCCGCAGCCAACCCGGCCCGCACCCCTGGGGGCAGGACGCCCCCCAGGCCGGCCAGGAAGCGCTCCAGCCGGGCCAGGTTGACCCGGGCCCGCTCCAGGCCCCGGAAGACGGGCAGACCGATGTTGGCCGGGTCCAGGTCCCGCCGGATGATGGCCAGGTAGCCCCGGGCGCAGGCCGCCTGCAGGCAGGCCAACTCCTCCGGGGCCAGGCCGCCCAGGTGGTGCAGGGACTCGGCCAGGGCCACCTCGGGCATCTCGCCGGCGTGCTCGATGAGCAGCGCCTCGTCCTCCAGCCAGGGGGGGCAGGGATAATCCAGGGAGAATGGGTTCATTTTTTGGAGCCAGGGTGCAACTTGTGATTGCGCGGAAGCCAGTTGGGTGATAATAAAGCCTGGTGGCCGCCGATTGGGGCGGGCCAGGCGGCCGGCACGGATAAGGGCCGGAAGATTCTATAACAAAACCACTCGCCCGCCAACCCGGACCCGGCCCGCAGGTGGCTTTTTTCGGGCTCGCGCACACGCGCCCCCCACTCGAAGGAAGGAATACGCCATGGGCGGTGGATTCAATACCAACTATCGCGAGGAGAACCTGATCTCCCGCCTGGAGAGTTCCCGCCAGTCGGCCTGGAACCGCCAGCTTTCCCAGTTGGGCGACTGTGCAGACCAGCTCGCCCAGCGCCTGGCCATGAAACTGGTGGACTCCAAGCTCATCGAAACCACCAGCCAGCGCGACGTGGAGGAGCAGTTGGCCTCCAACCTGGGAGAGCTGCTCCAAGCCGAGGACTTCGACATCCAGTACGCCATCAGCCCCTTACGCAACCTGGTTTCCCGCCCCAACCGCATCAGCCTGTACGTGACCGCCTTCATCATCGAAAAGCTGATCAACCACCGCTCGGTGGTGGACGTGTACGGCACTGACGAGGAGATCTACGGGGTGGTGAACGCCGAAGTCACCCACATGATCCGCTAGCCCCTGGGCAGCCGCGCCCCGAGCCGGAACACCCCGCCGGACGCCGACAAGGCCCCAGAGCGCACCTCCCCCTGCTGGACCATTGCCCCCCCGCGCCGGGACAATGACACCCCCCGGACCGTGAAGAACACCCCCGCGCCGGGACGCCGGCAGAGCCGCCCGCGCCCACTCCCTTGCCCGCGCCCCTCTGTCCCCCCTACCGAGGCAGCCGCTCCCCGCAGGCCACGGCCGGACCATGACCAGTCCCCCCGACCCCGTCACCCCCATCTCCCCGCCCACCGTCGCCTCGCCCGTCGCCCCCCGTCGCCCCCGTCGCCCCCCCCGCCCCCCGTCGCCCCCCCGCGGGCGTGACCTCCACCTGGGAGGGCATATTTTGCTATGATGATAGAAAAGGTGGGGTAAGCAGAAACGCGGCCCAAACAAGAGGAGCCATTTATGAGCGTGCTGTGCCTATCGCGCCAGTTCGGCGCCGGCGGCAAGACCTTGGGCGAGAGGCTGGCCAAGCGCCTGGGCTGGACCTTCGTGTACAACGACGTGCTGCACCAGGTGGCCCGGGAGGCCCAGGTCTCCCTGGACTGGGTGGAGGCGGTGGACAAGGAGGCCGGCGACCGGCTCATGCGCTTCATCAGCAACCTGGTGCCCTCGGACTTCGTGGAGCGCCACCTGGGCGACAAGCTCCACGACTTCAACGAGAAGCGCTACCGCGAGTTCCTGAGCCAGGTCATCAAGCGCATCGCCGACCACGGCAAGGTGGTGATCCTGGGGCGGGGCAGCCAGTTCATCCTGGCCGACTGCCCGGATGCCTACCGGGTGCTCCTGGTCGCCGCCCACCAGGACCGCGTTAAGTTCATGATGGAACATTACGACCTGACGCGGGACAAGGCCGAACGGCTGGTGGAAAAGGAGCAGCGCCGCCGCAACCGCTTCCTCGCCAGCCTCGGGGTGGAGGACCCCGACGACCCCTCCCACTACCACCTGGTGCTCAACACCAGCCTGGTGAGCCTGGACAAGGCCGAGGAGATGATCATGGGCCTGGTGGCAGGCGGCGGCTAGCCGACGGCGCCCGGGAAGCAGCCCGGCGCGGCCGGCCCCTTCCCCGGGTGCAGCACTCCCCGCAGCGCGCCCCTTGAAGAACGCCGCTAGGTGGTTTTCTTCTGCTTGCCGTAGAACACCTCGGTGCACTCCGGGCAGATGGTGTGGGTGATCCTGGCCTCGCTGTGCTTCTCCACATAGGCGTCCAAAGGCCACCACCTGCCCTGGCTGTCGCGTATCCTGCGGCAGCCGGAGCATATGGGCAAGAGCCCCCGCAATATCCGCACCTCCTTGAGCAGCGCCTCCTTTTCGGCCAGGGCCTTGCCCAGGTCCTTGATGAGCGCCTCGCGCTCCCTTTCGGCGCTTTTGCGCCGGGTGATGTCCTTGCTCACCCCGGCCACCTTCAAGTGGCCGTGCTTGTCCCGGAACAGCTTGGCGGTCACCTCCATCCAGAAGGGCTGGCCGTCCTTGCGCAGGCTCTCCACCTCCAGCACCAGCTTGCGCTCCATGCCCTTTTCGAAGGCCTCCTTTTCCTTGCTGAACAGCGCCACCGCCCTTTCATAGGAACTGGGGGTGAGCCTCTGGGCCAGGTGGACCCCCTCGTACTCCTCGGCCCGGTAGCCGCTCAGCCTCTCCACCGAGGGGGTGATGAAGTCATAGGTCTGGGTCTCGATGTCCAGCACCCAGATGGCATCCACCAGGTTGTCGGCAATGAACCGGTAGCGTTGTTCCAGCTCCTCGATACGTTTCTCAAAGTCTTCCTTCATCTCCTGCTTCCCACTTTCCCCACCATCCCGGCTTTCACCTCCTGCCCTGGAGGCGGCGGGGGGCGGCAGGCGGGGGCGGCCCGAACTCCGGCCCCCGAGGAATATGACGTTCGCCCCCAAACACCAAGGGCGGGGCGCCGTAGGCTGGCGCCGCCCAGGCTGCATGGCAGCCGAAACCATATCTCCTGATCAGCAAAAATTCCAGGGATGCGTCCGCGGAGCAGGCTTAATGAATTCTACTCTCTCCGGCGGAAGACCAACAGGGTCAAATCGTCGAATTGTTCCACCTCGCCGGTGAACCGGCGGTGGTGCTGCACCAGGCGGTCGATCATCACCGGCGCCTCGGTCAGCTCGGTGGAGGCCAACCACTGCTTGGCCCGCTCCAGGCCGAACTGCTCGCCCGCCGGGTTCAAGGCCTCGTCCAGGCCGTCGGTGAAAACCAACAGCGTGTCGCCCGGCTCCAGGTCCAGCTCGCCGCGGGTGAGCCCCATCTGGTCGAACACCCCCACCGCCATGCCGCCGGTGGTGGGTATCTGCTCCACCTGGCCGTCGGCCCGGCGCAGGAGCGGGGCGGGATGCCCGGCGCAGGCATAGGTCAGCCGGGCCCGGTCCAGCTCGTACAGCCCGTAGAACACGGTGACGAACATGCACATCTCGTTGTCGGGCAGGATCTGGGCGTTGACCTCCTCCAGGGCCTCGATGGGGTCGGGGTGATGGGTGGCCGCGTTCTTGATGAGGGTACGGGACACGGTCATGAAAAGCGCCGCGGGCACCCCCTTGCCGGACACGTCGCCCACCACGAAGACCAGGCGGTTGTCATCCACGAAGAAGAAGTCGTAGAAGTCGCCGCCCACCTCCCGGGCCGGGTGGGTCTTGGCGAACAGGTCGAACTCCTTGTGCTCCGGGAAGGCCGGATAGGTGCGCGGCAGGATGGACATCTGGATCTGGCGGGCCAGGTCCAGCTCGCTCTCGATGCGCTCCTTGGCCGCGGTGGTGGCGGTGAGCTTGTCCACGTAGGAGTTCAGGTCCTCCACCATGGTGTTGAAGGACTGGGCCAGCTCGCCCACCTCGTCCCCGGGACGCACGCCCTCCACCCGGGTGCTGAGATCGCCCGAGGCCAGGCGCTTGGCCGCCGCGGCCAGGCGCTGCAAGGGCCGGGTGAGGCCCATCACCAACAGCCACACCACCAGCACCAGGGCCGGCAGCCCCACCGCCGCCACCAACACCTGGCGCCGGGCCAGGGCAAAGGCCGGGGCCAACACCTCGCTTTCGGGAACCACCACCCCGAAGCTCCAGCCCACCTCCCGCACCGGCGCGAAGGCCAGCCAGGCCGGCTCGCCGCTCAACCAGCCGACCACCCGCTCCACCCCGGCCCCGCCCCGGATCATGCGCCGGCCCAGGGTGCGCATGTCGCGCAATCCCCGCTCCTCGGCCAGGGAGAAGATGGTCTCGCGCATGACCCACTCCGGCCGGGGCGCGGCCAGGAAGGCCCCCTGGCGGCTGATGAGAAAGGCGTAGCCATGGTGTCCCACCGCCAGGTTGGCCACCTCGCGCCCCAACGCCTCCAGGGAGATGTCGGTGGCCACCACCCCCTGGATCTTGCCTCCCTGCACCAGGGGAACGCAGTAGGTGGCCATCACGATGCCCCCGCCCTCGCCGAAGTAGGGCTCGGTCCACACCGGCTTGCCCAGCAGGGCCGGCAACAGGTACCAGTCGTGGCGGGGGTAGTTGTAGGCCGGGCTGTCTATGACCGAGGGAACCACTCCCCGCTTGGAGCGGTGCAGGTAGGGCGCGAAGAACTTGCGCTGGGGCTGGTAGGCATAGGGCGCGTAGGCCACGCCGATGCCGTATATCCTCTTGGAGGACACGATGAAGCGCCGGATCAGGGTGTGAAGCTGCTCCTCGTCGGGCTTGGGGAAGACCTGCAGGGCGGCGGCCAGGCCCCGGGTGGCCTGGGCCACCTGGACCAGCCGCCGGCCCAGCTCGGCGGCCTGGCCCTGGGCCAGGTCGAAGAGCTGCTCCTGGCGGGAGTCCACCAGGGCCTCGCGGCTCTCGAAAAAGGTGATGCCGCCCATGAGCGCGGCGATGAGCCCCACCCCGGCCAACACGAACAGCACGAAGCGGGAGCGCAGCTTGAGCACGTGGGGCCTCATGGCCGTCCATCCTCCAGGGGCTGGTAGAACACCTCGCGGTCCAGGGGCAGGTCCATGAGCCCCTGGTCCACCAGCACCCGGTTGACCAGTTCGAAATCCTTGGGCGAAAGCTCGCCCAATCCCTGCCGGCCCACCCGGTAGGTGATCAGCTCCTGCATGGCCCGCAGCATCCAGCGCTGATGGCAGACGTTGGTGGCCAGGCGGGCCTTCTCCACCCGCTTCATCACCGAGGCCAGGGCCTCTCGGGGCCGGGTGAAGGTGAGCCGCCATCCCTCCAGGCTGGCCTGCACGAACCGGCGGCACAAATCCGGCTTCTTTTGGCGCAAGGACTCCAGGGCGTAGATGCCGTCCTCCGGAAAATTGAGCCCCAGGTCGGCGAAATCGAACACCACCATGTCATCCAGGTCCACCCCGGCCAAAAAGAGCTGATGGTACTCGTTGTAGTACATGGCCGCCGCCGCATCCACCGCCCCCCGCAAAAGCGGAGTCATGGATACGTTCTGGGGCACCTCCTCCACCCGGATGCCCTCGCGCTTGAACAGGGCGTGGGGAAGCAGGTTGAAATGCCCCCCCCACAGGCCCACCCGCCGGCCGTTCAGGTCCTTCACGCAACTTATGTCCCGGTCCGCAAAGGTGACCAGAAGCAGGGCCGAACGCTGGATGAGCTGGGCCAGGAGCACCAGAGGGTAGCCCTGGGCGCGGAGTTCCATGGCGCCCGAGAGCCAGCCGGTGGCAAAGTCGCATTTTTCCGCCAGCAGGTCCTTGAGGGGGTCTATGCCCGGCCCGCCGGGCAGGATCTCCACCTCCAGGCCGTACTTGCGGTATATGCCCGCGTCCTGGGCCAGGTAGAAGCCGGCGAACTGGGCCTGGTGCACCCAGTGCAGGCCCAGGCGCACCTTGTCCAGGGCTGCGGCCGGGCCCGGCCTCCCCAACACCAAGGCCAACACCAGGGCCAAGCCCCCGGCAAGCAGGATTCTGCGACCGCGCGCAAAGAGCAAGGCTTCACCTCCGGGCCCATGGTAGCCCGAAGGGTGTTGATTTACAAGTGGCTAAGGCCGGGGAGCGGTGGTGGATAAGCGCGAAAGGGAAAGGGACAAGGCGTTGAGAACCAGCGCCGGGCCGGCGGGCCGGCAGTGGATAACCAGCCTCGCCCCAGGGGCCGCCCGGTGGAAAACCGGTGGATAACAACGGGGGCAGGCGGGGGGGGCGGGGGGCGGAGGAAGACAGGTGCCGCGGGCCTGCCCGGCCGGGCCCTGGGCGGGCCCGGCCGGAAAACCGGGGGAAACCAGCTTCCCCCTAGTGGGGAAGCGGTGGAAAACCAGTGCAAAACCCGGCCGGAACCAGGATTCATGGTGGAAAAGTCCCTGAAAATACCGCAAAGCCGGTGGATAACAGGCCAGGGAAAAGCCAGGGCAGCCCGGAGGAGCGGCACCAAGCCCGGCAAGGCCGGCCAGGTGCGGGCCATGACCAGCCTGGCGGCCGAGATGCCGGGCAGGGTGGCAGGCCCCATCCTGGGCAAGCCCCGGCCCAAGAGCGCGGCACCCGGTAGCCCCCCGGGCCTGCCTCTATGCCACCCACGGGAGCGCCTCCCCCCTCAAGAACCCGGGCGCCTGTGGCCTTCTATACTAATCACAGGGACCTTGCCCTGGTCCTCGAATTCCACTGGCCTGCGGCCCAAAGACGTGGTAAACTTGGATCCGATATCGTAACTAGCTGACTTTATTTACCTTGACGGCGGTAGCCTTGTGCATTCGCCGTCGCTTTTTTGGCCCGGGCCGCTAGTGCCTATTTTCTCAAAAGGCCCGGCCCGGCAGATTCGCCATTTTTCCCAGGGGTTAGGTCCGATCGTCCGGCCCAAGACAAAAATGGCCGAAAAAAGCCGAAATAAAGAGAAAACGCGAGATATAGCGAGTTCGTTTCTGTGGCCAAACTAAGGCACAGATGTGATTAACCGGGGAAGCCCAGGCGGCAAGGGCAGTTACCGCCCTTCGCCCAAAGCAACGCCCCAAGGCTCCGTTACAAGAATGTAACATAATATTGTTATGATATCAGCGTGTTATGGCTGTGACCAAGTATAAAACCCGCTCGCGCCCCATCCGGCGCAGCCTGGATTGACCGCCGACAGGGCCAGGCTATATACCGTTGCTATACCTGTCCCGTCCAACCAGGCAGTCCAATCTGTAGATTATTAGCGATATTGGACCGTGAGTTTGATATTGAGGGAGGAGTTTTGTTGCCCGAAACCCTTTGGCCCGCACTCCTGGAGCGCTTGCAGCATAGCTTAGACCCCGAGGATTTCCAGGTCTGGATCAGGCCCCTGCGGCTGGTCCGCAGCAATGGGTCCGGGTTGGTTTTGGTGTGCCCCAACGCCTTCCACCGCAAGTGGATCCAGGAACACCACCTGCCCCGCTTGCGCCAGTTCCTGGCGGAGATGGAAAAGCCCGTGGACATCCGCCTGGAGCTGGAGAGTGCCCCCGCCCCCCCCGCCACCCCCGCCCCCCACGGCCCCCGTGCCACCCAGCAACCAAGCCACACCCCCCAGCAAATGGAGCTGCCCCGGGTGAGCGACTTTGCGCCGGTTTTCAACCGCCGCTTCGTGTTCGACAAGTTCGTAACCGGCTCCTGCAACGAGTTCGCCGCTGCCGCGGCCAAGGCCATGGCCCGCGGCCAGCAGATGTTCACCAACACCCTGTTCCTCTTTTCCAGCACCGGCCTGGGCAAGAGCCACCTCACCCAGGCGGTGGGGCAGCACGTGATGGCGAGCAACCCCCACTTGCGGGTGGCCTACCTCACGGCCGAGGACTTTGCCAACCAGATGATCGCCGCCCTCAGGAAAAAGCGCATCCACGAGTTCAAGGAGCGCTTCCGCCGGGGCTGCGACGTGCTGCTCCTGGAAGAGGTGCAGTTCCTGGCCGGCAAAGACAAGACCCAGGACGAGCTGGGCTACACCCTGGACATCCTCCTGGACGCCGGCAAGCGGATCATCTTCACCGGCTCCAATCCGCCCACCCGCATCAAGGGCCTGAAGAGCGGCCTGGCCAGCCGCCTGGTCGCGGGCGTGACCGTGCCCATCGACCCCCCGGACCAGAGCACCCGCCTGGGTATCCTGCGGCGCATGGCCGCGGACGAAAAGGTCTCGGTGCCCGGCGAGGTGCTGGAGTTCCTGGCCCAGGAGATCACCGGCGACGTGCGCCGCCTCCAGTCCGCCCTGGTGGGCCTGGTGGCCAAGGCCAGCTTCACCGGCCGCACCATGGACCTGCGCCTGGCCGGCGAGGTGGTGGGCCAGATGGAGTCCCGCCCCAGCCGCATCACCCCCGAGAAGGTGCTGGAGGTGGTGGCCAAGGTCTACGGCCTGGACAAACAAACCCTCACCGGCAAGAGCCGGGCCAAGGCCATCACCCGGCCGCGCAACCTGGGCATGTTCCTCTGCCGCCGCCACACCGAGGCCTCCTACGCCTCCATCGGAAAGGTCTTCCACCGCGACCACTCCACGGTCATGTACAGCGTGGGCCAGATCGAACGGGGGCTGCTCAAAGACGGCAAGCTCAACCAGGAACTGGCCTTCCTGGAGCAGCGCCTGGGCGTACCCGAATCCTAGGGAAAAACCGCCCACCGCCAACAGAAACCAGGCGCAGCAACTAGACGGGGGGGCGACGGGGCGGGGGCAAAAGAAGCAAATAGCCGGAGACATCAGGACGGGAGGGGGCAGATAGACAAGGCGAGGCGGGAGGGCGCGCAGCAGTGGTGCTGAACCAGCCCGCCGCCAGGGCGCGGCAGGGGGGAGCGCAAAGGCGGCAGCCGTCCCTCCCTATGGCCGGCTGGTGCTCAGGGTGATCTCCGGTGGGTTCAGGATGGCCTTTTTCACCGCGCACTGGTTGGCCACCCTCACGATGGCCTTCTCATACTTCTCGGGAAATCCTTCCGGCAGCACAAGTTCCATCTCCACCCGCTCCAGGCGCTTGCCCTCGGGATCGGAAAAAGTGCGCAGAAGAAGCTTCATCCCAGCCTCGGCAATACCCCGCACCTGGCAAAAACCCCGTACATACCAGGCAGCGCAGGTGGCCAGGGAAGCCAGAAACAAGGCAAAGGGCCAGGGCGCCGTACCTCCCCCGCCCTCGGACACGGGCTGGTCGGTCATAACCGAAAATCCCTCGAAGCGGGCCTCTATCCCCTGCCCCTCCTGGAAGACCACCTCCATGTCCACCGCTGCCCTCTCCTTTTCCTTGCTGCCTGAAACCAACCTACCGGCGCCCCCCGCCGCCCCACCCATAGCCCCGGGCTTTGTTGCTGTCAAGCCCGCAGTTGATGCTATAATGCCATCACAGCCTCGACTTGCCGCCCCCAAAGGTCGCTGTCTATGAGCCCGCACCTCGAGGCCAAGGGTCCGGTGGCGGTGATCTACCTCACCGGCCGCCTTGACGACGCGGAAACCCGCAAGCTGCAAAAGAGCCTGGCCAGCCTGAACCTGGCCGAGCTGGAGCAGGTGATCTTCGACTTCAGCAACGTCACCAGCATCACCAGCTCGGCAATCGGCGCCCTCATCGCCTTTCACAAGCAGGCCGCCCGGTACGGGGTGCGCTCGCGCCTGCAAGCGGTGCCCCCCCAGATCCATTCCATGCTGCTCGCAGTCAAGCTGGACACCCTCATCCCCATCTCCTCCCAGGCCTAACCGCCCGCCCCCCCGGCCCAGCAGACACTATGCCCTCATCCCCTGCCCCCCGTCGCCCACGCCCCCCGTCGCCCCCCCGTCGCCTCCCCGCCCCCCCCGTCGCCCCCCCGCCCCCCTTGGCGGTGGCGCGGCGCTCGTGCTATTTTTTGGGCAACCACATCCCAAAGGAGCCAACCCCATGGACCCCACTACTCAGTGGTTCTGCGAAACCCGGGCCCAAGCGGTCATCGAGGCCCTGAAGCGCAACCGCATGCAGGCCAGCTTCGTGCCCCGGGCCGAGCAGGTGGCCGAAAAGGTATTGGCCATGATCCCGCCCCAAAGCAGCGTGGCCCTGGGCGGGTCCATGACCCTGTTCCAGACCGGGGTGATCGACGCCCTGCGCCAGGCGCCGGTGCAGCTCATCGACCGCTTCGAGAAGGGACTCAGCCCCGAACAGACCCGCGACCGCCTGCGCCGGGGCCTCACGGCCGACTACTTCCTGGCCGGCGTCAACGGCATCACCGAGCAGGGCGAGCTGGTGTTCGTGGACGCCAGCGGCACCCGGGTGGGGCCCATCCTGTTCGGGCCGGGCAAGGTGATCCTGGTGGCCGGCTGCAACAAGATCGTACCCAACCTGGCCTATGCCCAGGAGCGCATCCGCCACTACGTGGCCCCTACCAACGCCAGGCGCCTGGGCCGCAAGACGCCCTGCGCCCAGACCGGCCAGTGCGCGGACTGCGACAGCCCGGAGCGCATCTGCAACGCCACCGTGGTGATCCACAAGCAGGCCGACGCCCAGCGCCTGCACCTGGTGCTGGTGGGCGAGGAGTTGGGGCTGTAGATGGCCGGCGAGAGCGGGTACAGCCTGGGCCAGCGCCTGGCCTTCTGGCTGGTCAGCCACCTGGGAAGCTGGATATTGAGGGCCATCTTCGCCACCTGCCGGGTGGAGCTGCTGAACCCTGAAACGCTGGAGGCGATCCGCAAGCGCCAACTGCGGATAGTGGCCGCCACCTGGCACCGCACGGCCATATTCTTCCTCTACCACTTCCGCCAAATCAGGCCGGCCATCATGGTCAGCCGCAGCAAGGACGGCGAGTACCTGGCCCGCTTCCTGGAACGCATGGGCGGGGTGCCGGTGCGGGGCTCCTCCCACCACGGCGGCCTCCAGGCCCTGGAGGAGATGGCCGAGGCGCTCACCAGCGGCCGCTGCGTCAGCGCCGCCACCGTGGCCGACGGCCCCCGCGGCCCCCGCTACCGGGCCAAGAAGGGCATGATCGTGCTGGCCCAGCGCACCGGCCTGCCCCTGTACCCCCTCATGTGGTCCGCCGACCGGGCCTGGGTGCTCAGGAAATCCTGGGACCGCACCATGATCCCCAAGCCTTTCGCCCGAGTGGTCATGGCCGCCGGCGAGCCGCGCCGCTATCCCGCCCGGATGTCTCCCCAGGAGCGGGAGCAGGCCCGCCAGGACCTGGAGGACGAACTCAACCGGCTGCGCCGGGAACTGGACGCCAGGTGCGGCCAGGAAGACCTGGACTGAGCGCGGGCCGGGGGCCGGAACCGTGAAAAGCGCCTGAATCCTGCCGGCCGGGCAAGTGCCTGGCCATCAAGCCATAATCCACATGCCCACCTGCCAGGAGGGCATTTGTTGCCCAGTGGCGCCGGCCCGGCCCGGAATTCTTGGGCCCCCCGCCACCTGCCTTCCCCCTGCTCCCCCCGGCTGGGGCTTACACCTCAACATTCTGCAATCATTGGCTTAATATGTAATTATTTCTCAAAGGCACATATTTGGCATGGCGGTTGCTTCTTCTAGGTGCGAACCCAGATGAGCGGCATGGTCCTTGCCCCTGGCTGGGTTCAGCAGACGCAAGGAAGCGTCTGACCCTTGCGAGTCGCCATGGACGGTGACGCCCGGTGTCCCCCCGCCCCGAACTGGAAGCGCGGAGGCGGGGGGAGACCACCCCCCTTGAAGGCCCCCACGGGGTCTTTCCCTTTTTATCACGCTTTATTGAAAGGTTGCGTGCAAGGGGCCAAAGGTGTAGCATCTTCGGCAACCGGAGATGCACGTGAGCAAGACACCTCCTTCCAAGCGAACCCGACGCCCCCGGTCTTCCCGCTCCTCCCGCGGCCGCCGCCCCCACCGCGCCCGCCGGCCGCCGCGCCGCACGCGGGAGCAGCGTCCCCCGCAACCCCCGGAGCCCGCCTTCAACCCCAGGATCAACCGGAAGCTTTTGCCGGTGCTCCAGGAGATAGGCGTGCCCGAGGCGTCGCCCTTTGTGCCCGACCCCTTCCAGAGCGAGGCGGTGGAGCGCCTGGCCCATGAAGACGTGGTGGTAAGCGCGCCCACCGGCAGCGGCAAGACCTGGATCGCCGAAAAGGCCATCGCCGCGGCCCTGGCCAGCGGCCAGCGGGCCTGGTACGCCAGCCCCCTGAAGGCGCTTTCCAACTCCAAGTACGCGGAGTTCATGGAAATATTCGGCGAGGACCGGGTGGGCATCCTCACCGGGGAGCGCAAGGAGAACCTGGGCGCCGACCTCATCGTGGGCACCACCGAAATCCTGCGCAACCAGCTCTACGACGCCATGCACCAGGGCCGCGACCTGGACGCCGGCCTGGTGGTGCTGGACGAGGCCCACTTCCTGGGCGATCCCGAGCGCGGCGTGGTCTGGGAGGAGGTGATCATCTACCTGCCGGTGCGGGTGCGGCTGCTTTTGCTCTCGGCCACGGTGCAGAACGCCGACCAGATCGCCCGCTGGCTGGAGTTCGTGCGCGACGAGCCCTGCGCCACGGTGATAGACGAAACCCGGCCGGTGCCGCTCTTTCCGGTGTTCATCATGCCCGATGGCGAGCTGACCCCCCTCCTGGGCCGGGACGGCCTGTTTCCCCAGGTGCGCCACTTCATCGAGAAACAGGACAAGGAACGCCACCGGGGGCCCCTGCAGCACGTGCCGCCCTTCACCCGCATCCTGGCGGTGCTGGAGCAGGCCGACCTGCTGCCGGCCATCTTCTTCCTCAAGTCCCGGGCCGACTGCGACAGCGCGCTCAGCTTCGTGGCCAGCGCCCAGTTGGAGGTGGACCCCGAGCAGCACCAGGCCCTGGTGGAACAGGTGGACGAGTTCCTGGAACGCTACGCCTTCCTCCGCAGCCATCCCCAACTGGGCGCCCTGAAAAGCCTGCACGTGGCCGCCCACCACGCGGGCCATCTGCCCCACTGGAAGCTGCTGGTGGAGCGGCTCATGCAGCGGGGGCTGTTGAAGGCCATCTTCAGCACCTCCACCGTGGCGGCAGGGGTGAACTTCCCCGCCCGCACCGTGGTCATCACCCAGAGCGACCGCTTCAACGGCCGTGAGTTCGTGGACCTGTCCGCCACCGACCTGTTGCAGATGACCGGCCGGGCCGGCCGGCGGGGCATGGACAAGATCGGCTTCTGCGCGGTGGTGCCCGGCCCCTTCAACAACGTGCCGCTCATCGCCAGCCTGCTGGGCTCGGACCCCGAGCCCATAGAGAGCCAACTGAGCATCAACTTCTCCATGGTGCTGAACCTTTTGCTCTCCCACCGGCCGGCCGAGGTGAAGCAGCTCCTGGGCCAGAGCCTGGCCACCTTCCAGCGCCTGGAGCTTTCCGAGGGCCGGCCGCGCAAAAAGGGCGGCCTGCAACAGGTGGTCAAGTCGCTCACCAAGCGCCTGGCCGGCTCCCTCTGCCCCGGCCCGGAGGAGGCGGTGGTGCGGCGGCGGCGGCGGCGGCAACTGGAACGCCTGCACCAGCGCCTGGAAGCCGAGCTGGCCTCGGTGGAGGAGCGGGGCGGCCTGTGGGGCGCGCTCACCCGGGGCCGGGTGTTCATGGACATGTTCGGCTCCCTGGCCGCGGTCATGCGCCGCGAGGGCCAGGGCGAGGACGCCGGGGTGCTGGCGGTGAGCCTGCGGCCGGACCGCCGCCTGCAGCGCGGCCGGCCCCGCCTGGACTTCGTGCCCCTGGACGAGATCGCCGGGGTGTTCCAGGAGGTGCTGGACCTGCCCCACGCCGGCGGCGGCCGCATGCTGGCCCAGGCGGTGCTGGACCAGATACCGGCCAAGCCCACCCCCCTCTCCGCGCCCGAGATGGCCGTGCTGGGCCAGCGCGAGGTGGACCTGGCCCGGGAGCGCCTCCTCACGGTGGACGAGGAACTGGCCGGGCTCACCTGCAACGACTGCCCCCTGGCGGACGAGTGCCTCACCCCCAAGGGTGAACTCTTCGAGCTGCTGGAGCAGGGCGAGCGGGTGCTCTCCCAGGTGCAGGAGGAAAGCCACGCCTTCTGGTACGACTTCGTGCGCCACCTGGAGTTCCTGCGGGCCGAGGGCTTCGTGGACGCCGAGGGCCGGCTCACTGCGGACGGGGAGTGGGCCAGCAAGCTCCGCCTGGACCAGCCCATCCTCATCGCCGAAGCCATCCGCCAGGGCTCGCTGCCCGAGGAGGACCCGGTGCTGCTGGCCGGGCTGGTGGCGCTGTTCGTGGACGACCGCGAGCGCGAGGGCGAGGCGCCCTACCTGGGCCAGCGCCTCAAGGAAGGACTCACCAGCCTGCGCTGGAGCCTGGACCCCATGCTGTCCCGCCTGCGCCAGTGGGGCTTCGACACCCCGCCCCTGCCCCCCCAGGCCGGGGCCGCGGTGTTCGCCTGGGCCCTGGGCGGCGAGTTCGCCGAAACCGTGCCGGTGTACGGCGGCGCCGAGGGCGACCTGGCCCAGCTCATCTACCGTACCGCCGACAACCTGCGCCAGATCATCTCCCTGCAAAAGACCCACCCCCGCCTGGCCAACACCGCCCGGGAGGCGGTGGACCTCCTCCTGCGGCCGCCGGTGGTGGTGCCGGTGTAGGCGCCTGCCCGGGGCACTCCGGGCGGCCCCTTCCCTGCCCCGGCTCGCCGCCCGCCAAGGGGACCGACCGGGGCGGCCCAAGGATTTTACGAATTTTCCGCGATTTAGATTGACAAATCCCCGTTTGACCCCTAAGCTTCAATCTGGCTTGGCTGAAGGACCCGACGACGTGCTGACCCCGGCGTTCGGTAGATTCGCCCGGTGCAGCAGGTTGATCGGGTTTTTTGGTCATGTGGCCGGCACAGGTATCCGGCCGAGTTTTTGTCCTGTCTTTGGAGAATGGAAAGAAATGATGAAGAATATCTTTGTGGGCAACCTTCCCTTTAGCACCACCGCTGACGAAGTCCGTGAGCTGTTCGAGCAGTACGGGGAGGTGCACTCCGCCAAGGTGATCACCGATCGTGACACCGGGCGCTCCCGTGGCTTCGGTTTCGTGGAGATGAACGAAGACGCCGCTGACGCGGCCATCACCGCGCTGGCCGGCTACGAACTGGACGGCCGCCCCCTGCGGGTAAACGAGGCCATGGAGCGCCGCGAGCGCCGGCCCCAGCGCCGCGCCTGGTAGCTGCCCACAAGCAGCCGCATAGCTAGGCACTGGAAACAAAACCCCGTCCCGCGCCAGTCGCGGGACGGGGTTTTCGCCTTTGCGGGCCGGAGAGGCCCCCGGCCGCCCTCAGACACATGAACCAATTACTTCAACCAAGGCCGCCGGCTCAGGCGAAGATGTTGTCCGGCAAATAGGGATGGGTGCCCTCTATCACCTCCACCCCGGCCTTGGCCTTTATCTTGCGGATTATCTCCTCCTTGTGCGGGCAATGGTCCACCAGGCAGGGGCCCAGGTGTACCTTGGTGGGCTTCTCGCCCAAGGGCTGGTTCCACAGCTTCACCTGGGCCAAGCGGGTCACGATGGCCGCGCCCGGGCAGTCGCCGCAGGACAAAAGGCCCATTACTTCGGCCTCTTGGTCCTTGTACCTCTCGAACGCGCCCTCCCGGCGGTTGAAGCCCACCAGGCAGCGGGAGCAGCCGATGCAAACGTCGTCCATGGCCCGCTTGCACCCCACGATCAGCACCTTCTCCATGAACCTGCCTCCTTCTACTATTTGCTTTAACCAAATAGGGCCTAAAACCAACTCAGGCCGCACCCCGCCCCTGGCGGGCCTCAGGCGGCCAAGTTACACCTGATACTACTATAGTTTTTAGAATTATAAAAGGCCGCGGCTAGGACCCCGCGGCCAGCTCCCGGGCCAGATCCGCGCCGGCCTGGCGGGCCTCGGCCAGGTAGGCGGGGAAGCCCTCTATCTCCTGGGCCGAATCCAGGCCGCGGTAGAGCAGGCTCTTCCACAGGCCCATGTCCAGGGTATCCAGGAAGTAACGGACCGTGAGCAGGGCGCCCTCAAAGAGCTTCTGGCCCCGGCTGGCGCCCACGGAAATGAAGAGCGCCTTCTTGGCCGGGTCCAGGGCGCCAAAGGGCCTCTTGTCGATCCAGTACTTCTTGACCCACAGGGACTGGCAGCGGTCCATCATGATCTTGGTGTGGGCGCTGACCGTGTAGAAGAAGATGGGCGAGGCCAGCATCAAGCCCTGGGAGGCCAAAAGCTGATCGTAGAGATCTTGGAAATCGTCGTCGATCGCGCAGCGGCCCTGCTGCTTGCAACCGTATATCTCCAGGCAGGGAGACATGCGCAGATCCCGGAGCACCACCTCCTCCACCTGCGCGCCCGCCTCCCAGGCGCCGGCCACCGCCTCCCCCAGCAGGCGGGCGGTGTTGCCCTGGCGGCGGGGACTGCCGTATATGGCCAGCACCCGGGCCATGGCTCAGGGCACCACCTGGTTGGGAAGCCGCGCGCCGCCGACCTCGTCCCCGCCCGTACCCCCCTCACCCGTACCCCCCTCACCCGTCGTCCCGTCCCCCGTCGTCCCGTCCCCCGTCGCCCCGTCCCCCGTCGCCCCGTCCCCCGTCGTTCCCCCCAGGTGCACCTCCACCCGGTTGCGGCCCTTCTGCTTGGCCCGGTAAAGCGCCTCGTCGGCCCGGGCCAGGGTCGCCTCCACCTCTTCGCCCACCTGATACTCGGTCAGCCCCAGGGACACGGTGAGCCTGATCTCGGCCCCCTCCACCACGAACGGCCCCTCCTCCACCTGGGAGCGGATGCGCTCGGCCACGGTGAGCGCCCGGGGCAGGCTGGTCTGCACCAGGACCAGGACGAACTCCTCGCCGCCGAAGCGGGCCAGGTAGTCCACCTCGCGGGTGGAAATCCGGGCGATCTGGGCGAAGCGCTTCAACACCTGGTCGCCGGCGTGGTGGCCATAGCGGTCATTCACTTGCTTGAAATGGTCCAGGTCGGCAAAGGCCAGCACAAAGGAATGTCCACCCCGGTCGGCCAGCATCTTCTGGTACTCCAGCACCGACAGGATGTGGCGCCGGTTGTACAGGCCGGTCAGCTCGTCGGTGATGGCCAGCTCGCTGATGGTGGCCAGGGCCTCGCGCAGATCGCGGTTCTGGTGGCTCACCCGGCGCCTGAGCCGCGACAGCTCGGTGCCCACCAGGGAAAAGCAGGCCATGGATATGGCAAACCCCAGCCAGCGCACCAGCTCCACCCTGAGGTTGACGACCTCGGGATGGAACCGCACCAAGAGCCAGATGACCACCCCGTAGCCGGCCACCGCCAGGGTGGTGATGTAGGCGAATCCCCAGGCCATCACCCGAAAGGCCCCGAAGAACATGACCAGCAGGTAGTACATCAGCACCACCATCCTGAGCTGGTCCATGAAATACACCATGCCCAGGACAGCCAGGGTGGCCCAGGTGATCTGGGCCAGGGTGAGGCTGGGGTCCTTGAAGCGCTTGTTCAGGCCGCTGCGGATGACGCCCAACAGCACCAGGTGCACGCCCCAGGCCAGGGACAGGATTATCAGGAAGGTGCGCCAGCCGCCGCGGAAATAGCCCAGCCCCACGGCGATAGCGCAGAGCAGGGTACAGACCACCCCTCCGGCCTGGGCCAGCAGGGTACGCCGCAGGCGCAGGGCCTGCTTGGGGTCATCGGGTGGGAAAAGTTTCATCCCTTTGCCTTGGCTCCCCATCCCCCCGGCGGCGCCCTGGTGCAGAAACGTTTTTTAATCATACCAAAAAGCCTGCTTGAAAGTTAAGGACCCAGCGCCTTGCGCGCCCTGGGGGCCGGGGGGATAATTTCCCCGCCGGCCCGGGCGGCGGCGCCGGGCCACAGTGCACTGAGCCTAAGCGGCTGATTTTTATACAACACAATATATAGTTGCCTTTGAGGGGCAGACCACCTAATATGGTGTTGTCATCTTGACTCTAGCTCCGGGTTCTGCTACAAAGAGTGAACTCGAAGATGGGGAGGCCATGCGGGTTCGACGCCTGGAAATCAACGGTTTCAAGTCATTCGCCGACCGCACCGTGCTGGATTTTCCCGAAGCCATGTGCGCGGTGGTGGGCCCCAACGGCTGCGGCAAGTCCAACGTGGTGGACGCCATCCGCTGGGTGCTGGGCGAGCAGTCGGCCAAGCAACTGCGCGGCCGCGCCATGGAGGACGTGATCTTCAGCGGCTCGGAGGGGCGCAAGGCCGCCGGCGTGGCCGAGGTGAGCCTGGTCTTCGAAAACAACGGCTCCATCAGCCACCCCCAGTTCGCGGACCTGAGCGAGATCATGATCACCCGCCGGCTCTTCCGCTCCGGCGACTCCGACTACCTCATCAACAAGATGCCCTGCCGCCTCAAGGACATCCAGCAACTGCTCATGGACACCGGCCTGGGCAACCGGGCCTACGCCATCATCGAGCAGGGCCGGGTGGCCGCCTTCATCGAGGCCAAGACCGAGGAGCGCCGCCTGTGGGTGGAGGAGGCCGCGGGCAGCACCCGGTACAAGAACCAGAAAAAGGTCTCCCTGCGCAAGATGCAAGGGGCCAAGGACAACCTGGACCGCCTGGGCGACATCCTGCACGAGGTGGAGACCCAGATGAACCGGCTCCAGCGCCAGGCCAAAAAGGCCCAGCGCCACCAGGAACTCAGGGCCCAGATACGCGAGCTGGACCTCAACATCGCCAGCTACGAGTACCAGCGGCTCACCCGCGAGTTGGAGGAACTGGACGCCGAGGCCGAGGCGGTGGGCGCCCAGCTCCTCCTCGCCAACCAGCGGGTCACCGGCCTGGAGACCGACCTGGAGACCATGAAGGTCCAGTTGGTCAACGCCGAGCAGGAGATAAGCCAGGCCGGCACCAAGCGCCTGGAAACCCAGGGTGCCATCCAAAAGGCTGAAAACGAACTGACCCTCCTGGGCCGCGAGGCCGAGAACACCCGCCGCCTGCGCGAGCGCTACGCTGCCGAGCGCGAGGAACTCAAGACCCGCCTCCAGGCCCAGGAACGCGAGCTGGCCCGGGCCCGCCGCCTAGCCGAGCAGGGCGACGCCCGCCTGGCCCAGAGCCGTGCCGCGGTGGCCGAGGCCGAGGCCCGGGTGCGCGAACTCAAGGAGTCCGTGTCCGTGCGCGAGGCCCAGGTGGACGCCTGCAAGGAAGCCCTGGTGGACCACCTCTCCCGGGCCAGCCAGGCCAAGAACCGCCTGGCCGACCTGGAACGCGCCCGGGGCGAACTCTTCCGCCGGCGCGAGCAGGTGGTTTCCCGCCAGGCCGTGCTGGAGCAGGAACTCGGCCAACTCACCGGCCAGGACCAGGAGCGCCAGCACCACCTGGCCGGCCTCAAGGCCGAGATGGCCCAGGTGGAGGCCCGCCTGGAGGAGCTGGCCCGCAGCCGCCAGGAGCAGCACCAGCACCTCAACCAGTTGGGCAAAGCCGAGCAGGAGGCGGTGCGCGCCGAGCAGCAACTGGCGGCCAAGGCCGAGGCCCTGGCCGCCTCCCTGGCCTCCTACGACTGGGTGGGCTCCAGCGTGCGCGAGGTGCTGGCCGCGGCCCAGGACGGGCGCCTGCCGGTGGAGGTGCTGGGCCTGGTGGCCGAGCACCTGGAGGTTTCCCCCGGCTCCGAGCCCCTGGTGGAGGCCGCCCTGGGCCCGGACCTGCAAGCCCTGGTGGTGCGCAGCGGCCAGGACGCCCTGGCCCTGGCCGCCTGGGTGGACCAGGCCGGGCTGGGCCGCCTGCGGGTGGTGGCCCTGGAGGACCTCCAGGCCCGGGCCGATGCCCCGGCCCAGGCCGGCGAGTTGGCCCATGAGGCCCGGCCCCGGCCCGGCTTCGAGCCCCTGGCCGCCCTCCTGAGCGGGGTGGGCCACTGCCCGGACCTGGACTCCGCCTGGAAGGCCGGCCCGGCCCTGGCCCCGGGCCAGAGCCTGGTCACCCCGGCCGGCCAGCGCCTGGACCGCCCCGGTGCCGCCCTGGTGGGCCGCGCGGCCGAGGACTCCTCCGCGGTGCTGGCCCGCCAGAACGAGCTGACCCAGTGCCGCGAGCAACTGGCTGCGGCCCGGGAACGGCTGCGCCAGGCCACCTTGGAGCGGGAGCGCGCCGAGGCCGGCCTGGCCGACCTGGAAGAAGAGATCGCCGCGCTCACCGCCACCCGCGCCGAGCGCGAACGCGACCTCCGCGCCCGCGAGCAGGAGCTGTTCCGCCTGAAGGAAGAAACCTCGGTCAAGAAGCGCCAACTGGAGGGCCTGGCCTACGAGGCCGACGAGATAGCCGCCGAGCTGGAGCGCACCGAGGGCGAGGAGGCCCGGCTGCGGGCCGAGCTGGAGGACAACCAGGCCCGCCTAGCCGACCTGGAGGATGACCTGGCCCGGGCCCAGGAGGACCTCGCCTTTGCCCGGGAGGACCTGGAGGAGGCCCGCAGCCAGGAGGGCGAGGCCCGCCTGGCCGCCGCCAACCTGGCCACCGAGGCCGAGCACGCCGGCCGCGAGGCCCGCCGCCTGGCCCAGGAGATCGCCGCCGCCAACGAACGCATCCAGGTCCTGTCCGCCGAGATGCAGACCGCGGCCGAGACCGTGGAGTCCCTGCTCGAACGCCGCCAGGCCCAGCAGGACAGCCTGGGCTCCCTCTACCAGGAGCTGGACCGCCTGGAGGAAGCCCACCGCCAGGCCCGCGAGGTGCTGGGCCAGGCCCAGATGCGCCATGCCGACCTGGAGGCCGCCCTCAAGCAGGCCCGCGCCGAGCAGCGCGAGGTGGAGAGCCAAAGCGGCGAGCTGAGCCTGAGGCGCAAGGAGCTGACGCTCTCCCGCGACAACCTCTGCGAGCAGGCCCTGGAGCGCTGCCGGGTGGACCTCACCTACGACTACCAGGCCCACCTGCCCCAGGGCGCCTTTGACCCGGAGACCGCCCGCGAGCGCCTCAACAAGCTCCGCACCCGCCTCAACCGCCTGGGGCCGGTGAACATGGAGGCCATCAGCGAACACCAGGCCCTCTCCGAGCGCCACGCCTTCCTCTCCGAACAAAGGGCCGACCTGGAAGCCTCCCTGGAGGACCTCCGCCAGGCCATCCGCAAGATCAACAAGACCAGCCGCTCCCGTTTCACCGACACCCTGGAGCTGGTCAACCAGCGCCTGGGCGACGTGTTCCCCGTGCTCTTCGGCGGCGGCAGCGCCCGCCTGGTCCTGGACGAGGGCGTGGACCCCCTGGACGCCGGCCTGCACCTCATGGTGGAGCCCCCGGGCAAGAAGCTCAAAAACATCGAGGCCCTCTCCGGCGGCGAAAAGGCCATGAGCGCTGCGGCGGTGCTCTTCGCCCTCTTCCTCATCCGCCCCGCCCCCTTCTGCGTGCTGGACGAGGTGGACGCGCCCTTGGACGAGGCCAACGTGGGCCGTTTCCACGACCTCCTGCGGGAGCTGTCCAAGCGCTCCCAGATCATGATGATCACCCACTCCCGCCGCACCATGGAGATCATGGACGTGCTCTACGGCGTCACCATGGAGGAAAAGGGCGTCAGCAAGCTCCTCACCGTGGACCTGGCCCAGGGCGAGTCCCCGGCCGCCTAGGGGGCCACGGGGGCGATGGGGGGCCAGAGCGGCGAGGGCGACGGGGGGCGACGGGGGGCGACGGGGCGACGGGGCGACGGGGAGCAGCGGGGGCGGCGCAGGGCGAGGGCGAACCGAGGCAAGAGGCGGGCAAGGCCAAAGCGCTGCCGGCCGCCGAGCTTGACGCATCAACCCGGGCTGGCTAGATTACGAGGCGGGAGGCGGCGTGTCCGTCCCCGCCCTTTCGCTTTCGCTTCCTTCACCTTCAGCAGGCAGCAACATGTTCTGGCGCAAGAAGCAGAAAAAGCAAGAGCACGAACCCGAGGACCAGGTCCAGGCCCAACCGGCCGGAGAGGCCTCCCCGCCGGACCAGGAGCCCCGGCCCGCCCCCGACGAGGCTGCCGAGGAAACCACCAGCCCCCCCGCCGCCCCTGCCGAGGAGCCCCAGCCGGCCAAGCGCGGCTTCTTCGGCCGCATGGCCGACCGCCTCCTCAAGACCCGCGAGAAGATCTCCGGCTCCATCGACCGCATCACCCTGGGCAAGAAGATCGACGACGAGGTGCTGGACGAGCTGGAGGAAGTCCTGGTCACCGCCGACTTGGGCGTGCCCACCACCCTGGAGCTGATCGAGGGACTGCGCGGCAAGGTGGCCCGCAAGGAGCTGGACGACGCCGAGGCCCTCAAGCGCGCCCTGGCCAAGGGCATCCAGGACATCCTGGAACGTACGCCTTCGCCCCCTGCCCGCGGCAACGACCCCCACGTGATCATGGTGGTGGGGGTGAACGGGGTGGGCAAGACCACCAGCATCGGCAAGCTGGCCCACCGCTTCCAGAACCAGGAGGGCCGCCAGGTGCTCCTGGCCGCGGCGGACACCTTCCGCGCCGCGGCCATCGAGCAGCTCGAGATATGGGCCCAGCGCGCCGGCTGCGACCTGGTGCGCCAGAAGCACGGCGCCGACCCTTCGGCCGTGGCCTGGGACGCGGTGGACGCGGCCCAGAGCCGGGGCAGGGACCTGGTAATCATCGACACCGCCGGCCGCCTGCACACCAAGGTCAACCTCATGGAGGAACTCAAGAAGGTCCACCGGGTGGTGGGCAAGCGCCTGGCCGGCGCGCCCCATGAGGTGCTCCTGGTGCTGGACGCCACCACCGGCCAGAACGCAGTGAGCCAGGCCAAGCTCTTCAACCAGGCCGTGCCCCTCACCGGCATCATACTCACCAAGCTGGACGGCACAGCCAAGGGCGGGGTGGTGGTGGCCATTGCCAAGGAGCTGAACCTGCCAATCTGCTTCGTGGGTCTGGGAGAAGGCATCGAAGACTTGAGACCCTTTGACCCCGCGGAGTTTGCCAGGGCCCTGCTCTAGCCTGCCGGAGCGGGGCTCCAGGAGGTGACGACCTGAGCGATACCCTTGCCAGCAAGCCCCCCGCTTCCCCGCACCCGCACCCATCGTCCCCGTCCCCCCCGTCGTCCCCGTCCCCCCCGTCGTCCCCCCCGCCCCCCTCGCCCCCCTCGCGCGTGGTGAGGGTGCTGGACGCCCTGGTCTGGGCCTGGCTGGCGCTCCTGGTCCTCTACCTCCTGGCCGGCCGCCTGGACATCCCCGCGGTCAGCGGCCTGGACTTCCCGGTCCTGGGCCTGGCGGCCACCCTGCTCCTGCGCGCCGCCCTGCTCCGCCGCCGCTCCCGCGCCCCCCCCGCCCCCCCCGTCGCCTCCGCCCCCCCCGTCGCCCCCGCCCCCCCCGTCGCCCTCCCCCGCCCCCCCGTCTGGCAGGGTGCCTTTGCCTGGTGCCTGGACCGTCCCCTGGCCGCCAGCCTGCTGTTGGCCGCGGCCTGGGCCCTGGCGGTGTGGCTCTACACCCTGGCCCGCCACTACACCTTCCAGAGCACCGAGGACCTGGCCATACACCTGCAAGGGCTGTGGAGCTTTCTGCAAGGGGACCTCTACTACACCTCCCTGCGGCAAATGTCCCACTGGGGCGAGCACTTCAACCCCACCATGCTCCTCTTGCTGCCGGCCTTTGCCCTCTGGCCCGGGCCGGGGGTGCTGCTCTTGGCCCAGGCCCTGGCCGCCGCGGCCGGAGCCCCGGCCATCATGCACCTGGCCCGGCAGAAGCTGCCGCCGGGCCGCGAGGCCTGGGGCCTGCTCCTGGTGCTGCTCTACCTGGGCAATCCCGGCCTGTGGGGCATGGTCACCTTTGACTTCCACCCCATCGCCCTGGCCGGCGGCCTGTGGCTCTGGTTCTTCGCCCTGCGGGAAACCCGGCCCGGCCTGGCCTGGCTCTGCGCGGCCCTGGCCCTGGGCTGCGGCGAGGAGTCCTGGGCCGTGCTGGCCGGCTACGGGCTCTACCTGGCCCTGGCCCAGCGCCGCTGGCTGGCCGGGCTCACCACCCTGGCCGCGGCGGTGGCGGGTTTTCTGGTGGTGGTGCAATTGGTGGTGCCCCACTTCAACCTGCACACCGGCGCCTACTACTACACCGAACGCTTCGCCGCCCTGGGCGGGGGCTTCAGCGGCCACGGCGAGATCGGCCACCACGGCGGCGGGCTGGCGGCCATTGCCTGGAACCTGCTCACCAAGCCCGCCCTGGTCTGGCAGGTGCTCACCATGCCGGGCAAGGCCGGCTTCGTGCTGATCCTCTTCGCCTGGGTGTTGTTCCTGCCCCTGGCCCGGCCCTGGGCCCTGCTCTGGTTCCTGCCGGTCCTGGCCGCGGTGCTGCTATCCTCCTACCCGCCCCAGTGGTCCCTGCACCAGCACTACACCGCCTGCATCCTGCCCGGCATGTACGCCGCCGCGGTGCTGGGCCTGGCCCGGCTGCTGGCCTGGCGGCCCCTGCAAGGGCTCCGGCCCGGCCCGGCCCTGGCCGCCGTGGGCCTGGCCCTGCTCCTCATCCTGGACGTGTCTCCCCTGGGCCTGGTGTGGACCTGGGCCGGCCGCCGGCCCCAGGCCGTGGACCGCATCATCCAACTGGTGCCGCCCCAGGCGCCGGTGGCCGCGCCCAAGAGCGTGGTCTCCCACCTGGCCCTGCGCTGGGGGCTCTTCGACCTGTACGGCTTTCCCCAGCGCACCCCCTGGGTCATCGTGTGCGACCGGCCCAACCCCTGGCCCTTCACCCCGGCCGAGAACCGGCGGCTCATCGCCCGGCTAACGGCCCAGGGCTACGAAAAGGCCGAACAGGACGGCCCCTGCACCCTCCTGCGCCACCCCTCCTCCGCCCCCATGCAGCGCCGGGGACGGGCGCTCACCCCCTATACCTATTACAAGTAAGCAAACGGCGGCGGGGGGCTGGCCCCGGCCCGCCTCGGGCGGGTATATACTTTGACAGGCCGGCCCGCCCCTGGTAGAGAGCCGACCCATACGCTTCACCCTGGAACACGCCCATGCATCCCCGGGAATTCCTGAAAGCCCACGGCCTGGCCGCCAGCAAGGAGCGGGGGCAGAACTTCCTGACCCAGCCGGCCACCGCCCGGGCCATCGTGGCCACCGCCGGCCTGGAGCCAGACGAGGTGGTGGTGGAGATCGGTGCCGGCCTGGGTGCGCTCACCCTGGCCGCAGCCCAGGCGGCCCGCCTGGTGATCGCGGTGGAGCTGGACCGGGGGGTACACGCCGCACTCCAGGAAGTGCTGGCCGCGGCCGGGGTGGCCAACGTGGAACTCCTGCACACCGACGCCCTGACCCTGGACTGGCGGGCCCTGGCCCGGCGGGCGGGGGGGCCGGTGAGCGTCCTGGGCAACCTGCCCTATAACATCAGCTCGCCGCTCATGTTCCGGCTCATCGAGGCGCGGGGCGCCTGGCGGCGGGCCACCCTCATGATGCAGCGCGAGGTGGCCACCCGGCTCATGGCCGGGCCGGGCAGCCGGGACTATGGCCGGCTTTCGGTGCTGGTACAGGCCTGGTGCCGGGTGGAGGCCGGGCTCAAGGTGGGGCCGGACCAGTTCTTCCCCCGGCCCAAGGTGGCCTCCCAGGTGGTGCATCTCACCCCCCGGCAGGAGCCGCTGGTGGAAACCGGGCGGGCGGCCTGGTTCAGCCGGGTGGTCAAGGCGGCCTTCAGCCAGCGGCGCAAGACCCTGGCCAACAGCCTGGCCGGCGGCTTGAAGCTGGAGCGCGGTGCCGTGGCCCAAGCCCTGGCCGCGGCCGGGGTGGAACCCAGCCGCCGGGCCGAGACCCTGGCCATCGCCGAATTCGCGGCGGTCAGCCAGGCCTTGGCCCCACCCGAAAACACCTGAGCCCAACCCCTGCCAAGGGTATTGACTTCCCCTGCCTGCCTGGGCTATACAAGACCGCGAATTATCCCCCGTCGTTTTGATAGATCCCTGACAAACTATGCCGCCAAAGCCAATGGCTTTGGCTTGCCCTCCCCATTCCTCGCCGCCGAAGTGCTTCGCGCCGAGAGAAGAGGAGGCTAACCGGCGGCTACGAGCCGGCTAAAGGGAAACGCACGCTCAGCCAGCCCCGCGCCCCCCCGCCCCCCCCCCCCGCCGCCCCCCCCCCCCCCCCGCCACCCCCCCCCCCCCC
>CAZUHP010000012.1:0-75220 GCA_964620595.1 uncultured Desulfarculaceae bacterium | reverse complement strand
GGGGGGGGGGGGGGGGGGGGGGGGGGGGGGGGGGGGGGGGGGGGGGGGGCGACGGCGCGGCCGGCTCGGCTTCCCACCCTGCGCTGGTGCCGGGGTCCTCCGCGATGTCTATCTGGTTGTCGTCCTGCACAAAGACAAACACGTTTTGCAGGGTTTCCAGGGGCAGCTCGCTCACCAGCCATACCTCCCACCACAGGTAGAGCCGGTCCGGGACCAGTTGGTCCAAGGGGGGCAGCTCCTCTGGGTGGCAGACTACCTGCTCGATTCGCCCCAGCTCGTCCAGCTCCAGCAGGAACTGCAAGGGGTCGGTGCCGGTGAGAAACAGGTCGGGCACGAAGCGCATGGTGATGCGGTAGCGGGTGCCCCCTCGCCTTGGCCGCGCCGGCTGGGGGGGCGGGGCAGGGGCCTCGGAGGGCGCGGCGCTAGATTTCGGCGCTCCCTCCAGCCGCTCCGCCAGGGCGGTGATGACCTCGGCCGGCGGTACGGGTTGCTCTCCGTTCAGGTAGGCGCTCACCAGCACCTTGAGGGCGTCCACCCCGTTGAGGAGCAGCCCCACGGTTTCGGAATCCGGCGCCAGCCGGCCCCGGCGCATCCCGTCCAGAAGGCTTTCCATGAGGTGGGTCAGCTTCACCACCTCCTCGAAGCCCACGATGCCGGCGTTGCCTTTCATGGTGTGGGCGGCCCGGAACACCGCGTTGATCTCCTCGGGGTCCGGGCTGCCTTCCAGGGCCAGAAGCCCCCGCTCCAAGGTGTCGATTATATCTTGCGACTCCTCGGCAAAGATCGCCAGCAGCTTGTTGTCCATGGCGGCCTGTCAGGATAGGGTTCGGGTGAACTTGCGGACCACGGCCAGCAAGGTTTCCGGCTTGAAGGGCTTGACCAGCCAGCCAGAGGCACCGGCCTTTTTGCCTTCCTGCTTCTTGTCCTCCGCCTGCTCGGTGGTGAGCACCAACAGGGGCAGGTAGCGGAAGGAGGTCTTTTTCACCTCCCTTATGAAGGTGATGCCGTCCATGACGGGCATGTTGATGTCCACTATGGCCATGGCCGGCATGGTGTCCTGTTCTTCCATCTCCTTGAGCCGGTCCAGCCCTTCCTGGCCGTTGCAGGCGTGGACCACCTCGAAACCCGCCGGTTCGAGGGTCATCTCCACCGACATACGCAGGGTGGCCGAGTCGTCCACCACCAGAATAACCTTGCTCATGCCCGCTCCCGAGTCAGGTTGCGGCCGGTCAGTCCAGGTAGGGCGCGAAGTGCTCCCACAGGCCGGTCAGCTCCAAGGCCCTCAGCAGGGTCGGCGGCGCTGCCTTGAGCCTGGTGGCGCCGCTGCTTTTTCGGCTGCGCAAAAAGGCCAGGAGCATTTGCAGGCCGGCTACGTCCGCCGTCGCCACCTTGGCCAGGTCTACTTCCAGCTCCTGGTTCTGAGGCTGTGCTTTTTTCAGGCACTCCCAAAGGGAATCCACGAAGGCGACCCGCAGCTCGCCCTCCAGGATCAACTGGTTCCCCTCCAGGGTGCAGCTCAGCATGGCCGTCCGGCTAATCATCCATGGAGATGTTGAAGATCTTGTCCAGCTTGACCACCTTGAACATGGTGTAGATGTCCTTGCCCATGTTCTTGATGGTGATCCTGCCCCCCTGGGCGGCCAGGTTCTTGTAGAACAGAAGCAGCTTGCCGATGCCCGCGCTGCCGATGAAGGTGACTCCACTGAAATCGAATATCACTTCCTTGACCGAGGAGACATCCAGCTCCAGGAAGCGGCGTTTGAGGTCCTCGGCGCCCCGTTCGTCAATGCTTCCGACCACGGTGATATACACCTGTTCGTCACGCGGGGTGATGGTCAACTCCATTTTGAGCCTCCTCCGCTGCTTGGGGTGACGGTGCGCTCAAGGGTTGGTTCGGCCGGGGGCGCCGCCAGGCGCATGAACGACCCCCCTCTTTCTACAACTATAGTTAATGCCCGCTGCCCAGGCAAACCATCCGGCCGCCCGGGCGTCCGCTTCTAGTGGGGCGGCTCCTCCTTGGCCTCCAGAAGCTTTTCCTTGCGCCTTTTCTCGAGTTCCTGTTTCTGGCGCTTGAGCACATACAGATGCACCCGTTCCCGGTCGCGGTCCTTTATCTTCTGGAACTCGCCGGCGATCTCCTTGCCCGGCACCACCTTGACCACCTTGAGCACCATGGGGATGGGGTCTTGGCCGGGGGGCATCATGAGCACCGCGGAAATCCGCTCGCCCAGGTCGAAGCCAGCGCCCTTGAAGGCCACTCCCCCGGCGCTCACGTCCAGGACCGGATAGCGCTTGCCGCGGGTGTGGAGGAACAGGGGTTCGTCTTTCTTGGGCTGCACCCGGTAGAAAGTCCTGCGGTCCTCATCGTACTCCAGGCGGAAAGGCAGGTTCGAGTTTTTATCTTTCTTTTTCCAGAACAAACTCCACCCTCCTGTTTTTGGCCATGTTTTCCAGGCTGGTGTTGGGCACAATGGGGTCGGTGTCCGCATAACCGGTGGCCGTCATGCGGCGGGGATTCACGCCTTTGTCCACTAGGTAGCGCAACACCGCCGTGGCCCGCAGGGCACTGAGTTCCCAGTTGCTGTCGAACTTGGCGGTGCGGATGGGGCGGGGGTCGGTGTGGCCGCCCACGTCCAGGCGGTACTCGGGATGCTCCTTCACTATGCGGGCCAGTTCGTCGAGCACCTTCTTGGCCCGGGGATCGAAGCGGGCGGAGGCGGTGGGAAAGAGCACCTGGCCCTTCACCCGGATGATGACCTTGTTGCCTCGTTGCACCACCTGCACCGAGTCTTGCAGGTCCTTTTGCTTGATGGTTTCCCGGATGTCCGCCAAGAGGGGCTCGTTCTCAGAGCCAGTGGGCCTGGATAGGTTGCGCTGGAGCACGTCGTGGGTGTCGATGCGCCCCACCCGGCCCCCCGGGGCCACGCCCGCGCCCAGGGTGTACTGGATGGAGTACATGATCTTTTCGAAACGTTCGGTGTCCACCGAGCTGATGGCCACCAGCATGACGAAGAAGGTGAGCAGCAGGGTCACCATGTCCGCGTAGGTGACGAGCCACTCCCCCCGCTCGTCGTCGCTCGTATCTGCGGCGCCTATGTTGCGATTCTCCTCCGCCATGGGCTCACCCTCTTTGTTCCTGTTGCTGCGGCAACTTCACGGGCTGGTAGGCCTCCCTGATCTTGGGCGGGATGAAGGAGCTGAGCTGCTCGTAGATCAGCAGGGGGTTGTTGTTCTCCAGGATGCTCAGGGCGCCTTCGAAGATTATCTCCAGGTTGATTATCTCCAGCGTCGTGCGGCTCTTGAGCTTGCCGGCCACGGGCAGGAAGAAGAGCGAGGACATGAACGATCCGTAGAAAGTGGTGATCAGGGCCACGGACATGGCCGGCCCGATGGTCTTGGGATCGTCCAGGGTGCCCAGCATCTGCACCAGGCCGATGAGCGTGCCCAGCATGCCGAAAGCCGGGGCGTAGTTGCCCATCTTGCGGAACACGTCCTGGGCCACCCCGTGGCGCTGGCGCATGGCCTCGATCTCGATGCGCAGGGTCTGGCGGATCAGCTCCTCGGGCGCGCCGTCGGCGATCAGGTTCAGGGCTTTTTTGAACACCGCGTTGTCGGTGCGCACCTTGCTGAGCGCCACCAGCCCCTGGCGCCGGGAGAGGTTGGCCACGTTGATGATGAGGCGCACCATCTCGTTGGGGTCCACTTTCTTCTGGGCGAATACCTGCTTGGCGGCCTGGAAGGCGTGGAACACCTCGGTGAGCGGGAAGGTGATCAGGGTGGCGGCCAGGGTGCCGCCCACCACGATCATCACGCTGGGGATGCTGATGAAGGTCTGAATACTTCCGCCGCTGAAGATGGCGCCGAAGATCAGGGCCAGGCCGGAGAATATTCCCAGTATGGTTGCTATGTCCATGAGTCACTCCCGCAGGTGCCGGGGCCTACTTACTCGGGTCGGCCAAGGTTATGCTCAGCACCAATTCTTTACCGCTTCTACGCACCAGGTAACGGTGGGGCGCATAGGGGGCAGCCTTTATGAGGTTGTGGATGTCCTTGGCTGTCTTTATGGGTCCGCCGTCCACCGATACCAGGATGTCTCCTTTTTTCATACCAGCCTTGCCGGCCGCTCCCTGGGGCCACACCCCCTCCACCAAGAGCCCCCCTGCCACCGGCCGGACCAGTATGCCCAGGCGGGGAGGGCGGGGTGGGGCGGGTGGGGTCACCATCAGATAGTCGGCCGGGCCCCGGCTCTGGTGGGGGCTTGGCCGCGCCTCTGTAAGGTTATCGGCCGAAACCGGCAAAAACGTAATTAGTTTTACGCCGGGCAGCCGCCTCGCGATGCGCGGGGGCAGGCCGCGGCCGTGGGCCAGATGGGCCGAACCGGCCAGCACCACCGCCTTTTTGCCGCCGTCGGGCCAGGGGGCCAGGGCCTGGGCCAGGTGGTGGGCCATGGTTTCGTCCCGGGCGATCTGGGCGGCCAGGAAGTTCTGTTGGGCCTGCCGGCCCTCCGCGCCATGCCCCTGGAACTGGCGGGCCACCAGCTTTTCGTATTCCGGGTCCTCCAGGTCCAGGGAGGGGGCCAACCGGGCGCGTTCGGCCGGGGTCAGGGCCTCGAGGCCCTGGCGGGCTACCTTGCGCACCACCTCCAGGGGGGCGTTGAGAGCCACCAGCTTGAGGCGGCGCCGGCGCACTAGCTCCAGGATGGGCCGGTACAGGGCCAGGGGATAGCCCCAGCGGCGCTTCCAATCCGCCCGCTTGGCGAACTCGTCCACGCTGATGGTGCCGGCGCTGAGCGCGTCGCAAGCGGGCTGGGCCCCGTGGTCCAGCCACTCCACTCCCACCACCAGGGGTCCTTTCTCGCGGGCCATTAGTTTCAATATCTTGAGCTGGGCCGCGTGGTGGCCGGGATGGTCGTGGGTTTCGCCCACTATCACCACCTGGGCCCCGGCCAACACCCGGGCCAGCTCCTCATGGTCCAGGGGGGTGGGCCGGTCCCAGGCCAGCACCTGGCCCGGCCGGGGCGCAGCGCTCTTGGCCTCGGGCCCGGGGGCCGAAGGCGGGCTGGAGGCGCAGCCACCCACGAGCCACAGGGCTCCCGCCAGCCAGACCATGGATATGAAACAGGCTCTCATCCCTCTGCCCAAGCAAGGTTTGTCCAGAAGATTCTAACACATACAGGGGTCGCCGCGCGACAGGCTATTGCCGGGGCGCGCTTTTGGGGGTGGGAGGGGCGGTTTTTGGGGCTAAGGCCGCTTGAGCCCGGCCTCGCTGTAGCGCAGCTCTATGTTGTCCGCGATCCAGTGGGGGTCCCACCATTCGGTCGGATTCACGAACACCGCGCCCACCAGTACCGAGAAATGCAGGTGGTCGCCCAGGGCCAGGCCGGTGGCGCCGGAGCGCCCCAGGCGCTGGCCGCGTTTCACCACCTGGCCGGGCTGCACGGCCAGGGTGGATAGGTGGCCGTAAAGAGTGTGTATCCCCAGGCCGTGGTCCAGGATCACGCAGTTGCCGTAGATGCCCAGCTTGTCGGCAAAGAGCACCTTGCCCGCGGCCACCGCGTCTATGGGGGAGTTGGCCACGTCGGCCAGGTCCACCCCCCGGTGAACGGCCTGGGACACTTGCTTGCCCTGGTAGAAGTAGGTGCGCCGGTCGCCAAAGCCGCTCATCGGCTTGCCCAGGGGGCGGAGGAAAGCCTTTTCCCAAAGCTGCTTGTCCTCGCTCTGGGCGCAGATTTCCCGGATTTTCCGGTGGTTCATCTCCCTGAGCTTGGTGTTCACCCAAAGGAACACCTCCACCTGGTTCTTGAGCTGGGGCGGGGCCTGGGCCATGAAGCGCGGGGCCAGGGCCTTTATCAGGCGGTTGGACAGGGTGATCTTGTCGTGGCGAAAGCGTTTCCAGCGCAGGTGCGGTCTGAGGGTGGCCGTGGTCTGGTTGCCGGCCTGGTCCTTGGCCCAGGCCGTGATGGGCAGGCCCTTTTTCAGCCCGTCGCCATAGGCGAAGAAGCAGGCGGCATAACCGGGCTTGTCCGGCCAGGGGGTGTAGCCCTGGAAGGAGTCCGGGCCCACCTTGACCCCGTGGTCCGTGGCGTCGGGGCTCAGTTGGTAGATGACCAGGGCGGTTCCTCCCCGGTTGAGGTAGATGTTGCGGCTCAGCACCGACAGCCGGGGCGGCACGGTGTCGATGGTGACCTTCAGCTCCAGGCGGGACAGGTTGCCGTGCAGGAAGCGGCGCAGGGAGCGGTCCCTGGCCTCCACCACCAGGGTGGCCGGGCCCTGGCCCAGGCCCAGCTCGAGGGGCGCCAGCTCCAGCGCGCGGCTGAAGGCGGCCTGGCCGGTGCGCTGCCAGCGCGGGGCCGGGAACTCCTGGGCCAGCACCACCTTTTCCCGGCCGCCTTGCAGCAGGGACACCTTGACCGCGGCCAGGCCCAGGCCCTGGTCGCTCACCTTGAGTTCCAGGCGGTTCTGCCGGCCCAGGTGGGTGGGGGTGGGGGTGAGGGTGATCCGGGGGGCCTGCCCTTCGAAAAAGGGCCACAAAAAGACCCCGGCCGCGGCCAGGATCAGGACAAACACGACCAGCACGATCAGCCAAGGGCGCGCTTTGGATGCCATTGTGGGGTCTTCCCCTCCAGATCAGGCAGTTGGTGCAAGGTTTTCCAAAGGGTAGGCCAGCGGGGGGATGCTGTCAAGGGAACCCGGTAGGTGCCTGACTTCCCCACCCCGCCGCCCCCCGCCGCCCCCCGCCCCCCCCGGCGCCCCCCCCGTCGCCTTGCCCGGCTTGGCCTTGAATGCTACATTTCAGTAGCCCGTCCAACCCTTGGGAGGTGAGCGTGCCAGAAACAGCCCAGAGCCCGACCCCGCCCTACCTTGCCGCCGTGAACGGTCACTCCCCCCAGGTGGACCCCAGCGCCTTCATAGCGCCGGGCGCCAGCCTCATCGGCCGGGTGGAGGTCGGCCCCGAGGCCAGCATCTGGTTCGGCTGCGTGCTGCGGGGCGACATCAACTACATCCGGGTGGGGGCCCAGACCAACCTCCAGGACCAGTGCGTGGTGCACGTGAGCCACCAGGGCCAGGGCACGGAGATCGGCTCCCGGGTGTCGGTGGGCCACCGGGCGGTGCTCCATTCCTGCACCATCGAGGACGAGGTCCTGGTGGGCATGGGCGCGGTAGTGCTGGACCGGGCCCGGGTGGGGCAGGGCGCCATGGTGGGAGCGGGGGCGGTGGTGCCGCCGGGCCTGGAGATCCCTCCCCGACACCTGGCCTTGGGAGTGCCGGCCAAGGTGGTGCGGCCGCTCACCCCCCAGGAGATAGAGGCCAACCGGGGCGTGTTGCGGCGCTACCTCAAGGTGGTGGAGTGCTACCGCGACCCCGCGCTCGAGGTGGACTTCAGCCAGGTGGAATGACCAGATCGGTGAACCCCACCCCGCCATACCGGCCCTCTGCCCTGGCCGCCCAGCTCATCCCCCAGGTACGCGCCAACTGCCACCGCTCGGACGCGGCGGTGGCCGGGCGGTTTTCCATGTGCGGGCTCTTGCTCCGGCTGCGTAACCTGTACAAGTGGGAGGTCGGCCTGCCGCCCTGGCAGGAGGAGGCTTCGGAGCTGGTCCTGGATTGGGTGAGCCAGCGCGAGGAGTTGTGGGATGGCCTGGAGGACCTGGGCCCCCAGCCCCTGGAGCTGGACGGCCGCCGGCTGGACCCCTTTGACACCGAGGCGGTGAACCGGCTGCTGGCGCCGGAGGGGCTCATCTATGGCGCGGGCCTGGCCGGGGGGCTGCTGCCGGTGTTCTTCCTGGGGCGCCTGGCCGAGACCCGGACCCACGACGGGCTCACCGTGCACCTTCTGGGCGAGGAGATGGGCCGGGACATCTACTTCCTTCCCGGCTTGCGCCAGGGCGACCAGGTGTACCTGCGGCCCGCGCCCCTGGCCTACGTGTTGTGGGACAAGGTGGCCGATCCCCGGGCCAGCCAGGCGCGTTTCGTGGAGTTCGGGCTGCGGGCCTATGGGCTGGAGCGCCGGGAGGTCCTGGCCCGGCCCTCCTGGCAGGCCCTGCAACCGGTGCTGGAGGGCGAGCTGGAGGCGGTGCTCTGGCACGAGGCCGGCGAGGCCGCGGCCGGGGAGGCGGCTTCGGAGCTGTTGCGGCGCGCGACGGACGAGCACCCCTTCAGCGAAGTGGAGCACTTTGCCAGGGGGGTGAAGGACCTCCTGGCCGACACCGCGCCGGGCGGCCGCCTGGCCAGCATCATCGAGCGCCGGGCAACGGGGCCGCTGGGCTTCTATCCGGCCTGGCTCTTTGGCTTTCCGCGGCTTTTGTTCCCGGAGATAGACGCGGCGGTCATGGAGTTCATGGCCCACGGCGACTGGGCGGCCATCGAGGAGGTGCGCGCCCTGGGCTTTGCCCGGGCGAGCCAGGCCCTCGCCCGCCTGGCCGAGGTCCTGGAGGACGGACCCGGCCCCCGCACCCAGGAGCGGGTGCGGCAGGAGGTGATACTGCCCCTCACCGGCCGCCGGGGCCTACCCCTGGACCAATCCTGAGGGAGGGCGCACCTGTCCACCGGCCCCCTGGGGGCTGCCGGGCGGTAAGGGTGCGATTTATTTGAGGCGATAGGTGATGAGGCCGTGGGTGAGGTCATAGGGCGAGACGCTTACGCGCACCCGGTCACCCACCAGCACCTTGATCTTGTAACGTTTCATGCGCCCGGAAAGGACGGCGCGCAGGGTGTGCCCCTGATCGGTCACCACTTCCATCTGTCCCCCCCCCAGGGTGCGGGTGACCTCGCCCTCCAGGTGAATCAGGTCATCGCGGCTCAAACCGGCTCCTTTAGCTTGGGTTGAAAAAAATCCCGGGCCCCTCGGGCCCTTGGGGCATTATAATATGCCACGGCCCTGCCATGGCGTCAAGTGGGCGACGGGCGACGGGGGGCGGGGGGGCGACGGGGGGCGACGGGGGCGATGGGGGGCAGGCAGCGGGGGCGGGCGGTGGTCCTGTAAAAAGCCTTGCCAAAATCCCCAGCGCCCAGTATATTTCATCGTTCATTGAGCCAGGCGAGGCAAAAAATACGGGCCGGCGGAGCAGGTTAGGGCGGGCCGGGCCGTAGAGATAGAAGCTGGAGGTTTTGTCATGAGTCAGGTCTGCGAGTTCTGCGGTAAAAAGCCCCAGGTGGGCTTCAATGTGAGCCACGCCCACCGCAAGACCAAGCGGCGCTTCAACCCCAACCTGCAGCGCGTGCGCCACCTGGAGAACGGCCGGGTGCGCCGGGTCAAGGTCTGCACCCGCTGCCTGCGTTCGGGCAAGGTGGTCAAGCCCGCCTGATCCCTGCTGGTTTGCGGTTTCGAGACGCCCCTTCCCCATGTGGCAGGGGCGTTTTCCTTTGTATTGACGGCTATTCCAGGCCCAGGCGCTTGGCCGAGAGCACGCCCTTGACCTTGTGCAGGTCCTTGAGCAGCTCCCGCAACTGGTGGGCATCCTTGACCTCGATCAGGAAGTTGGCCACCCCGTGCTGCTCGTCGGTGGTGCGCACGTCTGCCTCCAGGATGTTGATCTCGCGCTTTTTGAGCACCGCGGCCAGGTCGGCCAGGGCGCCGGAGCGGTCGGTGTTGACCACCTGGATGCGCGCCGGCCTCACCTGGTCGTCCGGCACGTCCCATTCCAGCTCCACCATCCGCTCGGGGTCCACCTTGGCTAGGTGGGGGCAGCGGGCGTCGTGCACGGTCACTCCCCGGCCCCTGGTGATGTAGCCCGCGATGGGGTCGCCGGGCAGGGGGTTGCAGCACTTGGCAAAGCGTACCAGGATGTCCTCCACGCCCTTGACCTTGACCCCGTCCTTGGGGCGCTTGCGCCGGCGCCGGAGGGCGCGCTCCAGGAAGCCGGGCTTGTCCTCCTTGCGGGGCTGGGGGAAGACCCGGTTGACCACGTGCTTGGGGCTTATCTTGCCATAGGCCACCGCGGCCAGGAGGTGGTCCGGGTCCTTGAAGGAGAAGTCCTTGACCACCGGGTCCAGCTTGCCTTCCTTCATGACCGCGTTTAGGGTGGTGCTGCGCTTGCGGAACTCCCGGTCCAACAGGTCGCGGCCCAGGCTCACCGCCCGGCTGCGCTCGGACTCGCGGATGAAGGCGCGTATCTTGGAGCGCGCCCGGCTGGAGACCACGAACTTGAGCCAGTCCTTGCTGGGGGTGTGGTTGGCCTGGGTGATGATCTCCACCTGGTCGCCGGTGTTCAGCTCGTGGCGCAGGGACACCATGCGGCCGTTCACCTTGGCGCCCACGCACTGGTGGCCCACCTCGGTGTGGATGGCATAGGCGAAGTCCACCGGGGTGGCGCCCCGGGGCAGCTCCTTCACGTCCCCGCCCGGGGTGAAGACGAATATTTCCTCGGGGTACAGGTCCATGCGCAGGGACTGGAGGAACTCGGAGGGGTCCTCCATCTCCCGCTGCCATTCCATGAGCCGTCTCAGCCAGGCGAAGCGCTGCTGCTCGCTGATGTCCGAGGCGCCGTCTTCCTTGTAGCGCCAGTGGGCGGCGATGCCCACCTCGGCCACCCGGTGCATCTCCTCGGTGCGTATCTGCACCTCCATGCGCTGGCCCATGGGCCCCACCACCGCGGTGTGCAGGGACTGGTAGCCGTTGGGCTTGGGCATGCCGATGTAGTCGCGGAACCGGCCCGGGATGGGCTTCCACATGGTGTGGATCACGCCCAGGGCTTCGTAGCAGTCGCGCAGGTTCTCCACGATGACCCGGAAGGCGATGATGTCGTACAGTTCGTTGATGTCCACGTTGCGGCGGATCATCTTCTGGTAGATGCTGGCGAAGTGCTTGGAGCGCCCCGAGACGGTGCACTTGATGCCCTGCTCGTCCATGGCCTTTTTGATCTTGGCCATGACCTCTTCCTTGAACCGGTCGCGGTCGGCCTTGCGAAAGGCCACGCTCTCTTGGATGCGGCGGTAGGCTTGGGGCTCCAGGTAGTAGAGGGCCAGGTCCTCCAGCTCGGCCTGCCAGCGCCGGATGCCCAGGCGGTGGGCCATGGGGGCGTAGATTTCCCGGGTCTCCAGGGCGATGCGCTGCTGCTTTTCCTCGGGCAGATAGCCAAGGGTGCGCATGTTGTGCAGGCGGTCGGCCAGCTTGATGAGCAGCACCCGGATGTCGCCGGCCATGGCCAGGATCATCTTGCGCAGGCTCTCGGCCTGGCGGGCCACGGTGGTGCCGGCGGTGAGTTCGCTGATTTTGGTCACCCCGTCTACCAGCACCGCCACTTCCTGGCCCAGGAGGCGGCTGATGTCATCCAAGGTGGCGTCGGTGTCTTCCACCGCGTCGTGCAGCAGCCCCGCGCAGATGCTGGCCACGTCCAGGTGCATGTCGGTGAGCAGGGAGGCCACGGCCAGGGGGTGGCTCAGGTAGGGCTCGCCGGATTTTCGTATCTGGCCGGCGTGGACCTTGGCCGAGTACACGTAGGCCTTCATGATCACGGTGACATCGGCCGAGGGGTGGTAGTCCTTGACCGCGTCTATGATCTCGTTGATGCGTACCATGGCCTGTGTGTCGAACCCGCCTTTCGTCCTGCCTTGCGCCGCAGGCCTCGCCCCCTGCGCCCCCCTGCGCCCCCCGCGCCCCCCGCGCCCCCCTGCGCCCCCCGGCCCGCGTCCCGGGGGTGGCTACAGCATCTGCCCGCCGCCCTCCTTGGCCATTGCAGCCACCAGGGAGGCGGCCTCTTCCAGGTCCAGCATCTCCACCCCGCCACCGGCGCGGCGCTTGAACTCCACCTTGCCCTCCTTGAGGCCCTTCTTGCCCACCACCACCCGCAGGGGGATGCCCAACAGGTCCGCGTCCTTGAACTTGACCCCCGGGCGCAGGTCGCGGTCGTCCAACAGCGCGTCCACCCCGGCCGCCCACAGCGCGTCATATATCCCCTGGGCCACCTCCATGGCCTGGCCCTCCACGTCCAGGGGCAGCACCGCGGCCGAGACCGGCGCCATGGGCAGGGGGAAGATGATGCCGTTGTCGTCGTGCCCCTGCTCGATGGCCGCGGCCACGATCCGGCTCACCCCGATGCCGTAGCAGCCCATGACGATGGGCCGGGCCTGGCCCTCCGCGTCCAGGTAGGTGGCGCCCATGGCCTGGCTGTACTTGGTGCCCAGGCGGAAGGTGTGGCCCACTTCGATGCCCCGGGCGAAGGTGAGTTCCCCGCCGCAGCGCGGGCAGGGGTCGCCGGGGGCTATCTCCCTGAGGTCCACCCGCTTGGCCCCGGCCACGTCGCGGCCCAGGTTCACGCCGGTGAGGTGGGTGTCGGCCCGGTTGGCCCCCACCACCAGGGCCGCCTGGGCGAACAGTTCCTGGTCCGCGTAGATGGGGATGTCCAGGCCCAGGGGGCCGGAGAAGCCCACCGGCCCGCCGGTGACCTCCTGGATGGCGGCGGGGCCGGCCAGCACCAACTCTGCCGCGCCGAGCAGGTTCTTGAGCTTTACCTCGTTGGCCTCGCGGTCGCCGCGCACCATGGCCGCCACCGGCTGGCCGTCGGCCAGGTAGATCAGGGTCTTGGCCACTGCCTGGGGCGGCACCTCCAGGAAGTCCGCCACTTCCTCCACGGTGTGGGCGCCCGGAGTGGCCACCTCCTGCACCTGGGCGCTGGGCTCGGCCGGGGCCGCTTCCTCCAGCTTGATCTCGGCCTTTTCGGTGTTGGCCGCGTAATCGCAGGCCCCGCAGCTCACGATGGCGTCCTCGCCGGTGTCGGCCAGCACCATGAACTCGTGGCTGAAGGAGCCGCCGATGGCGCCGGAGTCGGCCTCCACCACTGAAAAGCGCAGGCCGAGCCGCTCGAAGGTCGCCCGGTAGGCCTTCTGCATCACCCGGTAGCTCTGGGCCGAGGCCTCCTCGTCCACGTCAAAGGAATAGGCGTCCTTCATGAGGAACTCCCGCGCCCGCATGATCCCGAAGCGCGGCCGTATCTCGTCGCGGAACTTGGTCTGGATCTGGTACAGGTTCAGGGGCAGGTCCCGGTAGGAGCGCACCTCCCGCCGCGCCAGGTCGGTGATGACCTCCTCGTGGGTGGGCGCCAGGCAGTAGTCGTGGTCGTGCCGGTCCTTGAAGCGCAGCAGTTCCTTGCCGTAATGGTCCCAGCGGCCCGATTCCTGCCACAGCTCGGCCGGCTGCACGCCGGGCATCAGGATCTCCTGGGCGCCGGCCCGGTCCATCTCCTGGCGCACGATGCGCTCCACCTTGCGCAGCACCCTGAGGCCCAGGGGCAGCCAGGTGTAGATGCCCGAGGAGAGCTTGCGGATCAAGCCGGCCCGCAGCATGAGTTTGTGGGATATCACCTCCGCCTCGGCGGGGGTTTCCTTCAAGGTGGGTATCAATATCTGACTAAACCGCATGATGACCTTTTTGGTTTGGCTTTGGGTTCAAGATTGCCGCAGGTCGGGAGGCGGGGAGGTCGGAGTCGGTCCCTCCCGGCTTCCGTTCCCTGGGAAGGGGGTGCGCCCTGGCCGGCGCGGCATCCGCCCGGCCGGCGCGGGGTGAGTTCCCTGTCAGACGTCTCCCTCCGGGGCTTCCTCCAATTTCCTCACTTCCGTCATGAGCGCCTCGAGCAACTCCTGCTCGGGCACCTTTCGCAACACCTCGCCCTTGGCAAAGATTACTCCCTGGCCCCGGCCGCCGGCAATGCCCACGTCGGCATGGGCTGCCTCGCCCGGTCCGTTGACCACGCAGCCCATGATGGCCACGGTGAGCGGGGTCTTGATGAAGGCCAGCTCCCTTTCCGCCGTCTCCAGCAGGCCGATGAGGTCGATCTCGGTGCGGCCGCAGGTGGGGCAGGAGATGATCTCCACCCCCCGCCGGCGCAGGCCGCAGGCCCGCAAGAGGTGCCAGGCCACCTCCACCTCGCGCACCGGGTCGGCGGTGAGGCTCACCCGCAGGGTGTCGCCGATGCCCTCCAGGAGCAGCACGCCGATGCCCAGGGCGCTCTTCACGGTGCCGGCCAGGAGCCCGCCCGCCTCGGTGACGCCCAAGTGGGTGGGCAGGTCGCTCTGTTGGGCGAAGAGCCGGTAGGCGGCGATGGTGTCCAGCACGGATGAGGACTTGAGGCTCACCTTGATGTCCTGGAACCCGCGGGCCTCCAGGAGCGCCACGTGCCGGAGCGCCGCCTCCACCAGGGCCGCCGGGGTGGGCCCTCCGTGCTTGGCCAGGAGGTCCTTGGGCACGGAGCCCGAGTTGGCGCCCACCCGGATGGGCGCGCCGTGGGCCTTGGCCGCGTCCAGCACCAACTGCACCGCGGACTGGCCCCCGATGTTCCCCGGGTTGATGCGCAGGCCCGCGGCGCCGTGCTCCACCGCGGCCACCGCCAGCCGCGGATCGAAGTGGATGTCGGCCACCACCGGCAGCGGGCTCCGAGCGCAGATGGTGTCCAGGGCCCGGGCCGCCTCCTGGTCCGGTATGGCGCAGCGCACCACCTCGCAGCCCGCCGCGGCCAGGCGCTCTATCTGGGCCAGGGTGGCGTCCGCGTCGCGGGTGTCGGTGCTGGTCATGGACTGCACCGCCACCGGCGCTCCCCCGCCGATGGGCACCGGACCCAGGTGGATGCGGCGGGTATGGGAGCGGGCTGGGAGCATGCTACTTGTGGCCGCCGGCCCGTACAGAAGGGGAGGGCGAGTGGGAGGAGGCCAAGGGGCCGGGCTGGCAGGTGCCCTCGGCGCGCACCTCCACCACCTCGATGCCCTCGGCATGCAGGAGGGCGGCCAGTACCCCCTGGCCCGGTCCGCCCTGGGGGTTCTGGCCGGCCGGGTCCCAGGCGCAGGAGGGCGAGCGGTCCTTGAGCAGCGCCTGGGTCACGCCGGCCGCCTGGGCCACGGACAACACCCGGCGGGCCCCCCGGATGAAGGCCTCGGTGACCTCCCTGCCGTCCTGGGCCATGATGTGGGCCTGTCCGGCCAGCACCTCCGCCCCCTCGCGGCCGGGGGTGGCCCCGATGAAGCGGGCCGGCGGCCGGGGCACGCTCAGGCCGCCCAGGAGCTCGGGGCACAGGGCGATATAGGGCCGGGTCTGCAGGTGCACCCACAGGGTGGCCGACAGGCAGTGGCCGCCGTCGTAGCGCGTGCACTGGCCCATGAGACAGGCTGACACCAGAATCATCGTCCTCCTCGCCCGGGCAGGTCCTTATCCTGTAAACCCTAGACCATCTCCACCGCCGGTTCTCCCGGCTTGCGCGCGCTCACCTCGCCTATGATCCAGGCCGGCTGGTTCATCGCCAAAAGGCGCTCCTTCACGCCGTCGGCCTGGTCGGCGGGGACCACCAGCACCATGCCCAGGCCGGAGTTGAAGGTGCGCAGCATCTCCCGTTCGCTCAGCTTGCCCGCCTTTTGCAAGAAGGGGAACACCGGCGGTATGTCCCAGGACCCGCGCCGGATCACCGCCCGGCAGGACTCGGGCAGCACCCGGGGCAGGTTCTCCAGGATGCCGCCGCCGGTGATGTGGGCCATGGCGTCCAGGTAGAAATCGCGGCGCAGGTTCAAGACCGCCTCCACGTAGATGGTGGTGGGCTCCAGGAGTTCCTCGCCCACGCTGCGGGGCAGGTCGGACACCGTGGAGTCCACCTCGAGCTTCATCTCCTCGAACACGATGCGCCGGGCCAAGGAGTAGCCGTTGGAGTGCAGCCCGCTGGAGGCCAGGCCGATGAGGGCGCTGCCCACCGCCACCCGGGAGCCGTCGATGATCTCGTCCTTGTCCACCACCCCCACCGCGAACCCGGCCAGGTCGTACTCTCCCGGGGGATAGAAGCCGGGCATCTCCGCGGTTTCGCCGCCGATCAAGGCGCAGCGGGCCTGGCGGCAGCCCTCGGCCACGCCCTTCACGATGTCGGCGGCCGTTTCCAGCCGCAGCACGCCCGTGGCCAGGTAGTCCAGCATGAACAAGGGCTTGGCCCCGGTCACCACGATGTCGTTCACGCACATGGCCACCAGGTCGATGCCCACGGTGTCGTGCTTGTCCATCATGAAGGCGATCTTCAGCTTGGTGCCCACCCCGTCGGTGGAGGAGACCAGCACCGGCTGGGCGTAGCGCTCGGTGTTCAGCGACACCAGGCCGGAGAACCCGCCGATGTTGTTCAGGACCGAGGAGTTGTGGGTGGATTGGACCACCGACTTGATCATCTCCACGAAGCGGTTGCCTTTTTCTATGTCCACCCCCGCGTCGCGGTAGCGGTCGTCTGGTGCCATTTACCATTCACCTCCGGGGAGTTGGGCCTGATCCACGGCATACTCTAGCAGAAAAGCCAGCCCTGGGAAAGCAGCCCCGGCCCCTGTCGGCAAAGGGGTTTTTCCGGCTGCCGTTCCCCGTGGTAAGCTTTTGGAGCCTTCGTCCCAGAACATGCGGAGAGAGCCCTTGTTGCGCACCCCTACGCCCTTTGACCTGCCCGAGCTGGCCAGTTCGCTGAGTAAACTGCCCGGCGTGGGCCCGGCCACGGCCCAGGCCCTGGCGGCCAAGGGGTTGCGTACCTGGGGCGACGCCCTGTTCTTCCTTCCCCTTCGCTACGAGGACCGCCGCCGGCCCCGGCCCATTGCCCAACTGGTTCCCGGCGAGCTGGCCGTGGTGCGGGGCGAGATTCTCTCCACCGGCCTGTGGGGCAGGCGGGGCAAGGTGTGGCGCATGGTGGTGGGCGATGAATCCGGCCGGCTCACCTGCCTTTGGTTCCGCTTCAACCGGGCCCGCTTGCAGGGATTCGCCAAGGGCCAGGAGGTCTTTCTGGTGGGCGAGCCCACCCACCCCAAGGGGGGCGGTACGGGGGGCGCCAAGGGGGGCGTGAAGGGGGGCGTGAAGGGGGGCGCCAAAGGGGGCGGCCTGCAGATGGCCCATCCCGAGCTGTACCCGGCCGCCGAGGTGGGACCCGGCCACCGGGGGGTGGGGCTCATCGCGCCGGTGTACCCCGGCCTGGAGGGGGTGCGGCCGGGTAGTGTGCGCCGCTTCATGGCCGAGCTGGTGAGCCGCACCGCCGGCCGCATACCAGACCCCCTCCATGGCCGGCTTCCCCCGGAGCTGTACCCCCTGTCCGCGGGCCAGGCCCTGGCCCAGGCCCATCAGCCCTCCCCCCGCTCCAGCGAGGCGGACCTGGACCCGGACCGCGCGCCCTGGCGCCGGGCCCTGGCGGTGAACGAGCTTTTCTACTTCGAGTTGGGCCTGGCCCTGAAGCGCCGCCAGCGCGAGGCGTGGCCCGCCCGGGCCCTCGAGGACCAGGACGGCCTGTTGGGGCGTTTCCTGGAGAGCCTGCCCTTTGAGCTGACTCCGGGCCAGAAGCGCGCCCTGGCCCAGATCCAGGCGGACCTGGCCCGGCCGCGGCCCATGGGCCGGCTCCTGATGGGGGATGTGGGCACGGGCAAGACCGTGGTGGCCGCGGCCGCGGCGGTGCTGGCGGCCGGGGCCGGGGTGCAGGCCGCGCTCATGGCGCCCACCGAGGTGCTGGCCCGCCAGCACCAGGCCACCCTCTCCCGCCTGCTGGCCCCCCTGGGGCTCCAGGTGGCCCTGGCCACGGGCAGCCAGAACGGGGCCCAGCGCCAGGCGGCCCGCCAGGCCATGGCCGGCGGGGCGGACCTGGTGGTGGGCACCCATGCCCTCATCTCCAGCGGGGCCGAGTTCAAGGACCTGGGCCTGGTCATCATCGACGAGCAGCACCGCTTCGGGGTGCACCAGCGGCTCAGGCTGGCGGCCAAGGGCCGGGAGCCGCACCTCTTGGTGCTCTCGGCCACGCCCATCCCCCGCACCCTGGCCCTGGCCCTGGCCGGGCACCTGGAGATATCCGACCTGCCCGAGCGGCCCCATGACCGGCCGCCGGTGGCCACCCGCCTGGTGGCCTATGAACAGCGGCGGGAAGCAGTGGAGGCCATGGCCCGGGCCCTGGCCCGGGGCGAGCAGGTGTACGTGATCTGCCCCCTGGTGGAGGCCTCGGAGGTGGTGGAGGCCCAGGACGTGGTGACCACCCACCGCAACTTGTCCGCCTATTTCCCCGACTACCGGGTGGGGCTCCTGCACGGGCGCATGGGCGCGGACCAGCAGGAGGAGGCCCTGGCCGCCTTCAAGTCCGGCCGTACCCAGGTGCTCTGCGCCACCACCGTGGTGGAGGTGGGGGTGGACGTGCCCGCGGCCACCCTCATGGTGGTGCTGGCCGCGGAGCGTTTCGGCCTGAGCCAGCTCCACCAGCTCCGGGGCCGGGTGGGACGCGGCCAGAAGCCGGGCCAATGCCTGCTGGTGGCCGGGCCCAACCCCGGCGAGCTGGGTCTGGAGCGGCTGCGGGCGCTCTGCGCCACTTCTGACGGCCGCCAGGTGGCCGAGGCGGACCTGCACCTGCGGGGCCCGGGCGAGGCCCTGGGCGCCAGGCAGAGCGGGCTGCCGCCCTTCAAGGTGGCGCGCTGGTCCCTGGACGCGGAGCTGGTGCCGCCCTTGCGGCAGGCCATTGCGGCCCTCTTGGCCCAGGACCCCGAGCTGAGCCAGCCGGCCCACGCCGCCCTAAAGGCCGAGGCGGTGCGGCGCTGGGGCCGGCGCCTGGGCCTGGTGGAGGCGGGATAAGCGGGCCGGGGTGCTATAATGATCCGGCCTGCCTGATAAGGATGGTCCCCATGACCCACCGGAACGGATCCCGGTTCGGCCGTTGCCGCCGCTGGGTGGAGGAGCGGACATTCCTGTTCCTCACCCTGGCCCTGCTGCTCATCCTGGTCTACACGCCCCTGGCCTCCGGCCGCCTGGCCAAGCTGGTCCTGGTGGAACTGAGCTTTGCCGTGGTGCTGGGGGTGGGCCTGTCCGCGGCCGGCTACCGGCGGCTCTATTTGGCCATGCTGTTCGGCCTGTGGGTGGTCAGCACCGGCCTGGACGCGGTCGCCTATGCCCTGGGCGGCCTGCGCGCCCAGGCCTGGCTGAACGTGCTCAACGACATCTCCTCCCTGGTTTTCCTGGTGGGTTGCACGGTGCTGTTGCTGCGCCGTGTGTTCCAGACCCGGCGGGTGACCACCAACTCGGTGTTCGCCGCCACCAGTGCCTATCTCCTCTTGGCCCTGGTCTGGGCCATGGTCTATTCCCTGGTGTCCCATGTGGACCCCCAGGCCTTTGCCCAAAGCAGGTCCACCCTGGCCGACACCAGGCAGGACATGGTTTATTTCTCCCTGGTGACCATCACCACCCTGGGCTACGGCGACCTGGCGCCGGTGGCGCCCTTTGCCCGCATGCTGGCCGCGGTGGAGGCGGTGACCGGCCAGCTCTACCTCACGGTGCTGGTGGCCTGGCTGGTGGGGCTCAGCCTGGGCCACCGCCGGGCCTCACAGGGCCGGGACGTGGGTGATGCGCCCGCCAAAGAGAACGACGGGCTCGGCAAGGGAACCGGGGGCTGGTAACAGAGGCACTGGGCCGGGGGGGGGGCGGGGGGGCGGGGGGGGCGGCTAGCCTTTTCCCTTGCGGCGGCGGCCCTTGCGGCGCTCGTCCTTCCACTTGACTCGCTTCTCGATGCCCTTGCGCTTGTAGGGCTTTTCCACGTCTTCCGCCTGCACGAGGAAGGAGCCGGGCATGGCCTCGGGCGGGGGCGGTCCCGGGGGGGCGTGAGGGGCGGAGGGCGCGGAGGGGGCGGGCTTGGCCGGCTTCTTGGCGGGTGGCCGCGCGGGCAGGGGCGGGCCCATGAGGCAGGCGGGGGGTATCCAGTCGGCCAGGTACAGCTGCTCCCCCAAGAGGCTGAACACCACCCCCTCGTCCATGGCCTGGTGGGCCTGCACCGTGACCAGGACCGGCTCCGGGTCGCGGCGGCGGCCCAGGCGCAGGGCAAAGTCCTTGTCCGGGCTGAGCACCACCGGCCCGGCCTGGTTGGCCTCCAGGCCGCGGTTTTTGAGCGCCGGCCAGGCCCGGCGGCGCAGGCCGATGTAGAGGTGGGGCGGCGGCTCCACCCCGGGCCGGGGGCGGGGCGGCTTGCGGGTGCGGCAGCGCATGCGCCGCTCCACCATCTCCAGCTCCCCGGGCGCCAGGCGGATGGCCGCGTCCTTGAGCATGGACTCGCGCACCCCGCGCCAGCCCTCCTCCTCGTGCAGGGCCTTGATCAGCTCCTTGACCGGCACCCAGCCCTCCTGGTCCGGCACCAGGCCGAACTCGGCCGGGGCCACGCCCAGGACGTAGGCCAGCATCTTGACCAGGGCGGTTTCCTTGTGGTCCTGGCGGCGGGACATGCTCAGTCTGGCCGCCGGTTCGTGGCCGGCGGCGCGGCGAAGGGGATCATCGGAAGGTTTCGCTCACACCCTGGGCGCTGGCCAGGTAGAGCTTGCGGCCCTGGGGGTGCCACACCCGCACCTGCCAGTCGCCGGCCCGGCGGTGATCCAGGGGCACCTCCACCTGCAAGGGGGAGGGCACGCTCACGCCCTGGTCCGCCAGGGCCTGGGGGGTCAGTTCGCCCTGGGGCTGGGCCTGGAAGAACGCCTCCACCGCGGGCTTCAGGGTCTGGGCAAAGCGGCGGGCCTGGCCGTCGCGGGCGTCGGCCTGGCGCTGGAAGTGGGAGAACACGAAGATGGCCACCAGGCACAGGGCAGCCACCAGGGCCAGGGCCTCCATGGTGTAGGAACCGCGCTCACGGTCTGGCATCAGGCGTCTTTCTCCAGGTGGTGGGTGATGCGTCCTTGGCATATGGTCACTACGCACCGGCCGGGCAGCTCCCAGCCGGCAAAGGGGGTGTTGCGCGAGAGCGAGCGGAAACGCTCCGGGTCCACCTTCCAGGGGCGTTGGGGGTCGATCACCGTGACGTCGGCCACTCCCCCCTCCTTCAGGCAGCCGCCCGGCAGGCCCAGGGCCTGGGCCGGGGCGGCGCTCATGCGCTGGACCAGGCCGGCCAGGTCCAACACACCCTCCTCCACCAACTTTAGCATCACCCCCAGGGCAGTCTCCAGTCCCACCACGCCAAAGGCGGCCCGGTCGAACTCCACCTCTTTTTCCAGCACCGAGTGGGGGGCGTGGTCCGTGGCCACCAGGTCGATGACGCCTTGGGCCAGACCCTGGCGCACCGCCTCCCGGTCGGCGGCGGAGCGCAGGGGCGGGTTCATCTTGCGGTGGGTGTCATACTCGCCCACGTCCTGGTCCACCAGGGCCAGGTAGTGGGGCGCGGTCTCGGCGGTGCAGGCCACGCCCCGCTCCTTGGCGCGCTGGACGGCCTCCACGCTGCCCGCGCAGGAGACGTGGGCGATATGCACCTTGGCCCCGGTGAGCTCGGCCAGGGCCAGATCGCGCTCCACGGCCAGGACCTCGGCCAGGGCCGGGATGCCGGCCAGGCCCAGGCGGGTGGCGGTGGGGCCCTCGTGCATGTGGCCGCCGGCGGAGAGGCGCAGGTCCTCGCTGTGGCAGACCACGGCCAGGTCGAAGGTGGCCGCGTATTCCAGGGCCCGGCGCATGAGCCGGCTGTCGGCCACCGGCCGGCCGTCGTCGCTCACCGCCACGCAGCCCGCCTCCTTGAGCTCGGCCATTTCGGTCAGCGCCTCGCCGGCCAGGCCCATGGTGATGGCCCCCACCGGGTACACCCGGGTCTTGGCCTCGCGGGCGGCGGTGTCCAGGATGAACTCGGTCACCGCCCGGCTGTCGTTCACCGGGCTGGTGTTGGGCATGCAGCACACCGCGGTGAAGCCGCCGGCCGCAGCCGCGGCGGTGCCTGAGGCGATGGTCTCCTTGTACTCGTGGCCGGGCTGGCGCAGGTGCACGTGCAGGTCGATGAGCCCCGGCGCCACCACCAGGCCGGCGCAGTCGATCACCTGGGCCTCGCCGGCCTGGATATCCCCGCCCAGCCGGGCGATGGTATCGCCTTCTATCAAAAGATCGCCGGTCTGGTCCCGGCCGGTGGCCGGGCAGAGCAGCCGGCCGCCCTTGAGCAGAATGCGGCTCATGGTGTCTCCGGGCTGAGCAAGAGGTACAACAACGCCATGCGCACCGCCACCCCGTTGGCCACCTGTTCCAGGATGACCGAGTAGGGCCCGTCCGCCACCTCGGGCGACATCTCCACCCCCCGGTTGATGGGGCCGGGGTGCATGACCAGGACCCCGGGCTTGGCCTTGGCCAGGTGGCGGGTGGCCAGGCCGAAGCGCTGGGCATACTCGCGCAGGGAGGGAAAGAGCACGTCGTCCAGGCGCTCGCGCTGCACCCGCAGCATCATGATCACGTCCGCGTCCTCTACCGCCTCCTCCAGGCTGGAGGCCACCTCCACCCCCAGGCTGCCGGCATAGGGCGGCAGGAGGGTGCGCGGGCCGTAGATGCGCACCGCCGAGCCCATGGTGGTGAGGCCGATGATGTTGGAGCGGGCCACCCGCGAATGGGCGATGTCGCCGATGATGGACACGTTGAGCCCGTCCAGGCGGCCCAGCTTCTCGCGGATGGTCATCATGTCCAAGAGCGCTTGGCTGGGGTGCTCGTGGGTGCCGTCGCCGGCGTTGATGATGCTGGGCTTGATGTGCTTGGCCAAAAGGTGGGGCGCGCCGGAGCTGGAGTGGCGCATGACGATCAGGTCCGGGGACATGGCCTCCAGGTTCTTGGCGGTGTCGATGAGGGTTTCGCCCTTGGTTATGGAGCTGCCCGAGGCGGCCAGGGAGAAGGTGTCCGCGCTGAGGCGCTTGGCCGCCAGCTCAAAGGAGGTGCGGGTGCGGGTGGAGGGTTCGTAGAAGAAGTTGATCACCAGGCGGCCCCGGAGGGTGGGCACCTTCTTGATGGGCCGCTGGCTGATCTCCTTGAGGTTGTCGGCCGTGTCCAGGATGTGGTTTATCTCGTCGGCCGAGACACCCTCCAGGCCCAGGAGATGGCGGCGGTTGAACTGGCTCATGCCTCATGCCTCCGAGCCCAAAAAAAACCTCCGCTTACCGCAGGTGGTAGGGAGGTAGGCAACCGCCGGGCCCCGCTTTTGGGCCCCCGGCCGTGGTTTCGGCCAGCCATGAACGAGTCCTCCTGGGACCAGTGAGTGGAAACCCTTATCTCATGTTCAATAGCAAACCGGCCCCTTGCTGTCAAGGCGGATGGGGCCGAATTCCGGCCAGGTGGACACCCCGGCGGGGCCGTGGTACAAGCCCTGGCATGAGCGCGCCGCTCCCAGAATTCATGGCCCGGCTGGGCCGCGATCTGAAGCTCTCGGGCCAGGTGGTGCACCTGGAGCGCATCGCCCCCCGCAAGCCTCGTTACGGGGAGCTGGATCCGCCCCTGCCGGGCCCTCTGGCCCGGGCCCTGGCCGCGGCTGGGGTGGAGCGGCTCTATAGCCACCAGGCCCGGGCCCTGGAACTGGCCCGGGCGGGCCGCGACGTGGTGGTGGCCACCCCCACGGCCAGCGGCAAGAGCCTGGTCTATGCCCTGCCCGTGCTGGAGCGCCTCCACCGGGACCCCCGGGCCAAGGCCCTGTTTTTGTTCCCCTTGAAGGCCCTGGAGCAGGACCAGCTCGCCGCCCTGAACGGCCTGGCCCTGGCCGCCGGCCTGGGGCCGGTGGCCGCGGTGTACGACGGCGACACCCCCCCGGGCCAGCGCAAGCGCCTGCGGGAGTCCCCGCCGCCGATCATCATCTCCAACCCGGACATGGTACACGCCAGCATCTGCGCCTTTGCCCAGGCCTGGGAGCCTTTCTTCAAGGATCTTGCCTACATAGTGATAGACGAGGTGCATACCTACCGGGGGGTGTTCGGCTCCCACCTGGTACAGGTGCTGCGCCGGCTCCTGCGCCTGGCCGCGCTGCACGGCGCTCGGCCCTGCTTCATCCTGTGCTCGGCCACCATTGCCAACCCGGGCGAGCACGCCGCGGCCCTCACCGGCCGGGAGTTCTTGCCGGAGCAGGTGGTGACCCAAAGCGGCGCGCCCAGCGCGGGCCGCATCTTTGCCCTGATAGACCCGGCGGGCGCGGCCAGCACCACTGCGGCCCATCTCCTGACCCATGCGGTGCGGGCCGGCCTGGCCACCATCTGCTTCACCAAGAGCCGCCTGCACACCGAGCTGATCCACTCCTGGGTGAAGCGGGCCAACCCGGACCTCAGGGAGCGGGTGGCGGGCTACCGGGCCGGGTTTTTGCCCGAGGAGCGCCGCCGCATCGAGCGCGATTTGGCCAGCGGCCGCCTGGCCGGGGTGGTGTCCACCAGCGCCCTGGAGATGGGCATCGACATCGGCGGCCTGGACGTGTGCATCCTGGTGGGCTACCCGGGCTCCCAGGTCAACACCTGGCAGCGGGGCGGCCGGGTGGGGCGGGCCGGCCGGGACAGCGCCATCTTCCTGGTGGCCAGCCCGGACGCCCTGGACCAGTACTTCCTGAACCATCCCCGGGAGTTCTTCGAGCGGCCGGTGGAGGCGGCGGTGCTGGACCCGGACAACCCCTTTGTGGTGGGGCCCCACCTGGTATGCGCCGCGGCCGAGGAGGCCCTGGGCCCGGCGGAGGAGTTCTTCGACCTCAAGGTCCACGCCCCCACCGTGGCCAGGCTGGAGGCCGAGGGCGAACTCCTGCGCGACGCCGGGGGGGAGCGCCTGTTCAGCGCCCGCAAGCGGCCCCAGCGCCTGGTGAACCTGCGCGGCACCGGGGACAGCTACACCCTGACCACCGGCGACGGCCGGGTGGTGGGCTCCCTGGACGGGGTGCGGGTGTTCAAGGAAGGCTATCCCGGAGCGGTGTACCTGCACCAGACCCGCAGCTACCTGGTCAACCACCTGGACCTGGACAACCGGCGGGTGCGGCTGAACCCGGCCCGGGTGGACTTCTACACCCGGGCGCGCTCGGAAAAGGAGACCGAGATCCTGGAGGAGACCGGCCGGCGGCCCTGCGCCAACTTCCTGGTGCGCCAGGGCCGGCTCAAGGTGACCGAGCGGGTGACCGGGTTCGAGCGGCGGCGCCTGAGCGGGGGCGACCTGCTGGGGGTGTTCCCCCTGGACCTGCCGCCGCTGGTCTTCGAAACCCACGGCCTGTGGATAGACATAGAGGATGCGGTGCGCCGCCTGGTGGAGCGGGCGGGCCACCACTTCATGGGCTCCATCCACGCCCTGGAGCACGCGGCCATCAGCTTGTTCCCCTTGTTCGTGCTCTGCGACCGGGGGGACATCGGGGGCATCTCCATTCCCCTGCACCCCCAGACCAAGAAGGCGGCGGTGTTCATCTATGACGGGGTGGCCGGCGGGGTGGGCCTGGCCGAGAAGGCATTCGAGGTCATCGAGGAGCTGCTGGGCAAGGTGGAGGAGCTGCTCACCGGCTGCCCCTGCGAGGATGGCTGTCCGGCCTGCGTGCACTCGCCCAAGTGCGGCAGCGGCAACAAGCCCCTGGACAAGGAGGGCGCCCTGCTGCTCACCCGGGCCCTGCTGGGCAAGGAGACCCTGGCCGCCGGGCCGGAGCCCGCCGCGCCGCCCATCGTGGTGCAGGAGAAGGAACCGGCGCGCGCCGGCGGCGAGATGCGCTACGGGGTGTTCGACCTGGAGACCCAGCGCCTGGCCAACGAGGTGGGGGGCTGGCGCAACTGCCACCTCATGCGGGTGAGCGTGGCGGTGCTCTATGACCAGGGCCGGGATGACTTCCAGGCCTATGCCGAGAAGGAGATTCCCCGCCTGATCCAGCGGCTGGGTGAGCTGGAGCTGGTGGTGGGCTTCAATGTGAAGCGCTTCGACTACGCGGTGCTCAGCGCCTACACCGCCGAGGACCTGGGCCGGTTGCCCACCCTGGACCTGTTGGAGGAGGTGCACCGGCACCTGCGTTTCCGGCTCAGCCTGCAGGCCCTGGGCGAGGCCACCTTGAACGCGGGCAAGAGCGCGGACGGGCTCCAGGCGGTGGAGTGGTGGCGGGCCGGGGAGCTGGAAAAGCTCACCAGCTATTGCCAGAAGGACGTGGAACTGACCCGGGAGCTGTTCCTCTACGGCCAAAAGCACGGCTACCTGCTCTACCGCCGCAAGGAGAGCCGCGACCTGCTGCGCATCCCGGTGGACTGGTCCTGGCAGAGCCTGCGCCAACGCTTCGGCCGGGCCAAGTAGGTCCCCCCGCCCACCTTCCGTCGCTTCGTCGTCCCCCCGTCGCCCGTCCCCCGTCGTCCCCCGTCGCCCCCCGTCGCCCGTCCCCCGTCGCCCCCCGCCCCCCGCCCCCCGTCGCCCCCCCGTCGCGGCTCAGGCCAGCATCTCCAAAAATGCCTCCACCCGGGTCTGAAGCTGGCCCGCGTCCTCGGGCGAGTAGTCGGTCTCCAGACGCAGGGTGGGGATGCCCTGGGCCTTGAGCCGGTTCTCCACGGGGATGGCCTCCATCTGGTAGGGCTGGCAGAACTGGAGGCAGTAGTGGATCACGCCCTGGGCCCCATAGGCCTGGTACATCTCCTCCACGTGGGCCGGGCGCTCGGGGTTGGGCGTGAAGATGGCGCAGTCGATCTGCCAGTAGCGCTCCACCAGGGCGTCCATGAGTTCCGCCAGGCTGGAGCCGGAGCCGTCCACCAGGTTGCGCACCCCGCGCTCGCCCACGCAGGACTCCTCGCCCACGATCACCCCGCCGGCGCTCTCGATTATCCAGGGCACCTTCCAGTTGGGCACTGCCATGGGGCAGCCGGACAGCAGCACCCGGGGCGCGCCCTGGGGCTTGGCGCCCTGGCCCTTTTGCACCCGCTCCTCCAGCTCGTCGCACAGCTCGTTCACCGCGCGGGTGAAGCGGGCCGGGTCGTCGTAAAAGGAGATCTGGGTCACCAGGAGCGCGTCCAGGCCGCTGATGGGCGCCGGGTCGTGCCGGCGGAGGCGGTAGAGCCGGGCCAGGGCCTGGCGCTTGGCGTTCACCAGGTCTATGCCCTTTTGCAGGCGCCCGGCGTCTATGGTCACGCCGGCCAGCCTTTCCATGGCTTGCTTGAAGCGCTGGTACTCTGCGGCCAGGAGCGCCTTGCCCTGTTCGGACTTCATCTGGGGCAGGTCCATGACATAGAGGTCGGGCACCAGGCGGTCCAGGGTTTCGTAGGCCTTTTTCTTGCCGTCGCAGGTGTTTTCGCCCACGATCAGGTCCGCGGACTCGAAGTAGGGGCAGACCTTGGCCAGCTTGAAGCCAAAGGCGCTCTTGATGAGCGCGCAGGTGTTGCGGGGGAGGAGCTTCTCCACCTCCTCGGTGGCGAAGTCCGCGCCCGAGCACAGGCCCACCAGGATGCCGTCCGCGGCCAGCACGATCTCCTCGGGCACGAACACGCAGAAGGAGCCGATCACCTTGCGGCCCGCGGCCTGGGCCTGGCGCAGTTCCTTGATGCGCAGGCCATGCACCTGGCTCACCACGAAGTTGAAGTACTCCATGCCCTTGGGCCGCTGGTCCTGGGCAAAGAATATTTCCTTGTAGCCCTGGCCCAGGGCGGCCAGGAGCTGGTCGTGGGCCGCCAGGTCCAGGCCCAGTTCCTTCCACATGGCCCGGTATTCGTCGCTCATCGCCATACCTCCTGTTGAAGTTGAACCAAGGTGGCATGGCTGGGGATGCTATATCAAAAATAGCAATCTTAAAAATAGATAATTCCGATATTAATCGGCTTAACCCATTGCCCCGGTCAAAGGCCCCTGGTTGACAGCCGCCGGGACGCAAGGTTAGATGGTGCCATGACAGCCTACTTGCGAGACAATCGTGGTGTGCCCTGGGTGGCCCTGGTGGCCCTGGCCTGCCTGGCCCTGGTCATGGTGCTGGCAGGCTGCAAGCCCAAGCCTTCCCCCCAGATATCGGCTCGGGAGGCCCTGCGGCAGGTGCCCGAGGACCAGTGGCCCATACTCTACGACGACCTGGACGCCCAGAGCTTTTACCAGGCCTGCCAAGAGTCCCTGGCCTATCTGCGCCGGATTCCGCCGGAGCGCGAGTTCTTTTTCGGGGAGTACCCGGTCACCGCCGCCCAGATGGCGGCCGGCATCCGCCGGTTGCAGGACGTGCTGGTGCGCCATCCCGACCCGGCGGCGCGCACCGAGGCGCTCAAAAAGGAGTTCGTGCTGTTTGCCTCAGTGGGCAGCGACGGTCAGGGCCGGGTGCTGTTCACCGGCTACTACGAGCCGGTGCTGAAGGCGCGGCGCCGGCCCGGGGGGGCCTATGTGTATCCCCTGTACGCGCTGCCGGACGATCTGGTGTGGATAGACTTGAACCGGTTCGACCCCAAGCTGCCCGCCAAGCGGCTGGTGGGGCGGGTGCGGGAGCACAAGGTGACCCCCTATCCCGACCGGGAGGCCATCGACTTCAAGGGGGCCATCAAGGACAAGGCCAAGGTGCTGGCCTACGTGAAGGATCCGGTGGACGCCTTTTTCATGCACATCCAGGGTTCGGGCCTGCTGGTGTTCCCCGACGGCAGCCGCCTGCGCCTGGGCTATGCCGCCACCAACGGCCACCCCTACCGCTCCATCGGCAAGCTCCTGATCCAAGAGGGCCTCATGGAGCCGGATGGCATGTCAATGCAGGCCATCAAGCGCTTTCTGGCCCAGAATCCCAAACACCTGCGGCGGGTTCTCAGCCACAACCCCAGCTACGTGTTCTTCCGCCCCTTGAAGGCCAAGGGCGGTCCCCTGGGCTGCTACGACGTGCCGCTCACCGCGGGCCGCTCCATTGCCACCGACCGCCGCATCTTTCCCGGCCTGGCCGTGTGCTTCATCCAGGGCCAGACTCCCGCGCCACACGGCGGGGTGGCCCCGCTGGTGCGCCTGGTACTCAACCAGGACACCGGCGGCGCCATCCGGGGACCGGGCCGGGTGGACTTGTTCTACGGCTCCGGCCCCCAGGCTGGCGAGCTGGCCGGGCGCATGAAGCACGAGGGAAGGCTTTTCTTCCTGGCGCCCCGGCGACCCTAGGGAGGAGGCAGAGGCATGGAAGAGAGACTCATCGCCAACACCCGCCTTACCCTCACTGAAGGCGACATCACCCGGGCCGACACCGAGGCCATCGTGAACGCGGCCAACAGCCGGCTGGCGGGCGGCGGGGGGGTGGACGGCGCCATCCACCGCGCCGGCGGCCCGGAGATCATGGCCGAGTGCCGGAAGCTGGGCGGCTGCCCCACTGGCAGCGCGGTCATCACCACCGCCGGCAAGCTCCCGGCCAAGAAGGTGATTCACACCGTGGGCCCCATCTACCGGGGCCGGCCGGAGGACGCCCGGCTGCTGGCTTCGGCCTACAAGAGTTCGCTGGAGCTGGCCGCCCGCCACGGCCTGCGCACCGTGGCCTTTCCCAGCCTGTCCACCGGCGCCTATGGTTATCCCCTGGACCAGGCCGCCCGGGTGGCCCTGGCTGCTGTAAAGGAAGCCATCCTGGCCCATCCCGACGCCTTTGACGAGGTGCGCTTCGTCCTGTTCGGCTCCCAGGCCTTTGAAGCCTACCAGCGGGCCCTGGCCGAGCTGGCCTGAGCCGGGGCCGGGAGAGGACCGGGAGGTATCTTCCTCCACCCTGCTCACGGGCAAGAGCTTGCCGCTCAGGTCCAGCACCGGCGGCTTCTGCAACTCGGGCGCCACCCGCTGTAGCTGCTCCAGGTGGCGCGCGGCCTTGGGGTAGTAGCGGGGCAGGGTGTCTATGGCCGCGCGGAACTCCTCGGCCGCCTTCTTGGCCCGCCCCTGCCAGGCCAGGAGCACGCCCAGGTTGTTGTGGGCCTGGGGGGCGCCCTCGGCCAGCTCGAACTGCTCCCGGGCCTCGCGCAGCCGGCCCTGGCGCACCAGCACCAGGCCCAGGTTGTTGCGGGCCAGCTTGAAGTCCGGTTTCAGGCGTATGGCCTGGCGCAGGGCCTTCTCGGCCCGGGCGTAGTCGCCGGCCAGCAGGTAGGCCAGGCCCAGGTTGTTGTAGAGCGAGGGGACGCGGGGCCCTTGCGCTATGGCCTCCTTGAAGGCGGCCACCGCCCGGCGGGGCTCCTTCCGCTGGTTGAACACGATGCCCAGGCCCCAATGGGCCCGCCACAGGCCGGGGTCCCCGGCCACCGCCCGCTGCAACTCCTTAAGGGCCTGTTGGGGCCGGCCCTGGCCCAGGTAGGCCAGGCCCAGGCCCTGGCGGGCCGTGTGGTCGTCCGGCCTTTGCCGGAGCAGGTCCTTGAACAGGGCCTCGGCCTGCACGAACTGGCGGTCCCGCAGGCAGGCCTCGGCCATCTTGGTCTTGAGACGGTAGTGGTCTTTCTTGGCCGCCAGGGCCAGGGCGCGGTTGTACTGGAACAGGGCGGACAGCCACTCGCCGGCCAGGGCCAGGCGGTCGCCGTGGGCCTCCAGGCGGACCGGGTCGGGCGCGTCCGGGTCTTTCTTGGCCTCTGCCCGGTGCACGGCCTGCTGCCGGGCCATGAGTTCGGCGGCCTCTTCCTGGTTCAGGCCGCGCACCTGGGCCGGGCCTGCCGGCCCGGGTGCCGAGGCGCAGCCGGCCATGAGCCCCAGCAAGAGGGCCAGGCCCAACCAGCAGAGCAGGGGGTGCCAGGGGGACGGACGGTTCGCGGACATTTTCACCCTCTCCTTCCTCGCTACTTGAGGATGGACTCGCTCACCTTGATGATGGCCGGTCCGGCCATGACCGCCATGATGGCGGGGAAGATCAGGAACAACACCGGGAAGAGGAGCTTGAGGGGCACCTTGGCCGCCGCCTCTTCCAGCTTTTGCCGGCGCTTGGTGCGCACCGTGTCCGAGTGCACCCGCAGGGAGCGGCCCACGCTCACCCCGAAGCGGTCGGCCTGCACCAGCATGCTCACCAGGCTGGAGATGTCGTCCACCCCGCAGCGGGTGGCCAGGTTGCGGAGCGCCATCTGGCGGGGGATGCCGGCCTTCAGCTCCAGGGACACCAGCTCCAGCTCGCCGGCCATGGTGGGGCAGCTCAGCTTCACCTCCTGGGCCACCCGGCGGATGGCCGCGTCCAGGCCCAGGCCGGCCTCCACCGCGATGACCAAAAGGTCCAGCACGTCGGGCAGCTCCTTGGTGATGCGGGCGCGGCGGCTGCGGATCACCGCGTCCAGCCAGAGGCCGGGCAGCATGAACCCCGCGCAGGCTCCACCCACCAGGGCCAGGACCAGGATGGGGCCTTGCAGGCGATCGGCCAGGGGGGTGAGCAGCATGAGGGGCGGCACAGCCAGGCACAGGGCCACCCGTACGCCCAGGAACACGCTCACCGCGTGGGGGGAGCGGAACCCGGCGAAAAGCATGTGGTTCCTGAGCTGGGTCATCTGCCAGCCCCGGCGGGGCAGCGCCGGCTTGGCCAGGCGCTTGAGCAGGCGCATCAGGGCTTTTCGCAGCGCCTCGCCCACCAGCCCGGCCCGGGCCGCGGCCCGGCCGCCGGCCAGGGAGTCCACCCGCCGCCGCACCGGGTCCCGGCTCAGGCTGGCGGCCACGGCCAGGCAGCCCAGGCAGAGCACCGACATGGCGATCAAAAGGGCCACTGCCAGGGGGCCGAAATCCAAGCCAGGGGCGAAAGCGGTCATGGTGTCCTCACACGTCCATCTTGACCAGGCGGCGGATGACGATGATGCCCAGGAGCTGGAACAGGCCGCCGGCGATCAGCATCATGTTGCCCACCGGGTGGGAGAACAAAAGCTCCAGGTACTGGGGGCTGATCAGCCACAACAGGCCCAGCAGGGCCGGGGCGGTGAGCGAAAGGATGGTGCCCGACAGCCGGCCCTCGGCCGAGAGCGCCCGGAGCTGGCGCAGCAGGCGGAAGCGCTCGCGGATGATGTAGCCGATGTTGTCCAGGATCTCGGTGAGGTTGCCGCCGGTCTCCCGTTGCAGGGTCACCGCGGTGGCAAAGAACTTGAGGTCCTGGAGCCCCACCCGCCGCACTAGGCCGTTGAGCGCGTCCTCCATGGTCTTGCCGTAGGAGTAGTCGGCAAAGGTCTTGCCGAACTCCTCGGCCACGGGATCGTCCATCTCCTCGGCCACCATCTTGAGGGCCGAGCCGAAACTGTGGCCCGCCCGCAGGGCGCGGGCCACCAGCTCCACCGCCTCGGGGAACTGCTCGTCAAAGGCGGCCAGCCGCCGCCGGCGAAGGGTCTTGAGCCAGAACAGGGGGCCCAGGGCGCCGGCCGGCATCAGGACCCAGGCCAACAGGGAGCTTCCCTGGATGAGCCCGGCCAGCCCGCCTATGGCCGCGAAGGTGCAGCTCATGAGGATCAGGGTGCCCAGGTTGCAGGGGCTGCCCGCCTGTTGCAGCAGCAGGCGCAGGTCGCTCACCCGCGGCAGGCGGTTCAGCAGGCGGTCCAGCAGGGGGATGGTGGACAGCGAGTTGTCGCGCATCAGGTTGCGCAGGGTCTGGCTGGCGGGGTCCTCGGCGGGGCTCAGGGCCTTCACCCGCCGCCGGCGGGCCTCTATCCGCTGCAGGTCGCGGCGGAAGACAAAGGCGCCCACCGCCAGGCTCAGAAAGAGCAGGCACAGAAAGACCAGGGCGGCGATCGCGTAGAACATCACCGGCCTCCCAGGCGCTCGGAGAACAAGTCGCCCTCCAGCTCGATGCCGAAGCTCTTGATGCGCTCGGCGCAGCGGGGGCGGATGCCAGTGGGCCCGAAGTGGCCCACGACCTTGCCCCGCTCGTCCACTCCGGTCTGGGTGAAGCGGAAGATCTCCTGCATGGTGATGGTGTCGCCCTCCATGCCGGTGATCTCCTGGAAGCTCACCAGGCGGCGGGAACCGTCGGAGAGGCGTGCCAGTTGCAGGATGATGTGCACCGCGCTGGCCACCTGCTGGCGCAGGGCCTTGTCCGGGATGTCCAGGCCGGCCATGGACATCATGGTCTCCAGGCGGGAGAGGGCGTCGCGGGGGCTGTTGGCGTGCACCGTGGTGAGGGAGCCGTCGTGGCCGGTGTTCATGGCCTGCATCATGTCCAGGGCCTCGCCGCCGCGCACCTCGCCCACCACGATGCGGTCGGGCCGCATGCGCAGGGAGTTACGCACCAGATCGCGCAGGGTCACCTCGCCGTGGCCCTCGATGTTGGGCGGGCGGGTCTCCAGGCGCACCACGTGCTCCTGCTGGAGCTGCAGCTCGGCCGAGTCCTCGATGGTCACGATGCGCTCATGGGGCGGGATGAACGAGCTGAGCACGTTGAGCATGGTGGTCTTGCCCGTGCCGGTGCCGCCGGAGATGAGCACGTTGAGCCGCGCCTTGACCACCGCCTCCAGCAGCTTGGCCGCGGCCGGGCTGATGGTGCCCAGGCTGATGAGGTCGTCCACGGTCAGGGGGTCCACCGCGAACTTGCGGATGGACAGGGTGGGGCCGTCCAGGGCCAGGGGCGGGATGATGGCGTTGACCCGGCTGCCGTCGGCCAGGCGGGCGTCCACCATGGGCGAGGACTCGTCGATGCGCCGGCCCACCGCCGAGGCGATCTTGTCGATGATCTTGAGCAGGTGCTGGTCGTCGCGGAAGCGCACCCCCACCCGCTCCAGGCGGCCCCGGCGCTCCACGAACACCCGGTTGTAGGAGTTGACCAGGATGTCGCTCACCGTGGGGTCGGCCAACAGCGGCTCCAGGGGGCCCAGACCCAGCACCTCGTTCTTTATCTCGCGCACCAGGCTGTCGCGCTCGCTCTGGCTCAAGGGGTCGGGCTCGGCATCCACCACCGCCCGGATCACCGCCTCCAGCTCGCGCTCGGTGTCGGCGGTGGGGTTGTCGCCCAGAAGCGAGAGGTCCATCTGGTCGATGACCTTGTAATGCACCCGCCCCTTCAGGTCCTGCAAGGCGCTCTCCCGGGCTTCTTCAGCCGGGTTGTCGGTGGAGACCAGCTTGAGAGGCGAGTGTCCTCCCAACCGTTCGCGCAGACTCATGCCGCAGCCTCCTCCTCCATCTTGGCAACCAGGGGCAACTCCGCGGCCAGCCGGGCCACGGCCCGGGACCACTTAGCCTTGGGCCAATCCCGCAGGGCCGGACAGCCGGAGTTGGTGGCCTGCAGGATGAGGCGGCTGTCATTGGGCAGGAAGGCCAGGGGCTTGACGCCCAGGGCCCGCCGCACGTCGGCCTGGGACAGGCATCCCTTGGCGTCGTCACGGTTGACCACCAGGTGCACCTTGTCCGGGGAGTGGCCCAGCCGCGAGGAGAGGTCCAGGAAACGGCGGGCGCCCACCATGCCCACCACGGTGGGCTCCACCACCACCAGCACCGCGTCGGCGCGGTCCAGGGCCAGCAGGCTCACCTCGTCCAGGCGGGAGGGCAGGTCCAGCACCACCAGGCTGTGGGCGTCCAGCAGGTGGTCCAGGGCCCGGGCCACGTGCTCGGGCTTGATGTCCTCGGCGGCCACCGGGTCGGAGGGGGCGGCCAGCAGCCTCAGGCCCGGGGCGGCCTCGGCCAGCAGGCTGTCGATGAGCACCGCGTCCAAGCGGTCGTAGTTGAGCGCCACGTCGGAGATGTTCCGCTTGGGCTCCTGGTCCATCAGGACCGCCAGGTCGCCGGCGTACAGGTCCAGGTCCACCAGGGCCACGTTGCCCGCCTGGGGGTCGCGGCTGTAGCACCAGGCCAGGTTCAGGGCGAGGTGGCTGGCGCCCACCCCGCCCTTGACGCCCATCACCGCCAGCAGCCGGCCGGCCGGCTGGCCGCTGAGGTGATTCTGGCGGGCCAGGCGCAGCACCGCGTCGTTGAAGGCGGCCATGGTCACCGGCTCCACCAGGTACTCCCGCACTCCCAGGCGCATGGCGGCCATGATGTCCTCGGGGTCCTTGGAGCCGGCCAGGGCCACCACCGCCCCGCGGGGCACTGCCCGCCGCAGGCGCTCCAGGAGGTCGCCGTGGCCGTTCACGCCTTGGGGCAGCTCCACCAGCATGATCTGGGGCTGCAGCTTGATCGCCTTTTTCTCGAAGTTTTCGGGCGAACCCTCCAGCCCGGCCAGCCGGGCCACCGGCGAGGCGGCCACCAGCTCGCGCAGGCGCTCGGCACCCTGACGGGTCTGATGCAGAGCCAGGACCTGGGATTCGCTGGAAGTCATGATCATTCTCCCGTGTTCACCGCCAGCAGCTTGGGGTTGCTGGCCCGGGCCCCGAAATTGGGGCCGCCGGTGTCGGAGTTGGGTACGATGGTGCCGCACTTCAAGATGCCCCGCACGTCCTTGTGGGGCGCGGCGCGCACCTCCTGGATGACGAAGGTGGCAAAACCCTTGAGTTCCGCCGGACCGGAGTTGGCCTCGTCGTCCACCACGGGCAGGATCACGGTCCACTCGTCGGCGTCGCCGTCGCCGTCGGTGTCGGTCCCCTCGTACTCGAAACGCCGCTGCAGCTCCCAGAAGGTCCAGTTGCTCAGGTTGCCGTTGATGATGTTGATGTGGTCGCCGATCTCCAGGAAGGGGACCTCGTGGCAGCCGCAGATGATGTCGCGCACCGTGCGGTCGTTGGAGGGCCAGATGTCAAAGGTGGTCCAGGAGGCGTTTTCGTTGTTCTCGTCGTGAAACACCAGTTCCGTGCCGCAACTGGGGCCGTCGCCGCTGGTGACCGCGCTTTCCTTCAGGGCGATGGGCACGCCCATGGTGCCGGCGGGCGCGGAGCTGGGGTAGCCCACATAGGCCAGGGAGGTGGCGTCCACGTTCACCTGGCTGGCCCCCACTATGCCGGCGAACATGGTGGTCACCGGCGAGTTGGCCAGGTTGTCCCGGCGCAGGGTGACCTGGACCGCGTTGATGTCGTCAGGATCGCTGCTGGCGCCCACCCGCACGAAGGCCCCGGCCTCCGGATCCCACAGCCCGATGGTGTAGTCCTGCTCCAACAGCAGCAGGTTCTTCCCCAGCGCCTTGTTGGCCCAGGAGACTTGGAGGGCGGTGGAAAAGGCTTCCTCGCAGGTGGTGATGGCCTGGTTGTTCTCGTCCCAGGTCAGCATGTTCTTGGCCGCGCCCAGGGCCGCGGCGTCAGCGGCGTTTTGCAGCTCGGTCCTGGCCGTATAGAGCATGCCCAGGTCCGTGGCCGCGCCGGTGAGTCCCACCAGGGCGGTGAGCATGACGGTTATGCCCACGGCCACTGATCCGCGTTCACTCCGCCACAGCTTCTGCCACAGCTTCTTAAAACGGAAGCTCATGTCCGAACCTCCCTTCCAGTTCCTTGGGGGAGCGTGGTACTCCCTCTCCCTTGGCCCCCGCCTTGCCACCCATTTGCACCATCTTGCCCATGAACAGATCCCACTCGCTGGGCATGATCAGGTTGTCGGTGGGCAGGGAGACAGGGGCGCCTTGACCAGACGGGACGATTTCGGGGGTTACCGCTATGACCAGTTCGGTCTTCTTGTGCTGAAACTCGGTGCTCCTGAACAGGGCGCCCAGGATGGGGATGTCGCCCAGGAAAGGCACCTTGGACACCACCTGGGCCAGATCGTCGCGGAAAAGGCCGGCCATGCCGAAGCTCTGGCCGTTGTCCAACTCCAACAGGGTCTTGGCCCGCCGGGTGGTGAGCCCCGGCACGGTGTAGCCTTGGATCACCACCGCGGTGGAGAAGTCCAGGTCGCTCACCTCGGGCTCCACCAGCAGGCGTATCTTGCCGTTGGCGAGCACCTCGGGCTTGAACTTGAGCTGCACGCCGAACTTCTTGAAAAGGATGGTTATGTTTTCCTTCTGGGGGACCGGGATGGGGAATTCGCCGCCCGCCAGGAAGTCGGCCTCCTGGCCGCTGGCCGCCACCAGGTTGGGCTCGGCCAGCACCTTGGCCAGGCCGTTTTCCTTGAGCACGTCCAGAAAGCCCATGATGCGGTGGTCGCCGTTCCAGGTGAAGCCACCGGCCAGGTTCATCTTGCTGGACATGCTGAGGTCATACGGCGGGCGGCTGAAGGGGTTGAAGCCCGGCCCGATGGTGGGCAGGTCCCACTTCTCGCCGGGCAGCAGGGGCCCGGTCAGGCCGCCCAGGAAGGTGTTGAAGAAATTGCCGGCTATGTCCCGGAAGCCCAGGTTCACCTTCAGCTTCTTCAGGGCGTCCCGCCGCACCTCGGCAAAGCGCACCTTGAGCATCACCTGCTGCACCGCGCCCACCTCGATGAGGTCGATCACATAGTCGCTCATCTTGAGCTGCTTGTGCATGGTGTCGGCCAGGTCCCCCCTGGGCACCAGGGCGCGGGCCAGGGCCACGGCCCGCTTCTTGGCCTCGGCCGACGACACCTGGCCGGAGAGCACCACGCAGCCCTGGAGTTCCCGCACCTCCACCGGCTCGTTGGGCAGGATCTGGTGCATGCGCTCCTTGAGGAGGCTGAGATCGCGCACCGCGCGCACCACGAACATGCCCATGAGCTTGTCGCCGGGGGCCCAGAGGGTGATGTTGGTGCTGCCCGGGCTCTTGGCGTTCACGTAGAGCTGGTGGGTGTTGATGACCACCACGTCGGCTATCTCGGGCTTGCCCACGCTCACCCGCTTGATCTTGCGGTCCAGGCGGATGACCCGGGAGTGGCCGATCTTGAGTTCCACCTGGGGCAGGGCGAGCCCCTCCCCCGCCAGGGCGGGGGCCGCCAAGGCCAGGACCAGGGCCAGGCTCAGTGCGAATTGGCGCGCTTTAGATAACACGGGACTTCTCCGGTATCGCGGGTGGCCTGGGCCAGGGTGGTGGTGCCGGCCGGGGCAGGAGCGCTCGATACCCCCAGGTCCTGCCGCACGCGCACCACGCCCTTGATGACCTCCACCATGGGCGGCTTGTTTTCCACCTTGACCACCTGGGACTTGCCCTGCTTGCCGGAGGTGACGGGCAAGAGGGCACTCAGGCGCACCCCGGGCGAGACCTGCTCCGTATGGTCGGCGCGGTTGCGCAGGCTGAGGAGCAGCTTGCCCTCGTGGGAGGCCAGGGCCAGGGTCTCGCCCTGCCGGGGGGTGAGCTGGAGGGTGACCACCCTGGACTTGTGGCGCTTGGGCTTCTTGGAGCCCTTGGACGCCTCGACCCGCTCACCCACGGTCAGCACCTTAACCCCCTGCAGCACGGTGCGGGTGACCGGGTTCTTCTGGTAGGGGCCCTTGGCTATGGTGACCAGCACGTCCACCTGGTCGCCCGGCTGCACGAAGCCGGCCACGCCGATGACCTCGTTCACCTTCACGGTCATGGCGCGGAAGCCCTTGGGCACCACGGCCGAGAGCCCGCCGGGCAGGCCCTTGGGGGCCAGCTTGCCCGCCAGGATGGGCTCCCCCCGGCTGGCCGCGGTCTTGAGCACCCGGCCCTGGAGGGCCTTCATCGAGTGGAACGAGCCCGGGGGCAGGCCGGCCCGGGGCCAGCGGGTGACGCTCAGGTCGCCGGAACTCAAGGACCGGCCCGCGGGAAGGTCGCGGGCGGCCACCACCACCGGCGTCATGGCTATGCGGCTGGCCGCGGCCAGGGCGCCCTGCCGCTGGATCCACCGGTGGGCGGCAAAGGCCGCGGCAGCGGCAAGCACGATGGCCAAGGCCAGAAACAGCAGGCTTCCCTTGCGGAGCATCGCCCCACCTCCTATTCGTGCCGCATTACCGTGGTTGCGCTAAGGGTCAGGCTGGAGGGCATGCCCGGCACCAGGCTGCCCAGGACCGGCAGCTCGTGGTTGCCGGTCACCTGCACCGTGACCATGGTTCCCGGCGCGCCGGTGGCGCCGGTGCTGGTTACCTCCACCGTGCCGGGGTAGCCGGCCTGGTTGAGCAGGTTGGCCACAAAGGACTCCACCTGCGAATCGTCGGCGCCCTCGAACATGGCGCCCAGGCGGGCTCCCTCCCGGCTGGCGTTCACCAGCATCTGCTTGGAGTACCAGGCCGAGCCCAGCTCGATGACAGCGAAGACCAAGGTGAGGAACAGGGGCAGAAGAAGGGCGAACTCCACTATCGCCGCCCCCCGGCTGCCCTTCAGGAGTCGCGTCAGCCGTCTGGTCATGACAGGCCTCCTTGCAGCACCAATGCCAAGGCCCCTGCGGCTATGGCCAGGCCGTAGGGCAGGGTGAGGCCCGGCGCCGGGCGCAGGCCCCGCCGCGAGGCGATCATCCTGATGATGGCGAGCAGGCCGCCGGCAAAGGCGGTGAGCACGAAAAGCTCCACCGCGGGCCAGGCTCCCAGGAAGCAACCCAAGGCCCCCATGGCCTTGACGTCGCCGGCGCCCACCGCGCCGAAGAGATAGAAGACCAGCATGAGGCCGAACCCCACCGCGCCCCCCCCGAGCGCCTGGCCCAGCCCGACCCACCCCCCGGCGGCCAAGCCCCACCCCAACCCGCCGAGCGCCGCCAACGCGGTGAGCGGATTGGGGATCCGGTGGGTGGCTATGTCGTAGCTGGCCATCAGGGCGGCCAGGAGCAAAAAGACCATGGCCTTGGCGCCGGCGGGGTCGCCGGCCTGGGTGACAAGCCAAGGCAAACTGGCCAGAGCCGGGAGGAGGCCCCATTGGCCTCCCCCCAACTCCGCCAAGGCGTTTTCCTGCCTGGGCAGGAACATGGTTTGCTCCACCTCCTCTACACGGCTTCAGACTAGCTGCCGCCGCCGCCCTGCAGGGCCGTGGTAGCGTTGTTGATGTTGGTGCTCACCTGGCCGCCCAGAGTGAAGGCCGCCGCGGCGATGCCAGCGCCGATCAGGGCCAGCAGCAGGGCGTACTCCACCGCGCTGATGCCAGACTCGTCGGCCACGAACTTCTTGATGGACCGCACAAACTTCATGGTGTTCCCTCCGTTCACTTAAGGGTTATGCGTTGGAAAGGTTGCTTCCCGTTGCCCATGTTTTGGTGTGCCCGCTGATAGGGCAAAAAAGGTGCCAAAATTCGTTTTTCGATTTGGTAATAAAGGGGCCTGGCAGGGGAGTATTCTTGAAAGTCAAGTTATACTTGGTAGTTATGTCGGCAAGCTGGGTGTGGAAACCCGGTGGAAACCCGATTCAAAGGGGCTTGGAGACCCTTTTCGGGGGTGGAACGAGGGGTCGTTCAGGAGCCTAGTTTTACGATATCGTAATTACAAAATAGAAATAGATGCTCGCGGCAGGGGGTCAGCGCTTGCGCCGGCGCCGGGCCTGGAGCTTGGGGTGGTCCAGGCCGATCTTGTCCAGCTTGTAGGAAAGCGCCCGGGGGGTTATGCCCAGAAGCTCGGCCGCCCGGCTTTGCACCCAGTCGGTCTTCTCCAGGGCGGTCTTGATGGCCCAGCGTTCCAGCTTGTCCAGCTCCAGGGTGGGGGGGCTGGGCGGGAGGCTGGAGTCCTGGGGGGCGGAGGAAGGGGACTGGTCCAGCCCCAGGTCGGCAGGGGTGATCTCCGGGCCGGAGGAAAAGAGCAAGGCGCGTTCCACCGCGTTGCGCAGCTCGCGGATGTTCCCCGGCCAGTGGTGGGCGGCCAGCCTTTCCTTGGCCGCCTGGGAAAACGGCTTGGGCTCCTGGCCGGAGGCAAAGGATATCTTGCGCAGGAATATCTCGGCCAGGGGTATGATGTCGTCCCGGCGCTCGCGCAAGGGGGGGATGTGGATGGGGGTCACGTTGAGGCGGTAGAACAGGTCTTGCCGGAAGCTGCCCTCGCGCACCGCCTGCTCCAGGTCCATGTTGGTGGCGGCCAGGATGCGCACGTCCACCTGGATGGAGCGGGAGCCGCCCACCCGCTGGATCACCTTGTCCTCGATGGCCCGCAGGACCTTGGCCTGGATGGCCGGGCTCATGTCGCCCACCTCGTCCAGGAACAGGGTGCCGCCGTGGGCCTGCTGAAAGCGGCCGGCCCGGGCCTTGTGGGCCCCGGTGAAGGCGCCCTTTTCATGGCCAAAGAGTTCGCTCTCCAGAAGCGTTTCGGTGAGCGCCGCGCAGTTGACCGTGACCAGGGTGCCGTTCCGCCGGGGGCTGTTGGCGTGGATGGCCCCGGCCACCAGGCTCTTGCCCACCCCGGTCTCGCCGGTGAGGAGCACGGTCACATCGGTGGGGGCCACCCGGGCCACCTGCTGCAACACCTGTTTCATGGCCTGGGACTCGGCCGTGATGTTCTCCAGCCGGTATATGTAAGGCTGCTCGTGGCGCAGGTAGTCGAAGGCGTGGTGCAGGGAGGCCTTTTGCAAGGCCCGGTCCACGGTCAGGAGCATGTGCTCCAGGTTTAGGGGCTTCTGGTGGAAGTCGAAGGCCCCGGCCCGCATGACCTCCACCGCAGTGTCCACGGTGCCGGAGCTGGTCATTATGATGACTTCGGTGTAGGGCGAGTGCTCCTCCACGTAAGCGAGCAGGTCCAGGCCCGCCCCGCCCCCAGTCACGCCCCCCGTCACGCCCCCCGTCACGCCACCCGCCTCGCCCCCCTCGCCCCCCTCGCCCCCCTCGCCCCCCGCCAGGCGCAGTTCGCTGATCACCAGTTGGAAGACATGCTCCTTGAGAAGCTCCAGGGCCTGATCCATGTGGTCGGCTTCGGTCACCCGGTGGCCTTCCCGGGCCAGGGCCGAGGCCAGGACCTGGCGCAGCTTTTGGTCGTCGTCTACCAGTAGGATGTGGCTGGCCGGGGCCATGGGCCTGGGACTCCTTTTTTCGCTCGTGGTTACGCCCTAAAGCCAGTACCCAGGGGCATAGCCCCAAGCGCTGCCCCCCGCGGGGCGGCCGTAGCCGGCCCGCCCTTGCCGGCGCTGCCTGGCAATTACGAATATAGCACGAAAGGCTGCGCTTGCGCCCGCAGGGGCGCGGGCAGCCCCTTTCCGGCCCCGGTCCCGCCTCAGGGGAGGCTTGCGCCGCATTGCGCAGGAGGATCAAGGGGGCGGGGCGCGGGCAAGGCCCCTGAACGCAGCTCGCAGTTCAAGGTCCTGGGACATAGGCAGAACCGCCCGCGCGGGCATCAGCCCAGATATTAACACGACAAGGGCGGTGGGCAAAAGGCCTTGTCGCTGGGTTGGCAAGCTGCTTGCATGAGTAAACGGCCAGTTGCGCCTCACGCTGAGGCACTCTCCCAACAGGGGCAGGCAGGGAGGGTGGCAAAGCTGGGGCGCAATTTTTATTGTCCGCAGCGCCTTTCCGAAATTTTATCCCAGAATACAAGTAAAAAAGAAACTTATAACGCCTTGTCAATACTTGTTCCTAAATTCTTTTATTGGGGCGGGGAAGGACGTTGTTCCAAATTGCAATATAGAATGTGCTGCGCAGCCTCAAAAACCAGCCGGCGCGACAAGATTAGGGTTTTACGACCCGAATAGCAAAGGTAAAAAATGCCCGAAACGGGCGTTTGGGTAAGAAAATTTCAGGAGCCGGGATTGCCCGAAGAGGCTGCCTGCTCTTGCAAGAGACGCTTGGCCGTGTCCAGTAGCTGGTCCAGGTCGCGCAGCTTGTCCAAAAAGGCCCGCGCCCCTGCCTTGCGGCACAGGGTGGGCATGCGGGGGTCGCCATGGGCCGAGAGCATGAGCACCGCCGGCCGGAACCCGTCGCTGATCTTGGCGGTCAGCTCCTGGCAGAGTTCCACCCCGTTGATGTCGGGCAGGCGCACGTCCAGGATCATGAGCTGGGGCAGGACCGAGGCCTGGGCCCACCAGGCGCGCGCCATGCGGGCGCTGTCGCAAAGCACCACCTCCATGCCCTCGGCCGAGAGCATGGCCTGGTAAAGGGCAGCGGTGTCGGCGTCGTCCTCCACCAAAAGCACCAAGGGGCGCGGGACGTTCAACTGCGGGCCTCCAAGATGACGGTGAAAGAGGTGCCCACCCCGGGCTCGCTCTCCACCTGGATGTCTCCTTGATGCAACTGCACTATCTCTTGCACCAAGCTCAAGCCGATGCCCAGTCCTTCCAGGCGGCCGGTGCCGGAAAGGTCGGCGCGGTAGAACCGGTTGAATACCTTGGCCATGTGCTCCCGGGCCATGCCCACCCCCGAGTCGGTGACCTTCAGGACCACCTGTCCGTTCCGGGTTTCCAGGCTGACCCGCACCTCGCCGCCTTCCTTATTGTATTTGACCGCATTCAGCAGCAGGTTGTCCACCAATTGAATCAGTTTTTCCGCGTTGCCGGTGACATTCACCGGCGGCGGCGCCACCTCGCTCAGGTCCAGGCGCACGTCGCGCTCCCCGGCCAGGGCCCGCAGGTTCTCGGCCTCGGTGCGGATCAGCCCGCTCAGCTCCACCGGGCCCATCTCGTACTGGTCCTTGGCGTGGGACAGGCGGGCCAGGTCCAGCAGGTTGTTGATCTGGGTTTCCAGCTTGGTCAGGTTGCGCCAGCAGATGTCCAGGTAGCTCTGGGAGTCCTCGGGCTTCATGCGGCCCGAGATCATGAGCTGCAAAAAGCCCTTCAGCGCCACCAGGGGGGTCTTGAGTTCGTGGCTCAAGGTGGTGAGAAACTGGTCCTTGAGTTCCTCCACGTTCTTTATCTCCTCCAGGGCCTTTTCCAAGGCGGTTGATTTGGACAAGAGTTCCCGGTGCAGGGCCTCGCGCTGGGTGACGTCGCGCAGGATGGCGCCCAGCACCCAGGGCTGGCCCTCTGGCCCGCGCTCCAGGGAGATGCTGGCCTCCACTTGCAGCACCCCCTGGCCGGTTTTCACCTGGCCCTTTTGCAGGCCCTCCTTGCCGCTGATGGCCGGGTCCCAGCCCTCCTCCAAGGTGACGAAGCGCTCCACCGGCTGGCCCAGCACCTCGGAGCGCAGAAGGCCCACCGTGCGGCAGAATGCCTGGTTGGCGTCCAGGATGCGTCCGCCCGCCGGGCTCAGGGAGAGGAACATGTCCGGCGCGGCCTCGAAAAAGCGGCGGTACAGGCTCAGGTAGTCCACCAGGGCCTCCCGGAGCACCTGGATCGCCACGCTGAGGCGTCCCAGCTCGGCCAGGGTGGTGGGCCACTCGTCCATGTCCTCGGGCTCGCCCAGGGCCAGGGTGTGGCAGTGCTCGATCAGAAGGTCCACGTGGCGGGTCAGGCGGCGGTGCCAGAGCCAGGCCGCCAGCACCGCCGCGGAGGCGGCCACCAGGACCACCACCAGGCCGGTGATCCAGTAGGCCGCGCAGGCGCTGGGGGAGACGCACCAGGCCTCGGCCAGGCACATGGCGATTACCGGCACCACGGCGAGCCCTACCAGCGCTCCCGCTGTTTTGATGAAGGACCAGTTGAACACGTGGGCCCCGGCTCGATGTTGGAAAGGGACGCTCTCTGTTCCACCAGCCTAAGGCCCCCCGCCAGCGGTGTCAACGGCCAAGGCCCGGGGCGGCAGATGCTTTTTGTGCTGTACCCACAGGCGTGATATCATCAAGCCATCACCAGCTCCTTTTGCCCCCGCGGTATTGGGAAGGGAAGCGGGTCATATGCACATAATGTTCCTCTCTCCCGAAATCCACCCCTTCAACCGGGTGGGCGGCCTGGCCGAGGTGGCCCACGACCTCCCCCTCAGCCTGGGCGCCCGGGGGCATCGGGTGGAGGTGGTGGCGCCCAAATGCAAGATGCCGCCGGAGCTGGAGTCCAGCCTGGAGCCCCTGGAGGTCACCCTGGAGGTGCCGGTGAGCTGGCGCTGCCACCGGGCCGCGGTGTTCAGGCGCGAGCTGGGCCCCGGGGTGACGGTCTACTTCATCAGCCACGAGCACCTGTTCGACCGCGAGGGACTCTACGGCAACGCCTACGGCGACTATGAGGACAATGCCGAGCGCTTCATCTTCTACAGCCGGGCCGCGGTGGAGTTGGCCCTGGCCCTGGGCTGGCAGTTGGACGTGGTCCATGCCAACGACTGGACCACCGGCCTGGTCCCCCTCTACCTGAAGTCGCTGTACGCCGACCAGCCGGCCCTGGCCCGGACCGGTACCTTGATGACCATCCACAACCTGGGCGCCCAGGGCATGTTCTGGCACTACGACATGCCGCTCACCGGCCTGGGCTGGGAGTACTTCACCCCCCAGGGGCTGGAGTTCTACGGCAAGATAAACTTCCTCAAGGCGGGCCTGGTGTTCGCGGACCTGCTCTCCACCGTGAGCGAGACCTATGCCAAGGAGATACTCACCCCGGAGCAGGGCTGCGGCTTGGAGGGGGTGCTCCTCTCCCGCCAGGACCGGCTCCACGCGGTGATAAACGGCCTGGACTACCACACCTGGAACCCGGAGACCGACCCCCTGATCGCGGCCAACTACAGCGCCCGGGACTTGGTGCCCAAGGGCCTGTGCCGCCGGGACCTGCGCCAGCGCATGGGGCTGCCCGAGGAGTCGCGGCGGCCCCTGGCCGCGGTGGTGGGGCGGCTCTTGGACCGCAAGGGCCTGGACATCCTGGCCCCGGTGCTGGAGCAGTTGTTGGACATGGGCCTGGACATGGTGATCATGGGGCACGGCGAGGACCATTACCACGCCTTCCTGAACGCCCTGGCCAACAAGCGGCCCAACCGCCTGGCCGTGCACATCGGCTACCAGATGGAGTTGGCCCACCAGATCATGGCCGGGGCGGACCTTTTGATAATGCCCAGCCGCTACGAGCCCTGCGGCCTGCACCAGATGCAGGCCATGCGCTACGGCACCGTGCCGGTGGTGCGGGCCACCGGCGGGCTGGAGGACACCGTGGTGGACCACGGCCCAGCCGGGCCGGGCACGGGCTTCAAGTTCAAGGACTTCAGTTCTTCCGCCCTTTCGGGCGCGGTCAGCCGGGCCTTGGAGGTGTATTCCCAGCCTGACCAGTGGCAGGAGGTCATGCGGCGCGGCATGGCCCAGGACTTCTCCTGGGACAGTGCGGCACCCCGTTACGAGGAAATCTACCAGCTTGCCCAGCGCTACCGCCGGGAGCAGCAGGGGGCCCAGCCTTCATGACCCAGACCAGCCATTTCGAGATCCTCTCCCACGTGGTGGAGATAGCCAATTCGTCGGTGGATGTCGGCGAACGGTTGGACAGCATCCTGGGGGTGATCAACACCAACCTGGGCGCGCGGCTCACCGCGCTCTTCATGCAGGAGCACCGCAAGAGCCAGCTCATCCGGGCCAATATCTGGCCGCCCCAGCAGTTGAGCGGCGAGCCGGTGGCCGTGCAGTTCGGCCAGGGGCTGGTGGGCGAGGTGGCCCTGAAGCGCGAGCCCCAGACCCTGGCCGAGTACCGGCCCGGCCGCGACGAAGCCCTGGACGCCCTGTGCCGCGAAGGCGAGCGGGTGGCCCTGTTCCCGGTGATGGACGACAACCGCTTGTACGCGGTGATGGTGTTCGTGGGCGGCGGGGAGATGGAGGCCGACGACGTGCGGCTCCTCCAGATGGTCTCCCGGGAGATGGCCGGGGCCATCCGCAACTCCCGCCTCTATTTCGAGGCCAAGAAGCGCATCGCCGAGTTGAGCGTGCTCTCCGACCTGGGCCGGGCCGCCATCTCCACCATCGAGGTGGACCAGCTCCTCAACACGGTGGCCGGCATCTGCGCCAAGCTCCTGGGCGCCCGCGGCGGCCTGGTGCATATCACCGCGGCCAACGGCGAGGAACTCAACCTGCAGGCCGCCTACGGCAAGGTGCCCGCCTCCTGCCTGGAAAGGGACGACTGCGCCCGCTCCTGCCTGGAGCGCGGCTCCGGGGTGGGCGGGATACAGGTGCAGATCTGCCAGCCCGCCGAGGACAGGCCCGACCTGGACCACGGCCTGTGCGTGCCCCTGGCCTTCAAGGGCCTGTACCGCGGCCGGCTGTGCGTGTTCAGCAAGGTGGCCCACGGCGAAGGCGTGCCCCCCGGCTTCACCGGCGAGGACCGCGCCCTCCTGGCCTCCATGTCCTCCATGGTTTCGGCCGCCCTGGAGAACGCCCTCACCTTCCAGCGCATCGAGGACCTGGCCCAGCGCAACGAGGAGATGGTGGGCGCCCTGGCCACCCTGTTCGAGATAAGCACCGTGCTCATGACCACGGTGGACTTCGACGAAACCCTGCAGATCATCCTGCACGCGGTGGTGCACCCCACCGGCCTGGATCACGACCGGGTGGTACTTTTCCTGGTGGGCGAGGAGGAGGACGACAAGAGATGCCTGCGCGCGGTGGCCGACCTTTCCAAGCCCCGCGAAGGCGAGCACCTGCAGGAGCTGATGCAGACCCTCAACCAGGCCAAGGAGCGCCGGCCCCGCGGGAGCGAGGTGGACGACGAACGCCTGGCCAAGCTCGCCATCCCCCTGGACCCCGGGGTCAGCGTGCTGGCCCGCACCGTGGCGGAGAAAAAGGCCATCCGGGTGGACGACCCCCGCCAGGACCCCTCGGTGGCCAGGGAACTGGTGGAGGCCCTGGGGCCCCACCCCTTTGTCACCGTGCCCATGTTCGCCAAGGGCAAGGTGGTGGGCGTGCTCCTGGCCAACAACGCCCGCAGCCACCGGGCCTTCAACGACCGCGACATCAAGCTCCTGGCCATGCTGGCCAACCTGGGCGGCCTGGCCGTGGAGAACAGCCGCCTGTACCAGCACCTGGAAAACGCCAACCGCGAACTGGCCCTGATGCGTAACCGCCTGCTGGAGGCGGACAAGCTGGCCGCCCTCGGCGAGGTGGCCGCCGGCCTGGCCCACGAGATAAGGAACCCCCTGGTCTCCATCGGCGGCTTTGCCCGGCGTATCCGCAAGAAGGCGGGCAAGGACTCCCCCATCCTGCCCTACGTGGACGTGATCATCGACGAGGTGACCCGCCTGGAACGCACCATCAAGGAGAGGCTGACCTTCTCCATCGATACCCGCGACAGCTACGACGAGTGCTCCCTGAGCCACATCATGGACCAGGCCCTGGAGCTGGTCCGGCGCGAGCTGGAGGAGAACCGCATCGAGGTGGTGCGCGAGTACAGCCATGACCTGCCGCCGGTGTTCTGCGACGAGAGCCAGATAAAGAACGTGTTCCTCAACCTGTTCCTGAACGCCATCCAGGCCATGGGCAGCGGCGGGGGCAGGCTGACCCTGCGCACCTATGCGGTGAACCGGGAGGGCAAGCAGTTCGTGGCCGGCGAGGTGAGCGACTCGGGCGGCGGCATCTCCATGGATGTCATCCACAAGATATTCAACCCCTTCTTCACCACCAAGGATACGGGCAGCGGCCTGGGGCTGTCCATCGTGCACAAGATCGTCACCCGCCACTTCGGCCAGGTGGAGGTGCACAACCGGGAAGGGGAGGGCGCTTGTTTCCTGGTCACCCTGCCCGCTGCCGAGGAAGGCCGCGCCTATCTGAAGTAGCCGCCGGGCGGGGCGACGGGGGGGCGACGAGGGCGACGGGGGCGACGGGGGGTGACGGGAGGCGACGAGGGCAACGGGGGCGACGGGGGGCGAGGGGGCGGAGAAGGATCAAGGGGCTGGACGAGGGGCCGGGACCAGAGCCGTGGCGCCCCGGCCGGAGCAGGGGCGGGCCTGCCAGGGACCGACAGCGCGGCCAGGGGCCGCATGAAGAGCGAGGAGCAAGGTGGGCGAGCTGATAGACCTGCAGGGCCGGCGCAGGAGCAAGGCTGCCGAACGGGCCTTTGCCCGCTGGCGGCGGCGGGTGGGCTGCGAGCCGGGGCCGGCCACCCGGCTTTGCGACCTGCCCGACCCGGTGCTGGGCGAGCTGGCCGACTTGGGCTCCGAGGCCACCTTGGCCCTGTACGACCTGGTGCTGGGCGTGCGGGGCTGGGGCGCGGGCGAGCGGTTCCATTACCTGGAGGCCAAGCCCAAGGTGGAGGCCCTGGATTCCTTCCTGTTCGTGGCCGACCAGGTGCGCTTCGAGCTCATGCGCCGGCTCGGCTGGGTGGAGGGCGTGGCCGCCGAGCACTACCCCCTGGTGGACCTGGCCCTGCACTTCGAGCGCATCCAAAAGGAGTTCAAGCCCACCACCCCCACCCTGACCACTGCCTACCCCCGCTACCACCAGGTGAGCGACCGCCTGGGCATCGAGCCCGCGGCCGTGGTGCGCTCCCTCATCCCCGAGGCCCTGAAGGCCTTTCGCCGCCGTCTCAAGAAAGGGCCCTGAGGCCCTCTCCCCTCCACTGCCCGGTCTCTCCGGCCCCTCAAGGGCCGCCTGCCGCTGCCCAGTCCTGGGCGGGCCGGCTGCGGGCCGCGCTAGCGTTGGGCCTGCTTGAGCTGCTTCACATAGGCCGCGATACCGTGGGCCAGGGCGTCGGCCAGGCGCTCGCGGTAGCGGCGGGAAGCCAGGCGCTGGTGCTCGGTGGGGTTGGTGATGAAGCCCAGCTCGCAGAGCACCGCGGGCATGCGCGCGCCGATGAGCACGTAGAAGGGAGCCTGCTTCACCTTCAGGTCGCGCACCCGGTAATGCTTGCGCAGGGTGGCCACCAGGGTCTTTTGCAGGGCCCGGGCCAGGCGGTTGGACTCGTTGATCTTGGAGTTGAGCATCAAGTCGTTCAGGATCACCTGCAGGTCGCTGATGGAGCGCTTGGTGGTGGCGTTCTCCCGGGCGGCCACCCGCATGGACTCCTCGTCCGAGGCCAGGTTGAGGAAGTAGGTCTCCACTCCGCTCAGGCGGTGGCTGGCCGCGGCGTTCAGGTGTACGGACACGAAGATGTCCGCGTCGTGGGTGTTGGCAAAGGCGGTGCGGTCCTCCAGGGGCAGGAAGCGGTCCCTGGTGCGGGTCAGCAGCACCTCGGCGCCCAGGAGCTTGCGCAGCTTGGGTGCGGCCCGCTTGCAGATGTCCAGCACCAGGTTCTTCTCGTAGAGGCCCTTCCAGACGGCGCCCGGGTCCTTGCCCCCGTGGCCGGGGTCCAGCACTATCCGCTTGACCGTGAGCCCCAGGGCTGCGGCCAGGCCCACCTCGGGCGGCTTTGCCTTGGCCCGGCCCCGCGCCACCTTGCGGGAGGAGAGGTGGCGGCGCGTCTTCCTGGTGTGCTTGTCCAGGGGGCCGAAGCAGTCGATCACCACCCGGAAGGGGTTGTCCAGGGTGAAGACCTTGTAGGAGGCCAGCTTCTTGATGTCCAGCACCAGCCGCACCGTGTCCCGGGTGTACTGGCCGGCCCGGGCCCGCTTGAGCAGGCCGTCGCCGATGGGCACCGTGTCCCTGAAACCGGGAGTGAGCCGGGCCCCCCTGAGGTTCAGGTACAGCCGGCGGGGCTTGTGGTGGGAGGGGTCCTTCTTGAGCAGGTTGGCGGTGTAGGGCACCGGCCGCTCCAGGCTGATGACCACCCGGGTGTAGGTGGGGGTGGACCAGTGGCGGATGCCGGTGACCGCGGCCAGGGAGAGGTCCGGGCCCGGGGCGGCGGCGCCGGCCCGGGACGGGGCGGGCTCCTGTCGGGGCCGCCGCGCCAGCACCTTCTCCAGGGCGTCCAGCCGCCGCTTGGCCGCCTTCACCTGGTCGCCCCGGGGGTGGTTGACCGTTACCCGCAGGTACTCCAGGTAGGCCTGCTTGAGCCGGCCCTTGTCCTCGAACAGCTTGGCTATGAGGAACTGGGCGTCGTCGGCCAGGCGGGAGTCGGGGAAGTGTTTTATGAGCCGGCGGTAGGCGTCCACCGCCTCCTGGAACTCGGCCTGGCGCTTGAACTGGCGCCAGGCGCCGGCGTGGATGCGGCCCATCCAGTAGAGCGAGCCCGCGGCATAGGGGCCGCGGGGGGCGGTGGTGTAGATGCGGGCGAAGCGGTCGGCCAGGGTCTGCCAGTTCTGGTAGACCCGCCGCGCCTTCTGGTTCTTGATGAGCCAGTAGTAGTCGCTCTTGGCGCGCTTGTACACCGCGCCCTCGTCCTGGGCCGGGGCTGCCGGCGCCAGGAGCAGGGCCAGGAGCAGGACCAGGATCAGGGCCAGGAGCAGGTGCCGGCCTCTATGCTGCTCAATCCAGGGCACGTTTCAGCTCGTCCAGGGTGTTGAGGGCCTCCAGGGGCGTCATTCCGTTCAACTCCAGCCGGGCCAGGCGCTCGAGCACGGGGTGCTCCTTGGGCTGGAACAGGCCGAGCTGGCCGGGGCCTGCCTTTTCGGCCGGGGCCGGGCGCGGGGGCGCGGCCCGGGAGCCGTCCTCCAGGCGGGCCAGGATCTCCTTGGCCCGGGCCAGCACCTCCTCGGGCAGGCCGGCCAGCCGGGCCACGGCGATGCCGTAGGAGCGGTTCACCCCGCCGGGGGTGAGCTTTCTGAGGAATACGATGCCTCCCTGGTATTCCTTGACCGCCACGTTGAAGTTCTTGACCCGGGGCAGCCGGGCGGCCAGCTCGGTGAGTTCGTGGTAGTGGGTGGCGAACAGGGTCTTGACCCCCACCCCGGCCAGGCCGTGGAGGTGCTCGGCCACGGCCCAGGCGATGCTGAGCCCGTCGAAGGTGCTGGTGCCGCGGCCCACCTCGTCCAGGATGACCAGGGAGCGGGGGGTGGCCTGTTTCAGTATCTGGCTGGTTTCGGTCATCTCCACCATGAAGGTGGAGCGGCCGCCGGCCAGATCGTCCATGGCGCCCACCCGGGTGAAGATGCGGTCCACCACCGGCAGCCGGGCGGCCTCGGCCGGCACGAAAGAGCCGGCCTGGGCCAGCAGCACGATCAGCGCCACCTGGCGGAGGATGGTGGACTTGCCGGCCATGTTGGGGCCGGTGATTATCATCACCTGCTGCTCGTGCATGTCCAGGCGGAGGTCATTGGGCACGAACTCGCCCTCGGGCAGCATCTGCTCCACCACCGGATGGCGCCCCCCCACGATCTCCAGCACGCCGTTTGTGCTCATGCGGGGCCGCACGTAGCCCCGGCTCAGGGCCAGGCGGGCCAGGGCGGTGATCACGTCCACCGTGGCCAGGGCCCGCGCGCAGGCCATCAGCGGCCGGCTGGCCGCGGAGACCCGCTGCCGGAGTTCCTCGAAGGCCTGGCGTTCCAGGGCCAGGGCGCGCTCCTCGGCGCCCAGCACCTCGGCCTCGCGTTCCTTGAGTTCGGGGGTGATGTAGCGCTCGCTGGCGGCCAGGGTCTGCTTGCGGATGAAGCTCTCGGGCACCTTGTCCAGGTGGGCCCTGGTCACCTCGATGTAGTAGCCGAACACCTTGTTGAAGCCCACCTTGAGGGAGGGGATGCCGGTCTGGTTCCTGAGTTTCAATTGGAGCTGGGCGATCCAGTCCTTGCCGCTGGTCATCAGCTCGCGCTGCCGGTCCAGCTCCGGGTCCACCCCCGCGGCGATCACCCCGCCCTCGGCCAGGCTGGCCGGGGGGCTCTCGGTGAGGGTGCGGCTCAGGTCCGCGGCCAGCTCTTCCAGGCCCCGCAGGAGTTCGCGCTGCCGGGCCAGGAGGGGCGAGACCACCCCGGCCAGCTCCTCGCGCAGGCGGGGCAGCAGGTTCAGGGCGTCGCGCAGGGCGGCCAGGTCGCGCGGGCCGGCCTGGCCCAGGCTGGCCCGGCCCACCAGGCGGGGCACGTCCGGGAAGGCGTCCAACACCTCGGCCAGGGCCTGGGCCAGGAGCGGGGCCTGGGCCAGCTCGTCCACCGCCTGGTGGCGGGCCTCGATGGCCTCCAGGTCCATGAGGGGGAAGCCCAGCCACTCGCGCAGGAGCCGGCCGCCCATGGGCGAGCTGGTCTGGTCCACTGCGTGCAGGAGCGAGCCCTTGCGGCTGCCGCCGGCAATGGAGCGGAACAGCTCCAGGTTGCGGCGGGCCGCGGCGTCCAGCACCATGTGGCTCTCCACCCGGTAGATTTCCAGCGCCTCCACGTGCTCGGGCTCGCAGCGCTGGGTGCCCACCACCACCGACCAGGCCATGGCCGCGGCCTGGAGGGCCGGGCCGGGCGCCTCGCCCCGGCCGGGGAGGCGGCCGGCCAGGATGTCCTCGGCCTGGGAGGGGGAGGGCGGTCGGCCGGGGTACATGCTCCGGGGCAGCTCGGCCACCGGCCCCAACTCGGCCAGGACCGGGTGCTTGGCCTGGCCCTCGGCCACCACCAGCTCGGCCGGCTCCAGGCGGGCCAGCTCGTCCAACAGGGGCGGGCCCGGCTCCAGGGCGCAGGCCCTGAACTCGCCCGAGGAAAGGTCCAGGCAGGCCAGGCCGGCCTCCCCGCCGGTGAGGCACACCGCGGCCAGGAAGCGGTGGTCCCGGGCGGGCAGGTGCTCGGGGTCGATGAACATGCCGGGAGTGACCACCCGGGTTATCTCGCGGCGCACCAGGCCCTTGGCCTGGCGGGGGTCTTCCACCTGGTCGCAGACCGCCACCTTGAACCCGGCCTCCACCATCTTGGCCAGGTAGGAGTCCACCGCCCGGTAGGGCACCCCGCACATGGGCACCGGGTCGGGGTCGTTCTTGTCGCGGGTGGTGAGCTGGATGGCCAGGATCTTGGAGGCCACCACCGCGTCCTCGAAGAACATCTCGTAGAAGTCGCCCATGCGGAAGAAGAGGATGCAGTCGGGCACCTGCTCCTTGAGTTCCAGGTACTGGCGGAACATGGGGGTGTTGCGGGAAGGTGCGGCGCCACCCTGGTTCCGGCGGGACGTGCTTTTGGCAGGTTGGGACATGGACATTTCGACCAGGTTGGACGGTGCCAAATTTCCTCCAAGAACATAGCAAGAATACTTACGAATTGCCAGTGCAACCCGTAAAAAAGGGGGGTGTGGGGGGAGAAGGTGGGGCTAAAAGCCGGGCAGGGAGGGGCGCTTCAGGAGCGCGGGCCGGCAAAAGGACGCCCCGGCCCCGGCCCGGTCCGCGGCCCGGGCCCCTTTTCCGGGCGTCCGCCGCTGGTCAGTACAAGCGGGGGCTCATGGTGTCCCAGCCGTGGCAGCGGGGGCATTTCCAGGTGAGGTGGGAGGAGACAAAGCCGCACTGTTCGCACTGGTAGGAGGCCCAATCGCCGTCTATCTGTTGCAGGAGTTCGGCATAGGCCTCGAGCGCGGCCTCCTTTTCGCCCCGGGCCAAAAGTATCTCGCCCAACAGGCGGTGGGCGTCGAGCTGGCCGGGATTCTTCTCCACCGCCAGGCTCATCAGCTCCCGGGCCTGGTCGTCCTGGTCCCGGCGGTGGTAGTACTCGGCCAGGGCCAACAGGGTGGTGACCGCTGCCTGTTGGGGGTCTATCTCGGCCAGGAAGGCGGTCACCGCCTTGTTGCCCAGGGCCTCCTCGGCCTCGGCCACTCGGCGTACCACCAGGTGGGCGTGGATCGGCTCCAGGCGCACGGCCTTGCGCCACAGGTTGAGGGCCTTGCGGTGGCGGTCCCGGGCCAGTTCCAGGTCGCCCAGGTGCAGGTAGGCGTCCAGGCAGCCCTTGTCCACGCTTATGGCCTGGTTGAGGCTGTCCTCGGCCTTGTCCAACTGGCCGGCGGCCATGAGTTCCTTGCCGCGCTCGGTCTTGTAGTGGGCCAGCACCCGGCGGGAGTCGGAGCGGGTCAGCCGGTCCAGCCGCTTCAAGGTCTCGAAGGCGCTCTCCCAGTCGCGTATCTCCTCGTACAGGCCCACCAGTTGCTCCAGGGCCTCCACGTGGGAGGCGTCCATGTTGAGCACCTCCTGGAAGGCCTCGGTGGCGCGGTTGTAGAGGCCGCCCTTGCGGTAGTCCAGGCCCAGGTCGTACAGGGCTTGCAGGCGCACCGAGGGGTCCAGTTGGGGCCGGGCGATGATGCTCTGGCGGATGCGTACCGCGCGCTCTATCTCCCCCTTCTGGCGGAAGAGGTTGCCCAGCACCACGTAGGTTTCCACCGTGTCCGAGTTGAGGGTCACCGCCCGGGTGAACTCCTCTATGGCCTGGTCGGTGTGGTCGGCCATGAGATGGGTGAGGCCTTTCATGAAGGCGTCGTCCGAGGGGCTGCGGCCCTTGCCCTCGCGGCGGACGGGCGGGGGCTTGCCGCGGCCGGCCCGGCCGACCAGAAAGCCGATGACCAGCGCCGCTATGACCAGGACCAGGGCCGCCAGGGCTTGCCCCGCGGTGATGGCCTGGCCCCAGACAACGGTGATTACGTGGTCCATGCTAAGAGGTTCCTTCCTCCTCTGCTTCGCCGACCGCCTCCGCGCCGGGTATGGGCTCGCCGGTGATGGGCATGTTGCGCAGCGAGCTGAGTTCCTGGTTCAGGCGCTCGATCTCCTTGCGCTGGGCGCGCAGGCGCTTGCGCATGCGGAAGCGTTCGAGAAGCCCCAGCAGGCTGGCTGCCAGAAGCCCCACGAAGAAGGCCAGCAGGATCACCATGTAGGTGGCGTAAGGCGTGGTCTCGAACTGGACGAAGAACAGGTTCAGACGGATGGAGAGGGGGTGGCTCAAGGCCTCGATGTTCTGGACCATGAAGATAATGGCCAGGGCCACCACCGCCGAGATGACTATCGCCTTGAGATAGCTCATGGGCCTCCTCGGGTATGCGGGACCGCCGGAGCGGTCGTGGTTGCTGGGGCGGCGGAAAGCGCCGCATGTTGTAGATTATGAGCCGTCCGCAGGGGGTTTGTAAACCTCGGCCCGCTAGGAGCGGCCCATGTCCGCGAAGTAGGGCTTCAACTTCTGGTGGGTGGCCTTGATGTGCTCGGGTATGGAGCGCACCTCGGCGAACACGGTCATGAAGTTGGTGTCGCCGGACCAGCGGGGCACCACGTGGAAGTGAAGGTGCTCCTCGATGCCCGCGCCCGCCACCCGGCCCAGGTTGAGCCCCACGTTGAAGCCGTCCGGGTTCATCAGGTCCTTGAGGGCCGCGATGGCCTTGTCCACCGTGAGCAGCAGGTCGCAGCGTTCCTTTTCGCTGAGCCCGCTCAGGTCGGGGAGGTGGCGCCGCGGGGCCACCAGCAGATGCCCGTTGTTGTAGGGAAACTTGTTCATCATCACCAGGCAGGTCTCGCCCACGCCCAGCACCAGGTCGTCCGCCCCCTTGCCATCGCAGGCCAGACAGAAGATGCAGCCCTTGGGCTTGTCTTCACCCAGGATGTATTCCATGCGCCAGGGCGCCCACAGAGTATCCATCGCCGTAACCACTCCAATGTCTAGCCAGCCCCGCAGCAGCCGCCGCCCCGCCCCCGTCGCCGTCCCCCCCGTCGCCCCCCCCGTCGCCGCCCCCCGTCGCCGCCCGTTGCCGGCTAGAGCTTGATTATCTCGCCCTTGATCTGCTGGTCCACGGTGAGGATGCCCACCGTGCCGCTGCCCAGGAATCCCTTGCCGTAGGAGCCGGGGTTGAAGAGCAACACTCCGTTTTTGACCGTGTTGGTCGGGCGGTGGGAATGGCCGAACACGATGCAGTCCACGCCCTCGAACTCCTTGAGCACCCGGCCGGCCAGGCCCACCGGCGGGCCCCAGCCGTGGATCAGGCCGATGCGCTTGCCTTCCACCTTTATGACGCGCTTGGTGGGGAGGCTCTGGCAGACCAGGTGATCGTCCATGTTGCCGGCCACGGCCAACACCTGGGGCGCCTCCAGGGCGTCCAGCACCGTCAGGTTCACCAGGTCGCCGGCGTGCAGGATCATGTCCACCTGGCCCAGGGCCCGGGCCACGCTGCGGGCCAGTTCCTGGTCCGGCCCGCGCAGGTGGGTGTCCGAGATAACGCCGATACGTGTCATCTGGTCATGCCTCTTGCAAATCCACCAGGGTGATGTCTCCCCAGGCCGCCAGCTTGTCGCCCAAGACCACCAGGGCGCCCTTTATGCCGGGCACCGTGGCCGCCCATTCCAGGGCCGGGGCCAGGTCGCCCTTTTGAGCCACCCGGTTGCCCAGGCTAGTGGCCACCGCGTCGGCCAGGGCGCCGTCCGCCGCGGCCACGGTGGCCGCGTCCGCCCGGCCCAGGCTCAGGGAATGGCCCACCGTGCCCGAGCTGGTACACACGCACAAGGGCAGCTCTTCGGCCGCCACCGCCACGCCCAGGCGCCCCGACAGGGGGGACTTGCCCGCCTCCAGGGCTACCGTGAGATCCCGGTCCGCGGCCAGGAACACGTCTCCCCCATTTTCCACCACCACCCGCTGGCTGAGAGCCAGAAGGTCCTGGCCCACCGCCTGAGCGATGGCCCCGGCCACCCCGGCCATGGGGCCCACCCCCGCGGCCCGGCCGGCGGCTATCAAGGCCCGCACCAGGGGCGGGGCCAGGGGGTCGTCCGGCCAGGGCTCCAGGGCCTCCAGGAAACCGGGATGGCCCTGGATGTAGATCTCCAGTCCCCGGCGGTGGCGCAGCACGGACTCCACCGCCTCTCCCGCCAGGTCGCGCTCCGCGGCGATCCACAGGTCGGTCTCCTTGACCCGGGCGGTGAAGGAGACCAGCCCGCGGCTCTGGCACTGTCCGCGGTAGTGCCTCTCCTCGTAGCCAGTCAAAACCACTTCCCTCACCAGAGCCAGGAAAACGCCGCCCCGGCGGCGGGCAGCGGAGCGTTTCACCCTTATAACCCAGGGGCCTACACGTGTCAACGACGCGGCCAGGCAGCCTAACCCCGCTATAAGGCTTGCCTGTTGGCCTCGGGTCCCTTTCCCGGTTTTCTTGACTAACCCCCGCTTTTTCGGCTATGAGTAAGGGAATTTCTTTACCCCTTGGGAGAGGCCATGAACAGCCGGCGGCTGGCGCGGCTAATGGGAATAATCTGCGAGATCAAGGCCCATCCCCGGCGCGATCCCAACGAGATGTGCCGGCGGCTGAATATTTCCCGCCGCCAGTTCTACAAGGACCGCGAAACCCTGGCCGAAATGGGCTTTGCGTTTCACTTCTCGCGCCGCCTGCCGGGCTTTGTGCTGGACAAGGAGCTGACCTTCAGCGTCTCGGGCCTGAGCCTGGCCGACCTGTTCGCCCTGGTCCTGGCGGTGCGCGAGCTTACCCAGCTCAACGACTTCGCCCTGGCCCTGGGCGCGCTCACCGGGCTCAAGAACCTGGTGGCCAGCCTGCCCGAGCCGGTCAAGGACACCTTTTCCGACGCCTTGGACCGGGTGGTGGTGGCCGATGGCTTCCATTGCCGGCCCGAGGTGCTCTACGCCTTGCAGCCGGCCATCAGCGAGCACCGGCGGGTGGTGCTGGAGCTGGAGGGGCCGCCGGGCGCTGGCGGAAGGGGGCCGACGGGGGGCGCGACGGGGGGGGCGACGGGGGGCGCCCGCCGGCTGACCGTGGACCCCAAGCGGCTGCTCTTGCGGGAGGGCAACTTGTTTCTGGAGGCCGCCGGCCTGGAGGGCGGCGGCACCGGCTTGGTGGCGCTCAGCCGGGTGCGCCGGGTGATCACCACGCCGTTCTACTCGCCCGGGGACTGACCCTCGGGCAACAACCCCGGGGCCCTGTCTCCGGGCTTTGCGAAAAAGGGCAAACCAATGCGTGAAGTGGTTATCGTCAGCGCCTGCCGCACCCCGGTGGGTGCCTTCCAGGGCGCGTTCAGCTCCCTGAGCGCCCTGGATCTGGGCGTGGTGGTCATCAACGAGTCCCTGGAGCGTGCCGGGCTGAAGCCCGAGGACGTGGACGAGTGCATCATGGGCTGCGTGCTGCCCGCCGGCCTGGGCCAAAACCCGGCCCGCCAGGCCGCCCTGCGCGCGCCCCTGCCCGTGGAGGTGGGCTGCATCACGGTGAACAAGGTGTGCGGCTCGGGCCTGAAAGCGGTGATGCTGGCCGCCCAGGCCGTGGCCTGCGGCGACGCGGAGGTGGTGGTGGCCGGCGGCATGGAGAGCATGACCAACGCGCCCTATCTCCTGCCCAAGCAGCGCCAGGGCTACCGCATGGGCAACGGCCAGGTGGTCGACTCCATGGTGCATGACGGCCTCTGGGACCACCTCAACGATTTCCACATGGGCATGAGCGCCGAACTCTGCGCGGAGAAGTACGGGGTCAGCCGCGAAGACCAGGACCAGTTCGCGGTGCGCTCCTACCGGCTTTCCCTCCAGGCTGCCCAAGAGGGCCGCTTCAAGGACCAGATCGTGCCGGTGGCCGTGCCCCAGCGCAAGGGAGAGCCCAAGATCGTGGACACCGATGAGGGGCTCATGGAGAGCTCCCTGGAGAAGCTGGCCCGGCTCCGGCCGGTGTTCAAGAAGGACGGCACCGTGACCGCGGGCAACGCCAGCACCCTCAACGACGGCGCGGCCGCGGTGGTGGTGATGAGCGCCGAGAAGGCCTCGGCCATGGGCATAAAGCCCCTGGTCAAGGTGGGTGCCCAGGGCGCGGCCGGGATCGACCCCAAGTACGTGCTGGTGGCGCCCATGCTTTCCATTCCCAAGGTATGCGCCAAGCAGGGCCTCAAGCCCACGGACATAGAGCTGCACGAGGTGAACGAGGCCTTTGCCTCCTCCTCCCTGGCCGTGCAGCGCGAGCTGGGCCTGGACCCGGACAAGGTGAACATCTACGGCGGGGCCATCTCCATCGGCCATCCCATCGGCGCCTCGGGCGCCCGGGTGCTCACCACCCTGATCTACGCCATGAAGGACACCGGCGCGGCCACCGGCATGGCCAGCCTGTGCCTGGGCGGCGGCGAGGCGGTGTCCCTCATCGTGGAGAACCTGTAGAGATCTTTGACCAACTAGGTTTGCTAGAGGCGGCTTCTTTGGCCAATCGTGGAGCCTGAGCTGGTACCGCCTGAATCATACGAGGCTATAAGAGGGCGATAGAGAGGAGTCATAAGTTATGAGCAACGAAGTAGTGATCGTAAGCGCGGCGCGCACTCCGGTGGGTCGTTTCGGCGGCTGTTTCGTGGGTACCTCGGCCGTTGATTTGGGCGTGGTGGCGGTCAAGGAGGCCCTCAAGCGCGCGGGCGTGGCGCCGGAGGCGGTGGACGAGGTGATCTACGGCAACGTGCTGGGCGCCGGCCTGGGCCAGAACGTGGCCCGCCAGGTGCAGATACACTCCGGGATCCCGGTGTCCTCCAATGCCTTTACCATCAACAAGGTCTGCGCCTCGGGCCTCAAGAGCGTGATGCTGGCCGCCCAGGCGGTGAAGTGCGGCGACTCCGAGGTGGTGGTGGCCGGCGGCACCGAGAACATGAGCCAAGCGCCCTACCTGGTGCCCGGCGCCCGCTGGGGCCAGCGCATGAACAACGGCAGCCTGGTGGACGGCATGATCCACGACGGCCTGTGGGACATCTTCAACGGCTACCACATGGGCATCACCGCCGAGAACGTGGCCGAGCAGTTCGGCATCAGCCGCGAGGAGCAGGACCAACTGGCCTTCGAGTCCCAGACCAAGGCCGAAGCCGCCATCAAGGAAGGCCGCTTTGCCGACGAGATCGTGCCGGTCTCGGTGCCCCAGCGCAAGGGCGACCCCAAGGTGTTCGACACCGACGAGCACCCCCGCTTCGGCACCACCCTGGAGGCCCTGGCCAAGCTGCCGCCCGCCTTCAAGAAGGGCGGCACCGTCACCGCGGGCAATGCCAGCGGCATCAACGACGGCGCCGCCGCCCTGGTGGTGATGAGCGCCGAAAAGGCCGAGGAGCTCAAGTGCAAGCCCCTGGCCTACATCCGCTCCTATGGCTGGGGCGGGGTGGACCCCTCGGTCATGGGCCTGGGGCCCATCGAGGCCACCCGTTCGGCCCTGAAGAAGGCCGGCCTTGCCGTGGACGACCTGGAGATCATCGAGGCCAACGAGGCCTTCGCGGCCCAGGCCCTGGCCGTGATCAAGGAACTCGGGCTGAACCGCGACATCACCAACGTCAACGGCGGCGCCATTGCCCTGGGCCACCCCATCGGCTGCTCCGGCGCCCGCATCCTCACCACCCTGCTCTATGCCATGATGGCCCGGGACAAGAAGCTGGGCCTGGCCACCCTGTGCATCGGCGGCGGCCAAGGCGCGGCCATGATCCTGGAGAGGAAGTAGGCATACAGAAGTAGACTGATAGCCGGTTCCCGGCGAGCCGCCCGCTTTGCGGGCGGCTTTTCTTTTTGGGCGGCGGGTTCCATTGCCTGCGGGCGGCCAGGTTTTTGGTTGACACTGACCGGCGTTCGTTATAATGAAAGAGCATCATAAAACTGAATCACATTTAGTAAACAGCGGCGCGGCCAGCCGCGGGAGGGGCCATGGCTTCGCAAGCCAGGAAAAAAAGAGAAAAAGAACGGCGGCGCCGGGAGATCATGGCCGCGGCCCGCACGGTGTTCGCCGCCAAGGGCTTCCAGGGGGCGACCATGGAGGAGATCGCCGAAAAGGCAGACTACAGTCCGGCGACCCTGTACCTCTACTTCAAGAACAAGCACGAGCTTTACACCAGCCTGATCATCAGCCTGCTGCAATTCATCGAGGACAAGTTCCAGGGGTTGCGCGCCCGCCAGGACCTGACGCCCCTGGAAAAGCTGCGGCAGCTTCCCCAGGTCATGTACGAGGTCTACGAGTTCGACCCCGCGGTCCTGATGAACCTGTTTCACCTGCAGGCCAGCAGGGGCGGCCAGTACATGTCCCCGGAGCTGATAGAGCAGCTCAATTCCCTGGCCGGCAGCGCCATCCGCGGCCTGGCCGGCATCTTTGCCGAGGGCATGGCCCAAGGCGTGTTCCAGGATCATCACCCCATGGCCTTGGCCGACTCGGTGTGGGCGCTGTTCACCGGAATGGTGCTTTGGGAGGAGAGCAAGCGCTTCTTCAACCAGGAAAAGGCCTACCTGAAACAGACCTGGGAAACCGCCATGAAATTGATGGCAGACGGAATCATAGCGAAAAAGGGCTGACCGCCACGAGCACGGAGGCGGAACGGCCAAGGGGAGGGAAGTCAGGGGGGCCCGGGCTGCTGGGCGGAGGGGGCGCCCTGGGCCGGGCACACCAGGAGCCGCTCTTGAAAGGGAGGGATCTGATGATCTTGGCGTCACGAGAGGCGATCGAGGAGTGGACCGGCAAGGGCTGCTGGGGCACCAAGACTCTTTTGGACGACTTTTACGGCTATGTCCAAAAGATGCCGGAGCGCACCGCGGTGGTGGACCCTTACAACAAGGAGGACCTGCTGGGCGTTCCGCCCGCCCGCGTCTCCTACCAGGAGATGGCCCGGGCGGTGGAGGCCACTGCCTCGGCGCTCATGGCCGAGGGCATCGAGAAGGACGACTTCGTCATGGTGCAGATGCCCAACTGCTGGGAGCTGGCCATGTTGTACCTGGCCGTGGCCAGGGCGGGCGGCATAATCACTCCCATGCCCATGCAGTGGCGGGCCAAGGAGGCCACCTACGTGGCCGAGCACACCGGGGCCAAGGCCTTCATCACGGTAGAGGATTTCCACGGCTTCGGGCACCTGGCCATGGCCCGCGAGGTGGCCGCCAAGGTGGAGGGGCTCAAGAACGTCTGGTCATACCAGGACCTGGCGGGCATGATCGCGGGGGACAAGGACCCCAAGCTGGACCAGGTGCCCCTGGAGGCGAACGACATCTTCACCCTGTGCTGGACCTCCGGCACCGAGGCCCAGCCCAAGGGCTGCCCGCTCAGCCACAACAACTGGCGCTGCCAATCCACCTTGACCCAGGCCGGCGGGGCCCAGTACGGCGACGTGGCCCTCACCGCCGGCCCCCTGGTGAACATGGCCTCGGTAGGCACGGTGTTCGTGCCCTGGCTCTTGTTCGGTGGGACCCTGGTGTTGCACCATCCCTTCGAGCCGGCGGTGCTCCTGCAACAGATGATCAAGGAGCGCATCCAGTGGACCCTCTTGGTGCCGGCCGTGATCAACCTGATGCTCAAGCATCCCCAGCTCCAGGAGGTGGACCTCAGCTTCATCCGCTCCATCACGGTCGGCTCTGCGCCGCCTTCCTTGTGGTCCCTCCAGGAATTCAAGAAGCGGTGGGACATCGAGATCGGCAACATCTGGGGCCAGAACGAGGGCACGGCCATCGTCTCCGGCGTCAAGGACGTGCCGGACATGGAACTGCGGGTGGACCACCTGCCGCGCTACGGCACCCCGGGGGTGGAGTGGTCGGTGGAGATGACCAAGTTCATAAGCACCAAGATAGTGGACGGCTCCGGCTCGGAACTCACCGGCGAAGACGAGGTGGGCGAGCTGCTCTATCGCGGTCCCAACGTCATCCCCGGCTACTTCAAGCGGCCGGACTTGAACGAGAAGGCCTTTGACTCCGAGGGCTACATCCGCACCGGCGACCTGTTCCAGCTCAAGGGCGACCGCTATCTCAAGTTCTTTGATCGCGCCAAGGACATCATCATCCGCGGCGGCTACAACATCAGCGCCCAGGAGGTGGAGAACGTGCTCCTGGCCCACCCGGACGTGGCCGACGCCGCGGCGGTGGGCATGCCCGACGAGAACCTGGGCGAGCGCACCTGCGTGTACCTGGTTCCCGCTGAAGGCAAGACCGTCACCCTGGAGGACATCTGCCGCTTCATGACCGAGCAGGGCGTGGCGGTCTACAAGCACCCCGAGCGGCTCGAGACAGTGGAGGCGCTCCCCCGCTCCGCGGTGGGCAAGATCCTCAAGAACGAGCTGCGCGAGGACCTGAAGCAGAAGCTGGCCAAGGACTAAGGCATATCCGCCGGCCTCCCCGGCGGGAGGCCGGCCCTGTAATCAACCTGGGAGATATCATGCGACAAGTAGGCATCCTCGGCGTGGGAATGACCAAGTTCGGCGTCTCGGACCAGACCAACCTAGAGATGTTCTGCGAGGCCGCCCTGGAGGCCATCGCTGCCTCCGGCCTGGAGCCGGGCGACATGGAGGCCCTGTTCTTCGGCAATTGCCTGGGCGACTTCGAGGAGGCGCAACTGCACATGGCGCCGTTCGCCGCGGCGGAGCTGGCCTTGCCGGTGAACGCCCCGGCCACCCGCTTCGAATCGGCCTGCGCCACCGCCACCGTGGCCTTTCGCCACGCGGTCCTGTTGGTGGCCGCCGGCGTGTATGACGTGGTGCTGGTGGGCGGAACCGAGCGCGCCGCCAAGCTGGGCACCCCCCTGGCCACCCGGGCCTTTGCCATGGCCTCTGACGCCTATTACGAGGGGCCTTCGGGCATCACCTTCCCCGGCGTGTTCGCCATGGCCGCCCACCAGTACGCCGCCAAGTACGGCGTGGAGCTGGGCGAGCTGAAGCGGCACATGGCCGCGGTGGCGGTCAAGAACCACCGCCATGGCTGCCTGAACCCCCACGCCCATTTCCAGAAGGAGATCACCGCCGAGACCGTGCTGGAGGGCATCATGGTGGCCGATCCCCTGCAACTCTTCGACTGCTGCCCCTTCAGCGACGGAGCCTCGGCCGTGGTGGTGGCCGAGGCGGGCAAGGTGAAGGACCTGGCCGAAAAGCCGGTGTGGGTGGCGGGGCTGGGCCAGGCCTCCCGCGGGGCTTTGTACCTGCAGAAGGACCTGACCGTGGTCCAGGCCCGGGTGTCCTCCGTGGGACAGGCCTATCAGCAGGCCGGTCTCACCCCGGCGGAGGTAGACGTGGTGGAGCTGCACGACTGTTTCACCATCGCCGAGATATTGGCCCTGGAGGCCCTGGGCTTCTACGAGTTCGGCCGGGCCTATCCCGCGGCCAGCGAGGGCGAAACCGCCCTGGGCGGCACCAAGGTCACGGTCAACCCCTCGGGCGGGCTCAAGGCCAAGGGCCACCCCATCGGGGCCACCGGCACCGCCCAGGTCTACGAGATAGTCAAGCAGCTCAGGGGCGAGTGCGGCGACCGGCAGGTGGAGGGAGCCAAGGTGGGCCTGGTGGACACCCTGGGCGGCGATTTGGGCACCAACTGCAACATCATTCTGAGGAGCTGAGCCATGGCCTATCCGCTGACCTTTGAGCAATACCAACAGGGGCTCAGGCAGGGCCGCTTCCCGGGGCTCAAGTGCAGGGCCTGCGGCGCGGTCGGCTTTCCGCCCAAGGCCGTGTGCCAAGAGTGCGGCAAGAGCGACATGGAGCCCTTTGACCTGTCCGGCGAGGGGGTGGTCCGCACCTTCACCGTGGTGCGGGTGGCGCCCATGGGTTTCACCCCGCCCTACGTGGTAGCCTTGGTGGAGCTGGAGGAAGGGCCCTGGGTAATGGGCAACCTGCTGGGCGTGGACCCGGAGGAGGCCGGCATGGACCTCATCGGCAAGCCCGTGACCCTGGGCAACCAGGCTGCCCCCCAGGAGGTGTCCACCTTCGAAGACTTGAGGGTGCTGACCTTTGCCCTCCGGGGCTGAAGCCAGGCGGCGAGACGCTTTTTTTCGGGGAGGAAAGGCATGGATTTCGATCTGACCGAAGAACAGAGGATGCTCCGGGACATGGCCCTCAAGTTCGCCCGGAACGAGTTCGCGCCCATCTCGGCCGAGTGCGATGAGCAGGAGAAATACACGCGAGAGGTGGTGAAAAAGGCCGCCGAGAACGGCCTGGTGGGGGCCTGGATACCAGAGGAGTACGGCGGCGCCGGGGTGGGCGTGTTGGGCAACGTGCTCATCACCGAGCAGCTTTCGCGGGTGGACATGGGCATCGGCGCCAACGTGCTGACCGCCTCCTTTGGCTGCGAGGCCATTTATCTTTACGGCAGCGAGGAGCAGAAGCAGCAGTACCTGCCCAAGGTGTGCGCCGGCGAGCTGGTCAGCGCCGGGGCCTTCACCGAGCCCAACGCCGGCACCGACGTGGCGGGCTACCAGACCAGGGCGGTCAAGGACGGCGGCGACTATGTGATCAACGGCAGCAAGATGTTCATCACCAACGGCACGGTCTGCGACTTCATGGTGGTGCAGTGTATCACCCAGCCGGAGGCCAGCAGCCGCCACGCCCGCTTCAGCCAGATCATCGTGCCGGCCGACACCCCGGGCGTCACCCGCAGCAAGATCCACGGCAAGCTTGGCATCCGCGCCAGCAACACGGCCGAGATCAGCTTCGAGGACGTGCGCGTGCCTCAACAGAACCTGGTGGGCGAGGAGGGCAGGGGCTTCTATCAGCTCATGCATTTTTTCGACACCACCCGGCCCATGGTGGCGGCCCAGGCCCTGGGCCTGAGCCAGGCCTGCCTGGACGCCGCGGTCCGCTACTCCAAGGAGCGCACCGCCTTTGGCGTGCCCATCGGCAGCTTCCAGCTCACCCAGGCCAAGCTGGCCGAGATGGCCATTCGCATCGAGGCGCTGAGGGGGCTGGTGTACCGTTGCGCCTGGCTCATAGACGCCGGCAAGCCCGACTACACCCTGGCCGCCATGGCCAAGTACTACGGGGGCCAGACGGCGGTGTTCTGCGCCAACGCGGCCCTGGAGATCCACGGCGGCTATGGCTATATCGCCGAGTACGAGGTGCAGAAGTTCTACCGCGACGCCAAGATCCTGGAGCTGTACGAGGGCACCAAGGAGGCGGAGATCATGACTATCGGCGGCGTGCTCCTGAACGGATGAGCCCTTTGGGCGGGAAGGAAAGGTAAAGATGGATCTAAAAGGCAGCGTGGCAGTGGTGACCGGCGGAGCCTCCGGCCTGGGCGAGGCCTGCGTGCGCCGGCTCACCGCGGCCGGGGCCAAGGCGGCAATTTTCGACTTGAACGAGGAGGGCGGCCGGCGCCTGGCCGGGGAGTTGGGCGGCCAGGCCGTGTTCCACAAGGTTGACGTGACCAGCGAGGAGGAGGTGGCCGGCGGCCTGAAGACCTGCCTGGACGCCTTTGGCGCCCTTCACTTGTTGATCAACTGCGCGGGTATGGGCATCCCGGCCAAGGTGCTGGGCAAGGAAGGCCCCATGCCGCTGAACATCTTTCGCAAGACCATAGAGGTCAACCTGATCGGCACCTTCAACGTCATCCGCCTGGCAGCCGAGAAGATGGCCGCCAACCAGCCCAACCGCGACGGCGAGCGGGGGGTGGTCATCAACACCACCAGCGTGGCCGCCTTTGAGGGCCAGATCGGCCAGACCGCCTACAGCGCCTCCAAGGCCGGCATCGTGGGCATCACCCTGCCCATCGCCCGGGAGTTCGCCGAGCTGGGCATCCGGGTGGTGACCATCGCGCCGGGGCTTTTCAATACGCCCATGCTGGCGGCCCTGCCGGACAAGGTGAAGGAGTCGCTGGGCAAGTCGGTGCCCTTCCCGCCGCGGCTGGGCGAGCCGCGCGAGTTCGCCGCCCTGGCAACGGCCATCATAGAGAACCCCGTGCTCAACGGCGAGACCATCCGCCTGGATGGCGCCCTGCGCATGGCCCCCAGGTAGGAGTCCGCCCCAATTCTGACCGGAGAGCCGCCATGGCCCGTGATTGGTATCAGGAGGAACACAAGATATTCCGCGCCTCCTTTCGCAGGTTCCTGCAAAAGGAGGTGGTGCCCCACCTGGAGCAGTGGGACGAACAGGGCATGGTGCCCCGCTCGGCCTGGAGGGCCCTGGGTGAGCAGGGCTTCCTCTGCCCCTGGCTGGAGGAGGAATACGGCGGCTCCGGGGTGGGGTTCGAGTACTCGGTGATCATAAACCAGGAGCTGGGCCTGGCCGGAGCCCACAGCTTTCTGGTGGGCCTGCACAGCGACATCGTGGCGCCCTATATCCACTCCTACGGCACGGAGGAGCAGAAGCGGCGTTGGCTGCCCGGCGCGGCCAGGGGAGAGGTGCTCCTGGCCGTGGCCATGACCGAGCCCGACGCTGGCTCGGACCTCCAGGCCATGCGCACCACGGCAAGGGCCGACGGCGACCATTACGTGATCAACGGCCAGAAGACCTTCATCTCCAACGGCATCTGCTGCGACCTGGTGGTGGTGGCGGTCAAGACCGGCGCCAAGGACCAGCCGGCCCACAAGAGCATGAGCCTGATCCTGGTGGAAGACGGCACCCCGGGTTTTGTCAAGGGCCGCAAGCTGAAGAAGATGGGCCTCCACGGCCAGGACACGGCCGAGCTGTCCTTTGTGGATTGCCGCGTACCCAAGGAGAACCTCCTGGGCGCCGAGGGCATGGGCTTTCCGTACCTGATGCAGAAGTTGCAGCAGGAGCGGCTGGTGACCTCCATCATAGCCCAGGCCGCGGCCCGGTCCATGCTGGACATGACCCTGGCCTACTGCAAGGAGCGCACGGCCTTTGGCAAGCCCCTGGCCAGGCACCAGCACAACGCCTTCAAGCTGGCCGAGATGGCCACGGAGATCGAGCTGGGCCGTTCCTTCCTGGACGAGCTGATCGCGGACCACCTGGCCGGCCGGGATATCATTCAGAAGGTGTCCATGGCCAAGTGGTGGATAACCGAGATGGCCAACCGGGTGGCCTACCAGTGCGTGCAGCTCCACGGAGGCTATGGCTACATGGAGGAATACCCCATCTGCCGCGCCTACCGGGACATCAGGGTGTACCCCATCTTCGCCGGCACCAGCGAGGTGATGAAGTCCATCATCGCCAAGAAGATGGGCCTGTGAGCAACGGGGGGCGACGGGGGGCAACGGGTGGCGCCACGGCCCGTCCCCGGGAGAGAGGGGGGCGGCTGTGATTGATGGAAGCATGCCTTGTGCGCGCGGCCCGCGCTGCGCCGGGCGAGCGGGAAGGGCGGTGAGGCGGGGACCTTGACAGGGCGGGTCCTTGGGCCGGGAGCCGCGGCCGCCTTGGGGCCGGGCGCTCTTGGCCTTTTGAGCCCCGAAGGCGAGCGCGGCCTTGAACGATGAAAAGGGGACTCCCTGGCGGGAGTCCCCTTTTGCGCTACCAGTCGATGGTGGCTCCCACCCAGAAGGTGCGCGGCCAGGCCAGCGCATAGTTGGTGGTGCCGTAGCCGGTCCAGATCGCCTGGGAGTAGTGCTCGTCCAAGAGGTTGAGCACCTCGAAGCTCAGCCGCAGGCGCGACTCGCCTTGGGAGAGGGGGATGTCGTAGAACAGACTCAGGTCCACGGTGTCATACCCGTCGTATTCCTGGGTGTTGGCGGCGTCTATGTAATACGATCCCACCTGGCGCCAGTTGACGCGGCCGCCCAATCCCATGGCCGAGGTGTATTGCAGGCCCAGGTTGAAGATGTGGCTGGGCACCCCCCGTACTTCCTTGCCCTCCAGGGACTGGTTGGAGTTTTTGCGGATCTCGCTGGTCAGCAGGGCCAGGTTGCCGAACAGCTCCAGGCCCCGCAGGGGGAAGACCTTGACCGCCGCCTCCAGGCCCATGCGGCGGGTTTCGCCGAGGTTCTTGTAGGTGCCCGATCCCGGCGGGTCTTCCTGGATTTCGTCGCTGGAGTCCAGGATGAACCAGGCCACGTCCAACCACAAGGGGAGGATCGGAGCGTAGGTGAAGCCCACCTCGTACTGGCTGATCACCTCGGGGTCCACGTTCAGTTCGGGCTGGTACTTGGCCTCGCCGTCGGGCAGGGCGAAGCCCTGGCAGTAGCTCGCCCGCAGGTCGAGATCCTTCAGCACCTGCGAGCGGAAGCCCACCTTGGGGCTGAAGTGCTGGTAGGAGTTCATGTCCTGGCTGAAGGGCTGGGAGCCAGGGTCGTTGTTCTGGTAGTCGCCGCCGAAGCTGTCGTAGCGCAGGCCCAAGGTGGGGCGGAAATAGGGCGACAGCTCATACTCGGCCTGCAGAAACGCCGAAAGGGTGGTGATGAGGAAGTCGCGGTCCTGGGTCTGGGTCTGGCGCACCCGGTTGCTGGTGTTCCAGCGCTTCCACTTGGTGTCCTCGTGGTAGTATTCCAGGCCCACCACGGTGGCCAGGCGCTTGCCGGCCAGCAGGGGGTTCCAACTCAGGCTCAGGCCCGTGCCCCACACCAGGCGGTCGTAGTTCCGTTCGGTCTGCCCGCCGGGGTCATAGCCGAACTTGGCGAAGCGGGTGAAATCCTGCTGGGTGCTGTAGGCCCAGTACAACAGGCGCAGGTTCTCCCCGATGGTGTAGCCCAGGTCCATCCTCTCGGAAAAGAAGGTCTTCTTGCCGCCGTCGTTCTCCGCGTTGGGGGCTTGGCTGGTGGAGCCGGAGTCGAACATGTACTTGGGGATGTAGCCCGGCGCGTCCCAGTCGGAGTTGTGGGCCCGGGCGGAGAGCGATATGTCGAGGCGGTCGCTCACATCGAAGGTGAAGCGGGTGGAGGCGTTGAAACGGCCCCAGCGGGAGTTGGCCTGGTAGCCGTCGGTGCGCGCCCCCTGGAAGGCGGTGTTGTTGGAGACGCCCTTGCCCAGCTTCATGCCAAAGGCCCCCTGCAGGTCGACCGTGTTGAAGCTGCCGTAGTTGAACTTTAGCTTGCGGTATTCGCCGCGCTTGCGGGTGTAAAAGGCCAGGGTGCCGCCCCGGGCGAAGTTGCCGAACAAGGGAGACGACGGCCCCTTGTAGACCTCCAGCTTCTCCATCTCCAGGGGGATGAGCACGTTGATGTCCGCGTAGCCGTCAGCATGGGACTCGCCTTCGTTCAGGGGGATGCCGTCCACGTAGATGGCCACGTCACCGCCGTGGGCGCCGCGGGTGAAGCCGCGCATCTTGATTACGTTGGCCACCCCGCCCATGTTGTAGTTGCCGATCTCCACGCCCGGGACCTCGAGCAGGATGTCCTCGGTGCGCAGCAGGAAACGGTCCTCGAACTCCTTGGCCCCGATGACATTCACCGTGGTCGGTATGTCCTTGCGGTGCAGGCCCTCGCCCTTTACCTCGATTTCGCCCAGCTTGAGCACTTCCGCGTCCTTGTCCGCCCCCCAGGCCACAGGCCCTGGCAGGAGGAAGCAGGCGGCCAGCACTAGAACAGCAAGCCTTTTCATTTTCACTCCTTTCCCAAACGGTTGTCTTGTCCGGTCCAAACGCCTTCCCTTGCCTGGAACCACTGGGATTCCCAGGCATTGAAAGGCGGCTGTCCAAGTTGGGGAGTGCCTTCTTGGCGGGGTTCAGCCCAGGTGCCGGATAAGGCTCCGGCCCTGGCGGCTGCTTGAGGCTTCTTTTGCCCAGAAAAGCAAAAGGGCCAAGCAAGCATCCGCGGGTTTCTTCCCGCAGACCTTCTTGGCCTTTGGTTGCCAGATCAGATGCCGGGGGAAAGGCTTGGCGACTTCCTGTCGTCCTTGGCGGCCGTTTCCCTGCCAGCCATGAAATCGGGAACGCATACTAGCACCGGCAGCCCGATTGGTCAAGGCAAGACCGACACCCCTACTGGCCGGCAAGGGCGCCTGGGAACCGCCCGGGCGGGACCATCGGAAATCTTGGTTTTGGGCATCTGTTCTGATAACATCAGCCAGGCGCGGGCAGCGGGAGCGGGGGGGGCCAAAAAGATTGCCCAAACCAGCTTTGAGGGTGTTAAGTTGGCCTCCAGCAGATTGGGGGCACGCCTGAGGGGGCCTCCCGGGGGGGGCGATCGGGGGGCGATCGGGGGGGGCGATCGGGGGGACGATCGGGGGGGCGGGGGGCGCTGGAAAAGGCGGCGGGAAATCGAACTTGTTCCCGGCGTTTGGTTCGTGGACAAGGGCCATAATCTACGGTCAAGATCAAGTCGGCTAGACAGGAAACGGAGAGGGAAGCGGACATGGCTTACGAAACGATTCTCTACGAGGTGGACGGCGCCATCGCCACCATAACCATCAACCGGCCCAAGGTGTTGAACGCCCTCAACCCCCAGGTGGTGGAGGAACTGGACCAGGCCTTCAGGGCTGCGGGCGAAGACGACGCGGTCAAGGTGATAATCCTCACCGGCGCGGGCGGCAAGGCCTTTGTGGCCGGGGCCGACATCAGCGCCATGCGCGACATGAACCCGGTGCAGGCCCGCGGCTTCTCCCGCCAGCTCCAGAAGCTGACCCTTTTCATGGAGGCCCTGCCCAAGCCGGTCATCGCCGCGGTGGACGGCTTCGCCCTGGGCGGCGGCACCGAGATCGCCCTGGCCTGCGACTTCATCTACGCCTCGGAAACGGCCAAGTTCGGCCAGCCCGAGATCAACCTGGGGGTGGTGCCCGGTGCCGGCGGCACCCAGCGCCTCAGCCGCCTGGTGGGCAAGAACTGGGCCAAGGAGCTTTGCCTGACCGGCGATATCATCGACGTGACCCTGGCCAAGGAGATCGGCCTGGTGAACCGGGTGTTCCCCTCGGAGGAGCTGATGGAGGCGGTGCTCAAGACCGCCAAGAAGATCGCCTCCAAGGGCCGGGTGTCGGTGCGGGCCTGCAAGAACCTGATCAACTACGGCTTTGACCTGCCCCTGGACCACGCCCTGCGCCTGGAGGCCGAGGCCTTTGGCATCTGCTTCGCCAGCCCGGACCAGGCCGAGGGCATGAGCGCCTTCTTGGAGAAGCGCAAGCCCGAGTTCAAGGGCGAAGCCTGATATAATGACCCAGACCGCCGGGCCCGTTCTCCGGGCCCGGCCGCCCGCACGCTTCATTCCCTTCCGATGTGCAGAGGAGAGGCATGGACTTTTCCCTTAGCGAAGAACAAAAGATGGTCAAGGACACCGCCGCCCGTTTTGCGGACGAGGTGCTCAAGCCCCAGGCGGCCCACTTCGACGCCACCCACGAACACCCGGCCGAGGCCTGCCAGGCCCTGGGTGAGCTGGGCTTCATGGGCATCGCGGTGCCCGAGGAGTACGGCGGCGCGGGCATGGACTACGTGAGCTACGTGCTGGCCCTGAGCGAGATCAGCCGCGGCGACGCCTCGGTGGGCGTGATCATGAGCGTGTGCAACTCGCTCTACTGCTTCCCGGTCCAGACCTTTGGCACCGAGGAGCAGAAAAAGGCCTTTCTCACCCCCGTGGCCTCGGGCCAGAAGCTGGGCTGTTACGGCCTCACCGAGGCCGGCGCCGGCTCGGACCCGGCCGCCATGCGCACCACCGCGGTGCTGGACGGCAACGAGTGGGTGCTGAACGGCGAGAAGAAGTTCATCACCAACGGCAACGTGGCCTCCTTCGCGGTGGTGGCCGCGGTCACCGACAAGGACAAGGGCTCCAAGGGCATCAGCTCCTTCATCGTGGACCTGGAGAACACCCCGGGCTTTTCGGTGGGCCGGGTGGAGGAGAAGCTGGGCATCAACGCCTCGGGCACCGCGGAGCTGGTCTTCGAGGACGCCCGCATACCCAAGGAGAACCTGTTGGGCGAGCGCGGCGCCGGCCTGCGCCAGATGCTCACCACCCTGGACTCGGGCCGCATCGGCATCGGCTCCCAGGCCCTGGGCATCGGCCGCGCTGTCTTGGAGGAGGCCCTGGAGTACTCGCTCACCCGCGAGCAGTTCGGCCGGCCCATCAGCCAGTTCCAGGCCATCCAGTGGAAGCTGGCCGACATGGCCACCGCCCTGGACGCGGCCGAGCTGCTGCTCCTGCGCGCCGCCTGGATGGAGGACCAGCACCAGCACTTCGAGAAGCAGTCGGCCATGGCCAAGATGTTCGCCTCGGACGCGGCCATGAACGCTGCCATTGAGGGGGTGCAGATCCTGGGCGGCTACGGCTACACCCGGGAGTACCCCATGGAGCGCCACCTGCGCGACGCCAAGATCACCCAGATATACGAAGGCACCAACGAGATAATGCGCCTGGTCATCGCGCGCAACCTCCTGCGCCAGCGCTAGGCCCGCCCCGGCGGGGCGGCGAGGGGGCGAGGGCCGGCGGGGGGCGGCGACGGGGGCGGCGACGGGGGCGGCAAGGGGGGCGACGGGGGGCGGCAAGGGCCGCGCCCAACCTCCGCCGCCAGAGAGTGGATCCACCATATTGACTGAGAAAACACCCGAGCAGATAGCAGACAGCATATTGCAGGGAGACCTGCGCACCGCCGCCAGGTTGATGCGCGACATCGACGACGGCCTGCCCCGCGCCCTGGAGGTGCTAAAGCTCCTCTATCCCCACGCCTCCCGGGCCGAACTCTGGGGGGTGACCGGCTCGCCGGGGGTGGGCAAGTCCACCCTCACCGATGCCCTGGTCACCGCCCTCAGGCAACAGGGGCGCACCGTGGGGGTGGTGGCGGTGGACCCCACCAGCCCCTTCACTGGCGGCGCCATCCTGGGCGACAGGGTGCGCATGCAGCGCCACGCCACCGACGATGGCGTGTTCATCCGCTCCCTGGCCACCCGGGGCCACTTCGGCGGGCTCACCGCCTCCACCCGGGGGGTGGTCACGGTCATGGCCGCCATGGGCAAGGACGTGGTCATCATCGAAACCGTGGGCGTGGGCCAGGACGAGGTGGACGTCGTGGCCGCGGCGGACATCACCCTGGTGGTCACCGTGCCCGGCCTGGGCGACGACGTGCAGGCCATCAAGGCCGGTATACTGGAGGTGGGGGACGTGTTCGTGGTGAACAAGGCCGACCGCGAGGGCGCCAGCGGCACCGCCGCCCAACTGGAGAGCATGCTGGCCATGGAGCGCCACACCCCCCGCCAGGCCGGCTGGAAGCCACCAGTGGTGCTGACCTGCGCCAACGTGGGCACCGGCCTGGACCGGCTCATGCAAGTTATCGCCGAACACCGGGACCTGCTCCTGGCCGAGGGCGGCAGGCTGCTGGCCCAGCGCCGGCGGGAACGGGCGCAGAGGGAGGTGCTGGACATCCTCCGGGTGCGCACCTTGGCCATGCTGGAGGAACGCCTGGCCCAGGACGGCCGGCTGGAGCATTTGGCGGACGAGATCGCCGCTGGCCGCGGAGACCCCTACACCGCCAGCGAGGCCATCATGGCCGGCCTTTGGGAACGGCGGGGCGCGACAGGGGACGGCCGGGGAACGGCATAAGTAGATTACGGGACATCCCGAGGAGGATTGATCATGGCCCGCAAGATGAAACGGGTTTCCCTGGGGCAGCGGCTGGCCCGCCTGCGCCGGGAAAAGGAGATGAGCCTGGAGACCCTGGCCAACGAAACCGGCCAGGCGGTGGAGTACCTGGAGCGGGTGGAGTCCGATCAGCTCATCCCGCCGGTGGCCGTTCTGCTCAGCCTGAGCCGCGCCCTGGAGGTGGACTCGGGCGAACTCCTGAAGAACGAGGCCGAGGCGGTGGAGCGCCGCACCGAGGCGGTGAAGAAACGCACCGACCACTACTCCTACCGGGTGCTGACCCCGGAAACCGGCCACAAGCACCTGAAGGGCTTTCTGGTCACCATCGACCCGGTGAGCGACCTGGACGGCCCCGGCTACCAGCACGAGGGCGAGGAGTTCCACTACGTACTCAAGGGCCAGGTGCGGGTCAAGGTGGGGGAGCACGTGAACGACCTCAAGGCCGGCGACTCTCTGCACTTCAACTCCAGCCTGGTCCACAAGCTGACCAACACCGGCGAGGAACCCTGCGAGATCCTGGTGGTGCTGTATACGCCCTGAAAAGTATTCGAGCCCTTTAGCCTGGAGGTGCCCATGGCCTTTACGCTTACCGAAGAGCAGGCGATGATCCAGACCATGGCCCGGGACTTTGCCCGGGAGGTGGTGCTGCCCGGGGCCGCCCAACGCGACCGCGACAAGGAGTTCCCCCGCGAGGTCCTGGCCCAGATGGCCGAGCTGGGCTTCATGGGCATGATGGTGCCCGAGGCCTACGGCGGCGCCGGGGTGGACACGGTGAGCTATGTCCTGGCGCTCACCGAGATCGCCTATGGCTGCGCCTCCACCGCGGTGGTGATGAGCGTGCACAACTCCATCTGCTGCGAGGCCCTGGTCAACTTCGGCAGCGAGGAACAGAAACAGAAATGGCTGCCCCCCATGTGCGCCGGCCAGTGCATCGGCGCCTTTGCCCTCACCGAGCCCCATGCCGGCTCCGACCCGGCCAGCCAGCGCATGACCGCGGTGGCCGACGGCGACCAGTGGGTGCTGAACGGCACCAAGCAGTTCATCACCACCGGCAAGAACGCGGGGCTCGTCATCGTGACCGCGGTCACCGACCGGGCCAAGCGCCACCGGGGCATAAGCGCCTTCCTGGTGCCCCAGGGCACGCCCGGCCTCAGCGTGGGCAAGGAGGAGGAGAAGCTGGGGCTCAGGGCCTCGGACACGGTGCAGCTCGTCTTCGAGGACTGCCGGGTTCCGGCCGACGCCATGCTGGGCCGGCCGGGCGAGGGCTTCAAGGTGGCCATGAGCTGCCTGGACTGCGGGCGCATCGGCATCGCCGCCCAGTCGGTGGGCGTGGCCCAGGCCTGCCTGGACGAGG
>CAZUHP010000011.1:0-75590 GCA_964620595.1 uncultured Desulfarculaceae bacterium | reverse complement strand
ACAGGCCCACCCCGCCTGATCACCACAAAAAACCAAACCCACACCAAAGCCCCCCCAATAACAGAGGGGGGCTTTGAGCATGACGCGGTCCCCTTTGCCTGCCGCCCTGGGTTGCCCCCGTCCGCTTTCCCGGCTATGCTAGCGCCCATGTTGGACAGGCTGGCAAAGCTGAAGGTCATCCTGGTGCGGCCGCGCTTCCCCGAAAACATCGGCGCGGCGGCCCGGGCAGTGGCCAACATGGGGCTGGGCAGGCTGGCGGTGGTGCAGCCGGAGCGCCTCTGGGAAGACCCCATGCGCCGGCTGGCCTCCCGCTCGGGCCTCAAGGTCCTGGACGGCATGCAGGTGTGCGCCAGCCTGGCCGAGGCCCTGGCCGACTGCACCGCGGCGGCGGCCACCACCGCCCGCCGGGGCCGCGACCGGGGGCAGCTCCTCTCCCCCCGCCAGGCCGCCCCCCAGGTGTTGGCCTGGGCCGGGGACGGGCGGGTGGGCCTGGTGTTCGGGCCCGAGGACCGGGGCCTCACCACCCAGGAGCTGGACGCCTGCATGGTCAGCCTGTGCATACCCACCACCGCCGACTCCTCCCTGAACCTGGCCCAGGCCGTGGTGGTGGTGGGCTATGAGATGCGCATGGCCGCCCTGGAGGCCCAGGCCGCGGGCGAGACCACCCCCAAGGTCAGCGCCCGGCGCCAGCCGGCCGGCATGGAGGAGATGGCCGCCCTGCACCAGCACCTGAAAGAGGCGCTGGTGGCCATGAACGTGATCCTGCCCGACAACCCCGACCACTTCTACCGTCCCATCAAGGGGGTGCTGGAGCGCGCCCGCCCCAGCCTCCGCGAGGTGCGCGCCCTGCACGGCATCGCCCGCCAGGGCCTGTGGCTCAGCAAGGCGCGGAAGAAATAGCCGGCCAACCCCCCGGCTCCGCGCACTTTTTGCCTTCCGGTCGATTGACTTCCCTTTTTCCCTGCTTACCTTTCATACTGTGAAGTAAAAATAACACTCCCCAAAGGTGGTGATAGACATATGCGTTTTGACAAATTGACCATGAAGACCCAGGAGATCCTGCAGGGGGCCATGGGCCTGGCCGACAAGAAGGGCAACCCCCAGGTCGAGCCGGTGCACCTTCTGGCCGTGACCCTCCAGGTATCCGAGGAGATAGCCCGGCCCATCGTGGGCAAGCTGGGCGCCAATGCCGGTGCCCTGGCCGCGGACATAGAGGCGGCCATCAACAAGCTGCCCCAGCAGTCCGGGGCCCATGCCCAGCCCCACCTCTCCGGCGAGGGACTGGAGGTGCTCAACGCGGCCGAGGCCCAGGCCGAGGCCATGAAGGACGAGTACGTGTCCGTGGAGCACCTCATGGTGGCCCTGGCCCAGGACAAGGGCGCGGCCGGCCAGATCATGCAGAGCCACGGGCTCACCCCGGACGCCATATTGGGCGTGCTCAAGGAGATCCGCGGCACCCAGCGGGTGTCCGACCAGAACCCGGAGGACAAGTACCAGGCCTTGCAGCGCTTTGCCCGCGACCTCACCGACATGGCCGCCAAGGGCAAGCTGGACCCGGTGATCGGCCGCGACGAGGAGATACGCCGCACCATCCAGATACTCTCCCGCCGCACCAAGAACAACCCGGTCCTGATCGGTGAGCCCGGGGTGGGCAAGACCGCCATCGTGGAGGGCCTGGCCCAGCGCATCGTGGCCGGGGACGTGCCCGAGACCCTCAAGAACAAGCAGATAGTGGCCCTGGATCTGGGCTCCCTGATCGCGGGGGCCAAGTACCGCGGCGAGTTCGAGGACCGCTTGAAGGCGGTTCTCAAGGAGGTCACCGAGGCCAGTGGCCGCATCATCCTGTTCATCGACGAGATGCACACCATCGTGGGCGCGGGCAAGGCCGAGGGCGCCATGGACGCGGGCAACATGCTCAAGCCGGCCCTGGCCCGGGGCGAGCTGCGCTGCGTGGGCGCCACCACCATCAAGGAATACCGCCAGAACATAGAAAAGGACGCGGCCCTGGAGCGGCGCTTCGCACCGGTATTGGTGAACGAGCCCAGCGAGGAGGACGCCATCGCCATCCTGCGGGGCCTCAAGGAGAAGTACGAGGTTCACCACGGGGTGCGGATCAAGGACAGCGCCCTGGTAGCTGCGGTCACCCTGTCCAACCGCTACATCACCGACCGGTTCCTGCCCGACAAGGCCATCGACTTGATCGACGAGGCGGCCAGCAAGCTCCGCATCGACATCGACTCCCTGCCCGCCGAGTTGGACGCCTTGCAGCGCCGTATCACCCAACTCACCATCGAGGCCGAGGCCTTGAAGAAGGAGACCGACCCGGGCAGCGCCCGCCGCCTGGAAAAGGTGAACCAGGAGATAGCAGAGCTTTCGGCAGAGCGCGACGAGATGAAAAAGCGCTGGCGCGAGGAAAAGGACTTCATCGAGGACATCCGCGCCACCAAGGAGAAGCTGGACCAGCTCAAGGCCGATATCGAGCGCGCCCAGCGCGAGGGCGACTACAACCGCGCCGCCGAGCTGCAATACGGCACCCTGCCCCAGCTCCAGCAGGAGCTGGCCGAGCGCCAGGCCCGCCTGGAGGAGTTGCAGGAGAAGGGCTCCATGCTGCGCGAGGAGGTGGGGGCCGAGGACGTGGCCGAGGTGGTGGCCAAGTGGACCGGCATCCCGGTGGCCAAGCTCCTGGAAGGCGAGCGCGAAAAGCTCCTGCACATGGAGGAGCGCATCTCCCGGCGGGTGGTGGGCCAGAAGGAGGCCATCATCGCGGTGTCCAATGCGGTGCGCCGGGCCCGCTCCGGCCTGCAGGACCCCAACCGGCCCATCGGCTCCTTCATCTTCCTGGGCCCCACCGGGGTGGGCAAGACCGAGCTGGCTCGCTCCCTGGCCGAGTTCCTCTTTGACGACGAGCAGGCCATGATCCGCCTGGACATGAGCGAGTTCATGGAGAAGCACTCCGTGGCCCGGCTCATCGGCGCGCCTCCGGGCTACGTCGGCTACGAGGAGGGCGGCTACCTCACCGAGTCGGTGCGGCGCCGGCCCTACAGCGTGGTGCTCTTCGACGAGATCGAAAAGGCCCACCCCGACGTGTTCAACGCCCTTTTGCAGATACTGGACGACGGCCGCCTGACCGACGGCCAGGGCCGCACGGTGGACTTCAAGAACACCATCATCATCATGACCAGCAACATCGGCTCCCAGTTCATCCAGGACCTCACCCGGCCCGACCAGCGCCAGGAGATGGAGCAGCGGGTCATGGACACCCTGCGCGCCCACTTCAAGCCCGAGTTCCTGAACCGGGTGGACGGGGTGGTCATCTTCCACCGCCTGGAGCGGGAGCACATCGCCAGGATCGTGGAGATACAGCTCCAGCGCCTGAACAAGCTCTTGGCCCAGCGCGGGCTCAAGCTCAGCCTCACCCCCGCGGCGGTGGACTTTTTGGCCGAGGAGGGCTTCGACCCGGTCTACGGCGCCCGGCCCCTCAAGCGGGCCATCCAGACCCATCTCCAGGACCAGTTGGCCCTCAAGATTCTGGACGGCACCTTTGCCGACGGCGACACCATAGAGGCCGACGTGGAATCTGGTACGATCGTGTTCAGAAAGACCGCGTAAAAACAAACCGTTACGGCGGGGAGCCCCTCTCGGCTCCCCGCCGCTTCCTTTCCAGCGTCCCCAGGGGGGCGCACCCGCCAAAAAGTGCTCAAGACCAGGCTCGCCGGGGCCGATATGACTAATGAGCCCGGCGGAAGGGAACCCCGCCGGCCCCCGCAACCAAAAGGTGTGAGGATCGTTCCCTGGCAGGAGGGGATACCAGCCAGGACGGTCCGCGGGAGACAACCGCCCGGCGGAAGGGAACCCGCCGGTGTCGACCCAAGGAAGGGAGTGACATCGTGAGCCAAAAGGGGGAATGGATTGCCAATTGTTTGCCTGACCGCGTGGAGCGCATATCTGCGGCCAGCGTGTACCTGCTCCGGGTGGGTCCCCCCCGCCCCAACCAGCTCCAGAACATGGAGGACCTGGTGGAGCAGGGCATGGTAGGGCTGTATCGGGTGGGCAAGAAGCCCGAGGAAGAGGTGCGCCAAGGCCAGCGCCAGTACCTGGAAAGCTCGCCCTTTGCCCCCTCGCCAGGGGTGCTCAAGGGCTTTCTGGGCCCTATTGGCGGAGGCACCGGTTAGGCGGACCTTGGCCGCCAGGTAAGGCTCTCCCCGGCGCCCAGCCGGGGAGAGCCGCTATACCTCGAACCACTCCTTGATCTTTTCCACCAGGATGGGCGCGGACTTGGCGCTTATGTTCACCGAGTCGGCCTTGCGGAAATAGCCCCGGGTCTTCTGGTAGCGCCGGATGGCGGCCTTGGGCGGGCCCCACTCGCCGGTCCGGGGGTTTATCTGGCGGAAACGGTAGAGCACCGTGGTCCAGGTGCCCTTTTGCAGAAACACCTTGTCCAGCTCTTCCACCACCACCTGGCCGTCTTCTTCGTACTGGATGGTCAACTCGTCGTAGTCGCTTGCCACAGGTATCCTCTCTCGTGCATCTGGCAGGGGCGCGCGGCCTCCCGTTTGTTGGCTAGCGTTTGAAACGCTGCTTGTCCTCCTCCAGGGCCTCCACGATCATGGAGTTGATCTCCGGCAGTTTCCAGAGGATGCGCTCCCAGGAGGGCAGGGCGCGCATCTGGAGGCTCTGGTCGCGGATGCGTTCCTCCACTTTCAATATGGTCTGTTGCAGGCCCTGCTCCACGTAGGGCCGGAACTCGTCGAAGCTGGCGGTGAGGCGCAGGAGCTTTTCCGCCGCGTGCAGGGGCGAGGCGAACACGTCGCCCGACTGCACGATGGCCCGGTTCAACACGTCGAACACCAGGTGCTCCTCCTGGTCGCGGTCGTAGTCGAGCTGGTTGAACTCTGCGTTGTCCGAGTACTTGCGGATGCTCTCCTCGGCGATGGACTCGTAGGTGAGGGCCAGGTCGCGGAAGAACTCCTCGCCCACCTCCAGGCCCTCCTCCACGATGAGGGCGTGCATCAGGCTGGCGATGATGTCCAGGGACATGCGGTGCAGGCCCTGGTTGGGATCCTGCTTGCTCACCCGCTGGTGCTTGTGGTCGAACCCCTGGCGGGTGAACTCCACTTGGGCCACGTGGGTGGCCTTGCGGAACACCTCGATGAGGGTGAATATCTCCACCCCCCAGTCCAGGGCGTAGCGCATCTTCTTGAGCAGCCACACGTCGAAGCACACCTCGCCCGAGAGCTGGTAGTCGAAGGAGAGCAAGAAGTCCACCAGGCGGAGCATTTTTTCTTCTTTGCTCTCCGAGAACTTGCGCTTGAGGGCGATGAGCAGGGGGTCGAGCAGCAGGCGCTTGACCCGCCCGAAGAGGCGCTGCCCGTCCCAGCGTGCGTAGAAGGCCTTGGAAAACGGGTAGTTGTGTACCAGTACCGGGTAGAACAGCCGGTCGAGCTGGCGGCGCTTGAAGGTGCGGATGTCCGCGTCCAGAAGCCCCACCGCAGTGGCCCCCAGGGCACTGGCCACGCCGAAGCTCATGAACACGTTGCGGCCCTTGCCCCGGCGGGAGAGGTCGAAGCCCGCCTCCTGCAAGGTCTGGTAGATGCGGCTGATGGCCGGCCCGTCGTTCCACTGGATCACATAGCTGGTGAGCCCCGCCTCCTGGAGTATGTCGATACAGGCGTTTACGTCGCTTTCGCTGGCCGCGTCCAGGCCGAAGATGATGTGGGCCAGGTAGTCGGCCTGGGCCAGCTCGCGCACGATGTTCTCGAAGACCGGCCGGTTCTCCGCCATGGTGAACTCGCTGGCCAGGGCCGGCACGATGAGCACCGGTTTTTTCCAGCGCGCGGCGCGGACCAGCCGTTCCCGCAGGTTGGGGTCCTCCTGCAGCAGGTAGTAGGTGGTGACCCGGGAGTGGGTCTGGGCAAAGCTGGGCATCTGGCGGCTCCTTGCCCCCGTGCTTCAGGCAGCCGGGGCATGAGGTGGTAGGAGGGGAGTCCAAGCATAACCCGGCGGCCGGGGGGCTTCAAGAAGGCTTTCCCTGGCCCCCTCCCTGGTCCTGATTATGCCGCTCCCGACCCTTGCGGTCCAGGGCGTCCAGGGCCCCGGCCCGGGAGAGGGCCCCTTCCCCAAAGCGGGAGCAGATGGCGTCCTCGGCCCGGCTGAGCGCCCGGGAGCGCCCGTTTTCCTCCCGGCCGAAGAGTTCTTCCTGGCCGCTGCCCACCGGCGCCAGGCCCGCCACCCCCACCCCGATCAGGCGGAAGGGGCCGGGCGGCCCGTATTCCTGGAGCAGGCGGCGGGCGGCGGGGAACACCTCGCCGGCCCGGTCGGTGGGCCGGGGCAGGGATACCCGCCGGGTGACCAGCTTCAGGTCCGCGTGGCGGAGTTTCAGCACCACCACCCGGCCCCACAGGCCGCGGCACCGCAGGCGGCGGCACACCTTCTGGCACAGGGCCAACAGGTGGGCGGCCAGGAGCTCCCGGTCCGCGGTGTCGCGCTCCAGGGTCGTCTCGTGGCTGAGCGATTTGACCTCGCGCCCGGCGCCCACCCCCTGGGGGTCCACCCCGTGGGCCAGGTCCCAGAGCCGCAGGCCCCAGGCGCCCATCATGTCCTGCAGGCGCTCCCGGCCCAGGAGCCTGAGTTGGGTGAGCATGGTGATGCCCATGGCCTGGAGCCTGGCCTGGGCCTTGGCCCCCACCCCGGGCACCTCCTTGAGGGCCACGCTGGCCAAGAAGGGCTCCACCTCCTCCACCACGGTGAGCCCGTCCGGCTTGTCGCGGTCCGAGGCGATCTTGCACAGGAATCTGAGCGGCGCCAGGCCCACGCTGCAGGTGAGGCCGGTGGCCTCCTTGACCCGGCGCTGATGGCCAGGCCCGCCTGGCGGGGCGGTCCCCACAGGCCCTCGGTGCCGCCCAGGTCCAGGTAGGCCTCGTCCACCGACACCTGCTCCACCACCGGGGTGAAGCTCTCCAGCACCTGCATGACCTCGCGGCTCACCTGCTGGTAGCGCTCCATGCGCACCGGCAGGAATATGCCCCCCGGGCACAGGCGCCGGGCCTGGAACAGGGGCATGGCCGAGCGCACCCCGAACCTGCGCGCCTCGTAGGACGAGGCGGAGACCACCCCCCGCTTGCCCCCGCCCACGATGACCGGCTTGCCGGCCAACTCGGGCCGGTCCCGCACCTCCACCGAGGCGTAAAAGGCGTCCATGTCCACGTGGGCCAGCAAAGGGCCTCCCCCTTTTATTTTTCCCGGGGTGGTTTACCTTGCGCCCCAGGTCAAATCGTGTTAGGTTCCTGGCCGGTTACTGAGTAATCAGGGCCAGAGGGAGTTGCCTTGAAGTTTGCCGACGATGCCAACCCCACCAACCGGTCCGGCGAGCGCAACCTGGATTGCCCCTATTATGTCTTCTGCCTGGATATAGCCGCGGCCAACATGTGGGTTGATTTCACCTGCGCCTTGTGCATTCACCGGCGCACCAAGCGCCCCACCCGGGTGGAGGAGCTGGACCTCTGCGCCCCGGGCTGGGAGGACATCTGGGGCGGCGGCACCTAACCGCCCGGAAACCTTCGCCCGCAGGCAGCGCGCACCAGCTCGAACAGGCCCGGCCCCGCGGCCACCACGTCGCCCCGCCACAGGGCCTGGTCCCCTCCGTCGAAATCGCTTACCCTGCCGCCGGCCTCCTGCACCAGCAGTATGCCCGCGGCCAGGTCCCAGGGCTTGAGCCCCATCTCCCAGAAGGCCTCGGCCCGGCCCGCGGCCACGTAGGCCATGTCCAGGGCCGCGGCCCCGGCCCGGCGCACCCCGGCCACCTGCTGGAACAGCTCGGCGAACAGCTCCAGGTAGGGGGTGAGCCGGTCCTTCTGGCGGAAGGGGAAGCCGGTGAGCAGCAGGGCCCGGCCCGGCTCGTCCACCGCGCTGACCTTTATCTTCTTGCCGTCCAGGGTGGCGCCCTGGCCCCGGAGCGCGGCGAACTCCTCGCCCCGGGTCACGTCGATTATCACCCCCGCCAGGGGGCGGCCGTTCCTGAGCGCGGCCACGCTCACCGCCACCTGGGGGAAGCCGTGGATGAAGTTGGTGGTGCCGTCCAGGGGGTCCACCACCCACAACACGCCCGGCGCGTCCCTGGCCCCTTGCAGCTCGCTGGCCGACTCCTCGGCCAGGATGCGGTGATCCGGGTGGCGGCCCCTGATCACCTCCAGCACCGCCTGCTCGGCCTGCTTGTCCGCGTTGGTCACAAAGTCGAAGCGGTCCTTGTGCTCTATGCTCAGGTGGTGGCCCCACATCTCGCCCAGGAGCCGGGCCCCGGCCCGGGCCGCCTCCCGTGCGGTTTCCAAAAGCTCTGATTCCATGTCCAAAATCGCCTGCCTTCCTGAAGCGCCAGCCCCCGAATGGCTTTATTTATTACTTCAGATGCTATAAGATAACCGCCGAAACACCAAACCGCGCCCATGGCAGCCACCTGGAATTACCACTGTGGACCAGGCAGAACAACGCTCGAACAACCAGGCTCCCGCCCCTGAGCCGCGCATCATTCCCAGGGCCCAGCACAACGTCAGCCGCAAGAACATAGACCCCGACGCGCTCAAGGTTCTCTACCGGCTGCACAACCACGGCTTTCTGGCCTACCTGGTGGGGGGCAGTGTGCGCGATCTCCTCTTGGAGCGCCGGCCCAAGGATTTTGACGTGGGCACCGACGCCAGGCCCAACCAGGTGCACAAGCTCTTTCGCAACAGCCGGGTTATCGGCCGGCGGTTCCGGCTGGTGCAGGTGTTCTTCCGGGGGGGCAAGGTGATCGAAGTGAGCACCTTCCGCAAGAGCGCCGACACGGACGAGGACGCGGTCTTGCAGGCCAACAACACCTTCGGCACCCCGGCCGAGGACGCGCTGCGGCGGGACCTGACCATCAACGCGCTGTTCTATAATATAGCCGACTACAGCCTGGTGGACTACGTGGGCGGGCTGGAGGATTTGAAGGCCGGGCTGATCCGCAGCGTGGGCGAGGCTGACCTGCGCTTCCACCGTGACCCGGTGCGGGTGTTGCGGGCGGTGCGCCATGCGGCGCGCACTGGCTTCAAGCTCACCAAGGACACCCTGGCCGCGGTGCAGAAGCGGCGGGACGAGTTGAGCCTCTGCCCTCCCAGCCGGGTGCGCGACGAGCTGATGCGCGACCTCAAGGGCGGTTCCGCGGCCCCCTGGCTGGAGCTGGCCCACCAGACCGGGGTGCTCTACAGCCTGTTGCCCACCCTGGAGCCGTTTTACGGCGACAAGAACAGCCCCTTGCGCCTAGCGGCCCAAAAGCTGTTGCAGCGGGTGGACGCCATGACCGCCCGGGGCGCTGCGCCCAGCGACCCGGTGCTGGTGGCGACGCTCTTCTGGCCGGTGCTGGAGGAAAAGGCGCTGGAGGTGGAGTTCCCCCCCGGCCGGCCCGGGCGCACCCGCTGGGCCCTGTTTGTGCGCGACACCCTGCCGCCCTTGGCCCGGCCGGTGCAGTTCGCCAAGCGGGTGATGGAGCGCGCCTGCCAGATCGGGGCGGTGATGGGCTTTTTGCGCGAGGAGCAGGCCACCCCGCGCCTGCCCAAGAAGGTGACCGAAAAAGGCTACTTCCCTGATGCCTGCCAACTGGCCGAAGTGCTGGGCCGCGACCTGGCCTCCCGGGCCGTGGCCGGCCCGGCCCGGCCCACGCGCAAGCGCCGCCGCCGGCGGCGCAAACGGCGACCAGGCAAGAAGGCCCCGCCGGCCCAAAGCTAGCCGGTAACCCCCTGGAGCCGGCCTCCCCCCCAACCAGCTAACTCGGGGTACCCAGACATGAGCCAAAAGCCTGACCTGAAGCACTATGATCCCGACCTGACCATCCCGCGGCTCTTCTTTGAGCGAGTCAAGGAGCTGGGCAGCCGCACTGCTTTGCGTAAAAAGGAGCTGGGCCTGTGGCATGACATCTCCTGGGCCGAATACGGCCGCAAGGTGCGCCAGACCGCCCTGGGCCTGGTGGCCTTGGGCCTGGAGCCGGGCCAGGCGGTGGCGGTGATCGGCGAGAACTGCCCGGAGTGGCTGTACACCGACATGGGCACCATGGCCGCCGGCGGCATCACGGTGGGCATCTACACCACCAACGCGGCCGAGGAGTGCGGCTACATCCTGGGCCATTCCGAGGCCCGCATCTACATCGTGGAGGACGAGGAGCAACTGGACAAGGCCCTGGCCGTGCGGGGGGACTGCCCCCATTTGAAAAAGATCGTGGTGATCGACACCGAGGGCCTGCGCCACTTCAAGGACCCCATGGTCATGAGCTTCGAGGAGCTTCTGGATCTGGGCCAGCGCTTTGACCAGGAAAACCCCGGCCTGTTCGAGGAGCGCCTGGGCAGCCGCAAGGCCGATGACGTGGCGCTTCTGATCTACACCTCCGGCACCACCGGCCCGCCCAAGGGCGCCATGCTCACCCACGACAACGTGATCTGGACCTGCAAGTCCCTTTCCATGGCGGTGCCGGTGTGGGAGAGCGACGAGCTGGTATCCTTCCTGCCCCTCTCCCACATCGCCGAGCGCATGTTCAGCGTGTACATGCCCCTCCAGTTCAAGTACACGGTCAACTTCATTGAGAACACCGACACCGTGACCGACAATATCGTGGAGATAAGCCCCACGGTGCTGTTCGCGGTGCCGCGCATCTGGGAGAAATATTCCAGCGCCATCTTCATCCGCATGAAGGACGCCACCTGGTTCAAGCGGCTCTGCTTCGGCCTGGCCCTCAAGATCGGCCGCGCCCATGCCAAGGCCCGCCTGGAAAAAGAGGGCGCCTCGGCCCTGTTGCGCCTGGCCTTTGGCTTGGCCCACTGGGCGGTGTTCAGGAAGCTCAAGGAGCGCATCGGCTTCGAGCGGGTGCGGGTGGCCATCTCCGGCGCCGCGCCCATCAGCCCCGAGGTCTTGAAGTTCTACCATGCCATCGGGGTCCCCTTGCGCCAGGTCTACGGCCAGACCGAGGACACCGGCCCCACCAGCGTGCACCAGGGGGACCTGATCGAGGCCGAGAACGTGGGCCCCGCCCTGCCGGGGGTGGAGGTGAAGATAGCCGAGGACGGCGAGATACTGGTCAGGGGCCGCAACGTGTTCAAGGGCTACTTCAAGAATCCCGAGGCCACGGCCGAGACCCTGGAGGGCGGCTGGCTGCACTCGGGCGACGTGGGGGTCCTGGACGAGCGGGGCTACCTCACCATCACCGACCGCAAGAAGGACCTGATCATCACCTCGGGCGGCAAGAACATCGCCCCCCAGTACATCGAGAACAAACTCAAGTTCAGCCCCTACATCAACGACGCCGTGGTCATCGGCGACGGCCGCAAGTACATAACCGCCCTCATCTTCATCGACGAGGACAACGTGGTGAAGTTCGCCCAGGAGAACAAGGTGCCCTTCACCACCTTCGCCTCCCTGACCAAGGCCAAGGAGGTGGTGCAGCTCATCGCGGGCGAGGTGGAGGCGGTGAACAAGACCCTGGCCCGGGTGGAGCAGATCAAGCGCTTCTCCCTCCTGCCCAAGAAGCTCATCGCCGAGGACGGCGAGGTGACGCCCACCATGAAACTCAAGCGCAAGTACATCAACGAGACCTACGCCGATTTGATCGAGGAGATGTACGGCAAGCCCAAGGGCAAGTAGGGCACGGTAGCCCACTGATTTTATTATAGTATTCAATGTGAGCCCAGCCCTGGTCCCGTTTGGGGCCGGGGCTGGGCTTTTGCTGGCCCGGTCCGGCCGGGGTGGCGTGCGCGCCGCCGTCTGGAACCAATATTCCGACATTGGTGAAACTTTTTACTTGACGCGGAAAGGCCGGAGGACTATCTATGTTTTGTCACAACATACGCACAAACCGCACAATCTGCACATCTAAGCTCGATACACCAGCGCGGTCATAGACTGTTTGGCAGGCTATGATAAAAGAATTATTCACTAAACCAGTCGTGGTCCTAGGCTGCGGCAATACCTTGTTCGGGGATGATGGCTTTGGGCCGGTGGTCATCGACCACCTGCTCCGAAACCATGAGCTGCCCCAGACCGTGATGGCCGAGGACGTGGGCACCGGCGTGCGCGAGCTGCTTTTCGACCTTCTGCTCTCGCCCCAAAAGCCCCGCCGCATAATCATCGTGGACGCCACCGACCGCCCGGGGCTGGAGCCCGGAGAACTGGCCGAGCTTGCCGTCGAGGACATCGGCGAAAGCAAGACCAACGACTTTTCGGTGCACCAGTTCCCCTCGCTGAACCTCCTGGCCGAGCTGAGCACGACCCTGGAGGTGCGCATCCTGGCGGTCCGCGTGGCCAACATCCCAGCAGAGGTCCAGCCGGGCCTGTCCCCCGCCGTGGCCGCGGCGGTGCCCCGGGCCTGCGACTGGATCATGGGTCAGGTTGGTGAAGCATGAAATATCAGGTGAAGGTATCAGAACTCGCCCGCAAGCTGGGCGTGCACCGCAACACGATCCGCAACTGGATCAACTCCGCCAAGCTGGAGGCCTCGCCGGCCCCGGGCAAGGGCATCCTCCTGTCCGAGGAGGAGTTCAACCGCATCTGCCACGAGTACGGCCTGGACCCCAGCGCCATCCAGCACCGCCGCCTGTCGGCCGAGGCCCTGGCCGGCAAGGCCAACGGCCTTAACGTGCCCCTCAGGGAGCTGGGCCAGCGCACCGAGCGCCTGCGCCCCAACCCCCAGTGGGCCGACGTGTGCCTGACCTGCGGCTCCTGCGCCAGCGCCTGCCCCATCAGCGGGGTGGACGGCCTGGACCCGCGCAAGGCCATCCGCATGGTGGTGCTGGGGCTGGAGGACAAGCTCATCGAGTCCCAGTGGCCCTGGAAATGCACCCTGTGCGGCAAGTGCGAGGAGGCCTGCCCCATGAACGTGGAGATCGTGGCCATGTTCCGCAAGGTGCGCGGCCTGCGCGACCGGGACAAGGTGCCCAGCCCCATGCACAAGGGCGTGCTCATGGACCTGGAGCGGGGCAACAACCTGGGCATCCCCAAGGAGGACTTCCTGTTCCTCCTGGAGGATTTGGGCGAGGAGCTGGCCGAGGAGGGCTGCCCGGGCTTCCAGGTGCCGGTGGACAAGCGGGGCGCCAACATCATGGTCACCATCAACTCCAAGGAGCCCTTCGGCGAGCCGGACGACATGAAGTTCTGGTGGAAGATCTTCTATGCCGCCGGCGAGGACTGGACCATTCCCTCGGAGTATTGGGAGGGGGTCAACTGGGCGTTGTTCACCGGTGATGACGAGTCCATGAAGACCCTGGTGGGCCGCATCGTGGAAAACATGTACCGCCTGGAGTGCAAGACCCTGCTCCTACCAGAGTGAGGCCACGCCTACTACGCGACCAGGCTTGGTCTGCAAAAGTGGTTCGCCGAGGACCTGAAGAACTTCGAGGTCATCAACGTCATTGAGCTTCTGGAGCGATACCTGCGGGAAGGGCGCATCCAGGTGGACCCGGCCTTGCACCAGATGCTCACCACCTACCATGACCCCTGCAACTACACCCGCAAGTCGCTAAAGGCCTTTGGCCAGGGCTACGGCGAACAGGGCCGCTGGGTGGCCCGCCAGTGCGCGCCCAACTTCGTGGAGATGTATCCCAGCCACGAGGCCAACTATTGTTGTGGCGCCGGCGGCGGGGCCTGGGCCATGAGCTTCCACGAGGAGCGGGTGTTCTACGGCCGTATCAAGGCCCGGCAGATAGAGCGTACCGGCGCTGAAATGGTCATCACCCCCTGCCACAACTGCCGGGACCAGATCATGAAGAGCCTCACCAAGGAGTACAACCTGGACGTGGAGGTGGAGTACCTCTGGGAGCTGGTGGCGGATTCCCTGGTCCTGCCCGGCCAGAAGCGGAACCTCCAGGAGAACGATAAGGAGCAGGCGATATGAGTTCGGATGTGATCGGATCGGTGATGGTGGTCGGCGGCGGTATCGCCGGCATGCAGGCCGCCCTGGACCTGGCCGACAGCGGCTACTATGTCTACCTGGTGGAGCGCAGCGGTGCCATCGGCGGCACCATGGCCCAGTTGGACAAGACCTTCCCGACCAACGACTGCTCGATGTGAATTATTTCGCCCAAGTTGGTCGAGTGCGGTCGGCACTTGAATATAGAGTTGATGACCCTGACCGAGGTGCTGGCGGTTTCCGGTTCGCCCGGCAACTTCACGGTTGAGCTGCGCGAGCACCCTCGTTACGTTGACGTGGACAAATGCATCGCCTGCGGCGAGTGCGCCCGCAAATGCCCCAAGAAGGTTGACGACGAGTACAACGAGGGCATCGGCAAGCGCAAGGCCATCTACGTGAAATACCCCCAGGCGGTGCCCCTCAAATACCAGATCGACCCGGACCACTGCATCTACCTGCAAAAGGGCAAGTGCGGTGCCTGCGCCAAGGTCTGCCCGGCCGGCGCGATCGACTTCGACCAGAAGCCCCGGGACAAGGCCGTGCAGGTGGGTTCCTTGATCCTCACCCCCGGCTTCCAGACCTTTGATCCCTCGGGCATCCGCACCTGGGGTTACGACCTGTTCCCCAACGTCATCACCTCCCTGGAGCTGGAGCGCTACCTTTCGGCCTCCGGCCCCACCGAGGGCCACTTGATCAGGCCCAGCGACGGCAAGCCGGCGAGGCGCATCGCCTTCCTGCAGTGCGTGGGCTCCCGCGACTTGAACAAGGCGGGCCACGCCTACTGCTCCGGGGTGTGCTGCATGTACGCCATCAAGGAGGCGGTGATCGCCAAGGACCACGAGCCCGGCCTGGAGGCCACCATCTTCTTCATGGACATCCGCACCCACGGCAAGGAGTTCGAGCGCTACTACCAGCGCGCCCAGGAGGCGGGAGTCCGCTTCAACCGCTGCCGGGTGCATTCCCTGGAGCCGGCCGACCAGAGCGGCACCATCTACCTGCGCTACATCAACGACCGGGGCAAGCAGGTCAGCGCCGAGTTCGACCTGGTGGTGCTCTCGGTGGGCCTGGAGACCTCGGCGGCGGCCAAGGAACTGGCCGGCCGTTGCCAGGTGAGCCTCAACCAGAACGGATTCGCCCAGCGCAGCGGCTTCCAGCCGGTGCAGGCCAAGGGCCGCCCCGGCATCCTGGTGGCCGGCGCCTTTGCCGGGCCCCATGACATACCCCAGTCGGTGACCGAGGCCTCGGCCGCGGCCGCGGCCGCGGCCCTGCCCCTGGCCAAGGCCCGGCACAGCCTGACCAAGGAAAAGCAGTTCCCGCCCGAGCGCGACGTGAGCGGCGAGGAACCCCGGGTGGGCGTGTTCGTGTGCCACTGCGGCTCCAACATCGCCGGGGTCATCGACGTGGAGGCGGTGGCCGAGTATGCCAAGGGCCTCCCCTACGTGACCCACGTGGAGCGCAACCTGTTCACCTGCTCCCAGGACACCCAGGAGCTGATCAAGAAGACCATCCAGGAGAAGAACCTGAACCGCATCGTGGTGGCGGCCTGCACCCCGCGCACCCACGAGCCCCTGTTCAAGGAGACCCTCAAGGCGTCGGGCCTCAACGAGAACCTCTTTGACATGGCCAACATCCGCAACCAGGCCTCCTGGGTGCACGCGGGCGAACCGGACAAGGCCACCGACAAGGCCAAGGACCTGGTGCGCATGAGCGTGGCCAAGGTGGCGCTTCTGGCCCCCGCCCCGCCGCTCAGCGTGGGGGTGAGCCAGAGCGCCCTGGTGGTGGGCGGCGGCATGGCCGGGCTCACCTGCGCCCACGGCCTGGCCAAGATGGGCTACCCGGTGCACCTGGTGGAGGCCACCGGCCAGTTGGGCGGCGCCGCGCGGCACCTGTTCCAGACCTGGCGGGGCGAGCCGGTGGAGGGCAGGCTGGACAAGCTGATGCGCAAGGTCACCAGCCACCCCCTCATCACCGTGCACCTGAATTCCCGGGTGGTGCGGGCCGAGGGATTCGTGGGCAACTTCGTCTCCACCATCCAGGGCCCCGGCGGCGAGACCACGGTGGAGCACGGGGTGGGCATCATGGCGGTGGGCGGCCGGGCCTATAAGCCCACCGAGTACGGCTATGGCCAGCACCGCCGGGTGTTCACCGCCCTGGAGTTCGACAAGCTGCACGCCCTGGGCGATCCCCGGGTGCGGGGGGGCAACACCTTCGTGTTCATCCAGTGCGTGGGCTCCCGCGAGCCGGAGCGGCCCTACTGCTCCCGGGTCTGCTGCACCCACTCGGTGCAGGCGGCCATCGAGCTGAAGGAAGAAGACCCCTCCCGCCGGGTGTTCATCCTGTACCGCGACCTGCGCACCTTTGGCCAGCGGGAGGCCCTCTACCAGCGGGCCCGGGAGCTGGGCGTGATCTTCATCAACTACGAGATGCACGAGAAGCCGCGGGTGAAGCTGGAAGACCCGGATATGGTGGAGGTGGTGGTCTGGGACCACGTGCTGCACGAGCCTTTCCGCATCCCGGCCGACGTGTTGATCCTGGCTACCGCCATCGTGCCCAACGACCACAACAAGGAACTGGCCCAGGTCTACAAGCTGCCGGTGGACGCGGACGGCTTCCTGCAGGAGGCCCACGCCAAGCTGAGGCCGGTGGACTTCGCCTCGGACGGACTGTTCCTGGCCGGCCTGGCCCACTACCCCAAGCCGGTGGAAGAGACGGTCACCCAGGCCCAGGCCGCGGTGGCCCGGGCGGCCACCATCCTGGCCAAGAGCCGCATCGACCTGGATTCCATCAAGGCCCAGGTGGTGGACGAGCGTTGCGACGGCTGCGCCCTGTGCCTGGACGTGTGCCCCTACCAGGCCATCAGTCTGGAGGAGGTGGAGGGCCAGGAGGGCAAGCGCCGGGTGGTCATCGAGGCGGCCAAGTGCAAGGGCTGCGGCTGCTGCCAGGCCACCTGCCCCAAGGCCGGGGTGGAGGTGGTCGGCTTCACCTATGAACAACTGGCCTCCCAAGTGGCGGCGGCCTTGTCCTAGGAGTGTATTGTCATGTCATTCGAACCCAAGATACTGGCCTTCAACTGCAACTGGTGCTCCTACGCCGCGGCGGACCTGGCCGGCACCTCCCGCATGCAGTACCCGCCCAACCTGCGTATCGTGCGGGTGATGTGCTCGGGCATGGTGCACCCCAACCTGGTGATGGAGGCCTTCACCAAGGGCGCCGACGGCGTCATGGTCATGGGGTGACACATCGGCGAGTGTCATTACCTGGACGGTAATAAGAAGGCAGAAGCAAGGCTGGCGGTGGTGGAGGACTTGATGGAGGCCTACGGCCTGGAGCCCGAGCGCTTCCGGCTGGTGTGGTGCTCCTCGGCCGAGGCCGACCGCTTCGTGGCCGCGGTCACCGAGATGACCGAGACCGTGCGCAAGCTGGGGCCCAACCCTTACCGGCCGGCCGCGCCGGCCGCCGAAGAGGAGGTGGCCTGATGCCGGTGAAGGTTGCAGAGGAGTGGCTGGGCTCCTGCTCGGGCTGCGAGATCGCCATCCTGAACCTGGGCGAGACCCTCTTGGAAGTGCTGCCCCAACTGGAGTTCGTGCACATCCCGGTGCTCATGGACCACAAGTACTACGGCCAGTTGGGCGACGGCGACCTGCGGGAGGTGGACATCCCCGAGGCCACGGTGGGCATCGTCAGCGGGGGAGTGCGCAACGCCGAGCATCTGGAGGTGCTGGAGGCCATGCGCCGGCGCTGCCAGGTGCTCATCGCCCTGGGCACCTGCGCCACCCACGGCGGCATCCCGGCCCTCATCAACGGGACTACCAATGCCGAACTCATGGAGCGCTACTACCGGGGCTGCGAGACCACCGACCCGGCCGACGACCCCGCCGAAACCATCCCTCCCCTTCTGGAGCGGGTCTACGCCCTGGACGAGAAGGTGAAGGTGGACCTGTACCTGCCGGGCTGCCCGCCCCACCCGGACCACATCGCCGAGGCTCTGGTGGCGCTGTTGGAGGGGCGCGAGCCGGTGCTGCCCCAAAAGAGCGTGTGCGACACCTGCCCCACCATCCGCGAGGGCAAGGGCCAGGTGAGGACCATCCGGCGCTTCCTGGACAACGCCCAGTACGACCCGGAAAGGCCCCTCAGCGAGATGCGCTGCCTGCTGGAGCAGGGGCTCTTGTGCATGGGCCCGGTGACCCGGGCCGGCTGCGCCGGGGCCGCGGGCCAGGCCCCCCGCTGCATCAGCGCCCGGGTGCCCTGCCGGGGCTGCTACGGCCCGGTGCAGCAGAACGGCAACCAGATGCTGGACATGCTGAACGCCCTGGCCAGCAACGGCATTGACATCAAGACCGTGCCCGACCGCACCGGCCTGCTGCGCTTTTCCGGCGCCCACGGCCGCCTGCGCCCCCGGGCCGGGTCCAAATAGGGGGTGATCCCTATGGCAAAGACCATCAACATACAGCCGGTGACCCGCATCGAGGGCCACGCGCGCATCACCATCCAGCTCGACGACCAGGGCCGGGTGGCGGACAGCAAGCTGCACGTCATGGCCATGCGCGGCTTCGAGAAGTTCATCGAGGGCCGCCCCGCCGAGGAGGTGCCCCGCATCGTGAACCGCATCTGCGGCATCTGCCCCTGGATGCACCACACCGCCTCCAACAAGGCGGTGGACGCCTGCTTCGGGGCCGAGGTGCCCCCGGCCGGCAAGAAGCTCCGCGAGCTGATGCAGGTCATGGCCCACATCAACGACAAGATACTGCACTTCTTCTTCCTGGCCGCGCCGGATTTCGTCATCGGCGTCGGCGCGGACTACAAGGTGCGTAACGTCCTGGGCATCATCGAGGCCGCGCCCGAGCTGGCCACCCAGGTGGTCAAGATGCGCCAGGCGGGCCAGATGATGCTGGAGCGCTTCGCGGGCAAGGTGATCCACCCGGTGGCCATGGTGCCCGGCGGCTTTGCCAAGCCCATGAGCGAGAGCGAGCGCCAGGAACTCCTGGCCGGGGCCGAGGAGCAGCTCGAGTTCGCCAAGTTCTGCATGAGCTACGCCAAGGAGAACGTGTTCTACCAACTGGACGAGGATGCGGTGAACCTGGGCCAGATCACCACCGGCTTTCTGGGCACCGTGGACCCGGCGGACGGCTCGCTCAACTTCTTCGAGGGCGCCCTGCGGCTCATGAAGCCCGACGGATCCTACCTGGACTTCGCCTGCGACCAGTACGTGGACTTTTTGGGCGAGCACGTGGAGCCCTGGTCCTATGGCAAGTTCCCCTATGCCCGCGCCTGGGACGAGGGGTTCTCCATGGACCTGGAGGCGCCCAAGGGCATCTACCGGGCCAACACCCTGGCCCGCATCAACGTGTGCGACAAGATAAGCACCCCCCTGGCCCAGGCCGAGCTGGAGGAGTTCCGCGAGCGCTTCGGCCGGCCGGCCCAGAGCACCACCCTCTACCACTGGGCCCGGCTCATCGAGCTGGTGTACGCCTGCGAGCGGGTGAAGGAGCTGCTCGCCGACCCGGAGATAACCGACCCCGAGGTGCGCCGGCCGGTGGAGCCCAAGGACGGCCGCGGGGTGGGCTGCGTGGAGGCGCCGCGGGGCACCCTGATCCACGACTACACCACCGACCAGGACGGGTGCATCGCCAAAGCCAACCTCATCGTGGGCACCACCCACAACCTGGCGCCCATGAATATGAGCGTGCGCCGGGCGGCGCTGGATGTTATAAAAGACGGCGCGGTCAGCGAGGAGGCCCTCAACAAGGTGGAGATGGCCGTCCGCTGTTACGACCCGTGACTGAGCTGCGCGACTCACCGCCTGGACGGCGGCCGCGTAGTGGACATCGAGGTGTACGACGCCAAGGGCCGTATGATCGGCGGCGCTCCGGCCGGCTCCTGAAGCCTCCGAGTGCCGGAGCCTGGCGCGCCAGCCGACTCTGGAGAGAGCAAGATGGCTGCAGAAAAGAAAGAACGCACCAAGGTGCGCGTGGAGCGGGTGGACACCAAGTGCGGAGCGGTGGATCACATGACCGTGGACGAGATCCGCTCCCGCACCCTGGGACCGAACGCGGAGCTGGCCTGCCCCGAGTGTGGTGAGATACACCTCACCCCCGAGGATGCCTGCGAGGCCGCGGCCCGCAAGATAAGCGACCGGGAGACATACCGCGCCATCAAGCGCGAAGCCGAGGAGGAGGAATAACCCTCCCCCAGCCCGGGGCCGCCCAGGCCCCCTGACCAAGCCCCCCCAGGCATGGGGGCCGGCTGCTGTCATCCCTGGGGGGATGGGAGCGGCCGGCCCCCTGCCGACCCTCTTTTTGCCGTTCAAGGGCCCCATGAAGCCAGCCGCCATCATCTTCGACTTCGACGGCACCCTGGCCGAATTGAACATAGACTTCGCCGTGCTGCGGGAGCGGGTGCACGCCCTGGCCCGGGAGCGGGGCCATGCCGGCGCCTGGCCGGAGGGCTATCTCCTGGAGGAGGTGGAGGCCCTGGCCCGGGAGCTGGGCGCTGGGTTCGCCGCCCAGGCCCTGGAGATCATCCAGCGGGCCGAGCTGGAGGCGGCCCGGCGGGGACGCCTGTTCCCCTACACCCGCGGCCTGCTCAGCCGCGCCCGCGGCCAAGGCTACGGCCTGGCCATAATCAGCCGCAATTGCGGCCCGGCCATCCGCACCGTGTTTCCCGAGATCGAAAGCGAATGCCAGGCCTTTCTGCCCCGGGAGGCGGTGGCCCGGCCCAAGCCCCACCCGGACCACCTGCTGGCCGCCTGCCAGGCCCTGGCGGTGGAGCCGGCCCGGGCGGTGGTGGTGGGCGACCACCCCCTGGACGTGTCCGCGGCCCTGGCCGCCGGCTGCCGGGCGGTGGGCGTGGCCTCCGGCCGCATGAGCGCCCAGGACCTGCGCCGGGCCGGCGCGGCCCTGGTGCTGCCCGATGCCTCTGGCCTGTTGGAGGAGTTGGCCGCGGCCGGCTAGCCCAAAAGCAACTTGAAGGCGAGGAGGATCAGGATCAGCCCGCCGGCCGCGCCCAGGCGGCGGCCGAAGCGGGCCGAAAGCACCCGGCCCAGCTTCATGGCGCCCAGGGTCATGACCCCGGCCACCAGGCCGATGACCACCGCCGGCCAGAAGACGCTGCCGCCCATGATGGCCAGGCTGAAGCCCACCCCCAGGGCGTCGATGCTGGTGGCCACTGACAGCACCACCAGGCTGAGGCCCCGGGTGGGGTCTGCCGGGGCGGCGGATTTTTCCCCATCCCCCCCGCCCCCGTCGCCCCTCCTGTCCCAGAGGCTTTCGTAGATCATCTTGCCGCCCAAGAAGATGAGCACCCCAAAGGCCAGCCAGGGCGCCCAATGTTGGGTGAAGTCCACCACCGCCCGTCCCAGGGCCCAGCCCCCCAGGGGCATGGCGAACTGGAAGAAGCCGAAGTGAAAGGAGAGGCGGAACACCTGGCGCGGCTGGTGGCAGGTGGTGCCCACCGCCAGGCCCACCGCAAAGGCGTCGCAGCCCAGGGCCACGGCCAGGCCCAGTATTTCCAGGGCGTACATGCTCATCCGCGTAACTCCGGGTCACCTAATCTTGACGATTGACCCGCAAAAAGCAAGGGCGGTCCTGCCCTCGCCAGGCAGGGCCGTGTGCATTATAATAGGAATCAATACCCCCTGAAGTATTGTCAGCGCTTCAGGATTTCTGCGGCAAAGGTGCTGCTGGGAGCGATTCGGACCAAGAGCCATGTCCCCAAAGCAAGACATAGCGCTGCGAGGGTTGGAGGTGCTGGTGGTGGCCCAGGCGTCCAGCCGGTCCCGGCAACTGTGCTGGGAATTGAACGCGGATGGCTCCGGGCTGCACCCCCGGCCGGTGGCCGACCTGGAGCAGGCGGCCCGGCTGGTGGCCCAGGAGCCGGGTGCGGTGGTTCTGTGGTGCCTGGATCGCCTGGAGCCCGACTCCCTGGCCGGGGTGAGGGCCTTTGCCCACCAGTGCCCCGAGGCCGTGCTGGTGGTGGCCGCCGCCGAGGGGGGCGAGGGGGGCGAGGGGGGCGAGGGGAGCGACGGGGGCGAGAAATACCTGGCGGAACGGCTGGTGCTGGCCGGGGCCCAGGACTGCCTGGTGGGAAATCCCGGTGCCGGGGATCTGGCCCGGGCCCTGCGCCTGGCCGCCGCCCGGCAGCGGGCCACGGCCCGCCTGCGCCAGGAGGACCAGCGCTACCGGGCCATTGTCTGTTGCCAGCGCGAGTTGATCTGCCGCTTCCAGCCCAGCGGGCGGATCACCTTCATGAACCCGGCCTTTGGCTTCTACTTCGCCCTCGCGCCGGAGGGGGCGGACCAGGCCGACTTTTACGAGCAGGTGGTCGAGCAGGACCGCGCCGTGCTCATGGCCCAGCTCGAGGTCCTGGAACCGGACCACCCCCTGACCCGCCTGGACCTGCGGGTGGTGCCTGGGGTGGAGGGCAGGGAGCGCTGGTTGCGCTGGTCCATCCACGCCATCTACGACTCGGCCGGCACCCTGCGCGAGTACCAGGCCGTGGGCCTCGACATCACCGAGGGCAAGCACCTGGAGGAGGCCTTGCAGGTGGCCGAGGCCAGCCTGCGCCAACTGATCCTCTCCAACGCCGACGGCATGGTGGTGACCGATTCCCAGGGCACGGTGCTTTTCGTCAATCCCGCGGCGGAGCGCATCCTGGGCCGCACCAGCTACGAGCTGCTGGGCCGCAGCTTCGAATTCCCCCTCACCCCCGGCCAGCGCCAGGAGCTGGAGGTGGAGGTCGGCGAGGGGGAGCGCATAGTGGCCGAGATGCAGGTGGTGGAAACCAAGTGGCGCCGCGAGAAGGCCTTTCTGGCCACCCTCAGGGACATCAGCGAGCTGAAGGATCTCCAGGAGGAGTTGCGGGAGCTGTCCCTGGTGGACCCCCTCACCGGGGTGTACAACCGCCGCGGCTTCTCCACCCTGGCCCGCCAGCAGTTCAAGACCGCCCAGCGCATGGGCCGGCGCATGTATCTTTTCTTCATGGACCTGGACGAGCTGAAACACATCAACGACACCCTGGGCCATTCCCAGGGCGACCGCGCCATCCGCGAGGCGGCATCGGTCTTGAAGGCCACCTTCCGGGAGTCGGATATCCTGGGCCGCTGGGGCGGGGACGAGTTCGTGGCCCTGGCCATGGAGACCGACGAGGAGGGATCCCGGGCGGTGCTGAAGCGGCTCAGGCAAAACCTGGAGGACTGGAACACCGACACCTCCCGGCCCTACAAGCTCTCCTTGAGCGTCGGCACCGCCGAGTTCAACCCCGACCGCCCCACCACCCTGGAAGACCTCTTGGCCCAGGCCGATGCGCGCATGTACGAGTACAAGCGCGCCCGCCCCGCCAGGGGCCGGGACACCCAACCCACCCCCCTGCGCCAGCGGGGCTAGCTCCGGCCCGCGCCACCGCCTCCAAAGGTAAAGAAGCGGGGAGGCCCTCCTGCCAGCCCCCCACTGGCCCGCTTTGTTGGGGGCCTCAGGGCAGGCCCTGCCAGAGAGGCAGTCCGGTGCCCTGGTCCAGGCCGCGCTCGAACACCTGGTCCGAACGGTACTGGGTGATGATGAACTCGCAGGCGAACACCGGCGCGCCCTCGGCCAGGTGGCCGCCGTGGAGGCGGCCCTTTTCGTCGCCGAACACCACGTGGGCGTGCACAAAGGGCTGGCCGTCCTTCAAGGAGACGTTGCCCAGCAGCGACACGATCTCCAGGTGCTCGTCCAGCTCGATGAAGCCGTACTCCTGCCGGCCCTGGTCGTAGTAGCCGATCCTGGCCTTGGCCACCGCGCCGATGGCGCGCACCTCGCCCAGGGTGATCTCCTCCTGGACGCAGACTTGGTTCAGGTAACCCAACAGGTCCTCGCCCTGGGGCACCCGCCCCATGATGCTCCGGGTCGCTATTGCCTCGGCTTTCATTTTTCCTCCTTGTCGGGTTTGGTCTCCGGCCGGCCGCCGCGCACCAGGTCCACCACGGTCACCTCGGGCGGGGCCAGCAGCCGGATGGGCGGGCCCCAGGTGCCGGCGCCGCGGCTCACGTACAGCCAATTACCCCGGGGCAGGCGGTACAAGCCGCTCAAATGGGGAAAGGCCAGCCTCACCAGGTAGCCGAAGGGGAACACCTGGCCGCCGTGGGTGTGGCCGGAGAGCTGCAAGTCGAACCGCCCGGCCGCCTGGGGGTCCACCCAGGGCCGGTGCTTCAGGACAATGGTGTAAAGCCCCGGCACCGCGCCCTTGAAGGCCGGCGCCTCGGGCGGGCCCCGGCGTGCCCCGCCGCTCCGGCCCGGATCGTCGATACCCACCAGGTTCACCACCCCGGCCGGGGTGGCCGACTCCTGGCGCAGCACGGTGAAGCCCGCCCGGCGCAGGAAGTCCAGGGATTGGGCCAGGCCCCGGTAGTGCTCGTGGTTGCCGATGACCGCGTACTTTCCCAGGGGCGCCTTGATTTCGGCCAGGATGCGGGCGATGTGGTCGCTCTGGGGAATGTAGCCGTCCACCATGTCGCCGGTGGCCACCAAAAGGTCGGGCCGCTGGGCCTGCACCAGGGCCACCACCCGGGCCAGTCGCTGCCGGTCCATCATGCAGCCCAGGTGAAGGTCGGATATCTGCACCAGGCGCAGGCGGTCGCGGCCCGGGGGCAGCTTGGCGGTGACGATCATCACCTGCTCCAGCACCGGCCCGCGCGCCTCGTAAAAGGCCAATCCCTCCACCACCAGCGCCAAGGGCAGGGCCGCCAACACCAGGAAGGCGCGTCCGCCCCGGCTCAGGCGCCTGTGGGCCAGACGCAGGGCACCCCGCAGCAGCCACTCCAAGGCCCACAGCAGCAGGCTGAATCCCCAGGCCAGCAGGGCGAAGCCCATCCACAGGTAGGCCGGCCAGGCCAAGGCGCAGCCCAGGCCGCTCCAACCCAGGCGCTCGGCGGCCAGGGCCCCCAGCGGCGCCAGGATCATGAATGCGGAGAAACAAAGGAGCCCGGCGCGCAGCCAGCGGGAGGGAGGCAACAGCGGCCGCAGGCGCAGGTAGAGTTCCGCGTGTACTGCGCTGTAGATGACAAGGTAGCCGATCAGCAGCCCGAGCACCGCGGCCTCCTACCAGCCGAGCCGGGCCTTGGCCCAGCGCAGGGGGATGAGCATGAGGAAATAGGGCAGGAGATAGGCGGCGGCCAGGAGCGGCGCCTCGGGCCCGAAGAAGCGGGCCGCGAAAACCACGATGAGCACGTTGTTGATGAAGGTGAGTCCCACCGCGCCGGTGAGGCCGTTGAGCCGGCGGCCCGAGAACCCGCCCAGGGCCAGGCCCCAGGCGATGTAAAAGGTGGCCAGGCCAAAGGCCACCAGCACCGTGGCCGCCACCTGGGCCCGGTGGGCCAGGATGAACTCCGCGTAGGTGGAGAACACGCCCAGGTTGATGAGCAGAAAGAGGGTCACGCTCAAGGGGTAGCGCAGCCGGTCCAGGAGGGACAAGAGGCGCGGCAGCCAGCGCTTCACCACCAGCGCGGCCGCAAGGGGCAGGAAGATCACCTGGAGCAGCATGCGCACCATGTGCCAGTAGGGTATGTCCAGCTCCGCGGCTGCCAGGAGCTTCACCAGGCTGGGCAGGCTGAGGGGCACCAGGAGCGAGGTGATGACCGTGAGCTGCAAGACCCGGGTGGTGTCCGCGCCCAGGAGGTTGGAGAAAAAGGGCGCGGTCACCCCGGTGGACACGCCGCTCAGGAGCAGGGCCGGCAGGGCGAACTCCGGCGCCAGCCAGCGGCAGAGGCCCCACACCACCAGGGGCAGGGCCACCAGCTTCATTGCCACCCACACCGCGGCCTCGGCCAGGTCGGAGCCGGTGATGCGCACCAGGGCGGCGAAGTCTATGGTGAGGAAGGCCAGGAACAGGATGGTCATCATGAAGTAGATGACATAGGGGGCGAAAACCCGGGCCGGGCCGGGAAAGGCCACCCCCCCGGCGATGCCGGCCAGGGCCAGGGTGATGAGGACCGCGTCGTTCAGGCGCATGGCCGGGGGCCTATTCCCTGGCCTGGCGGTGATAGGCCATCACCTGCCCCAGGGCCACCAGCTCCTGGCCGGAATGCACCCGCACCTCCCACAGGCTCAGGCGACGCCTCTTGTCCAGGGGGGTGGCCTCGGCAACCAGCTTGACCCCCGGGGCGGCGGCGGCCAGGAGGTTCACCTTGTTTTCGATCATCCAAGAGGCGGTGTCGCCGGAGTTGGCGGCCACGGCCGCGGCCTGGTCCACCAGGGCGCAGATGGTGCCGCCGTGCACCCGGCCCTTGGCGTTGAGGTGATGGGCCTGGGGCACCAGGCTCACCACCGCCCGTTCCTCGGTCACCTCCTCCACCTCTATGCCCATGAAGCGGGCCAAGGGGTCGCCGCCCACCACCTCCCGGGCGTAGCGCAGGTTGTCCTCCCGGCTCATGGCTTCTCCTGGCTGCAAACAAGGGGCCGCGCCCTGGGGCGGCGCGCGGCCGGTAAGCGGATCTACTGGCGGCCTAGGACGACTTGGGCGTCAGGGTCTCCTTGCTCATGAGCGCCGCGCCCAGCGCCACCAGGGACGCAAAGAAGTATATCAGAAAGGCCTGGCCATAGGCCCCGGCCGAAAAGGCGCCCGAGGGATCGCGGCCCTGGGCCTCCAGCACCATGCCCAGCACCGGCTGCATCACCGCCCCGCCCAGGAAGGGGAACAGGTTGACCAGGCCCACGGCGGTGCCGGCGATCTCCACCGGAAACAGCTCCTTGCTGCTGGTGAAGGCGATGACCACCATGGCGCTGGCGCAGACGGACATGAGGAAACACCAGGCGTACATCATGGGCACCGGCAGGAGATGGGGCCAGAAGGCAAGCAGCGCGGTGAGCACCACCAGCAGCATGGATGCGCCCACCAGGAGCTTTTTGCGCGAGCGGAGCACCACGTCCGAGAGCCAGCTCAAAATGGGGCTGCCGATGATCATGGCCCAGGCCAGCATGGACAGCACGTTGCCCGCCTGGGCCTTGCTCAGTCCGTGCACCTGCATGAGGTAGGGCCCGCCCCACAGGCCGCCGAAGCTGAAGAAGATGCCGCAGGCAAAGAAGAACCACACCGCCAGGGGCCAGAAGCGCGCCGCCCCCAGCACCATCCTCACCCCTTCCCACAGGCCGATGGCCGGCGCCGCGGGGCCGGACTGGCCGTCCTCGTCTTCCACCGGCGGCAGGCCCATCTCCTGGGGCGTGTTGCGCACCATCAGCCAGATGGCCGCGGCCAGGACCAGGGTGGCCGCGCCGATGGCCACGAAGCTGCCCCGCCAGCCCAGGGCCGAGGACAGAAGCGCCAGGGGAGTGGTGGCCGAGAGCGCCCCCGCCCCGCCGATGGCCATGAGCACGCCGGTCATGCGGGCGAACTCGTCCCGGCGGAACCAGCGGGTGAGCACCTTCATGGTGGGCACGAAGAGCATGGACACGCCCAGGCCCACCAGGGTGCGGGCCAGGATGGCCCAGCCCACTCCCACCGCCAGGCCGAAGAAGATGGAGGCCGCGCCGGCCAGGGTGAAGAAAACAGTGATGGTGCGGCGGGGGCCCCAGGAGTCGGAGAGGAGCCCGGCTGGCAGTTGCATCAGGGCGTAGGGATAGAAGTAGGCCGCGCCCAGCCAGCCGATCAGCGCCCCGCCGGCCTTGAGGTCGCGCATGAGGTCCAGGGCCACCACCGAGGGGCACAGGCGGTGGAAGTAGACCATGAAGTAGCCGGCCGCCAACAACCCGAACACCACCCAGCGGTAGCCGGGCCTTCCCGGGTGCGTCTCTTGCGCCATCGCACACCTGCCTTGTCAATGCGGGTAGGGCTGGGAGGGGACATACTGATCATAGCAGGCCAGCGCCTTGCACCACAAGAACAGGCACCCCCTGTGTATAATGGGGTCATGGTGACTGCAAGCACCGCGCCTTGTCACTATCGGCGCCCGGCCCGGGGACGCCGGGGCCGTTTTTTGCTGGCCGCGCTCCTTGTGGCCTGCCTGGTCCTGGGCTGCGGCGGGGAGGAGGGGCAGGGTCCTGCCGGCCGCTCGGCCGGCGGCCGTACGGTCATCACCTTTGTCACCTGGAAACCCAACCAGCCCCGGGTGTGGCAGGAGATATACCGCCGCTTTCATGCCGCCCACCCTGACATCGAGGTGGTGCGCGAGATCGGCCCCCATTCCTCCACCGCCTTTCACGACCTGCTCACCCAGAAGCTGCGCAACCGCTCGCCCGACGTGGACGTGTTCCTCATGGACGTGATCTGGCCTCCGGAGTTCGCCTCGGCCGGCTGGGCCCTGGCCCTGGACGAGCGCTTGCCGCCGGCCGAGCGGAAGAAGTTCTTCCCCGCCTGCATCACGGCCAACACCTACCGCGGCCACCTCTACGGGGTGCCGCTATACATCGACACCGGGGTGCTCTACTTTCGCAAGGATCTCCTGGCCCGCCATGGCTTCAGCCCGCCCCGCACCTGGCCCGAGCTGGTGGCCCAGGCCCAGCGCATCGTGGCCGCCGAGGCCGGGCAGGGGCGGCTGATCAAGGGTTACTCCGGCCAGTTCAAGCAGTACGAGGGCCTGGTCTGCGACATGCTGGAGTTCATCCTCTCCCGGGGCGGCGACATCCTGGACCCGCGCTCCGGCCGCTGCCTGCTGACCCGGCCGGAGTCCCTGGCGGCGGTGGATTTCGTGCGCCGGCGGATCGTGGGCCTGGTGGCGCCCCGGGGCTCGCTCATGTACCAGGAGCCCGAGTCCCTGGCCCTGTTCGTGCAAGGCCGGGCGGTGTTCATGCGCAACTGGCCCTATGCCTGGGCGGTGAGCAACGATCCGGCCAAGTCGCGGGTGGCCGGCAAGGTGGGGGTGGCGCCCCTGCCCCACTTCCCGGGCCAGCGGAGCTACGCCACCCTGGGCGGCTGGCAGGTGGGGGTGTGCGCCTACTCGGAGCGCAGGGAAGCGGCCTGGAAGTTCGCCCGCTTTTTGACCGGCCGGCCCATACAGAAGCTTCTTGCCATCCAGGGCGGGCGCGCCCCGGCCCGGTGGGAGCTGTACCGCGACCCCGAGGTGCTGGCCGCCCAGCCCCGCCTGGCCCTGATGCGCGAGATATTCGCCACTGCCGCCTCCCGGCCGCGCACCCCCCTCTACCCGGCGGTGAGCCAGTTGTTGCAGGTGTACTTTTCCCGGGCCCTGGCCGAGCCGGAGGCCGACCTGGAGGCCATGGCCCGCTCCACCTGCCGCCAGATCGAGGCGCTGAGCGCCCTGGCCAGGAGGGCGGAGGAATGAGGGGCCGGGGAGGCAGCCCGCCGCTGCGGGAGCGGTGGTTCGCCTGGGGCCTGTTGGCGCCCTGCCTGTTCACGGTGGCGCTGTTCGCCTTCTACCCCATCTGCTACTCCGGATTCATGAGCCTGCACCGCCTGGTGCTGAGCCTGCCCCGCCTGGGCGACCCCTTCGTGGGCCTGGCCAACTACCGCTGGCTGGTCCAGGACCCCGAGGCCCTGCGCGCCCTCTTGAACACCTGCATCTTCGTGGTGGTGAGCACCGGCCTGGAGCTTTGCCTGGGCCTGGCCATCGCCCTGGTCATGCACCAGGCCTTCCGGGGGCGCTCCCTGGTGCGGGCCGCGGTGCTCATCCCCTGGGCCATACCCACCGTGGTGACCAGCCAGATGTGGCGCTTCATCATGAGCGACAACTACGGGCTCTTGAACCTGGCCCTCTTCGGCCACCAGGTGGCGGCCTACCGGGCCTGGCTGGCCGACCCCTTCTGGGCCCTGGCCGCGGTGATCGCGGCCGACGTGTGGAAGACCAGCTCCTTTGCCGCCCTCATCATCCTGGCCGGCCTGCAGACCATCCCCGCCGAGCTGTACGAGGCGGCGCGCATCGACGGGGCCGGAGCCTGGCGCCGCTTCTGGCACGTGACCCTGCCGGCCCTGCGGCCGGCCCTGGCGGTGGCCCTGCTCTTCCGCACCATGGATGCCTTCCGGGTGTTCGACCTGGTGTTCGTAATGACCCAGGGCGGGCCGGGCAACGCCACCAACGTGCTCCAGTTCTACGGCTACAAGAAGATGTTCGCCGAGGGCTTTCTGGGCTACGGCGCGGCCGTGGCGGTGTTGGTCTTCGCCCTGGTGCTGGCGGTGTCGCTCTGCTATCTGGTTTTCTTCCGCAAGGCCCTGTTCAAGGAGGCGGCATGAAAAGGCCCGGCCAAAGAGCGCTCCTGGCCCTGGCCGCGGTGCTGGTGGTGTTTGTCAGCCTGGCGCCCTTCTTGTGGTTCGTGCTCACCTCGCTCAAGGCCCAGAACGAGGTGACCGCCATCCCCCCTACCCTGATCCCGGCCGGCAGCCTGCATTTCTACCGGGCGGCCATCGAGCGTCACGGCCTGCTGCACTTTCTGGGCAACAGCCTCATCGTGGCCGGCGCCACCACCCTGCTCACGGTGAGCATCGGCACCCTGGCCGCCTATGCCCTGGCCCGGCTCAGGCTGCGCTGGTCCGGGGCGGTGCTGGGCCTGTTGCTGGCGGTGGGCATGTTCCCCCAGACCTCCCTGGCCGGTCCGGTATGGCGCATCCTGCAAACCCTGGGCTGGCTCAACACCTACCAGGGCCTGGTGCTGCCCTATGTCACCCTGACCCTGCCCCTGGGGGTGTGGATCCTGACCACCTTCTTCCGGGAGCTGCCCCGGGAGCTGGAGGGCGCGGCGCTCATCGACGGCTGCAACCGCTGGCAGGTGCTGTGGCGGGTGGTGCTGCCCCTGTCTGCGCCCGGGGTGTTCACCGCCGCCATCTTGGTGTTCATCTATGCCTGGAACGAGTTCTTCTTCGCGCTGCTCATCATGAGCCAGCGGTCGCTGCAGACCCTGCCGGTGGGCATCGCCCTGTTCCAGGGCCAGTACACCATGCCCTGGGGCGAAATCGCCGCGGCATCCACCGTGGCCACCCTGCCCCTGGTGATCATGGTGCTCCTGTTCCAGAAGCGCATCGTGTCCGGCCTGTCCGCCGGCGCGATAAAGGGATAGGCCGTACATGGCGGAGCTGCGTATCGAAAAGCTGAGCAAGTCCTATGGCCGCGAGACGGTGCTGGCGGACATCGACCTCACAGTGCCCCCTGGTGGCTTCACCATCATCCTGGGCCCCTCGGGCTGCGGCAAGAGCACCCTCTTGCGCCTGGTGGCCGGCCTGGACCAGCAGGACTCGGGAAGCATCTACATTGGGGGGCGCGAAGTGTCCGCCCTGCCGCCCAAGGACCGCGACGTGGCCATGGTGTTCCAGAGCTATGCCCTATATCCCCACCTGAGCGTGGCCGGCAACCTGGCCTTTCCCCTCAAGATGCGGGGCCTGGACAGGCAGGCCATCGCCGCCAAGGTGGCGGAGGCGGCCCGGCTGCTGGGCCTGGAGCCGCTTCTGGAGCGCAAGCCCCGGGAGCTTTCCGGGGGCCAGCGCCAGCGGGTGGCCATTGGCCGGGCCCTGGTGCGCGAGCCGGCCTTGTTCCTTTTCGACGAGCCCCTTTCCAACCTGGACGCCCAGCTCCGCCAGGGCATGCGGGTGGAACTGATGCGCCTGCACCAGCGCCTGGGAGCCACCATGGTCTATGTGACCCACGACCAGGTGGAGGCCATGACCTTGGGCCGGGAGGTGGTGGTGCTGGCCCAGGGCCGGGTGCAGCAGAAGGGCACCCCCCAACAGGTGTACGCCCGCCCGGCCAACCTGTTCGTGGCCGGCTTCATCGGCAGCCCGGCCATCAACCTGCTGGAGGGCGAGGTGGGGAGCGGGGACCAGGGCCCCCGCTTCCTTTGCCCCGCCGCCGGGCTGGAGCTGCCCCTGCCCGCGCCCGCCGCCAGCCTGGCCGGGCGCAAGCTCACCCTGGGCATCCGGCCCGAACACCTGGCGCCCGGCCCCGGGCCCCTGGCCGGCCGGCTGGAGCTGATCGAGCGCATCGGCGCGGAGAGCGTGCTGCACCTTCGCCGCGGCGGGCTGGACCTGCGCGCCCGGGCCGCGGCGGACTTCAGCGCCCGGCCCGGAGAGGAGATCTTCCTCCAGGTGGAGGCAGGGGCCTGTCACTTGTTCGACGAAAAGGGCGCGCGTCTGGCGCTGGCCGACTAAAGGCCGGCGACGGGGGGGCGAGGGGGCGACGGGGGGCGACGGGGGGCGGGGGGGCGGAGGGGTGGTTTCTGGCCCGGCCGGTCTCACCCGGCTCTACCCGGGGAAGTGGATGCTAGCGGGGCGCCATGCCAACCGCTCCGGCCCTGGCCGGGAAGTCTCCGGCCAGCCGGTGGAGGCGAGGGGGGGATGCACTCCACCGGCCAGCCGGAGGCAGGGGCGTTGAGGTCTCCTAGGCCGCCTGGCCCAGGATGGCCTGCAGGTCCTCGTCAGGGGTCTTGATGGGCATGATGTTGAAGTTGTCCACCAGGACCTTGAGCACGTTGGGCGTGATGAAGGCCGGCAGGCTGGGTCCCAGGCGGATGTTCTTGATGCCCAGGTGGAAGAGGGTGAGCAGGATGGCCACTGCCTTCTGCTCGTACCAGGAGAGCACCATGGACAGCGGCAGGTCGTTCACCCCCACCCCAAAGGCCTCGGCCAGGGCCACCGCGATCTGGATGGCCGAGTAGGCGTCGTTGCACTGGCCCACGTCCAGAAGGCGCGGGATGCCGCCAATGTCGCCCAGGTCCTTGTCGAAGAAGCGGAACTTGCCGCAGGCCAGGGTGAGCACCACCGTGTCCGCCGGGGTCTTTTCCACGAACTCGGTGTAGTAGTTGCGGCCCGGCTTGGCGCCGTCGCAGCCGGCCACCAGGAAGAAGTGCTTGATGGCGCCGCTCTTCACCGCCTCGATGATCTTGTCGGCCACACCCAAAACCGCCTCGCGGGCAAAGCCCACCATCACCGAGCCCTTGTCCTCGTCAGAGGGGAAGCCGGGCAGGGACAGGGCCTTTTCGATCACCGCGCTGAAGTCCTTGTTGCCGTTTTCGTCCGCCTCGATGTGGGGCACCCCGGGCCAGCCCACCAGGCCGGTGGTGAACATCTTGTCCGCCACGTCGCCCTTGGGCTTCTGGATGCAGTTGGTGGTCATCAGGATGGCGCCGGGGAAGGCGGGGAACTCCTTGCCCTGGTTCTGCCAGGCAGTGCCGTAGTGGCCGTAGAAATGGGGGTGCTTCTTCAGCTCGGGGTAGCCGTGGGTGGGCAGCATCTCGCCGTGGGTGTACACGTAGATGCCCTTGCCCGCGCTCTGCTCCAGGAGCATGGCCAGGTCCTTCAGGTCGTGGCCCGACACCAGGATGGCCTTGCCCGCCTTGTGACCCAGGGGGACCTGGGTGGGCACGGGGCTGCCGTAGGTGCCGGTGTTGGCCGCGTCCAGGATCTCCATGGCCTTGAGGTTGGCCTCGCCGCACTTGAGCACCAGGCCGACCCACTCCTCCAGGCTCTTCCGGTCCGGGTCGATGGCGGCCACCAGGCCCTCCTGGATGAAGGACCAGACCTCGGCCGCCTCCTTGCCCAGGATGGCGGCGTGGTCGGCATAGGCGGCCACCCCGCGCAGCCCGATGACCAGGGTGTGCTGCAGGGAGGTGATGTCCGGGTTGGAGGAGTCGTGGACCTTGAAGTGGTACTTCTGGCCGTCGGCGATCAGGCCCTCCAGGGTGTCGGCGGGCTGGTACTGGGCCGGACCCTGGGGCAGGTCGATGCCCGCGCGCTGGGCCAGCTCGTCGCGCAGCCGCACCGTCTTGCGGATGAGATCACCGAAGCGCTCGGGGTCGAAGTCCACGTTGGTGAGGGTGCTGAAAAGAGCCTCTGCGGTGAAGTGGTTGATCTTGGAATCGTCTATGCCCTTGGCGCGGGCCTCCACCGCCACCTGGGCCAGGCCCTTGACGGCGTAGGTGAGAAGATCCTGCAGGGCCGCTACCTCGGGCTTTTTGCCGCACACGCCACCAGCGGTGCAGGCGGTACCCTTGGCGGTCTGCTCGCATTGGTAACAGAACATCTCTTGCCTCCCTTGTGGTTTGGTAGTTCCTCGAATAGTCGGGCTGGCGGGGTTCAGCCGTTCTGTTTAACCATATTTAAGTACCAGAATACCACAAAGCCCACTCCCGTCAACCCCAAAACAACCCTTTTTGGTTTTAGTCTAAAAAAAAGCGGCAGCCCCCACCAGGGGCCGCCGCAGAATTTTATTTAAGAAGTATCCCCGGTTAAAAACCCTTCTTGGCCATGAAGTCGGCCAGGTCGGCCACCCGGCAGGAGTAGGCCCATTCGTTGTCGTACCAGGCCACCACCTTGGCCAAATCCTTGCCCAACACCTGGGTGAACTCCAGGTCCACGATGGAGGAGTGGGGATCGCCCTTCAGGTCCATGGAGACCAGGTGCCCCTCGTCCACCGCCATGATGCCCTTCAGCCGGGCGCTGCGGGCCGCCTTCTTGAGCACCGCGCGCAGGCCCTTGGTGTCGGTCTTTTTCTTGAGCACCGCGGTGAAGTCCACCACCGATACGGTGGGGGTGGGCACCCGCATGGAGCAGCCGTCGAAGCGGCCGGCCAGGTCCGGTATCACCACGCCCACCGCCTTGGCCGCGCCGGTGGTGGTGGGGATTATGTTCATGGCCGCGGCCCGGGCACGGCGCAGGTCCTTGTGGGGCAGGTCCAGGATGCGCTGGTCGTTGGTGTAGGAATGCACCGTGGTCATCAGCCCCTTGACGATGCCAAAGGCCTTGTGAACCACCATGGCCGGCGGGGCCAGGCAGTTGGTGGTGCAGGAGGCGTTGGAGATGATGTGGTGCTTGGTCTTGCGGTAGTCGGTGTGGTTCACACCCATCACCACCGTCAGGTCCACCTCCTTGCCCGGGGCGGAGATGATGACCTTCTTGGCGCCCGCCTCCAGGTGGGCGCTGGCCAGGGGGCCGGTGCGGAACAGGCCGGTGCTCTCCACCACCAACTCCACCCCCATGTCCCCCCAGGGAATCTGGGCGGGGTCGCGCAGGGCGAAGCTCTTCACTTCGTGCCCGTCGATCACGATGGCGTCCTTCTTGGCCTTCACCTCGCCGGGAAAGCGGCCGTAGTTGGTATCGAACTTGAAGAGGTGGGCATTGGTCTCCACGTCGTAGAGATCGTTGATCGCCACCACCTCCAGGGTGTCGGGGTGTCGCTCCATGACCGCCTTGAGAACCTGTCGTCCGATGCGGCCGAAACCGTTGATGCCTAGCCGAACCATTATCCTCTCCTAAAAGGTGTGTGGGCCCACGCCACCCGCTGGGGCTGGCGGCGCCCGCGGGCCGGGCTTGAGAGTAGGGGCCGGGACGTTGCCCGGCCGGTTTCAGTTGTCGTCGATACGGTCTCTATCCGCCAGCAGCAAATCATAGTCTGTCTTGAGTGCTTTATGCAAGCGCGCCTTGTCCAGGGCGATCGCGCTCAGGTTGGCCGCCGCCTCCAGGAAGGCGATGTCCTGGTCGCTGAAGTTGCGCTTGCGGGCGGTATAGACCCGCAGCACGCCGATGGCCCGGTTTTGCACCTTGAGCGGCACCACCAGCACCGAGACGATGCCCTCGGCCTTGGCCCGCTCGCCGTACTGGAAGTTGCGGTCGGTGCGCGCGTCCTCCAGGTAGACCACCTCTCCCTTCAAGGCCCGCTTGTCCAGGCGGCTGCCGGACACGGTCACCTTGCCCTTGCGCAGGTAGCCCTTGGAGAGCCCCCAATAGGCGCCCATCTTCAGCTCGTCGTGCTGGGCGTCCACCAGGCGAAGGGCGCAGGCCTTGACCCGCATGGCCTTGGCCACTCCGCGCACGATGCCGTCCAGCACCTCCTCGGGCTCCAGGCTGGAGTTGATTAGCTTGGCCACTTTGTAGAGACTGGAGAAGTAATCCTTGCTCTTGGCTGCCATGGCACCTCCCTTTCCCTTGCAGGCCGGAAGACCACCCCAGACCGAAAGACCAGGGCCCACCTCCGCGCGCGTCCAACCAAGTTACACGTCTATAACCAGAGTAAAGGCCGGCTACCCCCTATGACAAGCATGGATTGCGGCCTTGGCGGGCCGCCCTGGTTGACGGGTGCGGCCAGGGGCGGATAATGGGGCAGGGCGGGCAACACCGGCGGGCCCTTGCCAGGGGAGGCGACGTGGCGGATCAGGCGACATCTATGGGCAAGGGGCGAGGCTGGGGGTGGGTCTGGCCGCTCCTGTTTTTGGTGGGCATCTTTTTCCTCTCCTTTCTGGCCCGGGTGATCCTGGCTCCCCTGTTGCCCGTGGTGGAGCAGGACCTGGGCATCAGCCACGCCCAGTCCGGCGCCCTGTTCTTCTACATCTCCCTGGGCTACTTCCTCTCCTTGTTCGCCTCGGGCCTGGTGTCCTCCCGCCTGGGCCACCGCCGCACCATCATCATCGCGGCCCTGGCCGTGGGCCTGGTGCTGATCGTCCTGAGCCGGGCCGCGGGCCTGGTATTGCTCAACGCGGGCTGCTTCTCCCTGGGCCTGGCCGCGGGACTCTACCTCCCCTCGGGCATCGCCACCCTCACCAGCCTGGTGGATCAGCGCCACTGGGGCAAGGCCCTGGCCGTGCACGAGATGGCGCCCAACCTGGCCCTGTTTGCCAGCCCCCTCATTGCCGAGGCCCTTCTGCGCCTGGGCTCCTGGCAGGGCGTGCTGGGCTGGCTGGGTGCGGCCTCCCTGGTGATGGGCCTGGTGTTCTGGCGATGGGGCCGGGGCGGCGACTTCCCGGGCCGGCCGCCCAACCCGGCCAACCTCAGGCTCCTGGCCTCGGACCGCCGGGCCTGGGTGCTGGTGGTGCTGTTCGGCCTGGGTATCGGCGGCAGCCTGGGGGTCTATACCATGCTGCCCCTTTTTCTGGTCAGCGAGCGCGGCCTGGACATGGCCTCGGCCAACCTGCTGGTGGGCTTTTCGCGCCTGGCCGGGGTGGGGGCCTCCTTCCTGGCGGGCTGGGCCAGCGACCGCCTGGGTCCCCGCGCGGCCCTGGCCGGGGTGTTCGGCCTCACCGGGCTCTTCACCGTGGCCCTGGGGCTCTGTCCCCCGCCCTGGCTGTGGGTGGCCCTGTTCATCCAGCCCCTGGTGGCGGTGTGCTTCTTCCCGGCCGGCTTCGCCGCCCTGGCCAGCCTGGGCGACCCCTCCCTGCGCAACCTCACGGTGTCGGTGGTGGTGCCCTTGGCCTTCGTGCTGGGGGGCGGGGCCCTGCCCGCCGGCATCGGCTGGCTGGGCGAGCGGGCCTCCTTTCACTTGGGCATCGCCCTGGCGGGCGGGACCATGTTCTGCGGCGTGTTTCTGCTGCCTTGGCTGGGCGACGGGGGGCGGGCGACGGGGGCGACGGGGGGCGGGCGACGGGGGGCGACGGGGGGCAAGTGACGGGTAGCAGGGGACGTAGTTAGCAACAGCGGGGCAGCCGAAGGGGGCGACGGGCGGCGACGGGGGAACGATAGCGGCACATGGCAAAGGGGAACCATGACAGGGGCCGGCCCTGGTGAGGAGAGAATACGTTTCAATGGTGGAGAAGACGCAGGCGGCCGGTCGGGCTTGCCGCGGCGCGGGACGCGCTCAGCCTAGTTCTTCTTTATCACCGCCTCGATCTGGAACCGGTCCTTGATCTCGGCCCGCACGCGCTCGGCCTCGGCCCGGCTGGACAGGGGAGTGATCGACACCACGAACAAGGTCCTGCCTCCGGGGCGTTCCAGCTTCTCCACCCGCACCGGGTAACCGGCCTGTTTCAGCTTGTCGGCCAGGCGGCCCGACTGGATGGGACCCACGTACACGCCCACCCGTACCCGGTAGCCTTTTCCCTTGGCCGGGGACGCCGCCTTGGTGGGAGCCGGGGCGGCGGGCTTTTCCACCGGCCGGGCCTCCGGGGTGGGGCTGGGCTGGGGCGGCACGGTTGCCGGCCGGGCCGCGGGGGCCGGGGGCGGCGGGGGCGGCGGGGTGGCCGGTTTAGCCGGGCTGGGTGGCGGCGGGGGCGGGGGGGGCGCGGGTGGCGCGGGGGCGGCTTCCGGCTTGGGGGCGGGCTTCTCCGCGGCCGGGGCCGGGGCGACCGCCCGGGAGGGGCCGGGCTTTTCGCTGGCGGCTGCCGGCGGGGCGGCGGGCTTTTCCACCGGCCTGGGCGGCGGCGCGGGCTGGGGGGGCTGGCTCGAGGGCCATTGGTTCCAGGCGATGGCGGCCGCGCCCACTATCACCGCCAAGGCGGCCAAGCTCCACAGCCAGCCCCGCTGGCGGCGCTCGGTCTGGGCGCGGGCCTGGCGGGCCTCGTCCATGATGCGCGGCTTGGAGGGCAGCCGGGCCAGAAGCTCTTCCTTTATCTCGGCCAGCTCGGGATCGGCCGGGGCATAGTGGCCGGAGAAGCCCAGGGCCAGACACAGGTAGAAGATGGCCCGCACGTCCTGGGGCGCATCGTCCAGTCCCTTGGCCAGCTCGAAGAACCTGCGGCCCGCCTCCTTGGTGTGGTAGAAGCGCTCCTCCAGAAGCGCCTGGCGCCAGGCGGTGGCATGTTCCCAGCCCGAGGTGAGGATCACCTCGTCGGCCAGGGCCACCAGGGCGTAGTGCACCTGGCGATAGGGCTCTTGCAGCACGGGCTCGCGCTTGGCGTGGTTGTCCATGCGGGAGAAGATGCCCAGCAAGTCGCCGCGCACCTCGGCCAAGGGCGGGGCGGCAGTGGTGGACGCCTTTTCCCGGAAGCGTACCAGGTAGGTGAAAAGCTCTCTGGCCAGTTCGAACAGGGTCAAGGGTCGCGCCTCGAAGGGGTGAGATGACAAAATCGAAAAAGCAACTTACCTTTTGGGGGGATATGGTCCCCAGCCCCCCGCACTATCGGCTCTGGCGCCTACTATAGCACACCTCTACCCCTTCCAACCAAGCCCTTGGCGTTATAACCCCAAGAGGATATAGTTGTTTCAGCCCGGCCCCGTTCCGGCGGCCGGCAAGGGAGGGCCGGAGAGGTGCTTTGACTCATAATCGATCTGGTTCGTTGGATACGGCGAAAATTGGGCGGCGCCGGGGAGGAGCCCCTGCCGCCCGCCCCTGACGAGGACCGCGGCCCGGGCCGGGGATGCGCCTGAACCCCCCTTGGGCGGAAGCGGGCGGCCTTGCAATTTAACTCCGTCCGGGCCAAGATGAGGCCCGGGGCCCGCACCCACCTCGGAGACAAGCCCCATGTATCCCCTGCTGCGTACCCTCAAGGTGACCGCCCGCGCCCTGGCCGGCCGACGGCTGGAGCCCCTGGCCACCTCCCGCATCCGTTTCTTGGTCTGGCCCAATGACATCGACACCAACCTGCACCTGAACAACGGCCGCTACCTCACCCTCATGGACCTGGGCCGCTGGGACCTGGCCCTCAGGCTCGGCCTGTTGCGGCCCGCCCTGAAGAGCCGCTGGCAGCCCCTGGTGGGCAGTGCGGCCATCCGCTACCGCCGGCCCCTGCCCCCCTTCCGGGGCTACGAACTCACCACCCGCCTGCTCTGCTGGGATGAAAAGTGGTTCTACCTGGAGCAGTGCTTCGTGCAGGAGGGCCGGGTGAAGGCCCGGGCCCTGGTGCGGATCCTGTTCCGGGGCCCCCGGGGCAACGTGCCCCCGGCCCAGGTGGCCCAGGCCCTGGGCTACAGCGGCCAGGGACCGGAGATACCCCCCGAGGTGATGCGCTGGCGGGAGATGATCCAGGCCGCCCGCTGAAAACATTTGTGCTCCAGGGCCGCTTTGCTGTACAGAGTTTAGACCGCACGGGTTTCTCCCACCCACCAGACAGGGAGGTGCGAAGTGGCACAGCGCCCCTGGCTTGCTTCCTACGACCCAGGCGTCCCCCACACCCTGGATTATCCCCCGGTCGATGTCTTCTCCTTCATGGCCGGCGCCGCGCGGCAGGCGCTCCAGCGCACCGCCCTGATCTTCATGGGCAACAAACTCACCTATGGCCAACTCCTGGACCAGGTGGAGCGCCTGGCCGGGGCCCTGGCCGCCCGGGGAGTGGGAAAGGGCGACCGGGTGGTGCTCCTCATGCCCAACTGCCCCCAGTTCGTGATCTCCTTCTACGCGGTGCAGCGCCTGGGGGCCACCGCGGTGCTGGCCAATCCCCTGAACGTGGAGCGCGAGCTGATCTTCAAGTTCCAGGACTCGGGGGCCAAGGCGCTCATCGTCCTGGACCTGCTTTCCCAGCGGGTGAACAACATCAAGCCGGAGCTGGACCTGGAGCTGATCGTGTACACCAGCCTGGCCGACTACCTGCCCTTTCCCCTGAACCTGCTCTATCCCCTCAAGCGCCGCCTGGACAAGAGCATGCCCCGGGTATGCATCCAGCCCGAGGCGCGCACCGTGAGCTTCAAGGACCTCCTGCGCCAGGGCGGCCAGGCACCCCCGGTGGAGATAGACCCCGGCGACATGGCCGCGCTCATCTACTCCGGCGGCACCACCGGGGTGAGCAAGGGCATCATGCTGAGCCACAAGGCCCTGGTGGCCAACGCCAGCCAGGTGGCGGCCTGGGGCCAGGTGCGCCCCGATGACAGGCTCCTGGCCGTCTTGCCCCTGTTCCACGGGTTCGGCATGAGCGTGTGCATGAACACGCCCCTGAGCCGGGGGGGCACCACCATCCTTCTGCCCCGCTTCAACGCCCGGGAGCTGGTCAAGACGGTGCACAAGTACAAGCCCACCCTGTTCGCCGGGGTGCCCACCATGTTCATCGCCATCAAGGAGCTGCCCGACATCGACCAGTACGACCTCACCTCCCTGCGGGGCATCTTCGTGGGCGCCGCGCCCCTGCCCCTGGCGGTGATGGAGGAGTTCCAGAAACGCACCGGCGCCGAGCTGATCGAGGGCTACGGGCTCACCGAGGCGGTGACCGCCATCTCCTGCAACCCCTTCTTGGGGCCCAAGAAGCCGGGCACCATCGGCATTCCCTTTCCGGACGTGGAGTGGAAGATCATGGACCTGGACCAGGGCGGCAAGGAGATGCCCATCGGCGAGCCCGGCGAGATCGTGATCCGCTGTCCGGAGTTGATGAGCGGCTATCTGAACCAGCCCGAACTCACCGCCCAGACCCTGCGCGACGGCTGGTTGTACACCGGTGACATCGGGGTGATGGACGAGGACGGGTTCGTGACCATCGTGGACCGCAAGAAGGACCTGGTCATCGTCAGCGGCTTCAACGTGTTCCCCAGCGAGATCGACGAGGTGCTGCACCAGCATCCCAAGGTGGCCGAGGCGGTGGCCGTGGGCCTGCCCCACCCCACCAAGGGCGAGTACATCAAGGCCTACGTGGTGGCCAAGGCCGGCCAGGAGATACAGCCCCAGGAGATCATCGACTTCTGCAAGAAGAACCTGTCTGCCTACATGGTGCCCAAGGAGGTGGAGGTGCGCGCCGAGCTGCCCAAGAGCATGATCGGCAAGGTGCTCCGCCGGGCGCTGCGGGAGGAGGAGGAAAAGAAGTGGGCCGAGGGAGGCTAGCCTCCCGGCCCTGGCGCCGGCAAAACGGGCCCGGGAGAGCATCCCGGGCCCGCGCCGCTCGGTGGGGCTATGCTGCCGGCCCTAACTGTGGCACTCGTCGCAGGCCTTGGGCGCGTCGTCGGTGGCCTTGTGGCAGTTGAGGCAGTTGCGGTGGAAGGCCTGGTGCAGGCTGGGCATTCCGCCGATGTTCTTGTAGGGCTCGGTGTGGCAGTCGGCGCAGGCGTTCACCTCGTCGCCCGGTTTCCACTCGTTCTTGCCGTCCTCGTACATGTGGTGGCACTGCTGGCACTTCACCCCGTAGTCCTGGTGGTGGGCCTGGTGGCTGAAGGTCACCGGCCCCCGCTTGGGATGGGTGAAGATATCCGGGAACTTCAGCTCCATGCTGTCCTGGACCTCGCCGCTTTTGGTCTCGTACTTCTCGGCCCAGGCCAGGCCAAAGGCGAACACCGCCAGCATCAGGCCGGCCAAAACCACCATTGCGCCGCCGCGTCTGATCATCGCTACAATCTCCTGCCGGAAAGGCTTGCGCGGCCCCGCCCGGGGTGGAGCCGCCAAGGCCTTGACTATCCTGATTTATTCATAATCGCCGCCACCATGACCGGCACCGGCCGACCAAAGGGCCGCCCCGGCTCCTCCAATCGGCCCGCTTAAGCTAGCAGATTGCGCGGGATTGCACAACGCTTTTGCTGGCGCCTCAGCCCTCCAGGGCCTCGAAAAACGCCTCCAGCCTGGTGTTGGCCTGCTCCTCGGAGAAGACCCGGTAGTCTGTTATGTCGGCCTCTATGATCACCGAGGGGATGCCCAGGCGCTCCCTGAGCAATCGGGCCAGGTCGTACTGGCCCACCGAGTAGGGCTTGCAGCTCCGCGCCGAGTGCACCACCAGTCCGTCCACCTGGTACTCCTTGATCATCTTCTCCATCAGCCGCAGGCGGTGGTTCAGGTTGTTGTTCAATATCACCAGGCTGTAGGTCTTGGCCGCCGAGCGGAAGGGCCGGGAGGGGTCCAGGTACTTGATGGTTTCGGCCCAGGCGTTGGTGTAGGTGGCGGTGACGAAGTTGTAGCCGCGCTCGGCGAACAGGTATGACCAGTCCCTGAGCTTGTACCACACCGCGATGTTGTCCCACATGAGGCGCTTCCGTTCCCGGGCCAGGGCGCCCACCCCCTCCTCCACCCGCTGGCGCAGCTCGGCCAGGAGTTCGTGGTAGTACTCGCTGGCCACCTTGAGCCCCCGCAGGGAGACCACCGGCGCCAGGTGCACGAAGGAGTCGAAGATGGTCATGGGCGCGGGGCGGTGCTTCATGGTGGCCAGCACCTCGCCCCAGGTGACCGAGGCGTCGGCGGCCAGCCGGGTTATCTCCTGGAAGCGCTCCAGGGAGAACTCGCGGCCCGAGATACGCTCCAGCTCGGGGATCATCTCCTTGAGCTGGGAGGTCATGTAGTCCAGGTCGTTGTCGCTGAGTTCGGTGAAGTTGTAGGGCGTGTCAAAGAGGATCAGGGGTATCTGCCAGTAGTGGGCCAGGGCCTTGTACCAGTAGAGCACGGTTTGGCAGATGTTGGTGGAGGCATAGAGCAGATCCGGCTTGGGGAGCTTGCCCGCCGGGGTCTTGCCCGAAAAGAAGTGGCCCAGGTCTATGCGCGCGTAGGAGCACAGGTCCGGGTGGTAGCCGGCCTTTTCCGCTTCCTCGCAGATCTCGGGGCCCATCTTCTGGGCTCCACAGAGGGCGCCGTGGTTTTCGGGGTACACGGTGTAGAAGCCGAAAACCCGGAGTATCTCCACCGGCGCCCCCGAGGTGACCCAGGCCACCGGCATGGCGCCGGGGGCGTAGCGCGCCAGCAGGTAGTGGCGGGTCATTATCTCCTTCAGCCGCGCGGCGCTTTTCAGGGGCGGCCCGAAGTGGGGATTGGGCCTTTTGGGGCGCTTTTTCTTGATGCCCTTCTGCATGGTCATCAGGGCCGGGGCGCCCAGGTCCTTCATGAACTGGAACTGTGCTTTGCGGGCTAATGCCATGGCTATCCGCCCTTTTCCGGGGCGCGGCGGGGAACCCCCCAGGAACCTCCCGGGCTCCCGCCCGCCTCACCACTTTGTCTATTCTAACCCAGCATCTCCAGAAAAGCCTCTATTCTGGTAGTCATCTGGCCGGAGAGCCCCTGGTTCAGCTCGGTGTCCAGGATCAGGGAGGGAATGCCCCTTTTCTTGAGTTCGTCACTCAGGATGGGTACGTCGAACAGCTCGGTTTCGCAGAACTTGACCAGATAGAAGATGACTCCCCGGGCCTGGGTCTGCCGGCAAAGGCCGTGCAGCCACTTCAGGCGCTCGGCCAGGGGAGAGCCCTTGCTGGAGCAGGGCGGCAGCCCGAAATAGGCCTCGCTGAGGGCCGCGTAGGGCTCCCCGGCCCCCGGGGTGGTGCTCAGCCAGCGGCGGGAGCAGGCCAAGAGGTCGTCGTGGCCCACCCGAACCCCGAGTTCGTCCAAGAGGGTCAATATCTCCGGCGGGTTGGGCAGTACGCCCGTGAGCACCACTGCGGGCCGCCGGTCTGGTTCGCCGGGCTCGGCGGCCAGGATTTCGGTGAGTTCGGCGATGAGGTCGTCTGGCCAGAGCCATTCGGCCCGGCGGATGGCCCGGTAGAACCCGGCGTTGTCCAGGGCCAGGGTGCCGGCGGCGCGGCGCTGGTAGAGCCGGCCCATGAGGCGGCCTATCTCTTGGCCCTGGGCCACTCGGCGCTCCAGCTCCCCCGCCGGGAGAGGGCCGTAAGCCTCCTCCAGGGAGCGGGCCAGGGACTCCACCTGGCGCTGGTAGTACTCCCGTGACGAGGCGCGGTAAGGGGCCTTGGGGTGATAGAAGAAGTAACAGGGCTTGTCCAGCCCGATGTAGTCGTGCACCACCGAGGCCAGGTTCTGGATGGAGTCGCAGGTGTGGGGGAACAAGAACCCGTCCACCATCTCCGCCTTTTGCTGCAAGAGCAGCTCCAGGCCCAGCTTGACCACCGAGCAGATGTAGGGCTGCAAATGGGCGTCGGCCGCGCTGATGCCAAGCGGCGGGTCCCAGATCTCCACCGGCAGGATGCCCGCGGCCCAGAGCACCTCGCGAGGGTACTGGGCCGGGAACACGCCGAAGATGCGGCGGCCCTGCCGCTTCTGCTCGAGCAGATACTCCTTGCGGCTCATGTACTGCGTCCGAATCGGAAGGGAGAGGTGAAAACGTGCGGTGGGCTCAGTATAGGGAGGTGGGGGCAGGGCGTCAATGAATTCCGCCCCCCTGCCCCCGCCCCCCCCGCCCCCCTATGTGCCGGCTCGCACAATTGGCTTGACTGGAAAAGGCCAGTGTGCTAACAATGTCCCACTGAAAATGTCTGGCTAACTACTTCATTGTACTAGCATTTGCCCAATTAAATCCCGCCGGGGCCCGAAATGGCACTTCAGGCGGGCTCCACAATTGAGCGTGATCCACCATCCCAGCCACCAGGCGTGGGCCCGGCCGGGATGCGGAAGGGGTTGCCCGTGAGCTTTCAGGAGTTGTTGATCAAGCACAAGGCCGCCATCCTGGGGGACTGGCTCCAGGCGGTCCTTGATACCTATCCTCCTGAAACGGCTAGGTTCTTGCGCCAAAGCAAGGACCGTTTCGCCAATCCGGTGGGCGCCACCATCAAAAGCGAGACCGAGCATATCTTCGATGAGTTGGTGCAGGGCAAACCCCAGAGCCAAGAACTCAACAAGTTCCTGGACAGGATAATACGCATCCGGGCGGTGCAGGACTTCACCCCGGCCCATGCCCTGGCCTTCATCTTCCAGCTCAAGACCGCGGTTCGCAAGCGGCTGGGCGGGGAGGTGGACAAGCAAGGGTTGGGCGAGGATCTGGCCAGGTTCGAGGACATGGTGGACCAGCTCATGCTGGCCGGCTTCGACATCTACATGTCCTGCCGGGAGCAGATCTACGACCTCAAGGCCAAAGAGATGAGGAACCTCTACGCCAAGGTCTTGGAGCGCTCTGGAATCTTTACCGTGGTTCCGGAGCAGGAAGCCCCGGACCAGCCTCCGGAGGCGAAAGACCCAGACCTGGCATAAGGGCAGTATCAGGCAAGCCTAACGGGAAAAGAGGTAGCGGATAATGCATGTCATCTTTTCGTTGCTAGCAGTGATCGTACTGATCGCGATCGCCTACGCGGGGGTGGCGGGCGCTGGCATGACATACTTGTTCGGAGTGGTCGTGCCCTATGCCGCCTTGATCACCTTCTTCGTGGGGTTGATCTGGAAGGTGCTGGACTGGGGCCGCTCGGCGGTGCCTTTCTGCATCCCCACCACCTGCGGTCAGCAGAAGAGCCTCTCTTGGATAAAGCCGAACAAGGTGGACAACCCCACTTCGGCCGGCGGCGTATTGGCCCGCATGTTCTTCGAGATCGTGACCATGCGCTCGCTGTTCCGCAACACCAAGCTCGACTACCGGGTGATCGACGGCCAGCCTGTCATCCGCCAGGGCTCGGAGAAGTTCCTCTGGCTCTTCGCCATCATGTTCCACTATTCCTTCCTGGTGGTGCTCGTGTGGCACCTCCGGTTCTTCATGGACCCGGTGCCCGCCCTGGTGCGGCTGGTCGAGTCTGTTGACGGCTTCTTGGAGTTGGGCCTGCCCCAGGTGCTTATCAGCGGCGTGGTCATGGTGCTCATGCTGCTGGCCCTTTTGGACCGCCGGCTGCGGATGCCCAACATCCGTTACATCTCCTTGACCTCGGACTACTTCCCCCTGTTCCTCATCCTGGGTATCGGCATCACCGGTATCCTGATGCGCTACTTCCTCAGGGTGGACGTGGAGGCGGTCAAGGAGCTGACCATGGGCCTGGCCACCTTCAACCCGGTGATTCCCGCCAACCCCATCAGCCCGCTGTTCTACATCCATCTCTTTCTGGTGAGCGTGCTCTTCGCCTACTTCCCCTTCAGCAAGCTGATGCACATGCCGGGCGTGTTCCTGAGCCCCACCCGCAACCTGCCCAGCAACAGCCGCGAAGTGCGGCACGTCAATCCCTGGAACTACCCGGTCAAGACCCACACCTACGAGGAGTATGAGGACGACTTCCGCGATCTGATGATCGAGGCGGGCCTCCCGGTGGAAAAGAACCCCCAGGAGGAGGCGGCCGAGGAAGGGGCCGAAGAGGCTGCGCCGGAAGGCGCCGAGGGCGGCGGCGAGGAGGCTGCCGAGGCGGCGGAAGAGAAAAAGGAATAGTCACTCAGGCGGAGAGCGATACGCGCCCCACTGGGTAGCCAATAAGTTCCCTAGATAAAGGATTGATGAGATGGCTGATCCTACTCCCAAGCCCGAACAGATCGCAGCGGTAGATCATAAGCCGCCGGCCGCGGATTGGATGGACACCAAGCCCGAGTTTCGCCCGGGCATGTACCTCCACGCGGTCAAGAAGGAGTCGCTGGAGGGCGTGGGCCAACCCAACCCCCGCGATTGGAACCCCACCGACGACGATTGGAAGCTGCCCGCCGACTGGAAGGGCATCGTGCGCGAGGGCATCAAGGAGCGCCTGAAGCGCTTCCGCTCCTTCAAGCTGTTCATGGACATCTGCGTGCGCTGCGGAGCCTGCGCCGACAAGTGCCACTTCTTCATCGGCTCGGGCGACCCCAAGAACATGCCGGTGCTCAGGGCCGAACTCCTGCGCAGCGTGTACCGCGGCGAGTTCAAGACCGCGGGCAAGATCCTGGGCAAGCTGGCCGGCGGACGCAAGCTGACCGAAGAGGTGATCAAGGAGTGGTTCTACTACTACTTCCAGTGCACCGAGTGCCGCCGTTGCAGCGTGTACTGCCCCTACGGCATCGACACCGCCGAGATCACCATCATGGCCCGGGAGATCCTGAACCTCTTGGGCTGCCAGATAGACTGGATCGGCACCCCGGTCAACAACTGCTTCCACACCGGTAACCACCTGGGCCTCAAGCCCCACACCTTCAAGGAGAACATCGAGTATCTCCTGGACGACATCGAGGAGTACGTGGGGGTGCGCATCGAGCCCACCTTCAACCGCAAGGGCGCCGAGATCCTCTTCATCACCCCCTCGGGCGACGTGTTCGCCGACCCGGGCATCTTCACCTTCATGGGCTATTTGATGCTCTTCGAGCACATCGGCCTGGACTACACCTGGAGCACCTACGCCTCCGAGGGCGGCAACTTCGGGTTCTTCACCAGCCACGAGATGATGAAGCGCCTGAACGCCAAGATGTACGCCGAGGCCAAGCGCCTGGGGGTCAAGTGGATCCTGGGCGGCGAGTGCGGGCACATGTGGCGGGTGGTGACCCAGTACATGGACACCATGAACGGCCCGGCCGACTTCCTGGAGACCCCGGTGAGCCCCATCACCGGCACCATGTTCCAGAACGCGGCCTCCACCAAGATGGTGCACATCTCCGAGTTCACCGCGGACCTCATCCACCACAACAAGCTCAAGCTGGACCCCAGCCGCAACGACCACCTGCGGGTCACCTTCCACGACTCCTGCAACCCCTCCCGCGGCATGGGGCTTCTGGAGGAGCCGCGCTACATTATCAAGAACGTGTGCAACCACTTCTTCGAGATGCCGCCCCAGACCATCCGCGAGAACACCTTCTGCTGCGGCGGCGGCGCCGGCCTGAACGCCGGCGAGAACATGGAGATGCGCTTCCGGGGCGGCCTGCCCAGGATGAACGCGGTCCAGTACGTCAAGGACCGGCACGGGGTCAACACCCTGGCCTGTGTCTGCGCCATCGACCGGGCGGTGTTCCCGGCCCACCTGGACTACTGGGTGGGCGACGTGAGGACCACCGGCGTGACCGAGCTGGTGGCCAACGCGCTCATCATGGAAGGCGAGATTCCGCGTCAGTACAACCTCCGCGGCGAGGAAGTCAACGACCTGCGCGAAGAGGTCGGCCTGCCGCCCATCGAGTGGCCCGAGGCGGAGGAAGAGGGCGAAGCGCCCGCTGAGGAGGGCGGGGCGCCCAGTGAGGAGGGCGGTGAGTAATGTATAACGCAGGCAAGATTATCACCGGCTTAGTAATCTTCGTGGCCATCTTCACCCTGCCGTTGTGGTGGCAGATCGGAAAAGCGGCCCCGGTGCCCAAACCCGAGCTGCCCAAGACCGCCAAGGTGTGCGTGGAGGACACCGCCTACATGCGTACCTCCCACATGCAGTTGCTCAACGAGTGGCGCAACGCCGTGGTCCGCGACATGGACCGGGTGTATGTGGGCAAGGGTGGCAAGAAGTACAACATGAGCCTTACCAACGAGTGCATGGCTTGCCACAACGACAAGAAGAAGTTCTGCGACCAGTGCCATAACTACCTGGCGGTGTCGCCCTATTGCTGGGACTGCCACCTCACGCCCGAGCAGGTGAAGGAGAGTAAGTGATGGCGGTGAACAGACGAGAGTTTCTTAAGATAGCCGGCCTTTCCGCCGCCATGGGCCTGGGCGGCAAGGCGGTCTTCGAGCTGGTGCTGCCCGGCCAGGTGGACGCGGCCCAAATGTACCGCCCACCCCAGGCCTTGCAGGGAACCCACTGGGCCATGGTGGTGGACCTCAAGAAGTTCGAGAGCGAGGCCGACGGCTGGGCCTTGCAGGAGGCCTGTCACAAGGCGCACAACGTGCCCACGATCCACTCCAAGCAGAACATCAAGTGGATCTGGCCCACCCAGTTCGAGCATGCCTTCACCGAGAAAGAAAACCGCATGATACCGGCGGAGATACGGGAAAAGCCGGTGATGGTCATGTGCAACCATTGCGAGAACCCGCCCTGCGTGCGGGTGTGCCCCACCCAGGCCACCTTCAAGCGCGCCAGCGACGGCATCGTGATGATGGACATGCACCGCTGCATTGGCTGCCGCTTCTGCATGGCCGCCTGCCCCTACGGCTCCCGCAGCTTCAACTTCGCCGACCCCCGCACCTTCTTCAAGGACGGCAAGCTGCCCAACCCCGAATACCCCACCCGCACCAAGGGCGTGGTGGAGAAGTGCAACTTCTGCGCCGAGCGCCTGGCAGTGGGCAAGCTTCCCGCCTGCGTGGAGGCGGCCAAGGACGGGCAGCTCCTTTTCGGAGACCTGAACGACCCCCGCTCCGAGGTGCGCAAGGCCTTGAGGACCAATTACAGCATTAGGCGCAAGCCAGAGCTTGGCACCCAGCCTAATGTCTACTACCTAGTGTGAGGTCGCTATGCTTGAGAAAGCAGTCTATGGAAGCAAGAACTACTGGGCTTGGGTGGCCTTCCTGCTGGCGGTCGTCATAGCGGGCTTTGTGGCCTACATGATCCAGTACCAAAAGGGCCTGATGATCACCGGCATGAGCCGGGACGTGTCCTGGGGCTTTTACATCGCCCAGCTTACCTTCCTGGTGGGCGTGGCGGCCTCGGCCGTGATGCTGGTGCTGCCCTTCTATCTGCATAACTACAAGGCCTTCGGCCGCATCACCATCCTGGGCGAGTTCCTGGCCATCCCGGCGGTGCTCATGTGCCTGCTGTTCGTCATAGTGGACCTTGGCCGCCCCATGCGCCTGATGAACATCATCTTGCATCCCACGCCCAACTCCGTGCTGTTCTGGGACATGGTGGTGCTGAACGGGTACCTGGCCATCAACCTGGTGGTGGGCTGGGTGGTGCTCAAGGCCGAGCGCAAGCAACTGCCCCCGCCCGGCTGGATCAAGCCCATCATCTACCTCTCCATCCCCTGGGCGGTGTCCATCCACACGGTGACGGCCTTCCTCTACGCCGGCCTGCCCGGCCGCGGCTTCTGGCTGACCGCCATCATGGCCCCGCGCTTTTTGGCCTCGGCCTTTGCCGCCGGCCCCTCGGTGCTGATCCTGCTGTCGCTCCTGGTGCGTAAGGTCACCAAGTTCGACCCGGGCAAGGAGGCCATCCAGACCCTGGCCAAGATCGTAACCTACTCCCTCATCCTGAACCTGTTCTTCTTCGCCCTGGAGTTCTTCACGGTCTTCTACAGCAACATCCCCAGCCACAAGACCCACTTGCAGTACCTGTTCTGGGGCCTGCATGGCCACAATATGCTGGTGCCCTGGATGTGGGTCTCCATGATCTCCGGGCTGGTGGCCATCGGCCTGTTGATCGTGCCCCGCACCCGCAAGAACGAAACCGTGCTGGGCGTGGCCGCGGTGCTGGTGTTCGTCTGCACCTGGATCGACAAGGGCATGGGCATCATCTCCGGCGGCTTCGTGCCCAACCCCCTGCACGAGATCACCGAGTACGCGCCCACCGGCCTGGAGTTGGTCATCACCTTCGGCGTGTACGCCTTGGGCATGTTGGTCCTCACCGTGCTCTACAAGGTGGCCATCGGCGTGAAGGAGGAGGTCGGCGACTTCAAGCCCGGCGATGTGGCCGCCACCCACTAAGCCCGATCCCAACCGCCAAAAGGCCCCCTCCCGCCAGGGAGGGGGCCTTTTAAGTGGCGCGTGGCCCACTACTACTTGTCAGCCCCCTCCCGGTGGAGGGGGCCTTTTCCCGTGGAGAAATCCAGGCCCGCCGGGCCGCTCGAGCCCGCCCCCGTCGCCCGCCCCCGTCGCCCGCCCCCCGTCGCCCGCCCCCCCGTCGCCCCCCGTCGCCCGCCCCCCGTCGCCCCCCGTCGCCCGCCGGCCTCAGCCCAGGGCCTGGCGCACCAGGGCGAACAGCTCGCTGGGCTTGAAGGGCTTGGAGAGCATGGGATAGCCGAAGCGTTCGATCTCGTCCATGAGTTCGTGGCGGATGGAGCGGGTGCCGAAAAAGCCGCTGATGAACAGGGCCCTCAGATTGGGGTTCCGCTGGCGGAGCTGGCGCACCATCTCCACCCCGTCCATGATGGGCATCACCACGTCGGTGATGACCAGCTCCGGCCGGAAAGAGAGATGGGCGCCCATGCCCTGCACCCCGTTGGGCGCGGTCTTCACGTGGTAGCCCTCCAGCTCCAACAGTTCGGCCAGGTTCTCCCTCAGTCCGTCCTCGTCCTCCACCACCAGGATGCGGGGGTGGCCGGTGCCGGGCCGGGTCTGGCCGCCCAGAAAGCGGGACAGCTCCTCGTCACTGGTCTTGTCCAACCGCTCCTTCACCGCGTTCAATCTCCTTTGCCCCGCTTCCGCCGCCTGCTTGTTCTTCTGGTGCAGGTCCGGGTGGTACACCTTGGAAAGCAGGTGGTAGGACGAGCGCACGTAGCGCACCGCGGCCTGGGGGCCCAACTCGGCCGCTATCTGCACCGCCTTTTCCAAGACGCCCAAGTAGCGCAGGTCTGTCTCCAGGGGATGCAATCAAACACCTACCAGCCGATCAGTCAGCAACACCAGGAAGAACCCGACCGACACCACGCCGTTCAGGGTGAAAAAGGCCATGGGTATGTTGGCCTGCTTGCGGGCCACCAGGAGCTGCTCCACCACCAGCACCGCCGCCACCACCCCGGCGCCGGCCAGGTATATGCCGCCCAGGCCGAAGAGCGGCCCCAGGGCGAAAAAGCCGAGCATGGCGCCCAGGTGCAGGCCGCGGCTCACCCACAGGGCGCGCCGCAGCCCCAGGCGGGCGGGCAGGGAGTGCAGGGCGTGCTCCCGGTCGAAGTCGATGTCCTGGCAGGCGTAGATCACGTCGAAGCCCGCCACCCACAAGGCCACCGCCGCGGCCAGCACCGCCACCCGCCAGTCCCAGGCGCCGGTGACCGCCAGCCAGGCCCCCACCGGGGCCAGGGCGGTGGCCGCGCCCAGCCAGAGATGGCACAGGGCAGTGAAGCGCTTGGCAAAGCTGTAGCCCAGGATCCAGACGAGGGCCACCGGCGAGAGCGCCAGGCACAGGGGGTTGAGCATGGCCGCGGCCAGCACCAGCGCCCCGCAGGCCAGGGACAGCCACAGCCAGGCCAGCCCCAGGCTCACCCGGCCGGTGACCAGGGGGCGGCCGGCGGTACGCGGGTTCCGGGCGTCGAAGCGCCGGTCGGCGATGCGGTTCATGATCATGGCCGCGCTGCGCGCCGCCACCAGGGCCACCACGGTCCAGAAGATGACGCCCAGGGTGAGGGGCCGCACCCCGTGGGCCAGGACCACCGCGCTCAAGGCAAAGGGGAACAGGAACACCGTGTGGCTGAACTTGACCAGCTCGCCAAAGTCGCGGATGGGTTGGGTCAGGCTGCGCTGCATGGTATCCGCTTGCTCGGGTGCCTCTGGGTGGTCTGGAAAAGGGGGATGCCCCGGAGAGGGCTCCCCCGCCGCGCGCTTTGATCCTAGATCAGTCCCCACTTCTCGAGCTTGGCCAGGGCGGCCCGCTGCACCTCCTCGCTCATCTCGATGCGCTCGGGCCAGGGGCGCTCGAATCCCTCCTCGGGCCACTTGCGGGTGCCGTCGATGCCCAGCTTGGAATGCAGCCAGGGCCGCTCGGCCGCGTGGTCCAGGGCGTCGGCAGGCCCCTTGCTGAAGATCAGGTCCCGGGCCGGGTCGATGTGGTTGAGGGCCGCCCACCAGGCCTCCTGGGGGTCCTGCACGTTCACCTCGTGGTCCACCACCACGATGACCTTGGCGAACATCATCTGGCCCTGGCCCCACAGGGCGTTCATCACCTTGTAGGCGTGGCCGGGGTATTCCTTCTTTATGGCCACGAACACCAGGTTGTGGAACACGCCCTCGGCCGGCATGTGGTAGTCCACCACCTCGGGCAGCACCATCTGCAACAGGGGCAGGAAGATGCGCTCGGTGGCCAGGCCCAGGTAGAAGTCCTCCATGGGCGGCCGGCCCACCACGGTGGTGGGATAGACGAAGTCCCGGCGGTGGCTGAGGGCGGTGAGGTGGAACACCGGGTAGTCGTCGGCCAGGGAGTAGAACCCGGTGTGGTCGCCGAAAGGCCCCTCCCGCCGCCAGGGCTCGGCCGGGTCCACGTAGCCTTCCAGGATCACCTCGGCCTCGGCCGGCACCAGAAGATCGCTGGTGAGGCACTTCACCACCCGCAGCGGCCGGCCCATCAGAAAGCCGCTGAACATGAACTCGTCCAGGGCGGGGGGCAGGGGCGCGCAGGCGGCATACACCGCGGCCGGCGGCCCGCCCAGGGCCACGGCCACGGGCAGCTTCTGGCCCCGCTCCTTGGCCTTGCGGAAATGGGCGGCCCCGCCCTTGTGGCGGTGCCAGTGCATGCCCGTGGTGCGGGCGTCGAAACGCTGCAGGCGGTACATGCCCGAGTTCTGCTTGCCGGTCTCGGGGTCGGCGGTGATCACCTGGGGCAGGGTGATGAAGGGGCCCGCGTCCTGGGGCCAGCAGGTGAGGATGGGCAGCAGGTCCAGGGAGGCCGCCTCGCCGCTGAGCCGCACCTCCTGGCAGGGAGCCTCCTTGACCCGCTTGGGGGCAAAGGCGCTCAGCTCCTTGAGCCCGGCCAGGGCGGTGGTCAGCTTGGCCCACAGGCCCCGGGGCAGCTCCATTTGCAGGAGCCCGCGCAGGCGCCCGGCTATCTCGTCCAGGTCCTCCACCCCCAGGGCCAGGGCCATGCGCTCCCGGGAGCCGAAAAGGTTGATGGCCAGGGGGCAATGGGCGCCCTTCACCTTTTCGAACAACAGGGCCGGCCCGCCGGCCTTCATCACCGGCTCGCTGAGCGCGGTGACCTCCAGGCAGGGGTCCACCTCCTCCTGGATGCGCCGGAGCCAGCCGCGTTCCTGCAGCGCCTCGATGAACCCGCCGATGCTCGCGGGGGCTTGCATGTCTCCTCCCCTGGGCTTGGTTTCGGGTGGTTCCCACTATAGCCCAGGCGGGGACAGGGCGCAATCCAGCCCGCTGCACCTCGCCGCCCCGCCGCTGCCCTGGCCCGCAGGGCGAAAACAAGGGGCCCGGTCCGGGAAGGTTGACCATTCATACAAGAATAGCTTAGATTAGGTGTTCAATAGGGAAGGGGTTGATAGGGAAACAAGACACGGTTCCTGCCTGAATGAATCAGGCCTCGAGGCAGCCCAAGGGAGGAAACTTATGGCCGCCAAGAAGGCACCTGCCAAAAAGAGGGCTGGGTGCAAGAGGACGTCCGCCAAAAAGGCCGCGCCCAAGAGCACCAAGAATCTGCCCTATGCCCGCCGCACCTTGAAAGACCTCTATGCGCTGGCCAAGGAGCGCAACATCCCCGGCCGTTCCAGCATGAACAAGGAACAACTCATCGCGGCCCTGAAGAAGAAGCGCTAGGCTCTTTGCTTTTCGCCCCAGCCCCCGAAAGGCTGGACAAGGAGAGGACAGGTCACGACCGCCTGTCCCCAAGGGATGGCTCGCCTCCGCGACGGGGGGCGGGGCGACGCGGGCGACGGGGGGCGACGGGGGGGCGGGCGACGGGGGGGCGGGGGCGCGCTATTCAGGGAAGGGGACGGCGAAAAGCGCCGCGTCGGGCTGCCGGCGCGGCGCGGGTTTTTGGCTGCTGCCTATAGCTCGAAAAGCTGGTTGGGTATGGGGGTGAGCAGGGTGGGGGGGCCTTGCTGGTTCACGGCCACCGTGTTCTCCAGGCCCACCGGCCCCTCCTCCAGCACCATCTTCAATTCCAGGGCATAGACCTGGCCGGCCTGCACCACCTCCTGGGAGCCTTGGAGCAGGTAGGGCGGCGAGCCCAGCTCCAGGCCGACGCCGTGCCCCACGAAGCGGATGCGGTGGCCGGGCCGGCCCAAAAAGGCGTGGCCCATGCCCAGGCGCTCGGCGGTCTCCACCGCGGCCGCGAAGATATCGCCGCTCACCGCGCCGGGCTTCAGCCGCTCCAGGATGGTTTCCTCCACCGCCTTCAGGCAGTCGTGGGCCCGGCGCATGGCCGGGGTGGCGGCGCCCAGGCAGTAGGTGCGGGTCTGGTCGGTGAGGTAGCCTTCCAGGCACAGGGCCACGTCCACGATGATGGGCTGGTGGGGCTGGAGGGGCTTTTGGCTGGCGCCTTGGGGGAAGGAGGGCCACAGGCCCTGGCCGCTGAAGGGCGCGTCCACCGCGCTGGGCCAGGCCGCCTCCGGGCCGGAGACCAGGTGCCAGGCGTAGAGGTCCATGTAGGGGGCCCGGGCGCGCATCAGGGCCAGGCCGCCGCGGGCCATGGCCAGGGCCAGGAACTCGCCCGCGGCCTGGGCCTCGCTCTTGCCCACGGCCAGGATGTTGGGCAGCTCGTCGTATATCTCCTTGGTGAGGCGGCCGGCCCGGGCCATGGTTTCCAGCTCAAGCTCGTCCTTGATGCCCTTCAGTTCCAGCCAGGGCCGGCTGGCGTCCACGATCTCCAGCTCCGGCAGCCTTCCCTCCCAGCCCAGGTACTCGCGGGCGGGCATCACGTCCAGGGTGAGCCCCAGCCGAGCGCCCCGGGGCAACAGGTCGTTTATGATCTCGGCGATCTGGCTGTAGCCGCCCACCGGGGTCACCGGAAGCGGGCTCTCGGCCTGGGCCCGCTGTTGGTGGCGGCGCATGAACACCTGGGCCCGGCCCTCCTCGTCCACCAGCACCGCGCCCTGCTGCATGGTGCCGGAGAGGTAGAACACGTCGGTGTTGTAGGTGAGGAGCAGCCCGGCCAGGCCCTGGCGGCGGCAGAGCCGGCCGGCCCGGGCGGCCCGGGCCTGGAGCACCGGGGCGGGGAGCAGGCCATAGGAGGGGGGGAAGTTCCAGTTCACAACAGCTCCTCCACCTGGCGCAGCCAGGCCAGGCTCAGTTCCAGCATGGCGGCCAGGTCGTCCAGGTTGAGCAGCGAGGCCGGGGTGTGGATGTAGCGGCAGGGCACCGCCACGATGCAGGCGGGCACCCCGGCGCGGGAGAGGTGGATGGCCCCGGCATCGGTGCCGCCAAAGGGCGGCAGCTTGCGCTGGCACTCCACTCCGGCCCTGGCCGCGGCCCGCTCCAGGGACTCCACCAGGCGCCGGGGCACCACGATGCGGCCGTCGGCCACGGTGATGGCCGGCCCCCGGCCCAGGTACGAGGGCTGGCGGCCGGGGCTGAGCCCCGGGGTGTCGCCCACGGTGGCCTCCAGGCACAGGGCCAGATCCGGTTTCAGGCCGTAGGCCGCGGTGGTGGCGCCCCTGAGGCCCAGCTCCTCGCCCACCGCGAAGTTCAGCACCACCTCCACCGGCGGCGGGTCCTCGGCCAGGCGCCGGGCCAGGGCGCAGAGCACCGCGCAACCGGCACGGTCGTCCAGGTTGCGGGCCATGAAGCAGCCTCCCGCCAGGCGCCTCATGCCCAGCTCCAGCACCCCGGGAGTGCCGGTCTCCACCCCCAGGGCCGCTGCCTGGTCCTGGTCGGCCGCGCCGATGTCCACGAAGGTCTGGTCCCAGGGCACGGATTTTTCCTTGTCGCCCTTCTGGCTCACGTGGGGCGGGGCCAGGCCGATGACGCCCTCCACCCGCTGGCCGGGCCGGGGCTGGAGGACCACCCGGGAGCCGGGCAGGATGCGCTGGTCCACCCCGCCCAGGGGGGCCACCCGCAGCCAGCCTTCCTTTTCCACCCGCTGCACGATGAGCCCGCACTCGTCCAGGTGGGCGTCCAGCATCACCCGGGGGACTCCCTCAGATCCCTCGGGGCCCAGCCAGGCCTGGAGGTTGCCCAGGCGGTCGGTCTCCAGGCGGCGCACGTAGGGCGCGATGATCTCGGCCACGGTCTGGCGCGCCTCGTCCTCGTAGCCGGGCGGGCCCAGGGGCGCGCAACAGGTTTCCAGCAGCTCGACCAGGTCCATGGGGCGGTCCTTTCCTGGCTAATGAGTCCGGGGGGAGGCGGGGCGGCCGGGAGCGGGCATTTCCTCCCCGTCCTTGGCCGGGGTGGGCGGGGTGGGCGGGGGGCCCTGGAAAAAGGCCAGCAGGTTGTAGAAGGCCTGGGCCGCGCTCTGGCTGGCCACCGGCACCGCGGCCAGGCGGCCCTGGTTCACCAGCATCTCGAACAGGTCGTTGACAATGGTGCAGAACAGGTCCAGGTCGCTGGGCGACTGGTAGTAGGAGGCCAACAGCTCGCGGAAGTCCTTGCCCACCTCGAAGTGGCCCAGCACCTCCAGCAGGTGCACCTCGTCGCTGGTGCCCACGTAGACCAGGTGGGGGCAGGAGGCCAGGGGCTGCACCTCCGGTCCCAGGCGTATCTCGGACTTGGCCCCGCAGAAGGGGCATTCCGCCTGGATCACATGGGAGGCTTCCTTGTCGGGCGGGGCATACACGGCCAGCTCGGCCGGGGTGATGTCCAGACGGGGGTGCATGCGGCCGAGCAGGGCCAGGTCGGGGGTGGAGCCGATCACCGCCCCTGCCCAGCGGGCCCACACCCGGGCCATCACCGCCGGGGCCGATTCCGGGGGGATCCCCTCCAGGCCGTCGCCCAGGGCCATCCACAGGCGGAGTTCGGCGTCGGAGTCCAGCTCCACCGCCTGGGGCCTGTCCAGCACCTTTTGGGCCAGCTCCTCCACCTGGGCCTCCACTGCCTCGGGGTCCTGGCCCGCGGCGCGCAGGGCGCGCTGGTACAAGGTGTCCAGCTCGCTCTCCGCGGCCTCGGCCAGGTCCATCTCGCTTTGGGCCAGGGCCTTGGCCAGAAAGTCCTCCACCAGTTCGAAGTCGTCGGGTTTGACCTCCTGGCGGGTCACCGCGGGGAGGGACATGAGGGTGCGGTGGAACAGAAGCGGCCGGTCGAAGCGCAAGCTGGCCAACACCTGGGCCAGCACCGCGCCGCTGTGGGTCATGTCCCACAGCCAGGCCAGGGGGTTGCGGCCCTCGGCCCCCTCGGGGTGGATCACCTCGCAGGCCAGGGCGGCGCGCACGAACAGGTCGAAGAGTTCGGGATCCTCCAGGCGCAGGAAAGCGGGCTGGTTGAAACGGTAGGCCAGCCAGTCGTTCTTGTGGAGCGGCGCGAAAAAGGCGGTGTCCAACACGCCCTGTACCTGGGCCAGACGGCTGTCCAGGGGCTGGGGAAGGTCCATGATCAACCCCCGTGGTCGGGGTCTTTGAGGAAATGCTGGTGATACTCCTCCTCGCTCAGGTGCTGGCGCATCAAGCGGCTCAGGAGGTCGAAAAGCTGGTCCATCTCCTCCTGGGCCAGGCGGGGGAGGATGAGCCTCATCATCTCGTCGTCGGAAAACTTCTGTAGATACACCTGCAAGGTGGCCTGGTCGGTTTCCCGGTCCAGGCCGTAGCCCACCAGGCCGGTGTACTGTTCAACGAACCCATGGGAGTGCCGGGCCATGTGGTCTCCATTTTTGTCATGAGAAGTATGTGGTTACGAGTATAGCCCCTGCCCGGGGCCGGGTCAATCAAGGGGTTGGGCGACCTCGGCCGCGGGGTTGGGGTGGATTCGCGCAAGCCTTCTCCGGGGAAAAAGCGGGAGAAAACGCCGGGAAAATCCTCACCAAGCGCCGGAGAGCCAATCAAGGGAGGCGCCTTGCCTCTACCCCCTTATTCCCGTCGCCTGCCCCCCCCCGTCGCCCCCCGTCGCCTGCCCCCCCGTCGCCCCCCGTCGGGCCAGCCAGGCGGTGAGTGCCACGGCCAACGCCACCCGGGGCAGGAGCATCAGCCAGGCGCTGCCGCCCAGGAGCATGAAGATGGCGGTGTCCTCCACCACCGCGTGGCAGGTGACCAGAAACACGGCCAGGGCCAGGCGCTCGCCGCGCTCCAGGCCCTCCTCCCGGCTCATGGCCAGGAGAATGCCCGCGCCGTAGAGGAGCCCCAGGAAGATGCCGGCCAAGAGGGGCACCAGGGCGCCCGGCCCCAGGCCCAGGCGGGCCAGTACCGGGCCCACGCCCTTCCAGGGCCGGGCGAACAGGTCGTAGGCCTTGGCGATCTCATAGCCCACCATGAGGGGCAGCACGATGGCCATGATCTCGGCGCAGAGGATGAGGCCGTCCAGGACCGCGCCGGGCAACAGGGCGAGATAGGCGCTCATGCCGCCACCGCCAGGACCTGGGCCAGCACCCAGCCCGAGGCAAGCCCCAGGCCCAGGCGCAGGGCAGTGAGGTGCCAGTGGCGCCCCGGCACCAGGCCGCGCACCACCGCGCCCTCCACCACCAGGGAGTGGGATATGCCCAGGATCAGGCCGATGACCGAGACCTGGGCACTGCTCAGCCCCAGGGGGGCGGCCACCGCGGCGGCGGCGTAGAGGTTCACCAGGAAGCCGGCGGTGAGCACCGCGGCGGCCTCGGCCGGCAGGCCGAAAAGGCCCATCACCGGGGCCAGGAAGCTGGATATCCAGGATAACAGACCGGAAACTTTTAATATTTCCGTGGCGACGTAGAGGGGGAGGATGGTTTTCAGCAGAAACCAGGCCAGGGTGCGGCCGCGCTCCAGGCCATTGGCGAAACCCCGGCGCCAGGGAGCAGGCGCGGGGGCTGGGTTGCGGGAGGCATCAGACATGCCCCTGTTTTTACGCTGGGCCGGGCGGGTGGTCAAGGAGTTGAGGGAAAGGGCTTGACAAGGGGGGTGGTACTTGTGGCAGTCTGGCTACAAGGTAGCTATGGGCTAACCTTAGTCCAATTCCCAGTGCACAGACAAGACTTCTCTTCTTCCTGAAGGTGGCATGGCGACACCCGGCTCCATCATCTCCCCGTTGCCCAAGCGCCGCAAGGCCTATGAGCAGGTGGCCCAGGCTATACGGGAGCAGGTATTCTCCGGCTCCCTGGAAGAGGGCCAGCGCCTGCCCTCGGAGCGGGAGATGGCCGAGCAGTTCGGGGTGAGCCGGGTGGTGGTGCGGGAGGCCATCCGCACCCTGGAGCTGGCCGGCATCCTGCGGGTGCAAAAGGGGGCCGGCGGCGGCACCTTTGTGAGCACCGACTATGACAAGCCGCTTTCCACCAGCATCGGCAACCTGTTGGCCGCCGGGGCCGTCTCCCTGGACAACTTGTTCGAGCTGCGGCTCATGCTGGAGGCCCCGGCCGCGGAGATGGCGGTGAAGCGCTCCACCCCGGAGGGCCTGGAGTCCCTGGACGAGATCGTGGCCCTGGCCGAGGAGGCGCACGACGATTCCCAGGCGCTCAGGGCGGCCAACCTGGAGTTCCACCGCCGGCTGGTGGCCCTGGCCCAGAACCCGCTTCTGTCGGTACTGTGCGAGACGGTGCTTTCCATCCTGATCAAGGCTCTGGAGGGGCGCCTCAGCATAGAGACCAGCCAGGCGGTGCTGGCCTACCACAAGCGCATCGTGGCGGCCATCAAGGCCGGCCGGGCCCAGGAGGCGCGCGAGCTGGTGGAGGGCGATCTGGCCCAGCTTCACAGCCGCTACCAGCGCATGGGCATAGAGGTGAAGACGCTGTGGGGAGGCGGCGGCTAGCCTTTTTCGAGGCAACCCAGGGTGGGACGGGGCGCCGCCCCGGCTTGGACGGCACCCCTCTCTTTGGTTTTAGTAACTGAGCATGGAGGGTGAAGACATGAAAAAAGCGAAAGGGGTCATTTGGGTGACCATGGCCGTACTGGCCCTGGCCGGTCTGCTGCTGGCCGCCGGCTGCCAGAGCGTGCCCCAAAAGAGCGCCAAGGCGTCTCCAGAGTATTTCGCCTGCGCGCCCAAGGAGAAGTTGACCTACTCCATCGCGCCCGAGGCCGAGGTGACGGACTTCCGTTGCTACATAGCCAAGTACAAGAAGGTGCCTTCGCTGTACTTCCTGGTTACGATCAAGAACGTGTCCAAGGAGCCCCAGCGCTACCGGGTCAACATCTTCCTGGACAACGGCAAGGCCGTGGGCGGCTTGATTCCCCGCAAGACCAAGAAGGGTCTGGTCAAGCCCGGCGCCACCGCCACCTACAAGTACCCGGTCAAGGGTATGGGCCACAAGGCCGGGGCGGTCGAGCTGATCGTCAAGACCATGAGCAAGTAAGAGCATAGGGGAGGGATACCGCAATGAAACGTTTTAGCCTTATTCTGGCTGTATGCGCCGCGTTGGCCCTGGCTCTGGCCATGCCCGCGGCGGCCAAGACCACCTTCATCTCCATCGGCACCGGCGGCACCGGCGGGGTGTACTACCCCTACGGCGGCGGCCTGGCCGAGATCTGGTCCAAGTATGTGCCCGGCGTCAAGGCGGTGGCCGAGGTCACCGGCGCCAGCGTGGAGAACACCAAGCTGGCCGACAAGGGCGAGACCGTGATCGGCGAGATCATGGGCGACGTGGCCTTCCAGGGCTACTACGGCAAGGGCAAGTTCGCCGGCAAGCCGCAGAAGATCCTGGCCATGGCGACCATGTACCCCAACATCCTGCAGATCGTGACCTTGAAGGGTTCGGGCATCAAGAACGTGACCGACTTCAAGGGCAAGACCATCTCCATCGGCGCGCCCGGCTCGGGCACCGCCTTCATGGCCGAGCTGGTGCTCAAGGCCCTGGGCATCCCCCTGGACAGCTTTAAGGTGCGCCGGCTCTCCTTCAACGAGAGCGCCAACGCCCTGCGCGACGGCACCATCGACGCCGGTTTCTGGGTAGTGGCGCCGGGCACCAGCTCCATCATGGACCTGGCCACCACCCACAACATCGAGATCGTCTCCTTCACCCCCGAGCAGCAGAAGAAGGTGACGGACGCCTATGGCTTCTACTCCGCCTGGACCCTGGAGGGCGGCGTGTACCGCGGGGTGGACAAGCCCACGCCCACCATCAGCGTGTGGAACGTGATCATCTGCCAGGCCTCCCTGGACACCGACCTGGTCTACAACCTGGTCAAGGTGCTCTTTGAGCAGAACGCCTACATGCAGAAGATCCATCCCTTTGCCAAGTACACCACCCCGGAGAACGCGGTGAAGCAGTCGCCTATCCCGCTGCATCCGGGCACCATCAAGTACCTGAAGGAAAAGGGCATCGCGGTCCCCGCCAAGCTGGTGCCCAAGGGCTAGGAAATGAAGCGGCCAGCCCGGCTCGTCCTGTATGCCTTGGCCGGGCTGGCCCTCGCCCTGCTTGTCGCCGCGCTCTTGCCCGGCGGCTTTGAACTAAGGGTGACCCTTGTACCGGGGGGGGAGCCCCTGCTGGCGGTTCCGTTGGAGGAGGGGCAAAGGTTCACCCTGCATTACTTTCACTCGGTGAACCACAAGCCTATCTGGGAAGAGCACAGCGTAGACTCCCAGGGGCGCATCTACATCGAGGAGGAGCGCTTCGTAAGCTTTAACGCGGGAATGGGCCATTGGCCGGGGCACGGCCGCCATGTGATGCGGGATGGCTTCCAGGTTTTGGAGGACATCCACATGCCGGTGGGCCGCATGGTGCTCCGGGTGGGCAGCCCGGGGGTGGACCACACCATCCTCTGGCCCGGCGGCCGCATAAACCTGTCGGCCCTGGTGCCGGGCCGGCCGGTGGAGATAGCGGCCCGGCCGGTCAGCCTGCTGCGCAGCCTGTGGCTGCGGCTCTTCCCGCTGCACGCTTCCCCCACCGTTGGAGCAAAAGAGCAATGTCCCCCGACCACAAACCCCAAAGCGACTCCAGCCAGCCCAAGGTGACCCGCCTGCCAGAGGGCCCCGCGCCGGACGCCAACCTGGCCCTGGTGAGCCTCATGGCCAAGGTGGTATCGGTGCTGGCCGTGAGCCTGAGCCTCTACCAGCTTTGGACCGCCGGCCTCATCGCCCTGTCCGCCATGGTTCAGCGCTCCGTCCACCTGGCCGCCATCTTGGCGCTCACCTTTCTTTTGCGGCCCGCCTTTGCCGGCGCCCGCAAGGACAAGCTTAATTTCTGGTTTTTCCTGGACGTGCTGCTGGCCCTTTTGGCCTTCTACTGTTCCTTTTACATCGTCTACAACCTGGACGAGATATTCGCACGCCAGGGTGATTGGTCCTCCATGGACCTGTACGTCAGCATGGTGGGCATCATCCTGGTGATGGAGGCCTGCCGCCGGGTGATCGGCAATATCATGACCGGCATCTGCCTGGTGGCCATCCTCTACGCCTACGTGGGGCACGGTGATTTCGTGCCCGACCTTTTGGCCCACAAGGGCTACAGCATCGAGCGCATCGCCACCACCTTGTGGCTGACCACCGAGGGCGTGTTCGGGGTGCCCATCTACGTGGCCGCCACCTTCGTGTTCATCTTCGTGCTGTTCGGCGCCTTCTTGGAGTCCACCGGCGGGGGGCAGTTCTTCATCGACATCGCCTACGCCCTCACCGGGCGCTTTTCCGGCGGCCCGGCCAAGACCGCGGTCATCGCCTCGGGCTTCATGGGCTCGGTTTCCGGCTCGGCGGTGGGCAACGTGGTGGCCACCGGCTCCTTCACCATCCCCATGATGAAAAAGGTGGGCTACCGGCCCCACGTGGCCGGGGCCATCGAGGCCGCCGCCTCCACCGGCGGCCAGCTGATGCCGCCCATCATGGGCGCCGGCGCCTTCCTCATGGCCGAGTTCACCAACACCAGCTACCTGGTGATCATCAAGATCGCCCTGGTGCCCGCGGTGCTCTACTACCTCACCGTGCTGCTGTTCGTGCACTTCGAGGCCAAGAAATACGGCCTGGTGGGTCAGTCCAAGGAGAACCTGCCCCGGATGGGCGCCACCCTGCTCGAGGGGCTCCACTTCCTGATCCCGGTGGGCATCCTGGTGGCCGCCCTGGTCATGAACTACTCGCCCATGATGTCGGGCTTCGTGGCGGTGATCTCCATCTTCGCCACTTCGGTCCTGGCCAATGCGGTGAAGACGGCCTACCGCAACTCCCAACTGCCCGCCGCCTCCGAGGAAAGGGTGGGCGCCGGCCGGTTCGCGGCCAGCGAGTTCAAGGGGCTGCTCAACGCCCTGGAAAAGGGCGCCCGCAACGCCATCATGGTGTCGGTGGCCTGCGCCGCGGCCGGCATCATCGTGGGCATGGTGGGGCTCACCGGCATGGGGCTCAAGTTCTCCAGCCTGGTGCTGGAGCTGTCCTTCGGGGTGAAGGTGCTGGCCATCCTGCTCATCGGTGCGGCCTCCCTGGTGCTGGGCATGGGCCTGCCGGTGACCGCCAGCTACATCGTGCTGGCCACCCTGGCCGGCCCGGCCCTGTTGGACATGGGGGTGCCCCTTCTGGTCACCCACATGATCGTGTTCTGGTACTCCCAGGACGCCAACGTGACCCCGCCGGTGAGCCTGGCCTCGTTTGCCGGGGCCGGGGTGGCCGGGGCCAACCCCATGCGGACCGCCTTCACCTCCTGGAAGCTGGCCAAGGGGCTCTACATCATCCCCATCGTCATGGCCTACCGGCCCCTGCTGGGCATGGGTCCCCATTACGAGCTGTGGCATTGGGAGGTGGGCATGACCATGCTCACCACCGGCCTGGGCCTGGTGGGCTTTGCCGCCGCCCTGGAGCGCTACCTCATCCGCCGGGCCACCTGGCTGGAGACCGTGCTGTTGGTGTTGGGCTCGGCCGCCATGTTCTGGCCTGACATCAAGCTGCCGCCCGGCGGGGTCTGGTTCCTGCCCGGGGTGAGCGACATCCCCATCTGGAGCCTGGATGCAGTGGGCCTGGCCTTGTTCGCCCTGGTGGTCATCCTCCAGATCGTGCACAAGCCCGCCGGCCTGAGGCCCCTTCCCCATCAGGCGGCCTCGGGCGCGGCCTGAAAAGCCGCCCGCTCCTAGAGGTGTTTACCGGGGTCCCGGCCGGGAAGCCGGCCGGGACCTTCAGCGAGGATCGACATGGGTCAAGACAACGGCCTGGCCGACAAACTGATGACCGCCGCCGAGGCGGTGGAGAGATTCATACCGGACGGCGCCCAGCTCGCCCTGGGCGGGTTCACCGTCAGCCGCAACCCCATGGCCATGGCCCGGGAGATAATCCGGGCCGGCCGCAAGGACCTCTACCTGGTCTGCCACTCCCACGGCCAGGCCATGGACCTGTTGATCGGCGCCGGCTGCGTGAGCCGCCTGGAGATCGCCTACGGCGGCACCGGCCGCTTCGCGCCCACCTGCATCCGCTTCCGCCAGGCGGTGCAGCGGGGCGAGATAAAGATAGAGGACTACTCCAACTACCAGATGAGCCTCCGTTTCCTGGCCGGGGCCATGGGCCTGCCCTTCATGGCCACCAAGAGCGGCCTGGAGACCGACCTGGTACGCAAGGAGGGCTTCGACCCGGCCGACCGCGGCCAGGGCAAGGTGCCCTCCAAGAAGCTGGCGGTGATCGAAAACCCCTTCAACGGCCCCGGCGACCGGGTGATCCTGTTGCCCGCCCTCACCCCGGACGTGGCCCTGGTCCACGCCCAGTACGTGGGCGAGGACGGCACCGTGCGTATCAAGGGCCTCACCTTCGCCGACCTGGAGCAGGCCCGGGCCGCGGACCGCGTCATCGTGACCTGCGAGGACATCGTGCCCCGGGGGTTCATCCGCCAGGACCCGGACCAGAACTCCCTGCCGCCCTTTCTGGTGGACGCGGTGGTGCCCCTCAAGTGGGGCGCCCACCCCACTGCCTGCCACTACTACTATGACTACGACCCCCGCCACCTGAAGCTGTACGGCCAGATGGCCCAGAGCGACGAGGGCTTCCAGGAGTACCTGGAGGAATGGGTCCTGGGGCCGGAGAGCCACGAGGACTACCTGGCCAAGATCGGGGTCAAGGACCTCTTGCGGATCAAGGCGGACCCGGTGCTGGGCTATGCCAAGGGCCTGGACCGGCGATGAGGAGAGGGCGGGGCGCATCCCCGGCCTTTCGGAAGAAAAGGCATGAGCACATACACCAACAAAGAGATGATGGCGTTGGCCGCGGGCCGGCTGGTCCGCAACGGTGATGTCCTGTTCGCGGGCACCGGCCTCAGCATGTTGGCGGCCACGGTGGCCAAGCGGGTACACGCGCCGGATGCCACCGTGTTCTTCGAGACCGGGGGCATAGACCCCTCCCTGGACGAGCTGCCCCTGGCCGTGGCCGACCCCCGGGTGATGGCGGGCACCTCCCTCAACTCAGGGCTGATCGAGGCCTTCTCCATCCTGGGCCACCGCCGCCTGCGCAGCATCGCCTTCTTGGGCGCGGCCCAGATAGACCCCTTTGGCAACATCAACTCCACCGTGCTGGGGGACTACCGCCGTCCCCGGGTGCGCTTCCCCGGCTCGGGCGGGGCCTGCGACGCGGCCAGCCTGGCCTATGGCGTGATCATCTTCATGCAGCACGAGAAGCGCCGCTTTGTGGAGAAGCTGGACTACTTCACCAGCCCGGGGTGGCTGGCGGGCGGCGACTCGCGCCGACAGGCGGGCTTTGAGCGGGGCGGTCCCCTGGCCGTGGTGACCAACCTGGGGCTGATGAAGTTCGACCAGGACAGCAAGCGCATGTACCTGGCCCAGGTGTATCCCGGGGTGGACCCGGCGCAAGTTGCCGAAAACACCGGCTTTGAGGTGGATATCTCCCGCGCGGAGGAGGCCCCGGCCCCCAGCGAGGATGAGCTTGCCATCCTGCGCCGGCAGGTGGACCCCCAGCGCCTGATCCTGGGCTGAGGGCGGGGGGCTGGGCAACTCCCTGCCAAGCCGAACTTTTCCATTTATCGCCCCTGGCTTTTTATGCTACATTTAGATGGCGTTGGTGCGCGCGGGGTTTGGTGTGCCCTGGGACGGGGGGGGAGGGGGTATGCCGGGGCCGCGCGGACCGGATGTAGTGTAGAGAGGCAGAGGGGAGAAGGTAAGCCGTGCGTTGGGTGACGGCCGTGATGACAGCCCTGTTGCTGGCCCTGGCGGTGCCGGCAGGGGCCGGGTCTGCGCCCTCGGCATCGGCCGCGGGCCCCGTCCAGGTGGCTGCGGCGGGTGCCTACCAGTGGTCCCGCTTCTCCCTCTTTGGCCAGGGCCCCGACGGCTACGTGTCCGCCGACGATCCCCGGCGGACCGGCGACCTGAACTGGAGCCTGGAGGACCTCGCCAAACCCTACACCTCCTCCCCCAATGCCGACCGGCAGCGGTTCAATACCCGCTTCAAGTCCTCCTCCATCGGCCTGCGCGGCGCGGGCCCCATGTTCGGCGAGGAGGTGGCCGAGCGCAACCCGGAGAACACCGGCGGCTACCTGGCCCTGGAGTGGCGCACCGGTCCCCTGGCCCTTACCCTGGGCGGCGGCTACAGCGAGGCCAACGCCTTTGTCGGCGGGACCGGCTCCAGCGGGGGCCGGGTCTATGCCTCCACGGGCAGCTCCTCGGCCCGGAGCGCGGGCACCCGCTATGACGCCCTGCGCCGCTGGGGCGCCTACCTGGCCGCGCCCTACCAGCTCACCGAGCGCATCGGCCTGCGTCCCGAGCTGAGCTACTTCTACGAGGACAGCCTCTCCGGAACGGTGGATCCGGGCAACGAGTGGGTGATGGGCCTCCAGTTCAGCTTCGGCTTCTGATCGGTCCGCCCCGCCGGCCCGCGCGGACGTCCTGCATCAGGTACCCCGACTTAGCCAGTGTCGTCACGGAGCGTGATTCTCCGCTTCTGACAGGTTTGCGCCCCCCGTCGCCCCCGCCGCCCCCCGTCGTCCCCCCGTCGCCCCCCCGTCGCCCCGCTCCGCGCGGACACCCCGCCTGAATACTTCGACTTAGCCGGCGTCGTCACGAATCGTGATTCTGGGTTTTTGGCCGGTCCGCCCCAAGGGGTGAGAAGGGTAAAGGCGCGGGGACTTCCCGCCGCCGGCAGATGTTTCGCCGGCGAGCCTCCCTAGGAGCCGAACAGCTCCTCCAGGGGGTGGGTATGGGCATAGAGGTAGCCCATCTTGAAGGCCGTCTCCCGGGTCATCTCCAGCAGGAGTTGGCGGGCCTCGGTGAGCGCCGCGGCGGTTTCCGGGTCCAGCCGGTGGGCCTGGCGCGCCTCCAGGCGCTCCAACTGGCTGAGCAGGCGGGAGTAGGTGGGGTCCTTGGCCATGAGGGAGCGCAGGTGGTCCCCCTCCCGCTCGTACAGGCGGTGGGCGCGGTGCATGAGTTCGTCCATCATCTCTCCGGCGTGAGTTCGCAGCGGCAGCCCAGGTGCATGCTCAGGGCGGCCAGCTCCGGCAGCTCGGCGCGGGTGAACAGGCGGCCCTCCAGGGACCGGCACTGGGGGCAGACCAGCTCGTCGCCCCGGGTGGTCCAGCGCAGGCCCTTGAGTTCGTCGCGCAGGCCCGCCTCGGCGATTATCCGGCGCCACAGGGCGCGTTTTTCTATCTCGAACTCCCGGGCCTGCTCCTGGCTCATGGCGCCGGAGTAGGGCAGCTTGGCGAACCATTCCGGGTCCTGGGCGATGAGCCCGTCGATCTCCTGGGCGGCCTGGGCCGTGAGTTCGGCCATGCTGGGCGGGGTGGGCGGCCGGTCCCGGGCCGAGTCCTTGCTTTTCTTCCTGCCAAAGAGCCTCATCGCCGCTCCCCCTGGGATTCGCTGTCGGCGCTGCGGGGCGGCGGCACCCGCACCAGGCGGGGCGGGTGCCGGGCCAAGAAGGCGTCGGGGCTGAGCCGGCCCGCGGCCAGGTCGCGGTAGGCCGGGACCGGGGCGGCCAGGCTCACCCGGGTGAGGGTGGGCAGGGCATAGGGGTCGTGGGCAGGGGTGGTTTCGGATACCACCTCCAGGACCAGGCGCCTCACGCCCCCCAGGGGCACCAGCTCCTCGCCCACCGCCCGGGCCAGGGGCAACAGGGCGCTGGCCGTGACCTGGCCCAGGAGCGGCGCCCGGCTGAGCCCGGCCCAGGCCGCGCCCCGCCAGGCAAAGCGCAGGCGGAGTCGGCCGCCCTCCTGCACAAAGGCAGGCCAGGCGAACTCCACCCCCAGGTGGGGCAGCACCGGCGCCATGCTGCGGTGGAAGGCCAGCAGCCGGCGCATCACCGGCCCCTCCAGGGGACGGCCGGCCAGCCCGCCGCCGAACACCTCCTCCAGGCGGCGAAGCACCACCACCTCGGTCTTGGCCAGCAGCAGGGGCTCGCGGCCCAGGCGCTTGAGCTGGGGATCGACCAGCCGGCGGCCCCGGGCCACCGCCCGCAGGCGTCCCCGGGCCGGGAAGAAACCGGGCTTGCGCACCACGTAGTCCAACTCGCTCACCAGGTCGAACACCTTGTCGCGCACCTGGCTGCCCGCGGTGTGGTCCACCACCTTGGGCCGCCAGGAGAAGCGCACCTCGCCCTGGCGGTCGCAGACCAGAACCGCCCGGCCCAGGGGGGATCCCTGGCGGGGCGATAGCTCCACCTTGGCCCCAGCCAGGGGCCGGTCCCGCGAGTCGAGCACCCGCAGGGCCAGGGGTTGGGTGAAGTCCTGGGCTCGGGGTTGGGGTGGAGCCGGCGGCGGCGCGGCGCAACCGGCCAGGACCAGGGCCAGGGCCAGCAGCAGGGCGGCGTATCGCATCAGTGAGTCCCCAGGCTGTGCAGGTCTTTCTTGATGAGGCGGATGAGGCGCTTCAGGTCGCGCTCCCGTTTGTCCACGAAGGCTTGGTCTTCCAGCCAGGCCACCTCCAGCACGAAACGCACCCCGGCCGGCTCTTCCTCGTGGCGGTAGGATTTGATGTCCCCCAGCAGGGAGACCTCTCCGTGGGTCTCCGGGTTCTCCCCCGGAAAGAACACCTCCACCAGCTTGGGGGTGATGTTGTGCACGTCCATGAGCACGTGCAGCCCGTCGATGAAGGGGCTCTCCAGTAAGAGCTGGGCCCCGCGGCGGCTCAGGGAGCGCACCGCCACCTCGGCCTTGCTGGTGAGGGGCCGGTGGCTGCGGGCGCTCACCAGGCGGAGCCGTATCTTCAGGGGCCGCCTGGCGGTGGTGCTGAGATGAAAGGCGCTCATTAACTGCTCGGGTTCGCTTTGGAGGGGGCATGGACAAATTACAACCCATGGCGGCGGGGGCGTCAAGCTTTTAGCGTTGGCCGGTAAAAGCGGGCGACGGGGGGGCGACGGGGGGGCGACGGGGAGCGGGCGACGGGGGGCGGGCGACGGGGGGCGGGTAACGGGGGGCGGGCGACGGGGAGCCAGGGGCGGGGTATGGGGGGCAGGCGCGCGCAATTGACGGGCCGCGGAGCGCATGCTAGGTTTTAGCCCTTATATATATGTGAAAGATCAACCTCAGCCCACCACTGCCTGTTTGGCAAAAAGAGGCCGAAGTCATGCTTGAGTTGATGCGCAAACACGCCGGCAGTTGGATCATCAAGATCGTGCTGGGCGCCATCGCCCTGGCCTTCGCCCTTTCCTTTGGGGTCTACTCCTACTACGGCAGCCGCCAGGAAGTGGCGCTCAAGGTCAACGGCGAGCCCATCACCATGACCCAGGTGCGCGAGGAACTGGGCAAGCTCACCGAGGAGGCCCGGCGCCAGATGGGCGACCAGTTCGAAAAGCTGGCCCCCCTGTTGAACCTGCGCCAGCGCGCCATAGACCGCCTGGTGGACCAGGTGCTCCTGTTCCAGGCCGCCGAGCGCATGGGCATCGTGGTGGGGGAGGAAGAAATCCGCCGCCGGGTGGCCTCCATGGAGGTGTTCCAGCGTAACGGCCGCTTCGACCTGAGGACCTACCAGCGGGTGCTGGCCCGCAACCGGCTCACCCCCGAGGCCTTTGAGGCCATGCAGCGCAACAACCTCATCATGGAGAAGCTTTCCATCCTGGTGGCCGGCGCGGCCCAGGTGACGCCCCTGGAGGTGGAGCACGAGCTGGAACAGCGCCTCACCGAGGTGAAGGGGGTGTACAAGCTCTTCAACCCCGACGACTACCTGAAGAAGCAGAAGGTGAGCCAGGCGGAGATCGAATCCTTCTACAAGCAGCACAAGGTCCGCTTCCTGGTGCCCGAGAAGCTGGTGCTCACCTATCTCACCTTCCCGGCCGCGGCCTACCGCGACCAGGCCGACGTGAGGCCCGATGACATACGCGATTTCTACGAGATGAACCGCGAGCGCTACGCCAAGCCCGAGCAGGTTCACGCCCGCCATATCCTCATCACCCTGCCGGACAAGCCGACCAAGGCCCAGGAGGAGGCGGCCAAGAAGCTGGCCGAGAAGATACTGGCCCTGGCCAAGAAGCCGGGCCAGGATTTCGCGGCCCTGGCCCGCAAGTACTCCCAGGGGCCCACCGCCAAGACCGGCGGCGATCTGGGCTGGTTCGGCCGCGGCCAGATGGTCAAGCCCTTCGAGGAGCTGGCCTTCCGGCTCAAGCCCGGCCAGTTGGGCCTGGTGCGTACCCGCTTCGGCTGGCACGTGATCAAGGTGGAGGATCACCGCCAGGCCCGCATCACTCCCCTGGAGAAGGTGAAGGGTGAGATCAAGCAGGAACTCGTGGAGCAGCGGGCCCGCGACCTGGCCGCCGCCGCGGCCGAACGCGCCTTTGACCAGGTGGCCAAGGGCAAGGACCTGAAGGACTTGGCCCGCCAGCACAAGCGCTCGCTGTACACCACCCCGCCGGTGGTCAAGGGCAGGCCGGTGAGCGGGCTGCCCGGGCTCAAGGGCCTGGCCCAGGCGGTGGAGGACCTATCCCCGGGCCAGGTGTTGCCGGTGCTGCCCTATGCCGACGGCAGCGTGGTGGCGGTGCTCAGCAAGATCATCCCCGAGAGCGTGAAGCCGCTCAAGGAGGTGGAGGAGGAGGTGCGCCTGGCCATCCAGGACGACAAGGCCGAGAAGGCGGCCCAGGAGGCCGCGGCCAAGCTCCTGGCCGACCTGCGCGCGGCCAAGGACCCGGCCCGCAAGCTCCGCCAGGACCCGGCGGCCAAGGAGACCGGCTGGCTCAAGGCCGGCGAGGACATCAAGGGCCTGGACCACTCGGACCGCCTGGTGGATGCTTTGTTCCTGCGGCCCTCCCACGCCCCGGTGCTGGCCCGGCCGGTGCCCGCAGGCGACGTGTTCGCCGCCGCGGTGCTGACCGGGCGCAAGGCCCCCGACCAGGCGGCCAAGGACGCCTACCGCGACGAGGTGCGCGCCGAGCTGCTGCTCAAGAAGCGGCGCCGCATGGTGCAGGATTTCCTGGCCGACCTGCGCGAGAAGGCCGAGATCCAGGCCCTGGCCAAGCTCTAGGCGGGAGGGGTGATGGGGCGGGACAAGGCCTTCAGCCTGCGGCCCATCGGCGTGGTGCACTCGCCCTACTTATCGCGCCGCCAGGCCCCCCGCCAAGGGCCCGAGGCCGGCGAACTCTCGGTGATCGAGCTGGAGCCCCGCTGGGCCCCGGCCCTGGAGGGCCTGGCGCCGGGCTGCCACCTGTGGGTGCTCACCTATCTCCACAAGGCCGACGAACCCCGAATGAAGGTGCATCCCCGCGGCGACGCCGACCGGCCCGCCACCGGCCTGTTCAACACCCGCGCGCCCAACCGGCCCAACCCCATCGGACTCACCCTGGTGCGCCTGGAGGCCATCGAGGGCACCCGGCTCACGGTGTGCGGCCTGGAGGCCATCGAGGGCACGCCGGTGCTGGACCTGAAACCCTATGTACCCGGCCTGGACCGGCCCCGGGAGCCGTCGTGAGCCCGAGCCGGCTGGTGGTGGTGGTGGACAACACCGCCGGCGCGCCCGGCCTGGTGGCCGAGCACGGCCTGGCCCTGTGGCTGGAGCACCGCGGCCATCGCCTCCTTTACGACACCGGGGCGGGCAGGGCCCTGCTGCCCAACCTGGCGGCCCTGGGCCTGGAGCCGGGGAACATCGAGGCGGTGGTCCTCAGCCACGGGCACTACGACCACGTGGGCGGGCTGGCTGGCTTGCTGGAGGTCCGCTCCCGGCTGGGGCTGGCCACTCCCGTGTGGTGCCACCCCGCGGTGTTCGCCCCCCATCTCAAGGAAAGCGCCGGCCGGTTGGGTGACATCGGCCCACCCCAGGGTCCGGCCGAGTCCTACCAGCGTCTGGGCGCGGAGTTCCACTGGGTTCAGGGCAGCGCCGCCCCCCTGAAGGGGGTGACCCTGCTGGCTCCCATACCCCGCCGCACTTCCTTTGAGGGCCCGGCGCCCGGCCTGCTCACCCAAGACAAGGGGGGCGGCGACGGGGGGGGCGGGGGTGGGGGCGGCCTGCGCCCCGATCCCTTTCTGGACGATCTGGCCCTGGTGGTGGAGGGCAACAAGGGACCGGCGGTGCTGACCGGCTGCGCCCATGCCGGGGTGGTGAACGTGCTCTTGGCCGCAGAGGAGGCCCTGGGACGCCGGCCCCGGCTGCTGGTGGGTGGCACCCACCTGGGCCCCGCCCCCCGGGCCCAGCGCGAGGCGGCCATCGCCGAGCTGGCGGCCCGGCCGGAGCTGGGCGTGGTTGCGGGCCACTGCACCGGTGCCGAGGTGGTGGCCAGGTTGCGCCGGGAGCTGGGCCCCCGCTTTCAGCCCCTGGCCTCGGGTGAGGTGCTGGAGCTATGAGCAGGCGGGCCGGCTTCCTGGAGCGCCAGGTGATGAGCCTATGCGGCAAGGCGGTGCACGGCTGGCGCATGATCTCCCACGGCGATGCGGTGGCAGTGGGACTTTCCGGGGGCAAGGATTCCTTGAGCCTGTTGTGGCTCCTGGCCGAGCGCCGCCGCCGCATCCCCATCGACTACACCATCAAGGCTTTTCATGTGGAGATGGGCTATCACAGCGTGGACCACGGGGCATTGCGGCGGTTCTGCGCCGAGTTGGGGGTGGAGCTGTTCATCCGCGAAACCGACTACGGCCCCCGGGCCCATACCCCGGAGAACCGGGAGAAGAGCCCCTGCTTCTTCTGCGCCATGCACCGGCGCCGGGAGCTTTTCGAGATGTGCGGCGAGCACGGCTGCGCCAAGCTGGCCCTGGCCCACCACCAGGACGACATCTTCGAGACCTTCCTCATGAATTGCCTGTTCGCCGGCAGCCTGGCCACCATGCTGCCGGTGCAGCCCTTTTTCGGGGGCGAGATCACCGTCATCCGTCCCCTGGCCTTGGTCAATGCGGACCAGACCCGCCGCTTTGCCGAGAAGAAGGGCTTTCCCGTGCAGCCGCCCTGCTGCCCTTCGGCGGCCGAGGGGCAGCGCGCCCGGGTGCGGGAGATACTGGAGTCCCTGCACCGCCAGAACAAGAAGGTGCGGCCCAGCCTGTGGGGCGCGCTGATCAGCTCCGGCCTGGACACCCTGCCCACTCCGCCGGACCTGAGCCCCCTGCCCCTGCCGGACGAGGAAGATTAGCCTCCTCCCGCGCGGCCGGGGCGGGGAATCACCACCTGCTGGATCAATACCACCGAAACCAACGTCCTCGGTTGCGGGAGATGGGCCGGGGCGCGGCAAGGGGCTTACGCGGGTGGCGGAGTTTTTGTTAAGCTGTACCCGTTTCACCCGCATGTCGCACGCCCCCGGGGCGGGAGAGGCAGGCCGGCAGTGTCCCTCACCAAGGCCAAGCTCGTCAACAAGGCCCTGCGCCTCAGGCTTAAGCGCAGGGACCTGCCCGGCCCGGCCCGGACCAACCTACGCGCCCTGGACCATCTGGACCCCGGCCGGCCCGCCCGCGAGTACAGCTACGTGGTGCTGGACCTGGAAACCACCGGGCTCTCCACCGAGAGGGACCGGGTGGTGTCGGTGGGCGCGGTGCGTTTCCAGGGCGGGCACATCATGCTGGGCGATTCCTTTGCCGAGCTGGTCAACCCGGGGCGGAACATCCCGGCGGAGTCCATCAAGATCCACGGCATCAAGCCCGACCAGGTGGCGGGCGCGCGCCACGCCGCCGAGGTGTTCCAGGACTTCCTGGCCTGGCTGGGCACGGACATCCTGGTGGCCCACTACGCGGAGTTCGACCTGCATTTCACCAACTTCACCATGCGGCGGCTCTACGGCTTCAACTTGCAGAACCTGGTCATCGACCTGGTCCGCATGTGCCAGGGGGTGGTGCTGCCCTCGGACCCCTACGGCATCGACCGCAACCGGCACAAGTGCGGCCTGGACCAGTTGGTGGAGCGCTTCGGGCTCTCGGGCGCCGAGCGCCACACCGCGGCCGGCGACGCCCTGGTCACGGCGCTCATCTTCCAGCGCATGCTGGCCCGGCTGGAGAAGATCAGCCCCGGGCGCTTGAGGGACCTGGTGCGGGTGGGAATGTTGGCCTGAGCCGGCCGGCGGCTGGACCAGGGCAGGGCTTTTGGGATAGGGTGGGGAGCAGAGGGACGAGGGGGGTGGAGGAGCACGTGCGTGAGTCCCATCACATCATCGCCGCCCGGGTGGGTGCGCGGCTCAAGGAGCTGCGGGGCGGGCTGACCCAGCAGGAGTACGCCGGCCGCCTGGGCCTCAAGCAGGCCCAATACAACCGCTACGAGACCGGCAAGCGCCTGGCGCCGGACAGCGTGCTGCGCCGCGCGGCCGAGCTGGCCGGCATCACCCCCCAGGAGCTGGTGTGGGGCCGCGGGGCCGGCAGTGAAACGCCCGGGAGCGGCTACGGCCGGGCCGTGGCCGAGCTGGTGGATCTCATGGACGCCGAGAGCCAGGAAGACCTCTTTTTGTATCTCAAGAGCAAGGCCCGGGACCTCTCCCGCCGCCAGGCCCGCCTGCGCCAGGCCCTGGCCGACCTGGAGGCCCAGCTCAAGAAAGCGGGTTGACCCCCGCCCCCCCCCCGCCCCCCCGTCGCCCCCGTGTCCCGCCCGCCGCAGCGCTGCTGCCTTCTTGTTGCCCCGGTCGTATCTTCCAGCCCCCGTTGCCCCCCGCCGCCCCGCCGCCCCCGCCCCCCCGTCGCCCGCCGTCGCCCCCCCCGTCGCCCCCCC
>CAZUHP010000010.1:60852-84359 GCA_964620595.1 uncultured Desulfarculaceae bacterium | reverse complement strand
CCCCTTTATCACCGATTTCATCCTGGACGAGTGAAGCCCTACTATCCCGCCGCCTGCCGGGGCTCCCTTTGCAGGAAGCTCTCGATGAAGCTCACGTCGGGCAGGTTGTGGTCCAGGCCCAACTCCAGGGGCGACAGCCCCATGGCCAGGCCCAGGATCTGGGGGTAGAGCATGGTGCCGGACACGTACTCGCGCTGGCCGGGCATGTCGGTCATCTCGTAGCCCCACTCCGCCTGCATCTGGGAGTAGGGGCAGGAGATGCACAGGATATCCGCGCCGCCCTGCCGCGCCTGGCGGAGCAGCTTGGTCACCATGTCCAGGGAGAGCTGTTCGTCCCAGCCCCGCACCGGGCTGCCACAGCAGCCCAGCTTGCCGTCCCAGTCCACGGTCTGGGCGCCGGTGGCCTGCACCAGCTTGTCGATCAGGGAGGGCGCGGCCGGGTCGTCGAACTGGGTCATCTTGCTGGGGCGGATGGCGTGGCAGCCGTACATGGCCGCCACCTTCAGCCCCTCATAGGGCCGCACCACCCGCGCGGCCAGGGCGTCCAGGCCCACGTCGTGGTAGAGCACGCTGAGCAGGTGCTTCACCTCGCGCCGGCCCGTGTAGGAGAGGCCCTCCTGGGCCAGCCCCGCGTCCACCTTCTCCTTGAGGGCGGGGAAGAGCTGGAGCAGGTGGCGCGCGCGCTTGAAGGAGCCGAAGCAGCACTTGCAGGGGGTGAGTATGTCCAGGCCCCGCTCCTCGGCGATGGCCATGTTGCGCGCTGCCGCCAGCAGGTAGGAGTCGAAGTAGAGGTGGCGCATGGGGTAGCCGCAGCAGTTGAACTCCGGCTCCACAAGCTCCACCCCCAGCTCGGCCAGCACCCGGCGGGTGGCCTTTTCGTAGTGGGGCACGAAATAGGGTATCTTGCAGCCTAGGAACAGGGCGTATTGCATATGCGGTCCTTTCGCGCGAAGTCGGAGTGGCTGGCCAGGTTGCGTAGCTCGCCCAGCACCTCGGTGACCAACACGCCCTGGGGGCAGGCCTCCTGGCAGCGGTAGCAGGTCAGGCAGCTCCATACCATGCCCGCGCCCATGGCCTCCTCCCTGAGCCCCACCGCCAGGGCGTGCATGATCTGATGGGGCAAGAGGTCCAGCACCCTCCTGGGCTCGTCGTAGTTCATAACCACCGGGCAGGCGTTGGTGCAGGTCATGCAGGAGAAGCAGTTCTGGAAGCTCTTGGCCTCGGAACTGAGCCCGGCGCCGATCTGCACCTCCGGCCGCAGGGAGACCCGGGTCTCCTGGCGCGAGGGCTCGGCCGCCTCGTGGGCCGCGTCGCGCACGTCGCTGTAGGTCTCGCCCAGGCCCAGGGCCATAAGGTCGTCCTTCATGGCGAACCACAAGTCCTGCAGGTTGATGCCCGCGGGGCACAGCCTGGTGCAGCGGTAGCAGGAGGTGCAGATGTAGGCCCCCTCGCGCATGGCGCGCAGGGCCTGGTCCGAGGGCTGGCTGCCGGCCAGGCAGGCCAGGGCCGCCAGCTTCTCCGAGGGCAGCAGGCTCGGGTTGGGGACCTCGTGCAGGGCCACCGCCACCGAGCAGTGCACCGAGCAGGTGGCGCAGTGCATGCAAGCGTCCAGCTCCAGGGCGCGCAGCAGGGCGCGGGCCGCGGGGTCCAGGCGCTCGCGGTCAGTGGCCGCGTTGGCCATGAGCAAAAGCGGGGTGGTGAACAGGTGGAGGAACTTGCTGAAGGGCAGCAGCGCCAGGGCGGCGAAGGTGGCCAGGAAGTGCAGGTACCACAGCCAGTCCACCACGCCGGCATCCACCAGGGAAACCGCCGCCGGCGCCATCAGCCGCCCCAGGCCATAGGCCAAGAACGCGCTCTGGGGGCGGGAGTGGCACTCCAGGCAGCTCATCTCGTTCAGCTCGCGGCCCAGCTCCAGGTCTTCCTCCCCGCCCAGTTCCCGGTCCGGGGGGAAGACCACCCCGTATTCCCGGGCCCACAGGGTGCGCAGGGCGCGCAGGTCGAGCGGCTCCTCGGAGGGGGCGTACTCCTGGATCATGCGGTCGTAGTCCTGGTAGGAGACGATCTTGAGCCCCTCCAGGGCGAATCCCGAGAGCACGATCAGGGCCATGAGGCCCACGGCGATATGGTCCTGGGGTCGGGCGGTGAGGCGGCGGAGGGGCAGCTTGAAGCGCCGCCAGGCGGCTATGGCCGCGCCGGCCAGCACCAGGGCGCCGAACAGGTTTCGCAAGAACAGGTAGGGATTCAGGGTGGACTCGTAGTCCGGCAGCCAGGCCTTGGTGTAGTCGTCCAGGGCATGCATCAGGACCAGCAGGACGAAGCCCCAGAAGATGGCCAGGTGGGCCAGCCAGGCCAGCCGGCTATGGCGCAGCACCCGCAGTTGCAGCAGGCCGTCCAGCACCAGCGCCTTGAGCACGGCGAGGATGCGGCGGCTGAACAGCACGCGGCGGATTTCTTTGAGCGCTGCGGCCAGGCGCGCGCCAGGGCCGTAGCGCCTGGCCTCTGGTCCCAGGTTGATGGTAAGCCCGCGCCACAGCCGGTAGACCAAACCCAGCCCGCAGACGGCCAGAGCGGTGTAAAGGGATACGCTGAAGAACATGTGGAGCTTCCGGCGGTGATACAGCAGGCAGCACTAGGGCCTTGTGCGGGAGCGTGAGGCCAGCCCTACAGCCGTCCTGCCCTGTTGATGATGCCCCGGCGGCCGCGCTCCCCGCAGCCACCCACGCGAGTTGTGCAGTTTTTAAGAATACCGCAGAAAGTTCTAGCCGCAAGCTAGAGTTTACTGACCGTAGAACTATGCTTTTATTTCAATCAATTATGATTCGGGGTCAAGCAGGTCACTTGCCCATGGTTGCAATGTGCTGCGCCGGGGCTGCCGGGCGGGGGGTGGTCAATTGGCCGGGGGCAGGCCGTATTCCTTTATCTTGTTCTGCAGGGTCTTGCGGGTGATGCCCAGCATCTCGGCGGCCCGGGTGCGGTTGCCGCCGGTGGCCTCCAGGGTGCGCTCGATGAGCAGCCGCTCGGCCTCGCGGATGGTGAGCCCGGGACGCAGGCAGTAGTCGTCCTGGGTGCGGGCCGAACCCTGTATGGCCAGGGGCAGGTCGCCCGCCTCGATGAGGTGGCCCTGGGCCATGATGACCGCCCGCTCCACCGCGTTGATCAGCTCGCGCACGTTGCCCGGCCAGGAGTGGGCCAGGAGCAGGCGGCGGGCCTCCGGGCTGAAGCCCTTGAGGTCGCGCCGGTTCTTCTGGTTGAACTGGCGCAGGAAGTCTTCGGCCAGGGTTATCACGTCCTCGCCCCGCTCCCGCAGCGGCGGCATCTCCAGGGTGACCACGTTCAGCCGGTAGTAGAGGTCCTCGCGGAAGCGCCCCTCGGCCACGGCCTGGGCCAGGTCGCGGTTGGTGGCGGCCATGACCCGCACGTCGGCCTGCAAGGTCTTGTCCGAACCCAGGGGCGAGAATTCGCCTTCCTGCAACACCCTGAGAAGCTTGGCCTGGGTGCCGGGGGAAAGCTCGCCCACCTCGTCCAGGAAGATGCTGCCCCCGTCCGCGGCCTTGAAGCGTCCCTCGCGGCGGGCGGTGGCGCCGGTGAAGGCGCCCCTCTCGTGGCCGAAAAGCTCGCTCTCCAGGAGGTTCTCGGGCAGGGCCGCGCAGTTGATCTTGATCAGCGGGCCCTCGGCCCGGCGCGAGTTCTGGTGGATGATCTGGGCCACCACCTCCTTGCCGGTGCCGCTTTCGCCGGTGATGAGCACCGTGGCTTCGGCCGGGGCCACCAGGGCCAGGGTCTCCTTGAGCTGGCGCATGGGCCGGCTTTCGCCCTTCAGGGCCGAGAAGTCGAAGCGCTCGCCCAGGCGTTCGGCCTGCTCCCGCAGCTTGCGGGCCAGGCGGGCGGCCTCCAGGTGGCGTTCGACCTTGATGAGCACCTCCGCCATGTCCAGGGGCTTGGTGAGGTAGTCGGCCGCGCCGGCCTTGAGGGCGGCCACCGCGCTTTCGATGCTGCCGTAGGCGGTCATCATGAGCACCGGCACGTCGGGCATCATGGCCTTGAGCCGGGGCAGCAGCGCCATGCCGTCCAGGCGGGGCATGACCACGTCCATGAGGGCCAGGTCCACCGGCTGGGAGCCGGCGATCTCCAGGGCGGCCTCGCCGTCGCCTGCCTCCAGCACCGTGTACCCCGCGTCCTCCAGGTGGGCCCGCAGCATCAGGCGGTGGGCCTTTTCGTCGTCAACCACCATCACCGTGGGCTTGCTGCTCATGATTCGCCTCCGCTGGCGGGAAAGGTGAGTATGAAGCGCGCGCCGGCCAGGGCCTCGTCCCCGGTCGCGCCCCCGGTCGCGCCTCCGGTCGTGCCCCCGGTCGCGTCCCCCGTCGCCCCCCCCGTCGCTGCCGTGATCTCGCCGCCGTGGGCCCGCATGATGCGGCGGGCAATGGCCAGGCCCAGGCCGGTGCCCCGCTCCCGGGTGCTGAAGAAGGGATCGAACACCTGCTCCGGGTCGCCGGGGGGCAGGCCCGGGCCGCTGTCGGCCACCTCCACCTTCACCCCGCCGTTGTGGGCCCTGGCGCTTATGGCCAGCACCCCGCGGCCGTCCAGGGCGTCCAGGGCGTTGACCACCAGGTTCACCAGCACCTGGCGGATCTGGTCCGGGTCGGCCTGGACCTGGGGAAGCCCCGGCTCCAGGTTGAGGCGCATCTCCACCCCCGCGGCCCGGGGGTCGTCGGACATGAGGGTCACCACGCTGCGGAGGGATTCCTCCAGGTCCAGGGGCATCAGGCGGGGCTCGCGGGGCCGGGTGTATTCCAGGAGCCCGGAGACCACCCGCTCCAGCCGGTCCACCTCGTCCACGGCCGCGGCCGCGTACTCGGCCTTCTTGGAGCCCGGCTCCTCGTCCTTGGCCAAGTACTGCACCAGGCCGCGCACCGCGGAGAGGGGGTTGCGCACCTCGTGGGCCACCGAGCCGGCCAGGCGGCCCAGGGCGGCCAGGTGCTCCGCCTCGGCCACCTCCTGGCGCAGGCGGCGGATCTCCGCGTCCCGCCGGCGGCCCGCGGCCCAGAGGCCCCAGGCCACCAGGCCGGCGGCCAGGAAGATGAGCCCGGCCAGGATCAGGGCTTCGCGCAGGGCCTGGGAGCGGGCCTCTTGAAAGGCGCGGGTGGAGAGCCGCACCAGGGCGTATCCCCGGAAAGCCGGGCCGGCCTGGTGGTGGCCCATGCCCATGCCCATCATGCCGCGGCCCGGTCTCCAGCCGGGGCCCGGGGTGCCGGGCCCCGGAGAGGGCGGGCCGGCCTCCTTGGACTTGGCCTGGTCCTGGTCCATGGGGCAGGCCCAGTAGGGCAGGCGCAGGTTGGAGCGGCGGTAGCGGCGGAAGGGATCAAAGGAACGGCCCACCACCAGTTCGTCCTCCTGGAAGCTGGTGAGTTCTTCCCGGGCCTCCACGGACTTGAGAAGCCCGGCCGGCAGGCCGGCCAGGGGACCCTTCTGGTCGCTGTCCTGGTTGCGGGCCACGGCCAGAAGCTCGTCCTCTGGACCCAATATGGCCAGGGAGCGCACCTGGGGATGCTGGGCCATCTCCTCCACCAAGGCTTGCAGGAGCTGGGCGCGCCACATGCCCCGGCGCATGCTGGCCCGGGTGGCGCCCTCCAGGGATTGGACCAGGAGCAGGGCTTGGTGGGTGAGGGACTGGCGCATCAGCTCGGCGCCCCGCCTGAGCCGCTGGGCGGTGGTCACCGCCAACACCGCCAGGATGATGAGCAGCACCCCGCCCAGGATCAGGCCGGTCCAGGCGCTCCGGGGCTCCCGGTGCCGTTCAGACGAGGCGGCGGGTGCCTCATGGGGGTTGGTGGGTGCGGGGGGTGTGCTCATGGCCGGGTCGCCTCGCTGGGGCGCCAGGGCCGGGGCCGCGGGCGCTGGTGCCCGGGCCCCGGCCGCGCGGGGTTGAGATTCCGGCCTAGCGCCAGCAGGCGCCAGGACCAAAGCCGTGGCCGTAGCCGTAGCCAGTCATCATGCCGTAGCCAAAGCCGCAGCCATAGCCGGCCCGGGGGCCGAAACCGCGGCCCATGCCAAAGCCCATGCCGCGGCCGAAACCGAGGCCCAGGGGCAGGCCGCTGAAGGCCTCGATGCGCTTCTTGGCAATGGCCGAGCGCAGGTCCACCAGCTCCGCGGCCAGGGACTTGATCTTGGCCTGGTCGGGCTTGGGCTGGGCGTACAGGGTACGCAGCTCCACCGCCTTGGCCGCTGCCTGGCGCCGCAGCTCCAGGGTGTCGGCCAGGAACTTGGCCCGGGCCTGGTTGGCCTTTTCGATCTGCTCCTGGGTCCAGGGCTGGGCGCCGTACATCATGCCCGGGCCCCAGGTGCGGCCGTGACCGCCAGGACCAGCCAGGGCCGCGCCGGATATCATCACCACCAGGGCCAGGCTCGCCAGGATCACCGTCAACTTTTTCATTGCTCATTCCTCCTTGAAGGTTTTTTTGCGGTTGCTACCGGATTTCTTCCTTTTGGCCGCTGATAGAGCACACAGCGTGCCAAACCGGAACCGCGTGAGGAATGTGCCGTGAAAACGATATGTTAGCCAGAAGGGCCTTTTGCGGGCGCCTCTTGGTCCAGCCCGGCCCCTGCATAATAATTATACAGTCGGGGCCTTGCTGCGGCGCGTTTTTATGCATCCAGCAGTTCGATGGGGTGGATCACCGGGGTCGGCTGCGCCAGGCCCCGGCGCCATTGCAGCCAGCAGCCCGAGCAACTGGTGGCCAGCACCCCGGCCCCGCTTTGGGCAAAGGCCTGGGCCCGGGGCGCAAAGATGGCGGCCGAAAGACGGGGCTCGTTCACCGCGAACAACCCGCCCCCGCCGCAGCATTGGTCCGCGCCCTCCATCTCGGCCAGGTCCAGGCCCGCGGCCTGGAGCACCCGGCGGGGCTCCTCGGCCACGCCCAGGCCCACCTTGAGGTGACAAGGGTCGTGCACCGCCACCGGGCCGGCGGCGTCCGGGGCGGGCTCCAGGGCGGCCAGGAGGGGCTGCTCCTCGGCCAGCACCTGGCTTATCTCCCGCACCCGTCCGGCCAGGCGCTGGGCCGCCTGGGCCTCGCCCAACAGCAGGGGCAGCTCGTGGGCCAGGGTGTGGGCGCAGGAGCCGCAGGCCGTGACCACCAAGTCCGCCCGGGCCGCGCCGAACAGGGCCAGGTGCCGCCGGGCCAGGCTGCGGGCCGAATCGGTCAGCCCGGCCGCCAGGGCGGGCAGGCCGCAGCAGCCCTGGCCGGGCGGAATGACCACCGTGAAGCGCCGGTTCAAAAGGCGCACCGCCTTTTGGGCCAGTTGCGGGCGCAGGTAGTTGGCCACGCAGCCCACGAAAAAGGCCACCCGGGGCGCGCCCTTGGGCCCGGGAAGCTCGCTCGGGGCCTGGTGCAGGAATGGCTCCGGGGCCAGGGGGGGCAGGCGGTCCAGCCCCTCCAGGCCGGAGAGCCGGTGCACCAGCCCGCTCTGGGCGGGCAGGACCTTCTGGGCCCAGCGGCCCGCAGCCGCGGCTGCGTCCAGGCGGCGGGGTTGGGGCAGGGTGTCGGCCAGGAGCAGGCGCTTGCCAAAGGGCACCCCCGCGGCCGCGGCCAGGGCGGCGCGGCCGGCCTGGAGCCCTTCCTTGGCCGGGGTCAGGTTGGGGCAGTTGGCCGAGCAGCGGCCACACAACAGGCAGCGGGCCAAGGTCCGGGCCAGGCGGCGGTCGGGTTTCAGGCTGCCTTCGTCCAGGCCGCGCAAGAGGCGCAGCTTGCCCCGGGCCACCAGCTCCTCCCGCCGGCCGGCGCGGTACACCGGGCACACGGCCATGCAGGCCCCGCATTGGGCGCAGAGCTTGGCCGCGGCGGCCGCCTCCTGGGCCGGGGGGCGCGGGGAACTGCTCATGACAGGGCCTCGGGCAAGGGCAGCTTCTTGTGGGGGTTCAGGATGCCGGCCGGGTCGAAGACCTTCTTGATGCTCCGCATCAGCTCCAGGCCCACCGGGTCCATCTCCGCGCCCACGAAGCCCAGCTTGGTGGTGCCCACCCCGTGCTCGCCGGAAAGGGTGCCGCCCAGGGCCAGGGTGTGGGCGAAAAGGTCGCTCACCGCCTGGTGGGCTGCCTCCACCTGGGCGGGGTCCTCGGGGTCGTGCATTATGTTGATGTGCAGGTTGCCGTCCCCGGCGTGGCCGAACACCGGGATGACCAGCCCCCGCTTCTCGCCCACCTGGTGGGCCCGGCGCACCATCTCGGCCAGGCTGCCCAGGGGCACGGCCACGTCCTCGTTGAGCTTGCCCGGCCCGTGCTGGTACACGGCCGGGCCCATGGCCCGCCGGGCCCGCCACAGGCCCTCGGCCTGGGCCCGGTCCTGGGCCACGTTCACCGGCTCGCCGCCGGCCTCCCGCAGGATGGCGGCCACCTCCCCGCTCTGGCGCTCCACCACCTCGGGCGGGCCGTCCAGGTCCACCAGGATCATGGCCTCGGCCCGGGGCAGGCCCAACTTGGCGTAGGCCTCCACCGCCTGCAGGCAGTAGCCGTCCATGAACTCGCAGGCCACCGGCCGGATGCCGCTGGCCAACAGCGCCTGCACCCCCTGGGCCGCCTCCTCCAGGGAGGCGTAGAAGGCGTTGATGGTGGCGCGGTCCTCGGGAAGCGGCAACAGCCGCAAGGTTATCTCGTAGATCACCGCCAGGGTGCCTTCCGAGCCCACCAGCAGCCGGGTGAGGTCGTAGCCCACCACGGATTTAAGGTTGGCTCCGCCGGTCTTGAACAAGCGGCCGTCGGGCAGCACCGCCTTGAGGCCCAGCACGTAGTCCCGGGTGACACCGTACTTCACCGCGCGCAGGCCGCCGGCGTTCTCGGCCACGTTGCCGCCCAGGGTGCAGAAGTCGCCCGAGGCCGGGTCCGGCGGGTAGAAGAGCCCTTGTTTCTCGGCCGCGGCCTGGAGGTCGCCGGTGACCACCCCCGGCTCCACCACTGCCACCTGGTCTGCCGGGCGGATGGCGATGATGCGGTTCAGCCCGGCCATGTCCAGCACCACCCCCCCGGCCACAGGCAGGGCCCCGCCGGTGAGCCCGCTGCCCGCGCCCCGGGGCACCACCGGCACCCGGTGGGCGGTGCAGGCGGCCATGACCCGGGATATCTGCTCCGGGCCGGTGGCGCGTATCACCGCCTCGGGCGGGTGGCGGTAGCAGGTCCCGTCGGTGGCGTAGAGCAGGCGGTCCGTGGCCTCCTGGCTGAAGTTCTCCCGGCCTGCCGCTTCTTTGAGGGCCTGGAGCGCGGCTGCGTGCATGGCGTCTCCCTGGATGCTGATGGTGGTCAACGTGGCGAATTATAACAGAAGCCGCGGCCCCGCGACGGGGGGGCGACGGGGGGACGGGGGGCGACGGGGGGCGACGGGGGCGCTAGGGGCGCCGTCCGCCGAGATGCCTTCTTGCCTTGAGCAAGGTAGTGGGCGTACTATAAACCCTGTAAGTCTGGCTTATCCGATAATTGCATGGGGGGGACGCCATCTCTGGGCGGGTCGTTGTTGCTCGAGCGGCTTGGTTTGCCGCGGTGGGGGGTGGTGTGTCTCGAGCGGGTATCTGGCTGTAATCCCAGCCGGCAGGCTCATAAGCTTGCGGTGTCGCTTAGGTATCCGCGAAAGTGCTGGTCGGGGCGTCCCCCTGCTGGCGCAAGCGGCCTTGACACCGGCAATCCCGGCGCGCAGCCGCCTTCTTGTCGGGTTTTGGGATGACCGGCGAACCCGTGCTCAGGGGGCCTGGGGGGGACAGACGAGAGATGACCGGCGAGGCTTTCAACCAGCACCTTGACTTTGTGTTTTTCATACACGTCCTGAGCCTTTTCTTCCTGGCCGCCTTCACCTTCAGGATATACAAACGCCACCGCCTGCTCCACTGGCTGTGGTTCACTTTTTTCTGCCTCTCCGTGGCCCCGGCCCTGGGTCTTTTGATCCTGGCCTACGCCCAATTGGCGCCCACCCTCCTGCACAACATCGCCTGGTCCCTGGTGGACCTGGGGCTGTTCTTTTTGGCCCTCTACGGCCTGCACGGCCAGCCCAGGCAGAGCTTCCGCCTGGCCGGCTACATCCTCACCGGCATGCTGCTGGTGGCGCCGGCGGCGGGCGCGGTGTTTTGGGGAATGCGGGGCTTCATCCTGATCACCCTGCTGGGCCTGGCGCCGGTGGCCGGCCTGCTGGCCCTGCTGGCCATCTTCCGCAACCGCGACCGCCAGCTTTGCCACTTCGTGAAGCCCCTGTACCCCCTTCTGGCCCTGTATGTGTGCGTGTTCTGCCTGGCGCCCGCCGTCCATCTGCTGGTCCGGGCCGGGTTGAGCGGCTGGTCCTCCCTGCAGCAACCCCTGCCCGTGCCCATCTATGCGGTGCTCATGGCGGTGACCGCGGCCGCCTCTGCCGCCACCTTTGCCCACTCGGCCGCCTTTGGCGAAGCCCCTGAGGCGGGCCGGGAGCGGCGCGGCCTGCATGCCTATGTCATCGGCCTGAGCGTGGTGGGGTTCGCCATGTTCTTCGGCTTCACCCTCACCAAGACCCTGGGCGACCGGGCCGACCACATCATGCGCAAGGAACTGTTCATGCGCGCCTCGGCCGTGGCCAACGCCCTGGAGCCCAAGCTGGTGGGCCGGCTCAAGGCAGTGCCCGATGACGTGCACCAGCCCTACTACCGGCAGCTCCTGCGCCAGCTCACCAAGATACGCCAGGCCAACCCGGACCTGCGCTACGTGTACATCACCCAGATGCGCCCCGATGACCGCCAGGTGGTCTTCGCCCTGGACATCGAGCCGCCCACCTCCCAGAACTACATCCTGCCGGGCCTGGCCTACTCGGAGGCGCCCCAGAAGCTCAAGGACATCTTCACCACCGGCAAGCCCGACTTGGTGGGCCCCTACACGGACCGCTGGGGCACCTGGATCTCCGGCCTGGCCCCGGTGAAGAACGACACCGGCGCCATTCTGGGGGTCCTGGGCATGGACGTGAGCGCCAAGGTGGTCCAGACCGCGGTCAGCCTGAACCGCTGCCTGGGCATCACCATCACCTTCCTGCTCTGTCTCGTCGGCGCGGTGCTGGCGATCATCACCCAGCGCAACAAGGACCTGGCCGCGGCCAACCAGCGTCTCAACGAGGAGATAGCCCAGCACCAGCAGACCCAGCAAAGCCTGAGCGAGAGCGAGGAGAAATACCGCAACCTGGTGGAGCGGGCCAACGACGGCATCGCCATCCTGCAGGAGTACAAGCTGGTCTATGCCAACCCCCGCCTGGGCGAGATGGTCGGAGCCGCGCCCGAGCAGCTCAAGGGGCGGCCCCTGGAGTTCCTGGTGGAGGAGGAGCAGCGCCCCCGGTTTCTGGAGCTTTACCGCAACCGCCTGCGGGGCGAGGACGCCTCGGGCGGCTACGAAACCGTGCTGGCCACCCGGGACGGCGAAGGGGTGCCCGTGGAGATAAACGCGGGCATCACCCCTTTCAACCACCAGCCCGCGGTGCTCATCATCGCCCGCGACATAACCGAAAGGAAAAAGGCCGTCGAGGAGCTGTGCCGGAGCGAGAAACGCTACCGGGAGCTCTCCATCAGCGACGACCTCACCACCCTCTACAACTCGCGCTACTTCTACACCCAGCTCCAAAAAGAGATAGCCCGCACCAGGCGCTACCACCACGACCTGTCCCTGGTGCTGTTGGATATCGACGGCTTCAAGGAGGTCAACGACCGGCACGGCCATGTGGAGGGGGACCGCTTCCTGGCCGAGCTGGGCAAGCTGATCAAGCAGGTCATCCGGGAGACGGACGCGGCCTTCCGCTACGGCGGCGAGGAGTTCTCCCTGATCCTGCCCGAAACCGCCAGCCCGGAGGCGGTCGCCTTGGCCGAACGGGTGCGCCTGGCGATCAGCGGCCACCTTTTTGTCCTGGGCGACGGGGTGCGGGTATCCAAGACCGTGAGCCTGGGGGTGGCCCAATACCGGCCCGAGGAGGATTACTCGAGCTTTGTCAAGCGGGCCGACCACAACCTCTACCACGCCAAGAAACAGGGCAAGAACCAGACCTATTTCGCCTGATCCCCGCCGGCTAGCGCCCCCTTGCCCGGCCTGGCCGCCCAAGACATGACCTGCTGCGTTGGTTTTCCCTCCAGGGCCCTGGTTTTTCGGGGCTGGCAGGCGGAAAAATATTGACAAATGACAAATATTGACTAGTAGTAAATGTTAACCAACTGGCAAGTTCACCCCAACCAGGGCAGAGGCACCGTGAACCTGGGTTCGCTCATCCGGCGCCACCGCAAGGAGAACAAGCTCACCCTCAAGGCCGTGGCCGAGAGGGCCGGGGTGTCCGAGGGCTTCATGAGCCAGGTGGAGAACAACGTCAAGACGCCTTCCCTGGGCACCCTGATGAACATCTGCCGGGCCATTGGCGCGGACGTGGGCGAGCTGATGAACCAGCTCAAGAACCAGGAGCGCCTCTTCGTGGTCACCCGGGCCGAGTGGGACGAGGTGGACCTGCCCCACACCGGCTTTGCCACCCGCCGCTTCTGCGCGCCCGAGGACCGCACGGTGATCGACAGCGCGGTTCTTTTCATCGCGCCGGGCAAGTCCATTCCGGTTCGCAAGAACGTGAAGAACGGCCAGGAGATACTCTGCGTGCTCCAGGGCACCCTGGAGCTGCGCCACGGCGAGCAGGTGGTGACCCTGCACCAGGGCGATGCGGCCCATCTTTGGACCGAGCCCCGCAACCAGGCGGTCACCAACCAGGGGAGCGAGCTGGCAGTGGTGTTGTGGGTGGGAACCATGTAAACGACGCGCCGGCCGGGATTCTCCGGCCCGGGGCGAGGGTAAGGGTCACAACCTAGGTAGGAGGAATAGCCTATGATCACATTTGGCAAAGGCAACCTGCGCATCCCCAAGTGGAGCAAGCGCGTGTTCATGGTGGCCGGCGGCTGCACCCCCTTCCGCAAGTACTTCCCGGAGTACAAGCTGGAAGAGTTGGTCATGATGGCCTACAAGATGATGCTGGAGGAGAACCAGCTCAAGCTGTCGCCCCTGGAGATCAAGGACAGTATCCAGTTCGCGGTCTACGGCGAGTTCGCCGACCATTTCCAGGACCAGCTCCTGTGCGAGGCCAAGGTGCACGATTACCTGGGCCTGGACCCGCTGTACAACGTGGGCATCAAGACCGGCGGCGCCACCGGCGGCTCGGCGGTGCTCATGGGCGCCCAGGCCATTGCCTCGGGCTATGCCAACTGCTGCCTGGTGGCGGGCTGGGAGCGCATGGACGAGGTGGACACCCGCACCGGCAACTTCTACATCTCCACCGCGGCCTGCAAGGACTTCGAAACCCGCATGGGCCGCATCTACTCCTCTTACTACGCGCCCATGGCCAACCGCTTCGCCCAGGTCTATGACCTGTCCGACGAGGTGCGGGCCAAGATCGCGGTGAAGAACCGCTACTACGCCATGATGAACCCCAACGCCCAGCAGCCCGGCGAGCACACGGTGGAGGAGGTGCTGGAGTCGCGCATGAGCGCCTACCCCCTGCGCTTCTTGGAATGCTGCGCCATGACCGCCGGCGCGGCCGCGGTGCTGCTCTGCGACGAGGAGATGGCCTACAAGCTCTCCGACCACCCGGTGGAACTCTTCATCGCCGGCGGCAGCCACACCCTGCGGGTGGCCGACCGGCGGCCCATGGAGATCCCGCTGTTGCCCAACGAGGAGCCCGGCCAGTACGACGAGCTTCTCAAGGAGAACCCGCGCTGGCCCGGCTTCGAGTCCTTCCTGGCGGCGCGCTTCGCGGCCTACTTGACCTACCGCATGGCCGGCATCAAGGACCCCCTGGAGGAGCTGGACTTGGTGGAGCTGCACGACGCCTTCACCATCAGCGACATCCAGACCTACGGCGACATCGGCCTGCGCCCCTACGGCCAGGAGATCGACTACGTGGAAAGCGGCGACTGCTACTACGGCGGCAAGTGCCCGGCCAACCTCTCGGGCGGCCTCTTGGGCACCATGCACGCGGTGGGTGCCACCGGCATCTGGCAGGCGGCCGAGTGCCTCTGGCAGCTCCAGCAGCGCTACGACTATTTCCACGGCGATCCCAAGTGGTGGAAGCGGGCGGGCAAGAGAAAGCCCAAGAACTGGAAGAGCCTGCAAGTCAAGGACGCCAAGCAGGCCCTTTGGGTCTCCCACGCGGGCGTGGGTTCCCACGTGACCGTGGGCATCCTGCGCAAGGCCTGGTAGGGGAAGGGAGGCGAAAACATGGCAAAGAAAATATACGAGAAGGCGATCAAGACCCGCTACACCGGCAAGCCCCTTCAGCTCTACGACGACAAGAAGGCCTGGGTGGTACGCTGGCCGCGCACCCTGGAGCACCACCACACCTACGGCCAGCTCACTCCCTTCTTCAAGGGGCTGGCCCAAGGCCGGCTCATGGCCACCCGCTGCACCAACCCCAAGTGCCCCCACCAGAGCACCTGGCTGCCGCCGCGGGCCGACTGCCCGGACTGCTACGAGAAGATGAGGTGGGTGCGGGTGCCGGCCAGGGGCAAGATATACACCTACACCCTGGTGGACTACGCCGGCATCGGCATCGAAATGAAGACGCCCTATTGGCAGATCGACGTGGAGATCAAGGGCGTGGACACTATCTTCAAGGGCTTCTTGGCCGAGGGCAAGCCTTATATCGGCATGCCGGTCAAGGCCCAGTTCCGCACCAAGAACCCCACCCACACCATCCTGGACGTGTGGTGGGTGCCGGATAAGTAGGCCGGCGGCCTGGAGCAAGGCACGGGCCGGGGCGCCCCCGGGCGCTCCGGCCTTCCCCCAAGCCGGGCGCATCTTCTTGACTGTCCGCCCGGGCGTTCTATAAGCTGGGTTTGGGATTTCCCTCAAGGCTTCGGAGGCGGCGATGGACTTCGAGCTATCCATGGAGCAGGATATCCTGCGCAAGACGGTGCGTGCTTTTGCGGAGAAGGAGATAGCACCGGTTGCCCAGGAGTTGGACGAGAAGGAGGAGTTCAGCCTGGACACCTGCCGGGCCATGGGAGAGCTGGGGCTCTTCGGCATGGTGGTGAGCGAGGAGTACGGTGGCCAGGGAATGGACTACATCTCCTACATCATCGCCGTGGAGGAGCTGGCCCGGGTGGACGGCTCCCACGCCGCCACCGTAGCCGCGGGCAACTCCCTGGGCATCGGCCCCATCTACTACTACGGCACCGAGGAGCAGAAGAAGAAGTACCTGCCCGACCTCTGCGCCGGCCGGGCCCTGTGGGGCTTCGGGCTCACCGAACCCAACGCCGGCTCCGACGCCGGCGGCGCCCGCACCACCGCCGTGCTGGACGGCAACGAGTGGGTGCTCAACGGCTCCAAGATATTCATCACCAACGCCTCCACCTCCATCAGCCGGGGGGTGACGGTCATGGCCCGCACCGGCACCCGCGAGGACGGCCAGCGCCCGGAGCTGAGCTGCATCCTGGTGGAGCACGGCACCAAGGGTTTCGAGGCCAAGCCCATGCACGGCAAGATGATGTGGCGCGCCTCCAACACCTCGGAACTATATTTCGACGACTGCCGGGTGCCCAAGGAGAACCTCCTGGGCAAGCGGGGCGAGGGCTTCCACCAGATGCTGGAGACCCTGGACGCGGGCCGGCTCTCCATCGGGGCCATGGGCCTGGGAGGCGCCCAGGGCGCTTATGAGCTGGCCATGCGCTACGCCAAGGAGCGCGAGCAGTTCGGCCGGCCCATCAGCTCCTTCCAGATCAACGCCTTCAAGCTGGCCGACATGGCCATGGAGATCGAGGCCGCCCGGCTGCTCCTGTACAAGGCCTGCTGGCTCAAGGACAACCACCGCCCCTTTGGCAAGTTGGCGGCCATGGCCAAGCTCTACTGCTCCGAGGTCATGGGCCGGGTGGTGAGCGAGGCGGTGCAGCTCCACGGCGGCTACGGCCTGATGAAGGAATACAACGTGGAGCGTTTCTACCGCGACCAGAAGCTGCTCACCATAGGTGAGGGCACCAGCGAGATCCAGCGCCTGGTCATCGCGCGGCTGATCGGGGCCATCTAAGCCGGCCGGGGGCCGCGCCCCGCCGGCTTCCACAGGGAGGCGTGCATGCCGCCCCGGATGACGGTCACCTTCCGCACCAAGGCATACAACCAGGGCCAGACCATCTTCAAGGAGGGTCAGGACGGCTCCTTTGCCTGCATCATCCACTCGGGCAAGGTGGCGGTGGTAAAGGACCTGGCCGGCGAGAAGGTCACCCTGGCCGTGCTGAAAAAGGGCGCGGTGTTCGGCGAAATGGCGCTGGTGGCCGACGAGAGGCGCACCGCCACGGTGGTGGCCCTGGAGTACACCGAGGTGGTGATCGTGGACCGCCACCGCCTGAACCAGGCCCTGGAGCAGGCGGTGCCCTTGGTGCAGGCCCTGGTGCGGGGCCTGGTGGAGCGCCTGGCCCACACCTCGGCCATGGTACGCAAGCAGTATGACCGCGCCGCCAAGCTGGAATCCTTTGTGCGCTTGTTGCAGGCCTGGTTGGATTCCTCGCCGGTGGACCCGGAAGGCGTGGCCTACATCCCCATCCCCAAGCTCATGGAACTTTGCCAGGAGGTGCTGCACCTGCCCTCCTACGAGGTGGAGGCCCTGCTCAGGGAGCTGCGGCAGGACGAGGTGGTGCAGGTGTCGCGCAGCTCCAAGGGACGCGCCCTGGTCCTGGACCGGCCCCAGCACCTCGCGGCCGAGGCCGGGGCGGTGGTCAAGCGCCTGGCCCGGGAGCAGAGCGAGGAGGAGGTGGATGAGGAGGTCAAGAAGGCCGCTGGCCCGGGCCTGGACGATGCCTTCATCAACCTCTACGACTTGGCCCAGGAGACCGGGGTCGCGGTGGAGGATATATTGCAGGCCCTGGCCCAGGGCCGGGCGCCGGAGAGCATGGTGCTCCTGAACCGCGAGGAGGCCCTGGCCTGGGTGCGGGAACACCAGGGCCGGGCCGCTCAGCCGGCCGCTGAATCCCCTCCGGCCGAGTCTCCCCCCAAGCGGAAGCCGTCGCCAGCCCTGGAAACCCTCCTGGCTGCGGACAAGCCGGTGTTGCAGCGGGCCCTGGTGGCCGTGGGCTATGACCAGGTGCTCGTTCTCGCCGCTGGCGCCAGCCCCAAGGCGCGCAAGATCATCCTGGCCAACCTGGGGCCCGGCGTGGTGCGCCAATTGGAGGCCGAGCTGCCCAGCGCGCCGCCTCCCCCGCCGGACGACTTCAGTCAGGCAGTGGGCTCTTTGGCTAGCCAAATCAATCGCTTGCAAGACTAGGCCGCGGGATGCCTCCCGCCCGCCCTCTCATGGTGGGGAGCAGGGCAATTTAATGCTTGACTCACCCGCCCCTCTAGGGTTAGGGGTGGTGTATACAAAGTGGAGCCGCCCCCGTCCGCCCGTCTTTTTGCATTAGGTTCCCTGTCTCAACCCATATTTGAAAACAACGGGATCAGCATGAAATCCAGGCCCCCGAATCTGGAGCCGCCGTCCTCTTTACGCGCCCGCAGCAGGGTGGTGGTAGTGGACGACGACCCTGTGCTGGTGGAGATATACACCTTGGCCTTGTCGCCCCATTTTCAGGTCAAGGGGTTTTGCCAGCCCGGCGAGGCCCTGGACTATCTGCGCAGCCAAGGCGCGGATCTGCTGGTAACCGACTACACCATGCCCGGGCTGGACGGCTTGGAATTGGTCCGCCGGGTCAAGGAGGTCGCCCCGGGTATCAAGGTGGTCCTCATCTCGGGTACCACCACCATGGTCTTGAACCAGTCCCACGGCTCCCTGCCGGAAATGGTGGACCATTTTCTGCCCAAGCCGTTTGGCCTGGTCGAGCTTCTGGAAAAGTGCCGCTGCATGTTCCAGGGCCCGGACAACGGCCAGCGCGCCTAGCCTGCCCCGGGCCGCCGCCCTCCCCTTGCCGGATTGATCCCCCACCAGAGACTATTTCAGGCCGCCGCGTCTTTTCGTGATGGGCCGTGTGAGTCGCCCTTGGCGTGTGTCACCGGCTGGTTCGCCGCGTCCTTAGGCGGGCGGGGGGGCGGAGCGGGGGGCGGGGCGGGGGGCGGGGCGGGGTCCTACCACAGGCCCCACCACCAGGCTGACCAGCCCAGGGCGGCCAGGCCGGCCAGCAGGCAGCTCAAGGCCATCAAGCGCAGGCAGGCGGCCAGGTCGGCGGGCGTGGGCTGGCGGCCCGGGGAGTTGAGCCAGGGCTTGGCGTGCACCACCCCGCCGTAGGAGCTGGGTCCACCCAGGCGCACCCCCAGGGCCCCGGCGCAGGCCGCCTCGGGCCAGCCCGCGTTGGGGCTGGCGTGGGCCGCGTGGTCGCGCAGCATGACCCGCCAGGCCCCGGCCGGGTCCAGGCCGGCCAGCCAGGCGGCGGCGGTCATGGTCAAGGCGCTGAGCCGGGCGGGCAGCCAGCCGGCCGCATCGTCCAGCCGGGCGGCTATGAGGCCCAGCTCGGCATAGCGCTGGTTCCGGTAGCCCACCATGGAGTCCAGGGTGTTCACCGCCTTGTAGGCCACCGCCCCCACCGGGCCGAGCAGGGCCAGGTAAAAGAGCGGCGCCACCACGCCGTCGTTCAGGTTTTCGGCCACGGTCTCGATGAGTGCCCGCCGCACCCCGGCCTGGTCCAGGGCCTCGGTGTCGCGGCCCACGATCATGGCCAGGCGCTCCCGGGCCAGGGCCAGATCGCCCCGCTCCAGGGGCCGGGCCACTGCCCGGGCCTCGCGCCAGAGCTGGCCCGCGGCCAGGCATTGGAAGGAAAGCCCCGCGGCCAGGAACCAGGCCAGCGGCGGCCACAGGGCTTGGCTCAGGGCGAGAAGCGCCCAGGCGGCCAGGGCCGATCCGCCCACCACCAGGAGCACCAGCAGCGCCCCGGCCAGGTGCAGGGCTCCGGGCAGGGCGGCGCGCAACAGCGCCTCCAGGCGGGATACGGCCCAGCCCATGAGCCGCACCAGGTGGGGCCAGGTGGGTGGGTCGCCGACCAGGGCGTCGGCCGCCAACACCAGGACCAGCATCAGGGCGCTGAACAAGTCGCTGCCTCCAGGGGAAGGTTCCGCGCCCTCTATAACACGCCCGGCCTCAGTCGGCCAGCACCTCCACGGTGGAGAAGGGCCGGCGCACCTGGGTGGGGCGGAAGCGGTGCAGGATGAGGCGGAGGCCCTTGCCCCGCACTTGCACCAGCAGGAAGTTGTATTCCTCCACCCGGGGAGAGCCGCGCCAATACAGCTCGGGCGGGTAGCCGGGCGGGGGCTTGGCCTGGAACTTCTGGGGCGCGCCGCCGCCGCCCAGCACCAGGTAGCGCACCCCGTTCACCCGGTAGAGCTCGGTGGTGTGCACGTGGCCGTTGAACACGGTGATGGAGAGGTCCTTGGCAAAGGGCTCGATGAAGCGGCGGGGGTTGCAGGACTCGGGCAGGGGGCCGTGGCCGGTGATGCAGAAAGAGGGCTTGTGGTACACGATGAACACCTGGCGGGCCCTTTCTGCCCTGGCCTGCTGGAGCCAGCCGGTCAGCGCCCGCATCTGCTCGGCGAATCCCGGCTTGTCGGTCCACCAGCCTTCCCCCTTGGCATCGTAGCCGCCCGAGTCCAGGAAGATGAAGCGGCAGCCGGCATGGCGGAAGGAGTAGATGCGGCGCTGGGGAGTAAGGCCCATCTGGCGCAGGTAGGGCAGGGTGGTGAGCAGGCCCTTGAGGTCCTGGTCCAGCCAGGTTTCGTGGTTGCCCAGGGCCGGGAAGAAACGGCCCGGCAGGCCCAGGCCCGGCTCCGGCGGGGGCAGCCTGGCCAGGAGTCCTTGTTGCAGGCGCTGCCAATAGGGGCTGTGGCTCACGGCCCGTCCCTGCCCCCCCCAGATCACCAGGTCGCCGGTGTGCAGGCAGAACAGGGGGCGCCGTCCGGCAGGGGCGAGGCTGGGGTTGAAGGCCGCGGCGATGCGCTCGAAGATCCATTGCCGGCCGCTGGCCCGCATGATCACCCGCGCCTTGGCGCCCTCGCCTCGCCAGGCCAGTTGGGGCCAGCCGTCGCGGTAGATGGCGGTGTAGGATTTCTTGCCCCGCCGGGGCTTGATCCGCACCTTGCGAAGCAGGCCGCTGTCCGGGTCGAAGCTCAGCTCAGGGGGGGAATGATAGCGCTTCTGCAACAAGGCCCGTATCTCCCCGGCCTGCTGGAGCCCGCCTGGTATGAAAATCTCGCTCCGGGTGTCGCCCAGCACCACAAAGGAGAAATTGGGCGGCGCCCCGGCCGCGGCAGTTGCGGCCGCGGCCAAGGGGGCAAGGCATAGCAACAAGGCGAGCACCAAGCAGCGGGCAAGGCGACTTTGGACTTTCCAGCCGGCAAGCATGGAATCACTCCTGGTCTTGGGCATGATGGGTTTCACTCCCCTGCGGCCCGCTTGGGTCGGGCTGGGCCGCCGGGAGTACCGCGACGTGGGGCTTTCAGCCAAGCACTGGGGACAAAATCCAGCCTTGTCATGTAAATCTCGTAGCCATGGAAAAAGGCGTTTTATATTTTTGAGCTTGACGCTTTTCAAGGGGGCCTTTTAAATTTAGCCCATATTGCGAGGATATTTTATCGGAAAATGCAGCTTGGCGGCCGGGGTGCTGCGGGCTGCGGAGTTTCAAATACAGGCCATGGTTGAGCAGGGGGGATCAAGCAGGCCGTGCCCAGCAAGAAGACCCAGAAAAAGAGCGAGTACGAGGTCACGCCCACCGGCCGGTTGACCATAAACGATTTCGCCCGGCTCACCGGGGCCAAGCCGGGCGACTTCTTTATTCTGGAGAGGCCCCGCCGGGGTTCCAAGGCCTGGCGAGTGATACCAGCTCCCCAATAGGGAATCCACCTTTCTTCGGGCAGGGCTTCGAGCCCGGGGGGCGGCTGGCTGTCCGGGGCCGGGCCACCCCTGCACCCAGGAGAACCGGCATGCCAAAGCCCTCCCCCCTGGCGCGCATCCTGTGCATCGCCTGCACCAGCCTGGGGGTGGGGCTCTTGCCCGGCGCGCGGGGCACCTATGGCTCGGCCCTCACCCTGGCCGCGGCCCTGGTCTGGCTGGGGCTGGGCGGACCGGCCCTGGCGGGGTGGGGCTATGGGCTGTTTCTGGCCGCCCTGTTCGCGGCGGCGGTGGGGCTCAGCCAGGCGGCCCTGGCGGCCCAGGTCTTCGGGCCGGGGTGCGACCCCGGCCAGATCGTCATAGACGAGGCCCTGGGCATGTTGATCGCCTGCTACGGCCTGGCCGCGCCCATCGTTTGGTGGCAGGCGGGCCTGGCCTTTGCGGGATTTCGCTTCTTCGACATCACAAAGCCCTGGCCGGTGGGGGCCAGCCAGGGGCTTCCCGGCGGCTGGGGGGTGGTGGTGGACGACGTGCTGGCCGGGCTGTACGCCCTGGGCGTGGTCTGGCTGGCCAGGGCCCTGGTGGGGGGCTGAGCCCGGCCCGCCGGCCCGGCCCCTCCTGCCGCCCGCCCGCCGCGGCAAGCGCCCTCAGCCCTTCCGCGGGGAGGGGCTCTTTTTTTTCTGGCAGGCCGGGCAAAGGCCCATCACCTCCAGGCGGTGACCATTGGGCTGGTAGCCGTGTTCGGCCGCCACCCGTTCTTCGAGCTGGTGGAGGGAAGGCTCGTGGAACTCCACCACCTCGCCGCATCCCAGGCAACGCAGGTGGCAGTGGTGCTCGTGGCCATAGGTGTGCTCATAGCGGGTCTGGCCCGAGTCCTGGAACACCTCGGAGATGAGGCCGGCCTCTATGAGCAGGGGGATGGTGCGGTAGAGGGAGGCGCGGCTGATGGGCCGCTTCTTGCGCAGGCTGAGGAATAGTTCGTCCACGGTGAAGTGATCGTGGCGCGAAAATATCTCCTTGACGATGGCCTCGCGCTCAGGGGTGAAGCGCAGGCCGTGCCGCCGGATGTAATCGCGCAGGACTTCCAGTTCCGAGCCCAAGCCACTCACTCCCTGTCGCGTCAGCCAGGCCGATCCTACCTCGTCCCAGCCCTCACCCTAGGGTCTGGCGGCCGCGCTGTCAAGCGCTCCGCCCCTGCCCGCGGTCCCGGCCGCCTTGCGGCGCTGGGCCAGGGAGGGACCGGTGAGCAGGGCCGAGGCCGCCACCATGCGCACCTCCTTCTTGAGGCGGGGGGCGAACTCGCTCAGGGCCTGGATGGTGGCGGGGTGGGGGTGGCCGATGGCCACCATCCTGGACCCGCTCTTGGCCAGGGTGATGAGCCGCTGCAACTGGCGGCGCACCGCGGCCAGCCGGGGGTCGTGGTCCAGGAAGATGGTGCGCTTTCCCGCGGCCAGGCCCAGGCGGCGGGCCAGGGCATAGGCCCGGGATTTGGGCGAGGTGAGGCTGTCGATGAAGAACAGGCCCTTTTCCGCCAGCACTCCCAGCACCGGCCTCAGGGCGGCCTCGCTCTCGGTGAAGCGCGAGCCCATGTGGTTGTTGGCGCCCCTGGCGCCGGGCACGGTGGCCAGGTCCTCCAGGGTGGTGCGGCGGAGCTGGGCCGGGCTCATGCTGGTCAATAGGGCGCCGGGGCCTGGCTTCACCTTGGGGTAGCCGCGGGGCTCCATGGGCAGGTGGACCAGCACCTCCAATCCCCGGCGCCGGGCCATTTCGGCTATCTGGCGGCCATAGGGCGCGTGGGGCAGGATGGAGAAGGTGATCGGCAGGCCCAGGTCCAGGAGCTTCTTGGCCGCGGAGAGTTGGTAGCCCATGTCGTCTATGACCAGGGCCAGGCGCGAGCCGGCCGGCAAAGGCGCTGGGGCCGGGGGAGACGGGGGGGCCGGAGGGGGCAGGGTGGGCCGGCGGGGCGCCAGGAGGACGACTTTGTGGGTCAGCCGGCCGGCCAGGCTCACCAGCAGCTCCCGCCCGCGGGAGGTGGCCTGCCAAGTGGAGCGGGCCCTGGTGCGGGCCAGGCTTTGCTTAAGGCTGGCGGCCACTTTTTTCAGGGACACGCCAGGGGGCAGCTCGGCCCGGAGCACGCTGACCTCGCCGGCCGGCCCGCTGGCCAGGGCCAGGTGGGTGGCCTGGGGCGGCACCCCGGCCCGCCGGAGGGCGGCGAAGAGGGCTTCGTCCACCACGGTGAGGTCCGGGGCCGGGCTCGCCGAGCGGGGCAAAGGCTCCTCGTAGGTTATGGGGCTGTCGGCCGGGGACTTGCCGTTCAAAAAGGCGGTGGAAGGCTGGTAGGAGGAGTCCGGCACCCAGCTCCACAACAGGAGCAGGACCAGGGCCACCAGCCCGGAGGCGCCCCACAGCAAGAACCCCCACCGCCTCCGGCGGGAGGAGCCGAGGCGGAGGGAGCTTTTCTTGCGGGCCTTGGCCACGCTGGTGGTGCGGGGCGACTTGCGCCGCTTGCTTTTGGATGATGCCTTGGCGGCCACCTTGCCGGCGCCTTTCTCCCCGCGTTTTCGGCTGGCTCGGCCGGTCCCCTTGGCGCTCCCCCTGGCGGCCCGCCTGTTGCCCCCCGTTGCTCCCCCTTTGCCCCCTTTGGCGGCCCGCCCGGTGGTCCGCTTGGTTTTCCGGGGAGCGGAACGCCCCTTTGCGCCCCCCTTT